>NZ_JARHXR010000001.1:0-144525 GCF_029222665.1 Bacillus sp. Cr_A10
AAGCGATTTTTATGACGTCATCTACTTTTGCATCCTTCGCGCCAGCAGTTCCTTCTGAGCAAGCTGATAAGAATAGAGCAACTACTAAAACCAGACTGATGATAAACCAATTTTTCTTCATCAATAATTCTCCTTTTCGCTAAATAAAATGGCGTTACAATGTTTTAACCCAGTCGTACGTTTATATTGAAACATAAATTATTTACCAATTGTGTAAATTTACAGTATCTTTAAACACTATTAACCTTATTTACATCCTCTCAAAGGACGGGCTGACAATATCTCCGATTTCAACTATTGCTCCATAAGCACCGTGATAGTCTGTACCACCTGTCATAACCAAGCCATATTTTTTTGCCAAGACTTCTATCTTTAGATGGTCCTCTGCCGTGTGGTCTAGGTGGTTTCTTTCAATTCCGCCTAATCCAACCTCTAGTAGTTCTGGTATCAACTCATACGAATCCAACTGGCCAGGATGAGCGATGACCGCCATGCCCCCATCTGCCACAATAGCTTTTACTGCCTCAAACACATCAATGTATTGAATATCCCCTGAGGCAACTCCACTCCCTTTAAATAGACTTTTATATAGCTGCTTGTACGCTGGAGATGTATAGGCAGCATCTGTTAAATTGTGCATAATATGTTGTTTATAAATGGTCTCGGATGGTTTGGCAGATTCCTCAATAGCCTCTTTATCTAGCTCGTAGCCCGCTAATTTTATTTGTTCCATTTGCCAGAGGGAATGTTCCTGCCGCCTTTTTAACAATGGATCACAAATAGCTTGAATATGTGGTGCACTAGGATGATAGTTATATCCAAGAACATGGACTTTACGGTTCCTTTTATAGTCGAAGGCTGAGATTTCAATACCAGGTATAACTTTTATTCCGTATTTTCTCCCTAGTTCGAGAACTTCCGAAAGCCCTTTAACGGTATCATGATCGACAAAACTAATATGTGTAACACCACGCTGACTAGCTTGCTTCATTACTGTTTCCGTATGCTCCGAACCGTCGGAGTAGCGACTATGGACATGTAAATCAGCTTTCATAGCTAACCGTCTCTTTCGCAACTGTCATTTGTCTTGTTTGCATATCATAAACCTTGTCACAAAGCCCTTCCATAAATTCAATGTCATGAAAGATGCCCACTAAAGTGGTTCCTCTGTTTTTCAATTTCTCAATCATTTCACGAACCTTTACTTTTGATTGTTGGTCTAAACTTGCAGTTGGCTCGTCTAGTAATAACAATCTTGGTTTTTTCACGGTTGCCATCGCTATGTTTAATCGCAATTTTTCTCCACCGGAAAATGTATTAGGATAGCTATCCCATAATTTTGGATCCATTTCAAAATGTGTTAATGCTTTTTCTGCCTCTACAAGGGCTACTTCCTCTGTTTCGCCCATTTCAAGTAATGCATTAATAACGAGCTGGCGACAGGTCGTTCTCGGCATGACATTCAAAAACTGAGATACATAGCCAATCTCATACTTACGTAAATACAACATTTCTCTTTCTGATATATTAGCCAAATCAACTAGTCCAAAGCGTTCTGAGTTATAAAAAATATTGCCGGCGTCAGGTAAATAAGAACGGTAGATGCTCTTTAATATCGTCGACTTACCACTACCACTTTTCCCAATAATTCCAATGAATTCTCCCGCGTCCAATGAGAAATTAATGTGCTCAATTGCAGGAATCGTTTTGCCTAAGTGATGAATAGTGAATCGTTTACCAAACTCTTTAACATCTAACAGCGTCATGTTACTACCTCCTCGTTTCACTATTTGATCCGATAATGCGTAGTTGTTATTAAAGCACCGTTTACCATTGTTGCAGTCAGCATCGGATAACCGTCTTCCATTCTTTCAATTACAAGAATGTCGGCTTTCTTCCCAACCTTAATAGATCCTAATTCATCATCCATTTTCACCGCTTTAGCAGGATTTAAAGAGACCATCATAAACATTTTGTGTAAGTCATTGCCGTGCTTTTCATGCAAATCAAAAATAGCGTGGAGTAATGCAGCTGGATAATAGTCACTACACAAGATGTCTACACAGTCATTTGCAATGGCTTCTGTTGCCGACAAATTCCCAGAGTGGGAACCACCTAACAATACGTTTGGTGCCCCTGCTATCGTATGTAGGCCCATTTCCTTAGCTTTTTTTGCTACTTCGAGCGTAATAGGAAATTCACTAATTGTTGTTCCAAAGGATTTTACGAGCTCTAGCTTTTGAATTTCGTCATCATCATGTGAGGCGACAGCAATCCCTCTTGATATAGCAAGCTCTGCCACTTCTTTTATTTTCTCAATCGTTAAAAACTCAGTGCTTTGTCGTTCCGCGATTAATACATTCACATCGTCATCAGAAATATTGCGATATCCCTTTAACGTTTCGCGATACACTTCTAGATTGCGGTATTGTCCTTGCCCTGGGGTGTGATCCATAAATGACAGTAAATGCACTTTGCCATTTTCGATATTTTGAACAAGGCTGTCAATCTCATCGACATTATCTATTTCGAATCGAGCATGTAACCGGTGACGGATTAAATGTAGCTCGTGATGCGTAGCATCTATTGCATCTACCATTCGTTGAATATTGTTCGGATTTCGCATTGGTTTATGGGTAAAAACATCCTCACGGTAAAAGGAAAGCGAATGAAACATCGTAGTAATTCCGTGGCTAATTAATATTTTCTCTGCTTCTCTTAGGCTAATATTAAAATCCATCATACTAGTAGGTCTTGGCGATGCTATTGTTTCAATATAATCGGAATGAATATCGATAAATCCAGGAGAAATGTATCCTCCTCTAGCATCAATGAGCTCAGCATCCGAATAATTCGCCACCGATTCTTGAGGGATAATCGCTTGAATGACTTCTCCCTGCACTACTACAGCATATCCGTCTACTATTGCTTCCTCTGTTATGATTTTCCCATTATGAATAATGTACAAAGTCACCGCTCCTCTTATAATAATGAGTAAACTAATTGCTGGGTGTACTCATGTTGTGGATCTTCAAGAACTTGATCGGTCAAGCCTTCTTCAATAATTTTTCCGTTCAACAGTACAATCGTGCGGTCTGCAAGCATCCGTATAACTGCTAAATCATGAGACACGACAATCATGCTAATTCCTAAATCTCTTTGAATTTTTTTGATCAAATCAAGTACATTTGCCTGTACAGATAAATCGAGACCAGTCGTTACTTCATCTAAAAAAAGTATTGGTGGGTTGTTCGACAATGCCTTTGCTATTTGAACTCTTTGTTGCATCCCACCCGAAAAGTTTCGAGGCTCTTCTTTCATTCGATGCAATGGGATATGCACGCTTTCCAGCAATTGTTTACTCGTTGCTTCCATAACCGCTACATTGCGATTGCCTGCCGCGATTAGTTTCTCCGCTATATTACCGACAGAAGAAAAGTTCATTTTTAATCCATGAACAGGATTTTGATAAACCATGCCGTATACATGATTTCGAATCGAGCGTTTTTGCTGGGAGGATAGTTCAAAAACGTTTTTCCCAGCTAAAAAAGAATCATTAATATACGCTTCACCTGAAGTAACATCTGAATCGAAGTATAGGCATTGCATCATCGTCGATTTACCACTTCCACTCTCGCCCACTATCCCTAGTATTTCTCCAGGGAACAAATCAAATGAAATATCTTGGCAAGCATACACAGTCCCACAATGCTTACAGAAATTTTTCTCTAACTCCCTATTTTCAATTTCTCTACACTTGTAGCACCCTGTACCAAATTGTTTTCGTAAGTTTTTTACTTCTAATATTGGTTCCTCATGCATAGCTGGTTTGCACCTCAGCTTCCTCTTTCTTATTTAACTGGTCCAAACAGTAGTTTGTGTCGTTACATTGATAAACGGTTTTTCCTGTTTGTTGATTAATTAATTCATCTAAGAAGATATGTGTAGAACCACATAAGTGACATCGCTGACCTTCAAACGATTCGACTGCAAATGGGTAGTCCTCAAAAGCAAGGGATTTTACATCTGTATAAGGAGGAACTGCATATATTTTCTTTTCACGTCCAGCCCCAAGAAGGATTAAAGCTTCAGAATGATGCATTTTGGGGTTATCAAATCTAGGGATTGGACTTGGTGCCATCACATAGCGATCGTTTACGTATACCGGGTGGTCTGCCGCAGTAGCCGTTTTGCCGTATTTCATAATTTGTTCGAAAAGCAATAACCATGCACCACTATAGTCATCTTCCGCATGCATTCTTTTCGTCAAAAGTTCTTTTGCCTCCACAGGCCGGAGGGGTTCTGGCGTCGGTACTTGCAAGACGAGAATTTGGGCATTTGTTAAAGGAACTTCTGGTATTCGGTGCCGTGATTGAATAAGAGTCGCGTCTGCAGTTTTCTCTGTTATTTCAACACCAGTCGTTTCATGAACGAGTTTTTTTATACTTACAGCATTTACAGACTCGTCTGCTCCTTGGTCAATTACTTTCAGCACATCTAACTGACCAATAATTGATAGGGTTATTTGTAATCCACCTGTTCCCCAACCTCGTGCAATTGGCATTTCTCTTGAAGCGAAAGGCACTTGATACCCCGGAATTGCTACTGCCTTTATAATTGCACGTCGAATTTCTTTCTTAGATCCTTCATCGAAAAATGCAAAATGTGTATTAGCTTTCAACTTTCTGCACCCCTTTCTTCACTTGACGGATACTATCCAGTTTGGATTGGAACGTAACATAATGAGGTAGTTTCAAGTGAGAAATAAATCCTGTAGACTCGACAGAATCTATATGCAATAACACAAATTCTTCATCATGCGTCGGAAAATTGGATTCGGGATGCTCCAAACATTGATCTAAAATGCTCATAGCTATTGCCTTTGTTTCGTTTTGTCCATAACAAATGCCATAACCAATCTCTAACTCTAGTTCATATTCGTTGTTCTCATTTTTCACATTTGTTGGCACAAATGACTCTACCTCAGTCACTCTAATTTCTCCTATATAAAACTCATCTTCCGCACTGTGCTCCATTTCATTTGGATGTTGCACATAAATAGGAAGTAAGCCTACACGTACTTCACCGACTGTCGGATGTACCTGGCCATATCCTCTCAATGAAGCATAGCCAAGAGATGTGACAGCTCCCGTTTGTCCACGTGTGAGCACTTGTAGTCTTTCGCTACGCGTAGTTGGGAATTGTATACTTTGCTTTGTAATATCAATAGGAGGGGTATTATCTACCTCATGTGTTTCAAAAAGTCCTTCCTCCCTCAAGTAATCTACTACTTTTGGAAAGTACTTTACTTCATCAAAGGCTTCTATTTGTTTTAATTGATTGTGGTAGTGTTGTAGCCACTTTAGGTTTTCTTCCTGACTTTCTTCTATTAAACTTAAATCGAGCAAACGATGTGTGTAGTCATAAGTTGCCCCTAATAATTGTCCACCTGGAATATCTTTAAAACTTGCCGAAATTCGGCGCTCCACTAGCATCGTTTCCGGTTCAACGGTTTGACTATAATATGGACGAGGTAAAGTGGATCGGTGAGCACGCATGAGAAAAACTGCTTCCTCCATACTTCCTTCCGCTTGCTTTATCGCAAGTGCAGCCAAGTATGGTGAATACAAACTACTTTCCGACATTACTTGGTCTACCATTCCACGCATCGTTGACATAATTGTGTTAATTTCTATAATTTCTCGGTCTTTAATCCGTTCATATTTTAATAGGTTAATAGATGCTTCTATCGCCTGTGTGCCACCTTTAACTGGAACGTAACCCATTAGCTCACCTCCATGTTATTGATTGTAGTTGTTCGAGGGATACAGACTACTTGCTCATGTTCATCTGTGAAAATCAAATCAATTCCAAGCGGATATTCCTTTGTTTTTTCATTTCTTGCTTTCCACATAGATTGATCAAATCGTGTTTGTACCTGACACTTATGTTGAATCCCTGGACCTGTTAACATCCACTGCCCCTCGTCAGAAAGAGGAGTGCTTTCTATAATCCAAATCGAAGACAGCTGCGGATCAATAAGGGTACCGTTTTTACATTGTTGCATAGCTTTTTGAATTACCGTATCTGTATCGTCTCGTAGTACGATGACAAAATCTGCTTCGTTAATTGGTGCATATCTCGAGGATGTATATTCTGAAATTTTTTCGATTAGATCCTTTTGCTCCTCGGAAAGGATATGAAAAGTGGACTCTGCGTCTAAAAATGTCATTGCACTTAAAATAGTTGCATTGTAACAAGGAAGATTAAAATCCACTCTTTCTGCAATTTCAGAAAGTGACGAAATGGTACCGGGCCTCGACATACTGTGCAATATTTTTCTGTAAACTTGCTGTAAATCGTGTACTTGATCAATTGCCATATTATCTCTCCTATTGGTTTATTAAACTTCCATCGTCTCAAAGCTAACTCTCGTTTCGAATAGTTCCGCTTGTCTTTTTGCACGCTCTATATTAATTTGTTTTTCTGCTTCTATGAGTACTGCTTCCCACGCTATCGTTTCATTTAATTGTGCTTTATATGCAGCATCAATAATCGCTAGATGGTGTGCTAGTTCGTCTTTCATGCCTACAACGATTCCTATTCCAATGCGTTTATTAATCTCTACTTTTGCTTCCGTAATTAGGACCTCTCCTATATAAAACAGGGAGCTTTTCGCCGTTTCTCTCATCTTGATCATAGTCAACCCATATTGCGGTGCTAAAATCTCTCGGCATTCATATGTGTCTATAATAGATTCTGCAAACTTTTGAGCCAATTGGGGATCGCCCTGAATGAGAATCTCAGTTCTTCGTCTTCTTTTCATATGGATAAATCCTCCTTTGCAAATTCATCTTAACTTGTCGCCAAGTGGTTGTGTTTTAAGGCTCCGTAAAGCTTTTGTAAATGCCCTTAACAATTGGTTGGGAAAAAGCGAAAATGCCTTTGTTGCCTAGAGGGTAAGTAGCTGAATTCTGGATATAAAAAAGGACAGGTGCTAGACCTGTCCGGGTAAGAATTTATAAAATTTGAGCATTTGGTTGCTTTCGTTTAAGTATTGGTTGCTTTACTTTGAATTTAGTTGCTTTATGTTGCATTTGGTTGCTTTCATCAATGATTTGGTCTCAATTAGGATTATTTATCCATTTATGATAGGATTAGGTCATTAATGTACGGAGGATAATAGATGAAATTTTTCAGAGAGTATTATTATCTACCTCTTTTTATTGGATTATATATGATTTATCTTCTATCGGATTATTCTAAGAACCAAACATTCAATTGGGTAGATAATGCCTTACAAGCATTGTTTATTACTGCCTTCTATATATTTTTTACTTGGGCATTCTCTAGTGATAAAAGCAAAAAAAGCAAATAACCGAATTGTTATTCACCTTTTCATTCCATCGTTATATCGTATTTAAATTTATCGCTTCGATAAAGTATTTTTGTATGTTCTAATACTTTATTGGAGTCAACATCTATACAATCACTCTCTACAACAATGAGCGGCACCATGCTTTTACAGGATAGTAACTGTTGTTCACTTGAAGTCGGAAATGTAATACTTAACAGACTTTTTTTACTTGTAAATTCCTTATAACCCAGGTTTCGATAATATGCAAACATCGACTCAATCTTAGGTCCATCCTGCGCAATTCTTGGAAACGTTGTTTCACTCACAAAGGAAGAATGAATAGCAATTGGCTTCTCATTGATATAGCGTATTCTTGCCACTTTAAAGACACTATCTTCTTTGTTTAAATTCAAGCTTTGATATATTTGTTCATTATAAGCAATCTTTTCGCAAACAACATTTTCCGTCTTTAATTCATAACCCGATTGCCTCATTTTATCTGTAAAACTTGTTTTCCCAGTCAGATGCAATTGAATTTGTATAGACTCTTCTTTTAAGTATCTTCCTTTTCCTTGTTTAGAATATATATATCCTCGTTCTTCTAGTTTCGTTAGAGCATTTCTTACTGTCATTCTTGGTACTTTATATTTTGTTGCAAGTTCATTTTCAGAAGGGATTTTCTTCCCTTGTTCCATTGACTTTGAAACAATTTGATGCATAATGTCATCAATAATTTTAGTTTCTATATCTGTTGAAATAAAAATCATCTCCCTATGAATTTTACTGTTTTTATTAATTGTACTATATCAATTGGAAATGGCTAAACAGAAAAAAACCAAGAACTAGAATCCGTTCTGGTCTTATTAAAATCTTATATAAAAAAATTCAAATAATTATAGGGAGATGCCAAAATAAAATGAAAGTAAAAGAAATGCAGTCATCGCGCAACCGGCCATAATTCCTTTTCCCTTGTGTGCAAATACTTCTTTTTTCAAGGCATAGCTAAAGTAAAAGAAACAACCGATTGCAAGTAATAATGCCTCAAGCAGAACACTTCCGGGAACCGTTTCCCATAGACCTAATCCTAAGAGAGGGAGATTACCGATATTACCTGGCAGAATTGGCATGTCAGGGCGGTGAACTATAAAATCAAGAATCCATGGCTAAATACGACGGCTCCTGTGATAATACCAGATTTCCTACCCCATAATTTTTTAGCTAGCAATGCTGCTAAAACGGAAAGGATAAGTGAACCTACTAAAGAATGCGTGTAGAATGCATAGATCATATCATTGCCATATCCACCATCTCCTATGGATTCTATGTTCTCTAAACCTACCAAATTAAATGGAATAAACACAATATCAAGCAATTGTGTGCTGACGATTAGTGACCATAGTGGCGTTTCAGGGGTTTTACTTTTCACAGCAGCGGATATTCCGAAATGTCCTGCAAACAAAGCTAACGACCTCCTGTATACATCAAAGCCATTCCTATCATAACTACTACTCCATATATAACCGCAAGCTTACTATTTCCAGAAAAATATAGGGAGGCAGTTGCTAAAGCAAATACAATTAGCTGTAAAATAATTCGAACTGGAATAATTACAGGAAAATTGGCTTTAGGGGCAATAAATGCCCCCCAAAAAATAGCAACAAGAAGAGGGGTACCAATTCCAAATAATAACTTTAAAAACCAGGCGTAGTTCAGATGAAAACCCCAATACGAAAATGCGGCAAGCGCACATAATTCCATTAGAAAAAACAGACCATACACTGTATATTGAGCGATTATCATGATAACCCACCGCCAAGTTTTATCTCCATACTTCTAATATAGTTCTCTAACTGATCTGCCGGACGTTCCACCGCATTGCCATGGCACACCTCTAACAGCTTTGGTTTTAACTTACTTATGACGGATGCGCTTTTTACTGCTTGATCCATATCTGCTGTGAACATCGGCATTGGCGGTTGAAGCTTACCTTTCTTTGAAGTGAAAAGATCCCCTCCCAACAATATTTGATCCTTTTCGTGGTAATAAACGACATGACCTGGTGAATGCCCTGGCGTAAAAATAGGGGTAAGTCCACCAATCGGTTGCATGTTGCCAGTCTTATCCTCTAGGAGTGGTTGACTTAATTTTTTCGGTAAGTTTGACTCTAGTTTCTTTCTTTTAGGATAGACAATTTCCCCTTCCATATAAGGAATTTCTATTTGATGTGCGTATACAGGCACATCGTTGTTTTTTAAAATCGATTTCACAGCTCCAACATGATCAGAATGCCCATGCGTTAATAGAATTCTTCGCAAAGGACCAGCATTCAATTGGTTAATAAATTTCATAATTCCATTTGCCATGACAGGCATTCCAGCATCCACCAATGTAACCCCGTCCTCTTCAACAACAACCCATACGTGAATCGGAATAATCATCCATGTTTTTAAACTCCAAATATGGTCCGATATCTTTTTTGCTTTCATCATCTATTCCCCTTACTTTAATTTTTCTTTAAAACCTAAAATAAGAATATCCACTGCAAGGTCAAACGTCGGTGTGAGTCTTTTCATTAACACTCCAAGCGGTTCATGTTGATACGAGTACGTACTCAAAATCCCATTTAGGCTGTAATAATAAATACGAGTAAAAGCTAGCAGTTGTTCATTGTTTGGTAGAGAAAGGATTTTCTGAATGAGCCCTTTCATTATGTCAAAAATTTCTATTCGAAGTTTATTGATCTCTAATTTAGGTTCTTCGTCTACTCTGGAAGATTTAGCATTGAAAAAAACATCATACATACTTCGATTTTGTAGGCAAAAGGTAATATACTCACGACTAATTTCTTTTAGTTTACCTTCTGAAGATAATGTATTTATTTTCAAAATTTCGTTGAATTGTTCTTGTAATTCTTGTAAAGATGGCATAGAGAGCTGATGAAGCAATGCTTCCTTATCTTTAAAATAAAGATAAATCGTCGTATGTGAACAACCTGCATTCTTTGCTATTTCTCTTATCGTTACTGCATCAAAACCCTTTTCGGCGAATAAATTACCAGCAGACTTTAAAATTTCTTGTTTTGTTTCTTCTGAACGTTGCTCTTGTTTACTTTTCAACTAATTACACTCCTCATAACTAACCATTGGTTATATTATAACCAATGGTTAGTTGTGTTGTCAAATATACCCTAGAAACGAATTTCATCTCTAGGGTTTTAAATAAAAGAATTACTTTATCAAGCGTATTTAGTAATGACTTGTTTTAATTTTTCCTGTAAAGTTGGTAAGTCTCTTGTAGTGATCGTTAGTCTAATGTGACTTTCATCCATTTCTAATGCCTCTGAAAGAAAACCTCCAAATCCTCGTGCTCTTCGGTCTACTTGGATAAGTACATCTGCTGATTGTTCCGTTTGGGAAAGGAACAAAATCTCTAATTCATCTAATCTTCCTCTATATACTGCGCTAGTAGGAATGAATTCAAATTCCTGAACGAACGGAAACTTATTGTGGTATCTTCTAGAAGCTTGCTCACATTCCGCTTTTCTCAATCTAAATCCTAGTCGTTCTATTTCGTCTAAAATCTGAGCAGCAAGACTTGTTGGTCTCACTCCTATGAAATCTTTGTCTTTAGGATCTGCACCATTTTTAATATCTAGTCCTGTGCCAACCCATACTCTCGTATTTCCTATAGTGATTGGTGTATCCACTGGAAGGGCAAATGAAAATGGAACTACTTTCGTTTCATTAACTCCTATTGTTAAAGGCTCGTTTACTTTATAGTTAATCACCGAAGCAACATCTGTGTATTTTCTATCGTCCGATTCACGGATATACGTTGTATACACTGTCAAATAAATGGAGTCTATTTGTTGTTCTATATTTCCCCCATAAATTTCAACAACGCCTCTCATTGTTTCGCCAGCAACATACTCTGACTTTTCCAGTTTTGTATCTACTTTGGCTCCACCAATTCCAACACTTGCAAGGACTTTATTAAAAAATGACATTAGAGACCCTCCTAGAATTTTTTTATCACTATCTATACGTAAGAAAATATTTTTAGTTTCATAATTTTATGGCAAACATAAAAAATTAATCCACAAGTTACCTTACACCGATCTATTAACATTTTTTATGTGTATATACATATTTCACAGGCTAATACTATATTAATTCAGTAAATGCTTCTCTTATTTTTATTCATATTTCAGCTGTATAATTATTAACTAATAAAAAGAGGCCATCAACTTGAAAAATAATCAATTAATAGAGATTATAAAAAGCAACTTGCATAGGTCTTAGGAAATTCAGGTAACCACTCCTCCAGGCAAAATGATAAAAAGAGTGCCAGGTTTAATACCTGACACTCTTTTTGAAAGAAGGACAAAATTCTTTATGCCATTGTACAAGCTCATCCGCTTTCATGGGCCTGGCGAAATAATAGCCTTGTATAATCGGTTTTTCACATGTAGTAGTTAAGAATTTTACTTGTTCCTCTGTTTCGACTCCTTCGAATATGATTGCCAGATTTAACGAATGCCCTAAATCGATTATTGCTTGCATTATGGACGAGTCTTTTTTCGATTCTGGTATACCATCTATAAAGGATTTATCGATTTTCAATGTGGAAATAGGCATTTTTTTTAAATAAGACAAGGAAGATACACCAGTACCGAAATCGTCTAATGCTACAGAGAATCCTTCCTTGCGGAAAGTGCTTACTGCTTGTATAGCGTTCTCTATATTTTCCACAAAGCTAGTTTCAGTAATTTCCAATTCTATTTCATGTGGCTCTACCCTATATTTACGTAAAGTGCTTTTTAGTACATCCAATAATAGTGGGGAAGTCACATATTGCCCAGGAATATTGATTGCTACTTGCTTAAATGTAATTCCATCTCTTTTCCAATCTGCTATTTGCTGACAAACTCGTTCAATTATCCAATCTGTCACATGAACAATTCGATTATTTCTTTCTAAAATGGGAATAAAAATCGCTGGGGATAAAAAACCATGAGTCGGATGGTTCCAACGAAGTAAGGTTTCCACCCCAACAACAGCATTGGTAATTCCATTAACCTTTGGCTGGTATACAATAAATAACTCTTCATTTTTTATCGCCTGTATTACATCTTCCTCAATTTCTAATTCAAACACATAGGTATGTATAGCTGAATCATAATGAATGATCTCATAGTTAAATTCAATAGATGGAAAATTTAAGACAGCAAGAGCATTTGTGTACATATTAATCGTTTCATCTAGGTCATATGCTTTAGAAATAGCACATACTGCTGGAAGATAAATTTCATATCCTTCTATTACAAATGGTTTTTGTAAACTTTCTGCTACCTTTTCCATTATTCTATGTAGGTGGTTTACCCCATCTAAATGATTGGAATGAAATGCAAAGCGATGACCATCAAGTCGGTAAAGTACTATCCCAGGTGTTTCAAACGTTTTTAGTAGTATTGACAATTGATTAATTACCTTGTCACCAAATTGATAATCCCGTTCTCTATTTACATGTTCAAAATTATGCATATGCCAAATAGCTAAGCACTGCGGGACATCGGTTTTTTTAATCTTTTTCTCGAAAAAGCGTCTATTAGGCAACTTAGTTAATGCATCAAAATAGTTAGAACGATGTCTAACAGCACTGTTAAACAAGTTATAGATTAGAATAGGAACAATAAGCATTGTTATTATTAGACCTATAACTGTTATATTCCATTTTATTGTTATGAATGCTGGATATTGATTAGAGAAGTAAAATAGTTCTAAAAAATTATCATAATAAAGCACTTTAGTCCCTACCTTTAGAGGTGAAATGTACTAAAAGTATAACATATCAGCAAGGCAAAATAATCCAAAATTAAAAGGACTTTCATATCATTTATGAAAGCTCTCTCAATCAATTTCCAGTACTTTTGATAAAAAAGCACTTTATTTTTACCATTTTATTAATATTTTTATTAAATGACTATACTCGAATTTTTTAATCCAATCGTTATCTATAAGGAATTTTTGATACTTTAATCGGAACAGAAGAATAGCCACTGTTTTTCAAAAAATATTTAACGCTTCTTGCAGTAAATTCATTTGTTCCAGATGGTCCGATTATTAGTTGGTTTATAGGTAGTTTATTATTGTTCTCTTTTGCTTTATTGTGCATCTTCATTTCTATATAAGGCAATATAATATTATCTCTTGCACGGAAGTTTAAATCATGTTGATAATGCATACTTTTGGAGTTTGTCACAATAATACGCCATTCCTTTTCCTCAGAAAAAGTGGAATGCTTAAATAGTGGCAAAAAGTACCCGATCGTTCTCGCTACCTCTTTAGGTGCATAGTCCGGTTGCATACCACTCAGCTCCACACTTATTAAGGCTACATCTATAATACGTCTAATAATTCGTTCTTGTACTTTTTGATCATAAATTACTTTGCGGGGAAAGAAACTTTGTTCACTTAATTGAAAAGAGTCATCGAATAAAGAGGTGAAGTCAAAACCAATAGATATCCCGTATTGGCTTCTACTATAACCTCTCCATTGACTTAGTAAGTCGCCACTCTCGCTAAAAGAAACAACAAAAATATCAGTATCCTGTTCCTCTAAAATTGCAAAAACCTCTTCTAAATAACTTCTTCTAGGATTGTCCAACGGGAGTTCATTGATCAGTTTTTTTACTATACTTTCACAAACCTCTAATCCATGACTATACTCTTTTGAATCATTCATAAACTTAATATGGGATGCCCAAAAAATTTTGTTACTAATAATTCCAAGTGCTCCATCAAGATTCGTATAATGATATAAAGCCTTAATATTTTTAGTGAAATATTTTTTAAACTCGTTACTTATAAAAGGGACAAGTGACTTGAAATCCATTTTTTCCATACTTAGCTTATTCATGCGATTATCTAAGCTCCTGTCTAATGGGATAACCTTATTTTAAAGGTAATCATCCTTGATTACTAAAAAAAGGCACAGAAACAAACTGTTCCTATGCCTTCATTATATTCTACTCTTCTTCTACATTATCACTGATCAAGCTTGCCAATACGTGTACTCGTAAAATGATTCCTTTAATTGTCTTGTCCTCATCTGTTACTACAAGCGGATATTTAGACTCGAGCACTAGCGGAATAATATCTTGTACGTATTCATCAGGTCGTACCGTTTTGACATCTGTTGACATTACTTCTTGCAATGTCTTCTTCTGTTTTATCCCATCTATCGCTTGATCAATTGTAACAATACCCTGCAATTGACGTTTACGATCGGCAACAAACGCACTAGAAATACCATTTTCATTCATAACTTTCGCCGCTACTTGTAAACCATCTTTTAATGACACTAGTCCAAATGGTTTCATCATGATATTCTCGGCCTGTAATATTTTCGAGCGGTCAATGTCTCGAATAAACTCAGAAATATAGTTGCTAGCAGGCTTGTCTAATATTTCTTCCGGAGTTCCTATTTGTTCTACTTTTCCATCTTTCATTACAGCAACTCGATCACCAATTTTAAATGCTTCATTTACATCATGTGTGATGAAAATGATCGTTTTTTGAAGTCTATTTTGAATATCTAGTAACTCAAGCTGCATTTCTCGTCGAATCAGTGGGTCAAGTGCACTGAAAGGCTCATCCATCAGTAGAATGTCTGGATCGTTAGCAAGTGCACGGGCTATACCTACCCGTTGTCTCATACCTCCAGATAGTTCGTCTGGGTATTTATTTTCATATCCTTTTAACCCAACTGTTTCTAAATGTTTTTGAGCAATTTGTAGTCTTTCTGTTTTTGACATCCCTCTTATTTCAAGACCATATTCGATATTTTCCAACACTGTTCGATGGCTAAACAAGCCAAAGTGCTGAAATACCATCGCTATTTTTTTCTGACGATAATATCTTAATTGGTTTTTGTTGTATTCCACAACATTTTCTCCATCAACATATATCGCTCCTGAAGTTGGACGATTCAATAGGTTTAGACATCTGATTAAAGTAGATTTTCCACTTCCTGACAGCCCCATAATAACAAATGTTTCTCCTTCCATAATTTCCATGGAAGCATTGTAAACACCAACTGTATGTCCTGTCTTTTCAAGAATTTCTTTTTTAGAAACACCATTTTTAACCATTTGTATTGCCTTTTTAGGTCGAGGACCGAAGATTTTTGATACGTTCTCAATTTTTAATTTTATTGTCATGCTGCTTCCCTCCTATGTTTCTGAAGGCGCTTAGCAATTCCACCTGTGATACGGTCAATAATAATAGCTAAGAAAACTATACTGATCCCAGCTTCAAAACCTAACGCAATATCAATTCGGTTAATCGCATATAAAACTCTTTCTCCAAGTCCCTGTGCACCAACCATAGACCCTACAACAGCCATAGCAAGCGCCATCATGGTAGTTTGGTTAACTCCAGCCATTATAGTTGGCAAAGCCTGTGGTAATTCTACTTTCATTAACATTTGCATTCTAGATGATCCAAAAGATTGTGCAGATTCCACTACTTCTTGGTCAACATTTCGAAGTCCTAGTTCCGTTAAACGGATGACAGGGGGTAATGCGTAGATAATCGTTGCAATTACTGCAGGTACATTTCCTAGTGGAAAGAAGAAAATGACAGGAATCAAATAAACAAAACTCGGCATTGTTTGCATGGCATCTAATATCGGACGCATGATGGTTGACATTGCCTTGCTAAATGCCATTCCAATTCCAAGTGGTATACCGATGACCAGTGAAAGTATTACGGAAATTAACACAATTGCAACCGTAGTCATAGTTTCTGGCCACAAATCAAAGGTTCCAATTAAAAAAATAAAAATCGAAAATAGGATTCCACCGTACAAAGAAGTAAAATACCAACCTAAGAAGAAAACAATTAATATAAAGATCCACCAAGGTATGGCAAGAAGTCCTCCCTCAAGTCCCTTAATCATGGACGAGGAAATTACAAATATAAAATCAAAAAACGCTTCGAAATTATTCGCTAAAAAATCGATAAATTTCTCTACACCATCTCCTATAGGTATACGTATATCGGGAAATTCAGTCATACTAAGGAGGCTGTTTTATGAGACAGCCTCTTTCACCTCACTCGTTAGATTTTTTACAACATGAATCATTCTGCTAAAGCTGCTTTCACTTTTTCTGCCACTTCTTCTGACACCCAAGCAGTCCAAACGTCTTCATGTTCTTTCATCCACCAATGTGCGGCTTCTTCAGGCTCTGCCTCATTTTCATTCATATATTTGAGAGCTTCTTCCGTTAATGCATTACTAGTTGAGTATTTACTTAAGAAATCAACCACATCTTTTGCTTGTGTAGGTAAATCTTCATGAACTGCAATTACAACATCATTTGGTGGAAATTCAGTTCCTTTCGATTCATCCCATACTGCTTCGTCATATGCATTATCTTCAAGTAGCGTTAAATCGTAACTTGCTGTAACCCATGTTGGTGACCAATAATAACCTACCCAAGGTTCGCCTTTTTTGTATGCACCAGCTAAGCTTGCAACAATAGCTGAATCAGATCCAGGTGCTAAGTAGTTATATTGCTCGTCAAGTCCATATGTTTCAAGTTTCGTCTCCAAGTGTTCACTTACAACCCAACTAGATGGTGCACCGACAATACGGCCTTTGCTACTATCTTCAGGATCTTGGAAAAGCTCTGGATACTTCGCTAAGTCTTCAACAGTTTTTAAATCCGGAGCCACTGGTTCTATACCTCTTTCAGGATCTCCTTCAATAACGTAAGTTGGAACATATAATCCTTGTGAATTATCATTGAAGTTCGTTGCTACTTTTTTAATGTTTCCACTATCAATTGCTTTATCATAGATTTCTTTAATATTATCCGTCCATACTTCCATATTGACATTTATATCACCTTTTTCAAGTGACTGCATAGTAGCTGCAGTTGTACCACTTGTAACCTCGGTTTCATAGCCGTAACCTTCTTCAATTATTAACTGTGCAATGCTATTGTGAACGCGGATACTATCCCAACCTGCATCTGCAAATTTAATAACATCAATACTATCTTTACTTGTCTCACTACTACATGCACCAAGAATTAAAATTGTGCACAACGAAAAAAACACCAACATTTTTCTCATATAAAATTTCCCCTTTTCTCTATATTTTAACTAGACGCACGGTCCTTGCCTCCTTCTAATACCCGTTTAGGTAATTTTTAATCATCTTTATACCAAAATAATTATGCATCCATAATTTCCAAAAAATTGGTACGCCTAATTTATAAGTGTTAATACTACTAAACTTATATACCCTTCGCAAATAAAACAAGAAAAAAAGCACTCCAAAATTATTCAATTTAGAATAATCAGTTACATATTTGAGTGAAAATAGATATATATAAAAGTAATTTATTAGTTCATCAATTAGTATTTAGTTAGGTAATTCGAATTAATCGAACCTTTTTTAAAGAATATAGTTTTGTTTGAGCATTTTTCATTAATACTGAAAAAATATGCTACAGAATTTCATATAGATATTTATGTAGTTTTCATATAAATTTTATATAATTTTAAGATTTGTGTGATAGGCTTCAATTAAGTTAAGGGGTGAAAAATATGTCTATTAAAATGAGATTTTTGTTATCTTATGTTGGAGTGATACTTATTTCTATCACCTTACTGTTAGTAGCTGGATTTCTAATTATTTTTACGATTACTGGGGATATTAGATCTATCGAGCATTTTTATAAAAAAACATATGTTCAAAAACCTTTGACGACGGTCGAAGAAAGTGCGTTTCTAGATTTAAAGCTACTAGCTAAAAATAATCCTACCCTGCTACTTTACGAAGAACAGTTGAAGAAAATCGAACAAGAGGATATCGAACTTGTCGTTAGAAAAGGTAACAGTATTGAGTATGCTTCCCCCACACTTGATGATGAGAATATATTGATTAAATCTCTTCCTGGATTTGAGGAAACGAATATAAATAGTCGTGATTCGATAAAAATCGATCACTCATTTTACACTTATGTGAAGTTTGACTTTTATTTTCCTGATAATAGCAAAGGAAGCATTTTTGTCTTAAGACAGGCCAGTTCCTATGCTGAATTGGCTCGAGAGTTGTTTCCAATCCTATTTGGTCTACTACTTTTTCTATTTATTATGATTATTGGGATTTTAAACTATTTTGTTTCACGAAGTATCATTCACCCTCTTTCTAATCTTAAAAATGGAGCCAACCGAATAAAATCAGGAGATTTAAACTTTGAAATCCAAACGACTTCCAATGATGAAATTGGTCAATTAAATAAATCGTTTGAAGAAATGAGAATAAAATTAAAAGAATCGGTTAATCTCCAGCTGCAATATGAAGAGAACCGCAAAGAGCTTCTTTCAAATATTTCTCATGATTTAAAGACACCTATTACTTCTATAATTGGATATGTAGAAGGAATAAAAGATGGTGTAGCTAATTCTCCAGAGAAAATGGATAAATATTTATCCATTATCCACTTAAAAGCTAGAGACATGGATTCTTTGATAGATGAGCTATTCTTATTCTCCAAGTTAGATTTGAAAAAGGAACCATTTTCTTATGAAACAATCGAACTAACGGAATATATGAGAGATTATGTTGATGAACTTCAACTGGAATTAATCCAAGAAGGAATTCAGATTTACGTTGAGCTAATGCACAAGCCAATGTATGTTACTGCAGATAGGGAGAAGTTAAAAAGAGTGTTGGTCAACTTAATCAACAATAGTGTGAAGTATATGGATAAAGATCAAAAGAATATAACCATTTCCCTTTATGAAGGAGAAAATGACATTACTGTAAAAATAGCTGATAATGGCCAAGGTATAGAACCGTCTGCTCTTCCCTATGTATTTAATCGTTTTTACCGAGCAGAGCAATCTAGAAATACACGTTTAGGCGGTAGTGGTTTAGGTCTAGCGATTTCAAAACAAATTATTGAAGAGCATGGAGGAAATATCTGGGCAACTAGTGAATTCGGAAAAGGTACGAATGTTTTCTTTTCCTTAAAGAAAGGGAGATAATATGAAAAATATTTTACTTATTGAAGATGAAGTGAGTATTGCCGAATTACAAAGAGACTATTTAGAAATAAATGATTTCAATGTAGACATTGAACATACTGGGAATGTAGGTCTTCAACGCGCCCTTAAAGGTAACTATGATTTGATAATTCTAGATATCATGCTTCCAGGGATAAATGGTTTTGATATTTGCAAGCAAATACGTGCAGTCAAGAATATCCCGATATTGCTTGTTTCCGCTAAAAAGGAAGATATCGATAAAATTCGAGGACTCGGTTTAGGAGCTGACGATTATATAACAAAACCCTTTAGCCCTAGTGAATTGGTCGCTAGAGTTAAAGCGCATTTAGCACGTTATGAACGCTTATCCGGGAGCCCAACCAAATCAAATACGATATTCATACATGGTATCTCTATCGATAAATCCTCACGAAAAGTTAATATTAATGGAGAAGATTTACCGTTTACTACAAAAGAATTTGATCTTTTAGTGTTTCTTATGATGCACCCGAACCAAGTATTGAACAAAGAGCAACTATATGAGAATATATGGGGTTTTGATTCGGCAGCAGATGTTTCTACTGTGACTGTCCATATAGGTAAACTTCGTAGCAAAATCGAAAGAGATCCTGCACACCCAAAATTATTGGAAACCGTTTGGGGGGCAGGATATCGCTTTAATGTTTAAGCTTTACTACCGTTACTTAGGTTTTAGTAACGGTTTTTTTAATTGTATTAAGAAATGTTATGAATAAGTTTATCTTTTTTTAAGAAATTATTTAGATGGATTTTAAAATCGTAGGTTAGGATGATTTTAGGCAGAAGTCTATAAAATATTTTTAAGGAGGAAAACTAAATGAGAAGTCCAACCAAGAGGATAAGTAAGATATGGTTGGCGGTAATAACAGGGTTGGTTCTCACACTTCAAGGATGTGTATCAAATATAGGGGAAAGATCCATCAAACAAGATAGGGGAAGTGAAATCGTGGGAGAAGAAATGGAGAAAGAATTATTTCAAGCAGCTGACCGTGGAGAGATTGATAAAATTAGAAGTATTTTGAAGGATGGCGTTAATATTAATGTCCAGGATGCAAACGGACGAACTAGTATTATGATTACAACTTATAACAACGATGTGAAGACTGCGAAGTTTCTAATTGACGCGGGTGCAGATGTCAACATTCAAGATGACATGAAAAACAATCCTTTCCTATACGCTGGCGCAGAAGGATATCTTGAAATCCTGAAGCTGACGATTGATTCTGGAGCTGATCCAAGCATTACTAATCGATATGGAGGCACTGCTTTGATTCCAGCTTCCGAACATGGATACGTAGATGTAATCGAAGAACTTTTAACACGTACTAATATTGATGTGAATCATATTAATAATCTAGGTTGGACCGCTTTATTAGAAGCAATCATTTTGAATAACGGAAATGAAACCCAACAGAAAACAATTCAATTGCTCATAGATCATGGAGCTGACGTGAACATCCCAGATAATAATCAGGTAACACCATTACAGCATGCTCGTGAAAAAGAGTTTAAAGAATTGGAACAAATTTTGTTAAAAGCAGGAGCATTATAAATTAGTTACTTAGGAGATGACAAGATGAAATCAACAAAAATATTAACACCTATACTTCTTGGATTAACGCTTGCAATAACTGGGTGTAATAATGAAGCACAAACTAAGCAAAGCGATCAAAAGCAAGAGCAACCTCAAAAGGAAACACAAAACGTCACACAAGCACAGATTACAGAATTACAACCATTAAATGCAATGACATTACAAATTACCTTCTCTCAGCCACTGTCAGAGGATGATGTTAATCCAGAAAACTTGGATACAATTAAACAAAATTTTAAATTTGATCATGATATGAGAATCGTGAATGTTCCTAGGCTAAAAATCGGGGCGGAAAGTACATATATCGTTCCTGTTACCATTCACAAACCAGGTACAACATATACATTAAGCTTTAAAGGCGGTGAAAAACAATCCTTTGAGGCAAGTGAAGAGAAAATTAATATAAGTAAAACCATGCAAGTGTCAAATGACACCATTGAAATAGAGTCTTTTAAAGAAGATGGTGTAACAGATTATGCTAATATTATTGAAGCATATCGAGCTGGTAGAGGGGATCTTTCTTTTCAAGTAGATGATGAAAACAAAGATGAAAATGGAAATCAGTATGAAGTGATTTCTTCCTTAAGAGATCGTACAGTGACAATAACATCAGATAATGGAGAAAAAATAACAGCGAAATATATTCCTTTCACGCAAGCAGCTGATGGTAGACAAGCACCCAAATTCCGTCTGCCAGAAGGGCAATCGTTAACGCCAGGTACAGAATATACGGTTACATCTGATTGGGGAGAAATCAAAAATCCAACCTTTATAGGAGAAGAATTTGCACCACTCACGATCCAATCAGCAGAAGCAATCGATGAAAAATCATTCGAACTAACATTAGATAAAGACCCAAGTATCGAGCTATTTGCTGGTCGCAGCGTCCAATTGCAAGGGGAGGATGGCAGCATTGTACAAGCACAATATCGCTTCTCTTCTCGTCAAGGGGCAGTCGGAATCTTCGATATTACTGATAACACATTAAAGTCAGGAGTAAAATACACAGTTGCACCGTTGAACAACTGGGCTACAGCCAATGATATAACTTTAATAGCCAAGTAAAACGAAATACCAGATCAAAAGCAATTAACATCGCTCTGATCTGGTATTTTTTATATAACTTTATTCTTTGGCTCTTTATTCTCCAAAACAGCTGCAATATCATCTGCATTCATTTGCATCATCGCCATTCTTGTTCGAATACTCGCACTTCCAATATGCGGTAATACTGTCACGTTCGGCAACGTTAGTAAAGGATGATCTAGTGGCACCGGCTCTACTTCAAATACATCAAGGCCAGCTGCCCAAATTTTATTAGTTGTTAAAGCTTCATACAATGCTTTTTCATCGATAATGCCTCCGCGAGCCACATTAATAATTGCTGCAGTTTCCTTCATAAGATTTAGTTCACGTTCACCAATCAACCCTTTTGTTTCAGCAGTTAATGGCGTTAATAAAACGATAAAATCCGATTCTTGTAATAATGTATCGAGCTCTACATAAGTGAACCCGAATTGTTCTTCCGCTTCGATTTTACGAGAGCGATTGTGATAGAGAACTTTCATATCAAACCCTTTCGCTCGTCTCGCTACTGCCTCCCCAATACGTCCCATTCCAATAATTCCAAGTGTTGCACCAAATACATCCATTCCTGTTAACTGCATTGGTGACCATGATATCCACTTACCTGCTCGAAGATCCCGTTCTGCTTCTGTCACGCGTCGTGCAGTAGCTAGAAGTAAAGAAAACGCAAGATCTGCTGTAGTTTCAGTTAATACACCTGGTGTATTGGTCACAATTATTCCACGCTCTTTCGCTGCCTCAACGTCAATATTGTTATATCCTACCGCTAAATTACTGATTACTTTTAGGTTTGGCAAACTTTCAATTAATGCACGATCTACCTTATCGGAAAGTACTGTCCAAAGTGCATGTGTATCTTTCGCTTGTGATTTTATTTCATCATAGGTCATCGAAATCTCATCACTGTGCCACATCGTCACGTCAAATTTTTCTCTTAATGGGTTTACTACTTCGTCTGGTAGTTTTCGTGTTATAAATATTTTATCCAAATTAGCACCCTCCAACTATTTCTGATGGTTCAAGCATGGACGAAAGAAGGAAATTTTGCAACTACATTTACATTGATAGTTTCATAGGGTATACTGGGGGCACATAAAAAAAACAGATTGTTTTGAACAAAAATCTGTATAACTACATACCGTTTTCTGCACTGGGGGTGCCCACTATGGCTGAGATGCGAGCTTTTTGCTCCGATCCCTTATAACTCGATCAGGATAATACCTGCGTGAGGAAGTGCGGTGACTTTCCGACTTTTTTCATATTGGATAAGTGGCTGCATCTTCACGGATGTAGTCTTTTTTTATGAAAAATTTTAGGAGGTTTTTTATATGCAATGTGGTTTAAGCCCTATCGTCGGATTTCGTTTTTCTTTACATCCGATGACCAATGATTTTATTTCAGTTATTAAAGGAGCGCTTCGAGAAACGGATACATCGAATGTGTGGATGCATACAGACGATGTGTCAACTGTCATTCGCGGAAAACAGGTGCATGTGTTCAATGTCGCAAAGTCAATTACACTGCATGCAGCTAAGACAGGTGTTCACCTTGCTTTATCGGGTACCTTTTCTGCTGGCTGCCCTGGAGATACTGCTGGGGATGTCTATTTAGATAAAGGAGATGAAGTTGCAAATAAAGACACGACAAAGCAATATGTGTCATCTCAATTTGCACTTTATCCGATGAATAACCCAAATTATATGGATGTGATTTATAGAGAGGTTGAGCGTGCAAAAGAACGAGGTGTTTTCAATGAATCCATGCATTATGCAAGTGGTATTCACGGGGATATTCATGATGTGTTTGCATTTTACGAAGAAACATTCACACATGCTCGCTCAGAAGAATATAAGCATTTGGTAATGACTGTTTCGATGAGTATAAATAGTCCTTCGCATGGAGGTATTTTGAATGCTTAAGTCATGGAAGTTAAAAGAGATTGTCCTTATGTCTTTATTTGCTGTTGTGTTTGGGATTGTATATTTATTATTTGTTCATATCGGTAATATTTGGTCAGGATTTATTGGGCCGATAGCATATGAGTGGATTTTTGGTATTTGGTTTATCGTATCAATCATTTGTATGTATATCATTCGTAAACCTGGTGCAGCTGTCATTTCAGAAACGATTGCAGCGGCGATTGAAGTGTTACTAGGAAATGCTGTAGGACCTCGATTAATACTTTCAGGGGTTATTCAGGGACTAGGTGCCGAAGCAGTGTTTGCCGCAACACGCTATAAACGTTTCGACCTTTGGGTACTGATGCTTGCAGGTATCGGATCATCCGTTTTCAGTTTTGTATATGGTTACTTTTTAGGAGGGTTTACTGTATTTAGCACTGGATATGTGGCTTTGATGTTCGGTATTCGAATATTAAGCGGTGCACTTATAGCTGGTGTTGGTGGTAAAGCTTTGTCGGACGGACTACTTGCTACTGGTTCGCTTAGAGGCTATGCAATTTCTCGCTCGAATAAAGGTGATGTTCGTGCATGACATAATTCAGTTTACAGATGTGAGTTTTCGTTATCCCGATGAGGACAAATGGATATTGAACAAGCTTACATTTACTATTCAAGCTGGTGAACGTGTAGTAATTACAGGTCCAAGTGGTTGTGGAAAGACGACATTACTTTATTTATGTAATCGCTTGTTTCCTGATAATTGCGATGGAATTTTAACTGGCTCTGTTAAATTATTTGAAAAAGAAAGTACTTCATATATTCCCGGGGAAATAAATCATCGTATTGCGACTGTTTTTCAAGATCCTGATGCACAATTTTGCATGCAAACTGTAGAGGAAGAACTAGCATTCACCCTTGAAAACTTGCATGTTCCCAAGGAAGAGATGGACAAAAGAATTTGTGAAGTACTTACGCTAACTAACTTGAGTGAATTTCGACTTGCTACTATTCAAAAGCTTTCTGGCGGTCAAAAACAACGCATTGCAACTGCTTGTGCACTCATCATGGAGCCTGAAGTTTTGTTGCTAGACGAACCAATCTCTCATTTAGATCCATATGCTGCGAAAAAATATGTTGAGTGGTTGGATTGTTTACAAATGAAAAGAAAAATGACAATAGTTGCTATAGAGCATCGTTTGGATTTATGGGGAGAATTTTTTGATAGAAGTATTCCATTAATTCAAGGAAAGTCGAGTTCCCCCTTAGAAAGAAGAAAAAACAGCTTGAAAGAAGATGTATCAATAGTTGTCAGTAAAATAAAAGCTCAGCCCTTCTTAAAAGAAACCTCTTTTTCATTAAAGCAAGGGGAAATTGCTGTTTTAGCAGGTCCAAATGGTAGCGGTAAGTCCACTTTGTTGAAGGCACTGTGTCAGTTAATTCCCACTAGCGGAAAGGTGGAACCAAGTTTTTTAGGGTATGTTCCGCAATCTCCCGAGTTTTTATTTATTACGAAAAGTGTACGTGATGAAGTAGCTTATGGCGGAGGCAGTAATGCAGAAGAAATACTTACTCGATTGCAGCTCCAGTCAGTATCAGAGGCACATCCCTTTGCAGTAAGTCACGGCCAAAAGCGTAGAGTGGCTATTGCCGCGATGCTATGTGACGGACGAGAGGTTATTTTAATGGATGAACCTACATCTGGTCAGGATGCTGCAGCATTATCTGAGTTATTCCAATTAATTGATGAGCGTGCTCGTTCAGGGTCAACGTTTGTCATCGTTACACATGATATGGAATTTGCTTACTGTCTAGCCGATTCGATTTTACTGATGAACGATGGACGTTTAACGGGGAAGTTTCCAGCGAGTGATGTTTGGAAAAATGAACGTTTATTATTGGAGCACCATTTGCTTCCTCCGAAAGGATTGTTAAGTTATGAGAAATGCTTTGCATAAAATGAATCCTTCCGTGAAGTTTTTATTAATAACCGTCTGTATGTTAACGATGGCATTTTATTTTGACCCTTGGACTCCCCTTGTATTTTGGGGTGGAGTGCTTGTGCTGCAAATATTGTTTAGCCGGATTAATTGGAAGAAGTGGTCGTTATTCATGCTTCCATTTTTTATAACTGCAATCGGTTATTTCTGGACTACACTTGTTTTTTCCGAAGATCAATCGGGAATAGTTATTTGGTCATTGTGGGATATTGAATTTACAGAAACACAATTGAATCAGGCAATGTCCTTAAGCTTTCGTGTATTAGCATTTTCTAGCTTGTCCTTAATGTTTGCGTTGACGACAAATCCTGTGACGTTTGTGTTGAGTTTGATGCAACAATTAAGACTCTCTCCTAAAATTGCTTATGGCATTATGGTAGGTTATCAGTTTTTACCGGTTTTGAAAGACGAATTTACACAGATCGGGCAAGCACATAGGTTAAGAGGGGTCGGGCGCGAGAAAAATGCCATTCAACGTTTGCTTGGCATTCGGAGAGTTTTGATTCCAATGCTTGCTGGTGCTGTTCGGAAAGCGGAACGAGCCGCTTTTGCAATGGAAGCTAGAGGTTTTACTGGTGAACGCAGAAGTAGTTATTTTCACGTAATTACCGTTGGGAAAGTAGACGCTATAATAGTTACTTTGTTTTTATTGGTATTAGTTTTAAGCTGCACAAACAAATTTTGGTTAGGTTAATCATTTTTATTATTTACTCCTACTTTTATTTAGATAAGATAAAAGTAGGAGTTTTTTATTTGAGGATGGGAGTGCTGAGAATGACATTTGTCGCTTTACTACGTGGTATTAATTTGGGTGCAAAAAATAAAGTGGATATGAAATCATTGAAGGTTCTTTTTGAAGAAATGGGTTATGAAAACGTGCGGACTTATATACAGACCGGAAATGTCATTTTTGATAATACAGCTTATGATATTCTTGAAATGGAAAGAGAGTTGTTTGAAACTTACGGCTTTGACATACCTGTTGTAATAAGGAACAAAGCAGAGTTGGAAGAGATACAACGGCACCCCATTTTCTTAAAAGAACAAGTATATGTCATGTTTTTAGCTAATGAAATATCATATGAACAGCAAGCATTACTCGACAGCTTAATAGATGATGAATTTGTCGTATGGAATCGAAAAAATATTATTATTAATCTTTCGAAGAATTATCATCAAACGAAATTTACAAACACCTTTTTTGAGAAGAAGCTTGGTATGGTATCTACAGCACGTAATCAAAATACATTAAATAAAATTTTGTTGAAAATGTAGGAATTGTGGCGTTTGTGTCCGGATAAGATGGATTTCTGACCGTATAAACAAATTTCCGTCCGCATAAAAATTTTTATAACCGTATAGGACAATTTCTGACCGGATACTACAAAAATTTATGTCCACATGACGCTTATGACATAAGTTTTTCTTATACCAAACAATAATTACTATAAAATTTTCAAATGTCTGTTTGGAGCATATGATGAAAGTAGAACGAAACAAGGAGGACTTGTCATGTCATTCATCTTTAAATCTATCGATCATGTTCAATTAGCTGCTCCAAAAGGTTCAGAACCAATTGCTAGACAGTTTTTTGGTGAGGTTCTAGGATTCAAAGAAATAGAAAAGCCAGAAGCTTTAAAGAAAAAAGGCGGTGTTTGGTTTGAATTTGGTAATTATCAAATTCATATAGGCATTGAGGAACCATTCGCACCAGCTAAAAAAGCACACCCTGCGTTCCAGATTGAAAATCTTGAATCATTAAAAGAGCATTTAACAAATAAAGAAATTAACTATATTGTTGATTATGATCTGCCAGGTGCAAATAGAATTTATATACACGATCCATTTGGAAACAGAATGGAGATTCTAGAGTGGATTTAACTTAAAGAATAAGAAACAAAACACCCTGGTTTTTATTAAACCGGGGTGTTTTCAAGTTCTACTTTCTTTCGCCTTTTCAACGATTTACTACTTTTTCTAACTGACCCATTCCATGAAAAATTGGTCCAGATTCTCATTATTATTTCTAGCGGTCCGCGACGGAATTTTTTCAAATACAATGTACTAATTAGACATTGCATAGCAAAGATTACGAGTCCTAGAATTATACTATTTAACATTCCGAAGTCTCCAAAAAATCCTAAACCGTATCCATAAAATATGGTTGTACATATAAGACTCTGCGAAATATAATTTGTTAGAGAAAGCTTTCCGACACTTTCAAAACTGCGAAATACGATAGAATTAGAAAATGAAGTAAATAGTATTGCAAATAGAGAAATATATCCTACAGAAAGAAGCTGGGCACCAAGATTTAATAAGATAGCAGACCAAGCATTTTCTTGAAGAAGTACACTACCACTCTTTAACGCAAGGCCAATTGGCAAAAGTATCGCTCCAACTTTGTACCATTTTTGTTCCATTCGCGGTCTGGTAAATAGGTTCCCTTTTGCTGCAGCCATCCCAAACAAAAATAGTGGAGCTGTCATAAATGGGGCTAGAATTACTATGAAAAAAATAAAGTACTTATCTTCGAATATTAGCGGATCTTCTGTATTTCGATGATGCTTAATCTCTTCATAGGTTCCGTTTTTATAAATATCATTTGTTTTAACAATATAGGAAGATAATTTTTCTACTTCTTCTTTTGTTTCTTCTAAAATTCCATAGCCCATAGCACTTGTTAAAAGGAACAAAATAACTCCCCATATAATAAGTGTTTTTTTCTTCCTGTTTATAAACATCAATAAAAAGAAACCCATAAATCCGTAAAATGCTAAAATATCTCCTTCCCACAAAAAAGTCCCGTGCAAAATCCCAAGTGTTATTAGCAATATGAATCGTCTAATTAAATGCCATCTCACTTTTACTTCCTTATTTCTTAGAGATTCAACCATCTTAATAAGTGAATAGCCAAAAAGGAAAGTAAAAATTGGCATGAAGCTACCCTCTACTACTATTTTTATAAACTTATATGCCCATGTATCCATACCCGAGAGAGAAAAATAAGAAATTTCATCTTTTCCCCATATTCCATACTGAAATATAAGCATATTAGCTAGTAATATACCGAATAGACTAAGCCCTCTTAAACTATCAATCAATTTTACTCTTTCCATTTTAAAACAAATCCCCCTAGAATTTCGTATCACTCCTTTGTTAGTATAAAATAGAAAGCTTATGACAGAATGAAACGTACCTTAAAATATTCTTAAATTTTGGAGTGGTTATTGGTGTTAGATGCGAAAATATTAGTAGTGGATGATGAACAGGCTATCGGAGATATGGTTGATATAATTCTAAAAAAAGAAGGATTTACCCATGTTGATGTATGTACAAATTACAAAGATGCAGACTTACTCATTTCACATAATAATTATGATCTATTGATATTAGATATTATGCTCCCGGATGGAACTGGACTAGATTTAGCGAAAAAGGTCCGCACAAAATCAGATGCACCAATCTTTTTTTTAACAGCAAAAGCAAATGATGCAGATAAGCTTCGTGGTTTCATGTACGGAGCCGATGATTATATTACCAAACCATTTAATCCAATGGAACTCGCAGCTCGCGTAAAAGTGCAGATGAAACGGTATACCTCCTCCTTCTTCAAGCCTTTATCGAAGCAAGTGTTTGACTTTGGTAGGTTCCAATTGAACGTAGCAGCAGCTGAATTGACTGTAGCAGAAGATACTTCTGTTTTAAGCGGAAAACTTTTTCATTTACTCCAATTCTTTTGCGAACATCCTGGGCAGGTCCTTTCAAAAGAACAAATTTATTCTCAAGTATGGGGAGAAGAGCATTTTATTGATGATAACACGATAATGGTTCATGTCCGAAAGCTACGAGAAAAAATTGAAGTTAACCCAGGTAATCCTCAACTTATTTTAACTATCCGGGGAGTCGGATACAAACTCATTAGTAAGGAGAATTAGTATGAGTTTATCAGGGAAAATGACTACACGATTTTTAGCATATTTTGTTATCTTTTATAGTGTATTACTTATTGTGTCTATCGGACTGATAGTATATTTTGTTTATGATCTAATGGAGAGCAATAGTTACTCTGATATTCGTGAATTAGATGCATTTGAACTTGAGTCCGATTTTACCAAGGATTCAAATGGGGTCTATCATTTATCTCAAAAGTTAATAGATTCAGCGCATGAAAATACAGGACTTGTTCAATTAATCAACAAGAATGGCAAAGTCCTTGCTAGTTCAGAAAATAACAGTAATTGCTGTGAAAGCTACACTTTATCACAATTTGTAGCAATGACAAAAACTAAAGAGGCTTTTGTTTGGGAACAAGGCGATGGCTTATATATAGTATTTATCGAAAAACATCCTGCCTCACAGTTATTATCTATGATAGTTCAAGAAAATATCGGAAGTTTATCGCATGAAACCAAAAAGCAACTAGAGGATGCAGACGCAAGCCTAGAAATCTATACGACAGAAGGTAGACGAAAACAAGTTGTTTATGGTGAAAAAAAACAAGCACTCAGTGGGATTGAAATACTCGCTAGTTCCCATAACTATTCTGAAAGAAAAGAAGTTGTTGCATCTGAAATACTTGAAGATGGTACCATCGCTGTCGTCCGAATGAATAATTCAAATTATTATCCCTTTGAACCCGCATTTTTAGATGGGATGAAAAAGTTTGGAATAGGACTTCTTTTATTTCACCTCATTCTTTTTTTCTTTACTATTTTATTCTCTTTTTGGATTGGGAATCGCTTTGGCCGACCTGTTTTATTTTTTCTTAAACGTATCGAAAAGTTAGCCGAGCAAGACTATAAACCTTTAGATGATCGTAGATTAAGAACTAAAAAGACCGGACGTTTTAAACGAAAATATCGTGTATACGAAGACATTGATCGATCACTTTCCAGATTAGCAAATACGTTAGAAGCTAACGAGCGAAAAATAAAGCAGACTGAAAAGTCACGCGAAGATTGGATTACTGGTTTGTCACATGATTTAAAAACACCACTTAGTTCTATTTATGGATATTCCACTATGCTTGCTTCTGATGATTATGACTGGTCAAATCTAGAAGTTAAAAATTTTGCAAAGACTATGCAAGAGAAGTCGAACTATATGGATGCTTTAATAGAAGATTTAACATACACGTATCAATTAAAAAATAATGCAATTGCTATCAATAAAGTCGATGTGAATCTTTTAAGTTTTCTTAAGATGTATGTTAAAAATTCTGTTTGGGGAGATATACAAGATCCACAAGGAGACAAACATGCACATGTTTTTATTGATCCAAAATTATTTGAAAGAGTTCTCGATAATTTAGTAGGAAATGCGATAAAACATACTCCTAAAGGAACAAAGGTATATTTAAAAGTAAACCAAATGAAAGATACTGTTCAATTAATTATTTGGGATGAAGGAAAGGGAATTCCAAAGGAAGAGCTTGAAAGCCTGTTCGACCGCTACTATCGTGGAACAAATACCACTTCGGAAGTATCAGGAACCGGGTTAGGACTAGCTATAACGAAACAACTTGTGGAAGCACACGACGGACACATACATGTAGAGTCAAGTGACAAAGGAACAATTGTAACGATCATACTGCCCTCTTCTGTAAGTTAGTTAGAAAACTAAAAGCATCCATCAATCAAAAATGATTGATGGATGCTTTTTTGATAAAACAAAAACCGTTCTTATAAGTCATCAAATCCGTTATCTTGCACATTTACCTTCACATATTGGCGAGATTTTTGTTCAAAAAAGTCGGTTTTTCCTAAATCTACTTCTTCATAAGCTTTGATCCACTTTAATGGATTTTTGCGATATTCGGGGAATGGACGGTCATAGCCTAACTGGTTGCATCGTACATTTGCGTAAAAATAAATATATTCTTCCACGTCCTCTATATCTAAACCGTCTATTTTATCACCGATTACCTCACGTGCCCAGTCGACCTCAAGCTGTGCTGCTTCTCGGAAAATCTCCTCCACTTCACTCGCACGCTCAGGAGTATCAAATTGTGGATACTCTGTTAATAACTCTTTATAAATCTTTACGAATAAGTCAACATGCAACTGTTCATCCCTATTTATATAGTTAATCATTGTGCTCGTAGCGACCATCTTTTGATGTCTGGCAAGATGATAGAAAAATGAGAAGCCTGAATAGAAAAACAACCCTTCTAATATGACATCATATACAACAGAGCGTAGTAAGTTATCCACATCCGGCTGCTCTGCGAATTCTTCATACCCTTTTAAAACGAAGTCATTTCGCTTTTGCAAAACAGGCTCTGTGCGCCAGAAATCAAATACACGGTTTTGCTCATCTTTGGAAACTAAGCTAGAAAGCACGTATGAATATGAATGATTATGAATCACTTCCTGCTGCGCTAGAATAATCATCAATGCATTCAAGCTAGAATCAGTCAAAAAGTCTGCTACTTTTCCTGCAAAGTCTGTTTGAACACTGTCTAAAAGGGCAAGCAAACCAATTATTTTTAAAAATGCTTCTCGCTCATTATCTGTTAGCCCCGAAAATTGCTTAATATCATTGCTCATATTAATTTCAAAAGGGGTCCAAAAATTACCGAGCATTTTTTTATATTTTGGATACGCCCAATTAAATCTTACATCGTCCCAGTTTAATATATTGGAACTTTGACCGTTCACGATACTAGTAGAACGGTTTGGCGCTTCTTTATCCATTAATTTTCTTTTTTCTAACTGCATATTAGCTTTTCCTCCTTAGCTTGAACAAGAATCACAATCGACTAGTTCTACAGAAGTTGATCGAACGTAATAAGTTGTTTTCAGCCCGCTATTCCACGCATCTAAGTGTAAATCAAGTAATTCTTTTGCTTTTATTGTGTTTTGAACATATAAATTTAACGAAACACCTTGGTCAATATGGCGTTGACGTGCAGCATTTTGTTTTAAAGTCCAGTGTTGATCAATAAAGTAAGCTGATTTATAAAACCACGTAGTCTCTGAATTTAAATCTGGTACAGTAACTGGAATTTTGTAATCTTTCTTCTCTTCGGAGTAAAACTTTTGAAAGATAGGATCTATGCTCGCCGTGCTTCCTGCTAAAATAGAAGTGGACGAGTTAGGTGCAACCGCCATTAAATAGCCGTTTCGGATTCCATTTTCAGCGATTTCCTTACGCAGTTCATTCCATTCTTGTCCCTCGTATTGTCGTTTTTCAAAATAGGCTCCAGTTTGCCAATCTGACCCTTCGAATAAAGGATAGGCCCCCTTCTCTTTCGCCAGTTCGGCAGAAGCTTGAATCGTTAAGAAAGCAACCTTTTCATAAAGTTTATCAGCAAATTCAACTGCTTCATCTGACTCCCAGCGGATACTATTTAGAGCAAGCAAATGATGCCAACCGAATGTACCAAGGCCAATTCCTCGATAACGAGCATTTGTACGTTGCGCTTGAGGTACCGGAATCATATTTAAATCAATTACATTATCGAGCATACGCACTTGGATCTTTATCAAACGCTCCAATACATTTTCTGGAACCGCTCGTCCTAGATTAATAGAAGATAAATTACAAACTACAAAATCCCCCGCTTTACGTTTTGTCACAATCACATCGTCTTCTAATTGAATGGACTCAAAAGAGGTAGCACTTTGATTTTGAAAAATTTCTGTACATAGATTACTGCTATAAACCATTCCTTCATGCTTGTTTGGGTTACTACGATTTACTTCATCTCGGTAAAACATAAATGGTACTCCTGTTTCCAACTGGGAACGCATAATACGTTTTATCAAGTCTATTGCTGGAACAGTTTCGCGTGATAATCGATAATCATTCACACATTCCTCGTATTTTTCTCGGAAAGAACCTTCGCCACGTTTCTCATCGTAGAAATTCTCTAGGGAATAGCCTTTTAATTGTCGTACTTCATGCGGGTCAAATAGGTGCCACTCTTCTCGTGCGTCTACTTTCTCCATAAATAAATCCGGTAAGCATACCCCTGTAAAGATATCGTGTGCACGAAGACGCTCATCTCCATTGTTCAAGCGTAAATCTAAAAATGTAAAAATGTCTTTATGCCAAACATCTAAGTAAACAGCAATCGCACCTTGACGCTGACCAAGCTGATCCACACTAACTGCCGTATTGTTTAATTGCTTGATCCATGGAAGTACACCACTAGAAGCGCCTATAAACCCTCGAATAGAGGATCCTCGACTTCGCACTTTCCCCATATATACTCCGATTCCGCCACCGAATTTAGAAAGGGTCGCTACGTCTGTGTTACTGTCGTATATCCCTTGAAGACTGTCATCAACCGTATCAATAAAACAGCTAGATAACTGTCCATGTGGCTTTCCAGCATTTGAAAGTGTTGGTGTTGCTACAGTCATATAAAGGTTACTCATTGCCCAATATGCTTCTTTTATTTTGCCAATTCTATTTTCTTTTTCTTCTTTCATTAGCGTCATTGCAATGATTAGCCAACGTTCTTGTGGAAGTTCAACAATTGATTTGTCAAAGTCCCTTGCGACATAACGATCAAGTAAAGTTTTAACACCAATATATGTAAATAAAAAATCTCTCTCTGGAACAATTATTTCTGCTAACTGTTGTAATTCATCAAACGAATAGGCTTCCGTCAAACGAATGTCGTAAATTCCATTAGCAGCTTGAAGTTGTACATTGCTAGCAAATTTACTGTAAACATTATTAGATGTTGTTTTTCTTTGACTAGCGACTTGTTCATATACATGTGCCAAATGAATGCGCGCCGCAACAAAAGTCCAATACGTTTCTTGCTCATCTAAAAAACTTAATGCTTCCAAAGACATCGACTTAGACCAAGCAGAGGTGTTACCCTCCGGATTCTTCCTCATCCATCTTTCATGTGATTTAATGAGTGGTGCCATATTGTCTTCTCCGAATTCTTTTACTAAATGGTGGAGTACCTCCTGTTTTTCTGTAAAGGTAATTGATGTCATTTTTATTTCCTCCTTGTTTTGATTATGAGTTCTGCTGGAGTGATAGTTGCTTAAGGACACAAAAAAGCGATGTCCCAAGCCTCTTCGGCTGAGTCATCGCTCACATTAAAAAAGTAGGAAACAACAAGACATCTAAAAATTAATTGAGATAGAGTCCTTCGCCCCCACCTCTCAACCCCCGAAGAAAGTGTTGCTTCACCGATGAAAAGGCAGGTCTACTGGCTCATGCTTCACCCTCCTGTCGACCTTCCCACGATTTCTCGCAGTGGCTATTTCAACAGTCGTCCACACTTACAGTTGCGGGGACAGCTTCGGCATTTCACCGAATTCCCTTTTAAACCATAAAGGTACCTAATTATCGTTCAAATACTATATGTTGTGTTATATTCACTTATATACCCTATCATATTGTGTTTAAACTTGTACATAGGAATAAAGTACGTGTCTTTCTTTAGTCATAATAAAAGGGCAGACAATTCAAAATGTCTGCCCTTTTATTACATAAATACGATAACTGCTAAAATTGCTGCTATCACTAAACGATAGATTGCAAATGGCATTAATTTGATGCGAGAAATTAGTTTTAAGAAAAATTTGATGGAAATTAGCGCAAATACAAATGCACTGATAAAGCCTGCTGCATAAAAGCCCATATCCCCCATATTAATCTCTTCCCAGTTTTTTACCACAGACACTAGACTAGCCCCTGCCATAATTGGAACAGCCATGATGAATGTAAAATCTGCTGCTGTTTTATGATCCATCCCAAACAATACCCCACCGGAAATAGTTGCACCTGAGCGAGAGAATCCTGGCCATAAAGACAGACATTGTACTAATCCCACTTTAAATGCCTTAGCATACGTAATTTGATCCAAGCTATTGATAGACGGTTTTTTCGGACCAAATTTATCCGCAATAATCATAAAAATAGAACCTGCAACTAGACTGTATATAACTGTTTCTACGCCAAATAAATTTTCATCAATAAAATCTTCTAATAATACTCCTAATACTCCTGCAGGAATTATACCAACGATTACATGTAGTAAATTAAAACGCTTGCTCGAATTTTCGCTTTCTATCTTATATAATCCTACTAAACTAAATAATCGTTTCCACATAACAACCACTACAGCTAAAATAGAACCAAGCTGAACGACAATTTTAAATGTATTCGCAGAATACTGACCTAAAAATTCTTCCGTTTTCAACCACATATCATCAACAATAATCATATGCCCTGTAGAAGAAACAGGAGCAAACTCTGTCATACCCTCAACAAACCCTAATATAATCGCTTTTAATAATTCTAGAAATTCCATAAGATCTCCTTAGTCACGTTTTTTAAAATACCAAACAAGAAATGCAATACCTACTATCGCTAAGATAATATACACTATGTTCGAGTAGATATCCATATACCCTACTATTTCATCCCAATTCTCTCCGACTGCTGCTCCTATTGATACTAACACTGTGTTCCATATCAAAGTTCCTAATGTCGTAAACCAGAGGAATAAGCCAAACTTCATATTAGACATCCCTGCTGGAATGGATATTAAACTTCTAACAAGTGGCACGAGTCTACCGAAAAAGACTGCCCAAACACCATATTTATCAAACCATGCATCTGCTTTATGAATGTCTTTAATAGTCAGTCTTAAAATTTTTCCGTACTTCTGTACAATCTTCTCTAAACGTTCTACGTCTAAAAGTGAGCCAATCCAATATAAAAGAGCTGCTCCAACAACGGACCCTGAAGTAGATGCAATAATAATTCCAAGCTTTGTCATTGTTGTTGTTGTAGTCATAAACCCACCGAGCGTTAAAATCACCTCTGATGGGATTGGAGGGAAGATATTTTCAATTAATATTAAGAAAAATACACCAAAATAACCGTACTGACTAAGCCAGTCCGAAATCCATGCTTCCATTATTTGTTCACGTCCTCTAGCTTAATGTTTACTGCCCATAATTCCGATTGACTACCTAAGCGAATAGGCGGACCCCAAAATCCAAAACCGGATGATACAATCGCATGCAAGCTTCCTTTTTGTTTATACCCATAATCTAGCTCAAATACCTTTCTCGTAATAAGATGATTTGGCCACATTTGTCCTCTATGCGTATGACCTGAAACATGAAAATCTACCCCTTCCGTTTCAGGTATCAATAAATTCGAAGGTGTATGATCCATAACAAACCAAGGAAGATTATCTTTTTCGGGACGTAATTCAGAAAGCTGCTTTCTTTCTCTATTCGTCAAATCTTCTCTACCAGTTAAATAGAACGATTCTGCCAACACAATAGTTTCATCTAACAACATATGTACATTAGACGCTTCCATTTCTTCTACTAATAGAGGAATTTTCTTACCATAGTATTCATGATTGCCGAGTACCCCATATACACCATACGTAGAAGTTAGCTGCTTCATCACTTCTGACATACCTTTTTTTACAAACCAAATAGGATCGTCATCAACTAAATCACCAACTAGTAAGATTAAATTAGGCTGCTCTTCGTTTGCTTTTTTCACAAACCTTTTTAAATGCGCCTTATTGGATAATAAACCAAGATGGAAATCTGAAGCAACTACTACTTTAAGCTTGTCCAACTTGGAATCCTTTTTGGGTAATTTAATAGATAGCTCACGAACAACTGGTGTAAATGCATTGAATGTACCAAACGCAAAAATGAAAACAAATAAGAATAAGATTATCCAACCAATTAATTTTACCTGCTCTGGATATACCCAAGTTAAAATTGTTCCAATCGGAAATAGAATTAGCCCATACTCCATAATTATCATCCAGTAGGATCCCGCAATACTAAATAGCCGCAAGCTATGATTGATTCTCCCAATAAGAAACCCATAAGCAATAAGTACCCAGACTATACCGAAATACCACTTATTTATAGGAAAGAATGTTTCTAACCAGCTAGAAACTACCCATCCAAAATAAAACACTATAGCAGAATACAGGAGAATAGCTATTACAGCACCAGTAATTCTTTTCATATTCAGTTCTCCAATTTATGTATTTTCCATTAGTATAGCAGATTATGTCTTAGTATTACTAAGTCTCCAGACCGATATGAAAATCATGTTCTAGCCCGTTTGGATAAGTTAGCGGAATTGATAAGCTATAAATACAAACGAGAGGAGGAACAATCACATGAAAAAATTTGGTTTATTAGTACTTGGTATTATCGCAGGGGTTGTAGCAGTTGCAAACTTAGGGAGTTTATTAGGTTTAGCAGTTTCTGCTTTGATCGTCTACGCAGGGATACATTTTTACCTTAAAAGCGATTCTACGTTTTTGAAAATCTTTTGGGCAAGTGTAGGAATCGTAGGATTACTTTCGGCAGTTGCAAACGTGCCTGGTTTCTTCGGAATTTTAGCAATCGTAGGTGTTTGGTACGTTATTAAAAAATGGAATAACGAACCCGTTAGCTTTTCAGCACCAGCTGTAAAATCTGATGACCCATTTGTAAATTTCGAAAAACAATGGAACGAACTTTCAAAATAAGGAGGAAAATAACATGACATCATTATTAAAAAGATTGAAATACTCGGTAGAGGCTGACTTACACAAGTTGTTTGATAAAAAAGAGGAAAAAAATCCAATTGCAATGTTGAATCAATATATTCGCGAAGCGGAAAAACAAACAGAGCAAACAGGTAAATGGTTAGAACGCCAAGGAAAATTAAAACAAGAACTTGAAAAAGAACTTGAAGAAACATTACAAATGGTTGAAAAACGTAAGCATCAAGTAGAGCTAGCTACAGCAAGCGGCGAGGAAGACTTAGCTGCTTTTGCTCAAGCCGAATTAAATGCATATAGCGAAAGAACTTCCGTTTTACAAAATAGCATTCAACAAACAACTGAAGAGCTTTTCGGTTTAGAACGTAAATACGAAGAAATGAAACATAAAATTAAAGATATGAAGGTTCGTCAATTACAATTGATGGGCAAAGAAAACGTAACCCGCGCTCATCATCAAATGGATCGCATTCTACAACCAGAACAAAAAGAAAAAAACTTTGGCACGTTCCAAGAAATGGAACAATACATTGAACGACTTGGTCAAAAGATAGAAAAGGAACATGAAATAACTTCTATGGAACAACGTCTTGAAATGTTAGAAAAAAATGCACAACCAAAGACTGAAATTGTGTAAACTATAAGAAAAGCATAAAGCGCCTATTTAGTGGCGACAGAGTATCTCTGTGACGAGCTTCGCGCAGAAACAAGCAAATGACAATTTCCGAGGAGGCAGTTCTTCAGCTACTGAAGGAAATTGTCATTTGACCTCAAGCGGCTGGTGCCTGGAGATTAGACAATTACTTTGTAGAATAGTTTTACTTTCTTGTTTAATATATAAGAGGGGAAGAAATCTTCTCCTCTTATCTCACTATGCGAAGAAGGAGGAATACTCAAATGAAAGAAAATCAAACAAACAAGCTTGCTTTTATCCTCATTTGCTTTGTTTTTCTAATGTTTATTGAAGCAACAATTTTTGGAAATGGCAGCATTGTATTAGTCCTTCTTGGCATTGGGATGATTTATTTTAGCTTACGCAAACGAACTCGTTTTTTATTTTGGACGGGGTTTATCCTAATATTAATTTCTATTTTTTCTATGTGGAGTTTAAGGCTATTACTCATGGCTATTATGGCATATATACTGTATAAGCTCTGGAAAAATGAACCGATTCAACAAGTGATTCGACCATTCGATACGGTGTATAAAGAAACACCAAACAGTGTGATACAAAATAAGCTTTTTTCTTCGCAAACAACTCCTTTTAATGCCTATGAATGGCAAGATGTACATGTACAAGGCTTTTACGGAGAGCATGTTATTGATGTGACACAAACAGTTCTACCAAAGGGTACTTCCTTTATTTCCATACGCCAGTCGCTTGGAAAAGTTACCATTTATGTACCTTATGAAGTTCCAGTGAGACTCCATTACGCAACTATTATCGGAGAGGCGAATATATTTGGTCGAGGGCTTCAACGTTTGTGGAATCAATCGGTCGTATTAAAAGACGGTTATCAAGAGGATGTTAGCTATGCTTCTGAACTTGTCGTTACTGTATCGACATGGATTGGGGATATTGAGGTGATCCGTAAATGAAAATACTTTTGGGTCAAGGCTTTTCCCTCTTTATTATATTAATGGCTTTAGCAGCATTATTACTCTATGCACTGTGGGGCTGGCCAAACGATAACGCATGGTGGTCATTGCTAGAGACTACTTACGCAGAAGTACCATTAGGTGCTTGGATTATCATCATACTAGCGTTTATGAGTTTTAGTTTTTCTTTGAATACTCTTCAAAAGGTTCGTGACCAGGAGAAGAAAATAGAATCTAGCTTGAGACCTTTATTAGAAGCAGAAACGTCACTACCAAACAATAAAAAGTTCTCATATTCGAAAAGATTACATGTCACAACCAATCAATTAGAGCAGCTCATTTTGACCCAGCGGAAAACCTTGCAGCGTATTACAAATGAAAAAGCAGAAGCACAAGATAAGCTTATTCAGGAACGAATCGTACAAGAAAGACAACGCTTGGCTAGGGAGCTGCATGATTCGGTTTCACAACAATTATTTGCAGCGTCTATGCTTCTTTCAACGATGGTGGAAATAGAGGAGTCGCAGAATGGGGAAGCTCCTAAAAATTTATTGCAAACAGAAAAAATAGTTCAACAAGCTCAGTTAGAAATGCGAGCCTTACTGCTCCACCTTCGTCCAGCAGCACTACACGATAAAACGCTTAAGCAAGGAATGGAAGAACTATTACTAGAGCTCCAACAGAAAGTTTTTTTTACCATTCGATATCGCTTAGAAGAGGTCTCATTACCAAAAGGCGCAGAGGACCATTTATTTCGAATTGCACAGGAAACCTTATCCAATACGTTACGACATGCAAAGGCTACGGAAGTCGATATTTTATTCGTAGAACGTGACAATCTAGCAATTTTTCGAGTGCAAGATAATGGGGTTGGCTTTGAGATGGCGGATGCTAAAACAGGCTCATATGGCTTAGAGAATGTCAAAGAAAGAGCTGTTGAAATTGGTGCTACGTGCAAAGTTGTTTCCGTTCCGTCGCAAGGAACAATTGTCGAAGTGAAGCTTCCAATCGAGAAAAACTTAGAGCTAGTTGGAACAGTGAAGAGAGAGGAGCATAAAGATGATTCGAATATTGTTAGCGGATGACCATGAAATGGTTCGTATTGGTGTATCTGCTTATTTACAGGCTCAGCCCGATATGGAAGTGGTAGCAGAAGCTACGAACGGTCTAGAAGCTGTTGATATGGCTCTTGCGCATAAACCAGATATTATATTAATGGATATGGTTATGCCTATCTTGAATGGTGCCGAAGCTACACGTGAGATTGTGCGACAATGGCCGGAAGCAAAAGTAATGGTTGTTACGAGCTTTATCGATGATGATAAAGTGTATCCAGCACTTGAAGCAGGAGCCATCAGCTATTTGTTAAAGACTTCCAAAGCATCTCACATAGCTGAATCTATTCGCAAAACGTTAAACGGTGATGCAGTATTAGAGCCAGAAGTGACAAACAAAATGATGAAGCGAATGCGCCAAGGTTCCGAACAAGCACTGCACGAAGACTTAACAGATCGAGAACTCGAAGTTTTACTGCTTATGGCAGAAGGCAAAACAAATCAAGACATAGCTGACTCTCTCTATATTGCATTGAAAACAGCAAAAACACATGTGAGCAATATTTTATCGAAGCTTGAAGTAAGTGATCGAACACAAGCAGTCATTTATGCATTCGAGCATCAACTCGTGAAATCCAAAAAATAACGTATGCGAGTTTTTTATCATATGCTAATGGAAAGACGGAGTAAAGGATGTTTGTGTGTATATTCCTGAAGATCCAAATAACGAAAATGAAATCCCAACTAGCACCACTGTTGAATTTATTGGGACTGTCGTTCTCACACTAGGGTATGTGATCGTAGCTATTGCCGAAGGTATTGCTTTATCAGAACTGGCTCAAGCTAAAGATAAAGAAGAGCAAGAAGCTAAATTAGTAAACCAATCTAGCCAAGAACAAAAGGAACAGCTTTCCGACATACAGAGTAAGTTAGACTATCTTGTGAATGAAATAGAAATGTTAAAGAAAAAGGGATAACCAATAGGTATCTCCTTTTTTACATGGAAAAAGGATGATGCTAATCCATCAGCCTCCTTCTAATTGGTTCAACCAGCCCTCTACTTCTTTATCTGTTTGAAGCCAATGCACTTTCTTCTCATATTTATTAAATTTTACTAGAAACGCGGGTTTCATTTCATTTTCAAAGTATTTATTCCACTTGAACATCCGACGAAAAATGGTAAATGTCGGGTGGTAGTTTGCTTTTTCTATTTTAAGTAATTGACGTATAAATCGAAGTACGATGCGCCTTCTTCTTATCCTAAATGGAATATCTAAAAAAACGATTTGATCTGCTGCTTGTAAACCTTCATCGGTCCAATCGATATGGACGCCCTCTATCACCCAAGCGTCTCGATGAATCGCCTCTAGCAGCAAATGATCCCGAACTTCCGGTTCATTTCGTATATCACCGGTTAGTTGTCGTGTCCACACAAAATTATCCGTTTCAAAATGTGTTACTTGAAGCTTGCAGGCTACTTTTCGAGCTAGTGTTGTTTTACCACTACCAACGGATCCTATAATATATATTTTCATCCCTCACTCCGTCGTTGCACGGTTCAAAGCGTGAATAATTCCAGCATGCACTCCTTCATGCCAAATCATAAATTGCATAAGTGCATCCACCGTATCCATTTGATGTAGATTGCCAATAGACATCGGTTCTACTAATTGGTTATGTAAATTAGGTTCAATTGCTGCCTTTATTCGATCGGATTGTAGCTTTAATGCATTCATTAGTTCTTCCATCGTTGGAGGCTCGGTATCCCATTCATCTGGGTTAGTTCCTGGAACAAAGAGAGGTAACCATTCTGGATGTAAGATTTCGTAAGATGGAATTGCTTTTTGCGTGAGCACTTCCCCATTCACATAAATATGGCCGACATTCCATCGAATCGTATTGTTAAATCCACTTGGTTTTATGTCCCAAGCACTCTCTTTACTCTGTTTGATTCTCCCCAATGTATAAATTCTTGTAAAATTTAATTGATTTAGTGTTTCCATTCTCCTGTTCAACCCCTTTTCAGACTATTGTATCTTTTACTGTGATATTACTAGAAAAATGGTACTTTCAATGCATTACTTACTAAACATAAGGAGGGTTTTCTATAGATATACCACGAAATCTACCTAAACAGTCGCTATATACAAGCGCATGCTTCGGCGACTCCCTATACACCACCCTACTTGCCTTGAAATTGAAAATAAAATTAGAGCAATTGAAGCTGGTTATGCTGGAGAGTCGTACGTTGACAATTTCTTAAAACAAGTAAACTTCCCCAAAAATTACGCTATTTTAAAGGACCTCCATATCCCAATTAGCCCGCATAATTATCTACAGGTAGACACGCTTATCCTCACAAGAAAATACATCGCTGTTTGGAAATAAAAAATATACGGGGCAAATTGTTGTTCCAAAAAATCCCGACCAGTTAATTCGTGTTCTTGACGAAGAATCTACAGCTTTTAAATGTCCGGAGCAACAAATAAAACGACACGGTAATAACTTGCAAACACTATTAAATTCTTTAAAGATAGATATACCTATTAAAAGCCTTATTGTTCTCGCTTACTCTAAAACACATGTCGTACTCCCTCCAAAAGATACGACCATTGTAATGGATTGTGATATATCTGAATACATCAACAATTATAATCAATATTCAGATATCATTTCTACAACTAAATTCCATCAACTTCTAAATAGCCTACTCTCTAAATCTACTGAGTTCACCCCTAAACCTATAGCTCAAACTTATCCACTAGAACTCTCGCAAATAAAAACGGGATTGCTTTGTCCAAAATGCTTAAATAAAATTTATAACACTAGCACGTGTCCAACTTGTAAAACTTCTAAAATAATTATGCAAACCCAAGCGATAGAAGACTGGTTTTACCTTGTCAAACATACTATTACTAACCGTGAATGTGTCTATTTCCTAGAACTCAAAGACAAATTCGCAGCCAACTATCTACTAAATAAACTTAATCTTCACCCGGTTAATGATTTTAAATCTAGATACTATGTTTTACAGAGACTCGAAGTCATGGGGGACAACAGCCGCTAAAGAAGCAAGCTGTTTTTTCAACTAAATGTGCCAAGATTCCAACTAATCTATGTGGCTAACAAAAAACGAGAAACCCATCTCTGGATTTCTCGTTTTACTATTAGATTGCTGCTATAGTAACGGTAACTTTAAATAAGTCGCCATCTACTTCCATTCGTAAACTACCACCATGTAAATCCACAATAGATTGGGCAATAGCTAGCCCAAGACCTGATCCGTCTGTGTGGCGTGATGTGTCTGCTCGCTTGAATCTCTCCGTTAATTCAGATACTTCGTTTCCTAATTCATACTTTGCAATATTCTTGATAACAAAGACTGCTTCTCCGTCTACCTGGTCTAAATTGATATAAACACGTGTATTAGGAAGGGCGTACTTTAACGTATTGATGATTAAGTTATCAAGTATTCTCCACCATTTTTGACCATCCACATTCGACATTATTGGCTTTGTACCGATTGCTACTCGATAATCTAACTCTGACTTATCTATTTCTTCCTGATGTTCTGCGATCGCCTGTTGTAGTAACTGAGTTAAATCGACTTTTTGTTTCACTAATTCTATATTACCGGTAGCCATTTTTGATACTTCAAATAAATCCTCAATCAATGTCTTCAAACGCATTGATTTTTTATCCAAAATCGCAATATAGGATGCTCGCTCTTCATCCGTTATGCTAGGATTCTTCAACAAGTCTGTATAAGTTATAATTGAAGTTAATGGAGTTCTCAAATCATGACTTACATTTGTAATTAGCTCTGTTTTGAGTCTTTCACTTTTTGCTTGTTCCGAATGAGAAGACTTTATTCGATCCCGAAGCTGATTTAGATTAGCCGCATGATGCGCAACTGGTGATTTCCCTTTTACTTCTAATTCTCCTCGAAGAACTCCCTTTGCCATTTCCTCTGTTTTTACGATGATACGGTTTAAATAGGACATTCTCGATAATAAAAACACTAGTACTGGTATCCCAATTAATATTGTTGCAGGAACCCAGATAAGAATAGCCTCTGGCACTGGAAACAACATCATTGTCCCGAATCCCCAGAAAAATATTACGATTAGCATGATTAATGTTTGAACCGCAATTGTTCGATTTAAGAAAAATCCTTCTAGCGATCTTCCCCAGCTAAAAATTAAACTTTGTTTCCAATTAACATGACCAATTCCAGCACGTAGCCATGTCCATTGATACAATGTACATGCTGTAAAAGTTATTGCAATAATAGGTGCCAGAATAATAAGATCGTATCCTTTGTAATATAAAACGTACTGTATTATTTCTCTCGCAGACAAAATTGCCACATAAATACTTATGAAGAATAGTGCGAGTCTGACATCAATTGGATACTTATTATACTTTTGCTCTGCTTTCTCATATCTAAAATTCTCGCGGTTTCTTTTCCATAATAATACAAATGCAATTGCTGCCAATACTCCTACTACAAGAACTCCATAAAAGATTCGTTGATTCACTATAAAATATTTATATTCATCTTCTCTGCTACCACTTAAAATACTTGCTTCCGAAATAGCGACTGTTCCTTCAAATCGAGCAAATTTATTTCCTATTAAGTTAGTTACATCCCAGGATGTTTCTCCATTTTCAAATACTACATTTTCTTTTAAATACCCATTTTTACTTGAGTACAATTTTGTAAAGGCATTTTTTGAATTTACTTCCCCATTAGTAAAACGTTCACCTGTCTCTATATTTTTCAAGTCATAAATATAGTCATCCATTGTATTTAAGAAATTATTTTTTTCTCTTTCAATTGTTCGAAAGTATTCTTCAATCTTTTCTTCTTTTTCTATAAGGATTTTCTTTTCAACATAAGCATTATCCTCGAAGTTTTTCGTAATATCTTCCATTTTTTTATTACGCTCTTCAATTGATTCTTCATCAGTTCTTCCTTCATATTGAAATCTAATAGAGTCTAATTGTTCTTGTAGACCTCCATACCGATAGCGATATTCTTCTATTTCATCTCTTGTCACAGTAATATTTTTCATTACATCCTCTTTATCCGGAACCGCTAAAACTAACGGAACAAGAGAGGATTGAAAACTTTCTAATTCCACTTGAAAGCTATCACTATCAAAATAATTTTTACCTATATAATTTTGTCCCTCATCTACTACTGTAAAAAGTCCACAAATCATTATAACTGCCAAAATACTAATGATTATATTTTTCATTATAGGATGTTTCATTCAGCTACTCCCCCTTTCATCGATCGGATAATTTCGATAAAGTTTTCCTTAATTTCAAAAATAGGAACAAGATTGGTTATACAATAAGATAAACAGAGCACTCCACATATAATTGCAACTATGGATAGAAGTAAATTCACTTTACTTGTCGATTTTATAGCCAACGCCCCACACCACCTTCAAATACCTCGGATTTTTAGGATCTGCTTCTATTTTTTCTCGAATTTTACGAATATGTACTGCTACAATGTTTTCCGCGTTGTAAGCAGGTTCATTCCAGACTCTTTCATATATTTCATTAATGGAATAAACGCGACCTGCATTGGTCATGAGCAACTCTGTTATTTTGAACTCTATTGGCGTAAGCTTTACGGTTTCCCCATCTACACTAAGTTCCTTTGCCTCTTGGTTTAACATAAGCCCATCAATTTCAATCACAGATTGCTGCCCTTGATAGGTTCCTAGCTTTGTATAACGTCTTAGTTGTGACTTTACCCTTGCTACAAGCTCCATTGGATGGAAAGGCTTTGTCACATAATCATCCGCTCCAACCGATAAACCGTGGATCTTATCGGAATCCTCTGCTTTCGCACTTAACATAATGATTGGGATATTTTTTTGTTCTCTTATTTTAAAGGTCGCTGCAATTCCGTCCATTTTAGGCATCATAATATCTAACACAATGACGTGAACTTCATTTTCTTCTATTAATTGAAGAGCCTCTAATCCATCCGCAGCTTTTAACACGTTGTATCCTTCATTTTTAAGGTAAATTTCGATTCCATCTCGAATATCCTGGTCATCATCTGTTACTAAAACAGTAAACTGGGTCATCTTCTTGCCTCCTCACATCTCTTTCTTATGTTTCTTATTGTAACCTTGATTTCTTAACATTCCATTAGTATAAATCTGAAGAAATTCTTAAGAATGACTTTTATTTACCTGTATTTACATGTTCGCTTTACTATTACTATAAGTTTTTGAAAGGTTCAAATGAAATTAAGTGTTTATTTTAATGTTGCTATTTGCATTTACAAATGGGGTACATTTGGGGTACTAAGCAAAATCGAGTGGGGTACTTTGGGGTACATAATAATAAAAGGAAATTAATTAATAATATGGTAATATTAATTATAATTGTAGTGTTAAGATTTTGAAAATATTAGTAGTTTTGTTATTCAACTAATTTGCATATTAGTAAGTAAAAAAAGATAAAAGGAGGATTCAGAATGAAAAGATTTTTATTTATCTTCTTTTCCACAGCAGTTATTGGAATTATTTTTTATCTAGGAATGGATTATCAAGTAAAATTAAGGGAAGAATCGGCAATTACATTTAATTTGAAACCTTTTTTAATATTTGCAAGTATTTTTCCTGTTTTGTTTGGGTTGTTGTTACGACTCCCTAAATTAATTATAGAAATTAAAAATAAAAAGCAATGGGCATTTGATTGGATTAAGTTCATTACAGTTGGAATCCCGTCTCTATATATCTCGATGTTGCCACTTCTTGCTTTTTTTACAACGAATTTGTTTTTCTCAAAAGCATTTATACTTTTAGGGGATACAACATTCACATCAATAGCTGGGATTGTATTTGGTTATGTTTTGTTAGATAGCCTGAAAAGTAACAATTCCTCAACTAACAATTTACAATATTAATTGAAGGTTCATTATTTCTGCTGTTAATATCAATAATAGAAAGAACCCTGATTCATATGAATCACGGTTCTATTTGTGTTTAATTTCGATTTTGTATTATTCATCTGAACGGGTTACATAATTACTGGTTGGTGGTTTCTCTTTCATCATCTAACAGGCTTCTCGTTGTTGTTTGTTCGAACTAACGTAAGAAGTGTTTCACCAATGTCTAAAGCGGCATATCCACCTTTATCATCTTTCCATCTAAGCTTAAACCCTAACACATCACCGTACCATTTGATCGCTTGCTCAAAATCACTTACTTGTAAAAATACAGTATCAATTCTCTTAAATATAGAAGACATCTCTTATCCCACTTTCCACTGTTTTTTAGGCAGCAATTTGTCCACGGTTTATTTTTTTTGAATTAAACCAAACCCCAGACCGACAGGATCTACCAAGTAGGCAAGGTAAAATTCATCGAATTCCATTTTATCCCTCACTATTACAGCACCATTATTTTTAGCTTTAGCTATGTACTCATCCATTGACTCCACTTCAATTTGAATACGAGTGCCATGAGGATAATCATATGGTCCTTTACCGATTCCTCCGTTAATTCCTGAGTTAACATCCATTCCAGTAGTAACTGCCCAATAATCCCAATGTGGTTCAGCAACTTCCCAACCAAAAACTTCCGAATAAAATTCTGCTGCTTTTTTAGGATCTTGACTATTTAGTTCGAATCCAATTACTCTCCCCATCCCTATTCCCTTCTTCCAAATATATTTTGTACATTAAAATAATCATTCTATATATTTCATAAATATCCTGCCTCGTCATATTAGATGGTTAGGATGTTCCTATTCGAAAACAAAAAAGCTACAACTAGTGTAACTTTCTGCCTTAAAAATGGTCTAATTTTTAAACAGGAGGTGTCAAAATGAATAAATTAAAAAGAATCCCTTGGTTATTTTTATTAGCTGTAACCCTATTTACATTAGCAAGTTGCGGTACGAGTGATGTAGACTACTCGACAGGTAGCCAAGAGGACAAAATATCTACTCAGCTTAACGTGTTAGCTGATGGAGAGGCTTCCTTCATCATCATAAATGGTGCAGAAAAAGAAGCTGTTCTAACTATGTCAAGTGGGCAACAAATTGAATTTCAGCTATTAAATGAAGCAAAGGAAGTAATATATACTTATTCCGCAAATAAAATGTTTGTACAAGAGATCCAGGAGAAGAAGCTACAGCCGGGTGAAAAGTGGGCCATACCCTTAAATCTTCAAGAAGAGCTTGCAGGAGTTCCTGCCGGTTCTTATAAATTGATTGTTTGGTCTACAGCAGATGGATTAGAAAACCTTAAGGTCGAGACTAATTATGAATGGGCTGGGGAGTCTATAAGTGGAGCAACCGGGAAATTAGTAGTGGAATCACAAGAAGTCACTTATGTCGGACAAATTGATCTTCATTCTATTGAAGTGAAAAATCTAGATGGTGTAACAGAAGTTATGCGGCTATCTGAAGTTGCCATTCCTTTCTTTGAAGGATTAGAGGAAGGTAAGCAAATACTCGTTGATTATGTAGTAGAAAATGAACAAAAGGTGATTCAATCTACTCGTCTAGTAGAGTAAAAATATTAAAAGCCCTATCCCTCTTTAAAAAGATGGATAGGGCTATTTGTATGGTGGTTTCCATTGTCGATGCGTCTAAGTTATTCTTCGTTCATGCCGATGCAGCGTTCACATTCATATAAGGATGATTCTACTTGCTCATGAATAACACATCCACATTCGCGACAATGTTTTGTATTTGCTTCTTGGTTTTTTATTTTCATGCAAATCACCTCCTATAATAATATGTTTTTTTAACTAATTTTTTCGTAGCCTGGCAATGTTAGAAATTCGATAAATTCATCTTTATTCACTAATGAAAGAAACAGTTCAGCAGCTTCTGTGTATCTGCCTTTTAAATATGCTTCATTGCCAAAGGAAGCTTTTAGTTTTCCTAATTCTTCCGTTAGAACTTGTTCCACTAGTGGAATAGTGATTTTACGATCATCTTCTAGTTTTCCTTCTGGATGGCGAATCCACTGCCATACTTGCGTGCGTGAAATTTCTGCTGTCGCCGCATCTTCCATCAAGTTGTTGATAGGTGCTGCTCCATTTCCTCGTAACCATGATGCTATATATTGAACCCCTACGCTACAATTTAATCGAAGACCTTCTTCTGTAATTGTCCCTTCAGGCACTTCGAGTAAATCTGCCGCTGTTACTTGAACATCTTCCCGTTTTCGATGGATTTGGTTAGGTGTTGGCATATGCGTGTCAAATTGTTCCCATGCAACTGGTACTAAACCTGGATGCGCTACCCATGTTCCATCGTGACCATCAGTTGCTTCTCTTCGTTTATCTTCACTTACTTTTGTAAATGCCGCTTCGTTAGCAGCTTCATCACCTTTGATCGGGATTTGTGCTGCCATTCCTCCAATTGCCGAGGCATTACGTCGGTGACATGTTTTAATGCACAGTTGCGTATACGCTCTCATGAAAGGTGATGTCATTGTTACTTGACCACGATCCGGTAAGATTACATGCGGCTGATTGCGAAGTCGTTTAATATAACTAAATATATAATCCCAACGTCCACAGTTTAGACCTGCCGAATGATCACGTAACTCATATAAAATTTCATCCATTTCAAATGCGGCCATTATCGTTTCTATCAACACAGTTGCTTTGATCGTTCCATTTGGAATTCCCAATTGTTGCTGAGCATAAACAAAGATCTCATTCCAAAGCCTTGCTTCTAAATGGCTTTCCAACTTGGGGATATAGAAATAAGGACCAGTTCCACGAGCGATAAGCTCTTTTGCATTGTGGAAGAAATAAAGTCCAAAGTCAAAGAAACTACCGGAAATCGGCTTCCCATCTATTAGAACATTTTTCTCCAAAAGGTGAAGCCCTCTAGGGCGTACTAGAAGAACTGCTACTTCCTCATTCAAACTATATACTTTCCCATTATCCTGACTAAAAGAAATAGTTTTTCGCACTGCATCTCGCATATTCAATTGGCCTTCGATCATATTCTCCCAAGTTGGAGAAGTTGCATCTTCAAAACAAGCCATAAACGTTTTTGCACCAGAGTTTAACGCATTGATAACCATTTTACGATTTACAGGACCAGTAATCTCAACACGACGGTCTTGTAAATCCTGAGGAAGTGGAGCGATAGTCCACTCTCTCTCACGAATTTCTTTTGTTTCTGGCAAAAAGTCTAATGTACCCCCATTATTCAGCTTTTCTTGACGTACTTGGCGTGCTTCCAGCAATTCTTTTCTTCTCTCATCAAATAACTGATGAAGAGATGCTACAAAGTCTAGTGCTCCGGGAGTTAAAATTTCTTGAATCCCATCTACTTCTTTTCCTATAATTTCAACTTTTTTTGTTATTGCTTGTTCCATCCAACGTTCAGCCTCCAATCAACTTTACTTATCAAGAAAATTGTGCCACCTCAGTAGAGCCTTTCATTGCAGTAGTAGATGAAGTACCTCCTGATATTACTTGGGAAACATCATCGAAGTATCCAGTTCCAACTTCGCGTTGATGTTTTGTAGCTGTATAACCTTTTGCTTCATTTGCAAATTCTGCTTGTTGAAGTTTAGAGTATGCAGCCATTCCTTTTGTTTTATACTCATGTGCCAATTCGAACATGCTATGGTTTAATGCATGGAATCCAGCAAGCGTTACGAATTGGAACTTGTATCCCATTTTTCCTAGTTCAACTTGGTATTTTGCGATTGTTTCTTCATCTAAATTCGCTTTCCAGTTAAAGGATGGTGAACAGTTATATGCTAGCATTTTATCAGGAAACTCTGCGTGAATAGCATCTGCGAATTGTTTTGCTTCCTCTAAGCTCGGGTGAGATGTTTCGCACCAGATTAGATCTGCATAAGGTGCATACGCTAAACCGCGAGCGATAGCTTGCTCAATCCCTGGTTTAGTACGATAAAATCCTTCAGGAGTTCTTTCGCCTGTAATAAAATCATGGTCGCGAGAGTCGATATCACTTGTTACCATATCTGCTGCGTCAGCATCTGTACGAGCGATTAATACAGTTGGTACACCTGAAACATCTGCTGCTAAACGAGCCGCTATTAGATTGCGAACAGCATTTTGTGTTGGAAGAAGTACTTTACCACCTAAATGTCCACATTTCTTTTCAGAGGCAAGTTGATCTTCTAAATGAACTCCTGCTGCTCCTGCTTCAATCATACCTTTCATTAATTCAAACACGTTTAGAGGTCCACCAAATCCAGCTTCTGCATCTGCAACAATAGGAGCAAACCAGTCAAAACCATCTTCTCTTCCTTCCGCATGGTCAATTTGGTCTGCACGCTGGAAAGCTTGGTTAATACGTTTTACTACTGCAGGTACACTGTTTGCTGGGTATAAGCTTTGATCCGGATACATTTGACCAGAAAGGTTCGCATCTGCCGCTACTTGCCAACCACTCAAATAAATTGCTTGGAGTCCTGCTTTTACTTGTTGTACTGCTTGATTTCCCGTTAAAGCTCCAAGTGCATTTATAAAGTCTTCCGTATGAAGTGTGTTCCATAAACGTTCTGCACCTTTACGAGCTAACGTATGTTCAATTTGAATGGAGCCGCGAAGTTTAATTACCTCTTCTGGTGAATAAGGGCGTTCAATCCCCTTCCAGCGTTCATTTTGTTCCCAATCTTTACGTAATTCTTCCACTTGTTGTTGTCTCGTTGACATATTTAACACACTCCTCAAATTTATAATTATAACTGTCTGAAAAATATGACTTTATTACTGTATCATAACAGTTACTTTTCTTGTACATTAATATATAACAGATTAGAATTGTTTGTATCGTTTTTAGGATAAGAGAGGATTATTTTAGGATGAACAACAAATAAGACGGATGAATGCAGAAAGTTTAGAATATGGAGGAGAAGCAATGGAAATTTCGAAAGATTACTTAAAACAGTATAGTATTTTGCTAGAAGAGTGGGTTCCCAAAGAGGCCTCTATTGCAATAGCAATGGGTGATCAGTACATCTATTACATGGCAGGAAAACATGATTTACGTATTAAGGAAGGACAAAAGATAAAACCAGGAAGCATTGCAGATTTAGTTTTAAAATGCGGTTGTAGAACAGAGGCTGTAATAGATGAAACGCTTTTTCAGCTCCCATATTACGGAGTAGGTTATCCGATAAATATAAATGGGGAAAATGCAGTAGTGGTTGTTATACTTCCCCCTAAACCAACTGTACCAACTGCTCCTCCTTATCGATTTTTGACAGGTAAACTCGAAGAAGAATGGCGTCCAATACCAATAGAAAAAATTGCATACATGGAAAGTCTACAAAAAAAAACATGGTTTTATGCCGACAAAGAACCATATAAAACAAATATTCCATTGAAGGAATTACAGCAGCGTCTTCCTGAATCCTTTTTACGAATTCACCGCTCATATATCGTGAACATATCTTTTATCGATCGCATCATACGAGATTTTTCGTCTAATCTGTTGGTGCTTCTTCAAGATGGTACAGAACTTCCTGTCAGCCAGTCTTATAATGCTGAAGTTAGAAATATATTGGGATTTTAAGAGTTTCGTAGGAGTGTTTCTATAAGAAGTTAACCTTTTATAAAGAGAAATGGTCGCGGTTAGTTTACATTTGGTTACGGTTAATCGAGAATTGGTCTCTCTTCTTCGTGATATGGTCTCGGTCAGCATTCAATTGGTTGCGCTTTGCCATTAAATAGAAAAAGAGATCTGCCATGCAAGGCAAATCTCATATTCTATCTCACAAGCTACTTTTTGGTTGATTTACTACCAATAGTTAACACTACAATACTTCCAAGTAGTAACAAAATTCCTATCCAAGACATCGTACTAAGATTCTCTCCAACTATGAACACACCTAAAATAGCAGCTGTTGTTGGTTCTGCTAAAGACAATGTAAGTGCGGACGATGAGGGTATTTTGTTTAATCCTCTAGCATATAACACATACGCAATACTAGTAGTGGCTAGACCTAAGTAAAAAATAATTCCGATATTTCCTGCTTCCTTTAACCAGCTTACATCATATATAAAGAAGAAAGGCATGAGCAACAATGCACTAACTGAGAATGTCATTGCTACAGCAGGTATCGCTTCTTCCTTTTCTAATAAGGACTTACTAGATATCGTGTACAACGCAAAGATCATACCTGCTATTAAAGAATACATGATACCAATTGGATTTATAGTAATCTCACCTTTGTTTAAAAATAAAAACAAACATCCGACGATTGCAAATAATGTCGAGATTGCCCATATTCGAGATGGTCGTAACTTTAAAAAGAGCCATTCAATGATTCCCGAAAATACAGGAGCACTTCCTATAGCAACTACACTTGCAATCGCTACACCTGTCAATTTAACGGAAGAGAAGAATAATAGTTGAAAAAGTGCAATACAAATTGCTGCATAGAACGTTTCCTTCCAAGGCCAAGTTTTAAATTTTATTTTTCTCCATAAAACCATAATGATCAATAGAGAAAAACCACCTACCGTAGACCTTCCCGCACTTATAATAAATGGATGTGCATTGTCTGGTAAAAACGTTTGTGCAGTACCCGTCGTACCCCATAAGATAGCTCCAAGTAGTACAAATATGTATGGTAAAACAGACATTTCTTTACTCCCACCACCTTCTATATATTAACTTTCAATATAGCACATATTGAGATAGTGACAATCGTATCTTATACTAATAATGATAGGAGGCATTCACTATGTATATGACAGTGGAAGAAACTGCGAATTATTTATCAATGCCTATTGAACAAGTAAAAAGATATATTGCAGAAAAAAAAATTCGTGCTATTTTTGATGGAGAAGATTATTACATTAATAGCGCTCAATTTGATACGCATTTGCAGCAAATCGAGGAACTAAGACGCCAAATAGATGAGTGGCGCAATACTCCAATTCCGGATGATTTGGACGTAAAAGATGAAGATTAAAGGGTGGAGTGAAGGTGACAAAGTCACTTCACTCCACCCTTTCTCTTTTTATATCTGTTGAACAGTACTTAGTAATCCCTAAACATGAGATAATTTAAATGGTAATCATAAAGCCTGCACGTTTGCCGATAATCTCTGCATAATCTTCTACCATGACACTTGCAGTTGGGTACATACCTGCTCCAGGACCAACTAGTGTAAGTGTACCGATATAGTTTGTATCTAAGGAAACAGCATTGTTTACACCCTCAATTGCATATAACGGGTGGTCAGGACCAACAAGTTGTGGTCCTACAGAAGCGAAAAGCTCTCCATTTTCGTCTTGCTCAATTTCTGCTACATGGCGATAACGAAATCCTTCTGCCTTTGCTTTTTTCACGTCCTCTAATGAAATCTCGTTAATACCAACTACACGTACATCATCCCAGTTTGGTTGTTTTCTAAATGCAAGTGCACTAAGAATCATCAACTTACGGAATGCATCTTGACCAGAAATATCATTATATGGATCTGCTTCAGCATAGCCTAGAGCTTGCGCTTCTTGTAGAGCATCATCGAACTGACATTCATTTAAACGCATTTGTGTCAAAATATAGTTAGATGTTCCATTTAAAATACCTTGAATTTTCTTTACTGAGTTCACTTGTAGTAAATTTTTAAGTGTTTTAATTACTGGAACGCCACCAGCTGTTGTAGCTTCATATCCGATAAATACGCCTCGTGACTTAGCACGTTCATGAAGTTGAATACTATATTTAGAGAACATCACTTTATTCGCCGTTATCACATGACATCCCTTATCAATCGCTCTACATAAATAGCTATAAGCTGGTTCCTCGTTCACAATCGCTTCAAACACTACTTGAAGACCTGGAATATTAATAATATCCTCGAAATCGTCTGTTACTAGAATACCAGGCGTTTCAGGTCTTTCTTTTGCCAAATTGTTAATTAAAATCGCACTAATTTCAATATCTAAGCCTAATGATTTTTTTAATTCTTCTCTTTTTTCATTCACAATGTGATAAATTCCTTGGCCGACTGTTCCGAAACCTAGAATTGCTGCTTTTATTTTTGCCATACTTTCTCCTCCAAATGAATTTGCACAATTGAGCTTCCACATTCATATTTAATAAAATCTCTTTCGTAAAATTACGATTGACTATTTTACATATTGTAGACTATTTTAGCCCAATTAACAACAAAATTCTATCTAGAGAGGACATTTGTTTTTCCTACAAGTACTTTATCAAGTGCATTTTGTAAATCCTCTACTGCCTCTAGACCAACAGACAAGCGGATTAAGTCCTCGGTAACACCTGATTTCACTAAGTCTTCAGGAGTTAATTGTTGATGAGTCGTAGAAGCAGGATGAATAATTAATGATTTCGCATCTCCTACGTTTGCTACATGCGACCAAATTTCAATATTATCTATAATATGTCTACCCGCTTCTTTTCCACCCTTTACGCCAAAAGTTAAGATAGAGCCGAAGCCATTGTGTAAATATTTATGTGCAAGTTCATGGGAAGGATGATTTTCCAGGCCTAAATAATTTACCCATTCTACCCCTTCATGGTTTGATAAATAATCTGCAATTTTTAGTGCATTTTCGTTGTGCTTTGGCACACGAAGATGAAGGGTTTCTAAACCTTGTAAAAAAGAAAATGCTGCTTCAGGGCTTAACGAAGGCCCAAAATCTCGAAGCAATTGAACACGTAGTTTTATGGCAAACGCTACGTTCGGAACATCAATACCGTATCGTAGTCCGTGATAGGTTACATCTGGTTCAGTAAAACCAGGGAATTTCTCGGAATTCCAGTCAAAGTTACCACCATCTACAACTACTCCCCCAATTGTTGTTCCATGACCGCCAATCCATTTAGTAGCTGAATGGATAACTATGTGAGCACCGTGTTTAATCGGGTTAGCACCATAAGGGCTTGCAAATGTATTATCTACCAACAATGGAACACCGACTTCATTTGCAATTGCTGAAACTTTCTCCACGTCTAGCACATTCAAACTCGGATTTCCAATAATTTCAGCAAAGAAACCTTTTGTTTTATCCGTTACTGCTGCTCGAAAATTCTCTGGATTAGTAGAATCTACAAATTTTACGTGAATTCCATAACGAGGCAATGTATGGGCGAATAAATTAAATGTACCACCATATAAGTTTTCCGCTGCAATGATTTCATCGCCTGCTCCCGCAATATTCAAAATGGAAAATGCAATTGCCGCCATACCAGAAGAAAGTGCAACAGCAGCCGTTCCTCCTTCAAGTAGAGCAACGCGTTGTTCAAAAACATCTACAGTAGGATTAGTTATACGTGAATAAATATTGCCAGACTCTTTTAATGCAAATAAATCTTGGGCATGGTTTGTATCACGAAATACAAAAGAAGTTGTTTTGTGAATTGGCACTGCTCGTGAACCTGTAACTGGATCTGGTTGCTGACCACCGTGTAAAAGAAGTGTTTCTGGTTGGAAATTTGTCATTTTGAATTCCTCCTAAATAATAGTTTTAGATGGACGCATATGGAGGCGGGAGAGGATTTTGAGAAATACGAAAGCACTTATGTTTAGCCGGAAAACGTATCGTAAATCGACTAAACAACAAAAACCCCTCTTCTTTAAGAAGAGGGGTGCGGTTTCGCATATTCCTCCTCTTATCTTCCAAATTCGCGTGAATTTGTAGGATTTAGCACCTTTCCAAGTTTAAAACTTGTTGGTTGCCGGGCATCGTAGGGCCTAGTCCCTCCGCCACTCTTGATAAGAGTATTAGATTAGTATTCCATCTTGTTACACAGTATAAGACTCTATTAATCTGTACGTCAAGTACTTTTTATAAAAATTCTGAAACTTCTTTTAGGCTTGTACGTTTAATGTATGGGGGTTACTTTTGGAGGTGTTGTAATGGTAATATGGATTATTTGTATTTTAGTAGTTAGTTATTTAATTGGTTCCATTCATGGTTCAAAGATTGCTCAGTTTTTTAGTGGAATCAATATTAAAGCAGAAGGTCTTAAAAACTCAGGTGCTTCTAATGCAGCTATTGTGCTTGGAATGAAATACGGAATACTTGTAGCTTTCATCGATATAATAAAAGGTGTATTGGTTATTATTGGCACACGATTTTTTATGCAGCAATATGGTAACTTTTCAGTATTAGAACAGGATGCACTTCTTTACTTAGCGGGGGCTGCTGTCATTTTAGGTCACAACTTTCCCATTTTCACAGGATTTAAGGGAGGAAAAGGGACAGCTTCTGTAATCGGCATACTTTTTGCAATTTATTGGCCTTTAGGATTGATCGGACTTTTATTATTAATTGGCACAACTTTTTTAACGGACTATTTATTAATTGGAGTATTTGTTTTTTATTTTGTTTTTTTAGGCGAGGCTATATGGTTTTCAGAAGGATATATACCAATTGCAATTGCAAGCTTTTTATTCGTGATGGCACTCATATTGCATATCGAAAACTTTCGTCGTTTAGCTCGTAAGGAAGAGATGAGAATTTCTACTTTTATAAAAAGAAAAAAACCTTCTTTATAAAGAAATGAGTGAATTGGAATGTCTAAAAAAATGAGGTGGATTGTGCTTATCCCTTTATTTGTTCTCGCTTCCAGCGGAGTTGGATTGTGGATGCTAACTAGCAAATGGATGGATGAAGGATTAAACCCTAAAGCTGACGGTTCCAACGATTACGCCATTGTCCTTGGTGCAAAAGTAAAAGAAGGTAATATTCCTTCGCTTGCATTAAAATTCAGATTGGAATCAGCACTTGCGTATGCAAACGAATATCCTCATGTCACCCTGGTACTTTCTGGAGGACAAGGAGACGATGAAGATATTGAGGAAGCGGTCGTAATGAAAAATTTTCTTTTGGAGAATGGGATAGCAGAAGAGAGGCTAATCATTGAAGATCAGTCGACATCTACTTATGAAAACTTGTTGTTTTCTAAAGAGCTTTTGCCAGATAACGTAAAGTCTATAACGATCATTACGAGTGACTATCACCTACAGCGAGCAAAAATACTTGCCAAAAAGCTAGAATGGAAAACAGACGTGGTAGCAGCACAGACCCCCGAAGTGGTAGAAGCGAAAGTACGCTTACGTGAGCGCGCCGCACTTTTAAAGACCTATATTGTTGGGAAATAACTCCGAATCCCTCGGAGTTATTTTTTATATCTGCAACAATTACAAATACATCTTGAAATACGAGTTCCTTGTTTACAGCCCTACTTCCTGGTTAGAAATGCATTGTCTCCCCACTTGTTACGAATCCATGTATCTACTTTATAGCCATGTCAAATCACTTCTAGTGTTACATCAAACATTATGTTTTAGCTATATAATCTAAATGTAGCTGTATTATATGCAATCAAGTCACCTTGCATAGCTAGATAATGTATTATATTTTCTATAAAAGAATTTTTCATCCAAAACCAAAGATTATATATGTAAAGTAATTTCTCCAAATATAATTAAAAGGCTTCCTCGTTTATTAGGAAGCCTTTCTTGGTCACTCTTTCTTCGTATGATACCCTTTAGTGCCAAATGGTTGTAATTGCTCCATCCATTTGTTTAAAAGTTTTTCTAGTTCTTTCTTTTCGTCTACGTATTGATTTTCTGATGTTTTCAGCGTCTCTACTTGTTCAATTTCAAACGCATCTTTGCCAAATTGCTGCCATTCTTCTTGAAGTATTCTATTTGTATGTGTCCCTGTTTCTAGAGTAAACTTCGTGCCATTTAACGTCTTGAAGTTTCGTGTGGATCCAACGAATTTTTTACCGTTTTGTTTATTCGTTATGACATAAATTCCACCTTCAATCTTTACTTCTTTATATGCTTGTTTCAGTTCCATTTTACGATCCAATTTCCCCACTCCTCGTATTTATTTTTTCACCCAGTACTCACTGCCGTCATCTTTTCTATCTAAAAACCCATATTCTATTAAGTAACGTCTTAATGTGACATAGTCAGCATATACATTTTTTAGTACCTCATTTATCTCTTTTTCTTTATATACTCGCTCTAAGTCAAATCGTTGTATGATCACCCTAAGAGTTGCCAGTTTTTGTTTTTCTTTTTTCGGAAATTTTATGAGAGGACCATCTATACCTTTAGAAAAAAACTTCTTTTCTATCTCTTCTTGCTCTTCTTTCGTAATGTTATATCGTTCGTCCACCATCGTTGCAGTCTTATGAAGCGGCAAAAAGGTTGGTGCATGACTGTCTTTTTCCTTTAACAACTCCATCATCGTTATAAAGATTTTTGCTTGGCGTTCTTTTTCCTTCAATACAAATCGGTGGTTACGTATCGTAGAGGCACTACCAATACTTAATTCTGCCTGTATGTCTGCATCACTCTTACCTTCGTAAAACAATCGAAGTAAGCTATTTTGATGATCTGTCAATCCTGTTAATTTTTTATTTAATCCAATTAAATAATGAAATACAGATACATGTTCCTTTTCAATATGGTGTTTCATATAACGTTCCGCTTCATACAAAACAGTGGCTTCTGGATAAATAATTCCCTTTTCCACTCTTTCACCACATAATAAACAAACATAATCTTCCTTCTCTTCCACATAACCAACTTTCAATTGTTCTGCATTTGCATCCCAAAATAATTCAGATATCTCCATTTTATAAACACACTCCATAAATATTTATTATATAATAGACATAATATAATATTGTTTGTTTAAAATCAATTGTAAATTATTGTTGCAATAAATCTGAAAATAATGAACAATGGAAATGAGACCTTTCGATTTTCGAAAGAACGTACAGGAGGAGAATTTTATTGGTTACATTCAAGGACTATGAGTACAAAAGACCAAATTTAGAAGAAGAAAAAACAAAATTTAATGATGCATTAACAAAATTCAAACAGGCTACTTCCGTTGAAGAACAAAGTGTTGCAATTGAAGAACTAAATGCACTTCGAAATGATTATTCAACACAAGCTAATTTAGTGTACATTCGTGCATCGATTGATACGAATGATGAGTTTTACCAAAAAGAGCGTGATTTTTTTGATGAAAAAAACCCAGAGGTTGAAGAATTAATTACAGAATATTATAAAGCACTAGTCGCTTCTCCATTCCGTAAAGAATTAGAAGAAAAATGGGGAAGCCAATTATTTGATCTTGCTGATTTTCAAATTAAAGCATTTTCCGCAGAAGTAATTTCACTTATGCAGAAAGAAAATAAATTGGCTTCTGACTATTCTAAGCTTGTTGCTTCTGCTCAAGTTGAATTTAACGGCGAAACATTAACACTTGCCCAGCTTGGACCTTACGGTGAATCAACTGATAGAGAAGTACGTAAGAAAGCAACGGAAGCAAGATTCGGCTTTTTCAAAGAACATGAGGATAAATTTGATGACATATATGATCAGCTTGTAAAAGTACGTCATGAGATTGCTACAAAGCTTGGATACAAAAACTTTGTGGAGCTTGGCTATATACGTATGAATCGCATTGACTATAATGCGGAAATGGTGAAAAAATTTCGTGATCAAGTTCGTGATTTCATCGTTCCTCTTGCAACAAAACTTTATGAGCGTCAGGCAAAAAGAATTGGGTTTGAAAAGCTAAAGTTCTACGATGAATCTCTGAATTTCTTGTCTGGGAATGCAGCACCACAAGGTTCTCCGGAATGGATCGTTGAAAATGGAAAGAAAATGTATGATGAGTTATCTCCTGAGACAGCAGAGTTTTTCCAATTCATGATTGACCGAGATTTAATGGACTTAGTAGCGAAAAAAGGGAAGGAATCTGGAGGTTATTGTACATTTATCGATAACTATGAGTCTCCTTACATATTCTCAAACTTTAATGGAACATCTGGAGACATCGATGTGTTGACACATGAGGCAGGTCACGCATTCCAAGTGTTTACAAGCCGTAATATAGGTATACCTGAGTATGTATGGCCAACATTTGAGTCTTGTGAAATCCACTCGATGAGTATGGAATTTTTTACTTGGCCTTGGATGGAATTATTCTTTAAAGAACAAACAGAAAAATATAAATTTGCACATTTGAGCGGCGGCCTTCTATTCTTGCCGTATGGGGTTGCAGTGGACGAATTTCAACATGTCGTATATGAAAATCCTGAAATGACACCTCAAGAGCGTAAATCCGCTTGGAAAAAGATTGAGGAAATTTATTTACCTCATCGTGACTATGACGGAAATGGCTATTTGGAAGCTGGTGCTTTCTGGCAACGCCAAGGTCATATTTATGCAAGTCCGTTTTATTATATTGACTACACGTTGGCTCAAATTTGTGCGTTCCAATTTTGGAAGCGTTCCAGAGAAGATCACGAAGCAGCTTGGAAAGATTATCTACACCTTTGCCAGCTAGGTGGTTCGAAATCTTTCACTAAGTTAGTAGCTGAGGCAAATTTAATCTCTCCATTTGAAGAAGGCTGTGTCGAGTCCGTTATTGGTTCGATTGAGAAGTATTTAGATGGCGTTGATGACGCAGCTTTATAGTTAAATAGAAAAGAATAAAAAAGGAGTTGCAACATGTTGAATCCAGTTGGTTTTTGGGCACGACTAGGGGCAAGTTTATTAGACTTTATAATAATAGGTATTCCATTGTCTATTATTAGCTTTCTTCTTTTCGGTCATTGGCAGGAATCACCAATCACTAGCTTTGGAAATCTTCTTTACTCTCTTATTGTTCCAGTATTATGGACCGGATACACAGTAGGCAAAAGAATGTTAGGCATCCGTATCGTCAAATTTGATGGCACCAAACTAGGTTTTGGAACAATGCTTATGCGTGTTATTGTAGCAGGTTTCGTATATGTAGTCACATTAGGAATAGGTCTGATTGTTAGTGCTTTTATGGTAGGCTTACGTGAAGATAAGCGTGCAATCCATGATTTTATCGCTGGAACATATGTAACAAGCAATCCTCCTGTTGATTAATATCTAAGAACAAGTATCTACCGAGATGCTTGTTCTTTTTTTATTTTTTGACCCGTACAATAGGGCAGGATATTTAATGAAAAAAACGAATGTATAGTAAAGGGGTGCATGTATTATTATGTGGAGTAAAATTTTAGGTCTATTAATAGCAATAATGGGAGTTACGTATATTTTCCTTATACCGGATGAACCTATAGGAATTAAAATGATGTTTAAGATAATTCCGATGTTTTTGATATTAGTTTTTGCATTTATCCAACCATCCGGTGAATCAAAAAGATATAAATCGCTAATCATGATAGGTCTATTTATTTGCATGTGGGCGGATGGTTTAATTTATTGGTTTATCGCTGGACTCATTACCTTTTTAATTGGACATATTTGGTATATTTTTGCGTTCCGCCATATTAAAGTATCGACTATTCCAAAGTGGGCAGCAGCTCTTCTAATTGCTTATGGAATTGGAATGGTATTATGGATAGCTGGGACTCTTTGGGCAGAAGGAGAAAATATTTTAGCTTTTGCTGTGGTAATTTATATTGTTGTTATTTTATTAATGGGTTGGAATGCTCTTCAAACAGCAAATAAATTCGCAATTATTGGTGCTATTTCATTTATTTTTTCGGACTCGGTGCTTGCTATTAATCGATTTATAATATCTATTCCTTTTTCTGATGCTCTTATAATGATTTCCTATTATGGAGCCCAGTTTTTATTTGCCTATAGCATATATGCTCATTATTCCGCATCTCGAAAGAATCTGCTAAAATAAATATATGCTTTTAATTTGGAAAGGGGATTTTTTCTCATGAAAGAAACATTAATCGAGCGTTTAACTCGTTATGCAAAAATAGACACACAATCTAATGCATCAAGCACAACCTGCCCATCAACGGAAGGTCAATGGGATCTGCTCCATGTACTTGAAAAAGAATTAGCTGAGATTGGGTTAGAAGAAATTACTTTAGATGAAAACGGTTATTTATTTGCTTCATTACCTTCCAATACAGATAAGGAAATTCCGACAATCGGGTTTTTAGCTCACGTGGATACAGCTACAGATTATACAGGGAAAAATGTAAACCCTCAGCGAATTGATAATTACGACGGATCAGACATTCAACTGAACGAAAATACAGTTATGACTGTTAAAGACTTCCCTGAGCTTTCAAATTATGTCGGACATACTTTGCTTACAACGGATGGCACAACACTTTTAGGTGCTGACGATAAAGCCGGGATAGCTATCATCATGACAGCTATGGAATATTTCATCCAAAACCCTGAAGTGAAACACGGAAAAGTTCGTGTTGCCTTTACTCCGGATGAAGAGATTGGTCGCGGACCACATAAATTCGATGTAGAAAAATTCGCAGCAAAATTTGCATATACAATGGACGGAGGTCCACTTGGTGAATTGCAATTTGAAAGCTTTAATGCTGCTGGAGCAAAAGTTATAACGAACGGTACAAGCGTTCATCCTGGCTCTGCAAAAGGAAAAATGGTGAACTCTATTACTATCGCGACTAAGTTCCAATCACATATGCCAGTGGATGAAGTACCTGAAAAAACAGAGGGCTATGAAGGATTTATACATTTGATGAACTTTAACGGAGACGTTGAAAAAACAGAGTTAAGCTATATCATCCGTGATCATGATCGAGTAAAATTCGAAGCGAAAAAGCAATTGTTCTTAGACACTGCCGATAAAATCAAAGCAGAATACGGTACAGGCGCTATTTCAGTGGAATTAAATGATCAATACTACAATATGGGTGAAAAAATTTCACCTGTAATGGAAATTGTCGATGTAGCAAAAGAAGTAATGATCTCACTCAATATCGACCCTCTAATTATTCCAGTTCGTGGAGGGACAGACGGTTCTCAGCTTTCCTACATGGGAATGCCAACTCCAAATGTCTTTACTGGTGGAGAAAACTACCATGGTAAATATGAATATATATCAGTAGATGTAATGGAAAAATCAACGGAAGTCCTAAAAGGAATCATTCAATCATTCGAAAAACAAGCTTAAAGAAGGTGTACCTGTGCGTGAAATTTTATTAGGAGTTTTAGCATCATTATTTTTTGCAGTAACTTTTATACTTAATCGATCAATGGAAATATCGGGTGGGAGCTGGCTTTGGAGCTCCTCCCTCCGATACTTTTTCATGGTGCCTTTCTTATTGATCATAGTCGGTTATCAAAAAGGGTTATCCACAACATTTAAGGAAATGAAAGCTTCTCCGTCTACTTGGCTCGTTTGGAGCTTTGTTGGATTCGTATTATTTTACGCACCTCTAACCTTTGCAGCAGCTTATGGACCAGGTTGGTTAATATCAGGCATGTGGCAATTTACAATTATCGCCGGTGTTCTTCTTGCCCCATTATTTGCTTTAAAAATAGACGGTGAGCTGATTAAACAAAAAATACCAATGGTATCACTTTTTATTTCTCTCATTATATTAATAGGCATTATCTTAATCCAAATTCCAAATACAGAATCCGTTCAGATGAGCATGTTCTTTTTAGGAGTTTTACCTGTGATTGTGGCTGCATTTGCTTATCCACTCGGAAATAGAAAAATGATGGATCATTTAAACGGAAGATTAGATACCTTTCAACGCGTTTTAGGTATGACAATCGCATCGATGCCCGCTTGGATTATATTATCTATTTACGCTATTTTCACGGTAGGACTACCATCTATGGACCAAGTTTTTCAATCGCTTATTGTAGCGGTTAGCTCGGGTGTGATTGCCACCATATTATTTTTTATGGCAACTGACCGTGTTCGTGACCATCAAGGTAAACTCGCAGCAGTAGAAGCGACTCAATCGACGGAAATTATTTTCGTTATTATCGGTGAAATGTGGTTACTTCATGTTCCTTTACCTGCACCAATTGCCCTAATCGGACTTGCTATTATTATTTTAGGAATGTTTTTACATAGCTACTATACGAAGGTTTTAAATTCTAAACTGCTCGTTCCAAAAACAAAATAAAATTTGCAGGGCGATGAATAATTTTACTTCATAACCCTGCAATTTTTTTGCCCTTATAGTTTATATTCTCCGAGCACTTTTTCCACACTACCGACAAAATTCCCTCCAGCTCCCCCTTTGGATAATAAAAGGTCCACATCATTTGATGTAGACCTTACTTTCTAATGTTCTGGTTTTCTTTTCCGATAATTATTGACGGTCGTTACGATTAACCTTCTTTATTAGTTGATTAGAATTGCTATTTTCAACATTAAACACCATCTTAAAACTATTCTATAGACCTATACTTCTTTTAATGCTGGTTGATAAAGGATAGACACGCCTGATTCAATTGCCGCTGCTTTAACCGCTTCTGCAACAGCAATTACTACACGTTCATCAAAAGCATCTGGAATGATGTAATCTTCCCTTAACTCATTTTCGTCAATAAGAGAAGCAATTGCCTGAACTGCCGCCAGCTTCATATCTTCGTTTATATCAGTCGCTCTTACATCTAGAGCCCCTCTGAAAATTCCTGGAAAAGCTAATACATTATTTACTTGGTTCGGATTATCCGAACGCCCCGTTGCAATGACTTTAACTCCCCACTCTTTTGCTAAATCATAAGCAATTTCAGGCGTAGGATTTGCTAATGCAAAAACAATTGGATTAGGATTCATTGCATCAATTAATTCTCTCGTTAGAATATTTGCTACAGAAACTCCAATAAATACATCTGCACCATCCATAGCATCTTTTAATGTTCCTTTTAAACCTAATGGATTCGTAGTGCTTGCAATTGCCTCTTTAACCGGATTCATACCCTGTTCTCTACCTTCATAAATAATTCCGGTTGAATCGCACATGATTATCTGTTGATAACCCAGCTGTTGAAGAACTCTTAAAATGGCCATTCCGGCCGCACCTGCTCCATTTATAACAACCTTTAATAAAGGAATATCCTTTTGAACTAACTTAACTGCATTTTGTAGTCCCGCACCAACGACAATAGCTGTTCCATGCTGATCATCATGAAATACAGGTATATCTAATTCTTGTCGAAGTCGATCTTCCACTTCAAAGCATCGTGGAGCAGAGATATCTTCCAAATTGATCGCTCCAAAGGTTGGACTTATTGCTTTTACAATTTGCACAATCTCATCTACATTTGTTGTGTCTAAACAAATTGGAAAAGCATCGACATTGGCAAAACGTTTTAATAAAATTGACTTTCCTTCCATTACAGGCAATGCTGCTTCAGGTCCGATATCACCTAAACCCAAAACGGCTGTACCGTCCGTAACTACTCCTACTAAGTTTCCCTTCATCGTGTAATCATAAATAGTAGATGGATTATTTTTTATTTCTATACAAGGTTCTGCAACTCCAGGGGAATAAGCTAAGCTCAAATCCCCCATACTTTCCATAGGTACCTTTGAAATCATCTCCATCTTCCCTTTATACGTTCGGTGTAAATTTAAAGCTTTTGTTTTTAAATCCATCTCCTCACTTCTCCCTTTATATATTTTTTATTGGCATTTTAGGAACTCAAACTCCTAAATAGCTATATATTCTGAAAATTATAATGATTTAGTGTAGTAAAGTCAATTTAGTGAAAGGCTGCACAATGACCTATAATTTTCTACAAAAAACAAGGCGATCACTGACTTTGTTTCGAATTTTATACCATTAGTATTAGCTATACATTCCACATTAAACAATTTTATTTTTTGTCTTTAATTCGATTACGTGATGAAATACATTTGGTCTTTTTTTGCACAAAAAAATCGGCAACCACATTGGTTACCGATAACATGAATGCACTGACTTAACGTTGAGGGGGTTAAGTGTGCGATGATCAGCTACGATTGGAGAAAAGTCGCTGTTAGAACCTTCTCACATTAAGAGTAAGTTTCTATATGGTAATGATAATCATTTTCAATTAAAAAGTCAACTAAAAATTAAAAAAATTGTATACTAGGGTTATGACAACATTAACGAATGACCAAATCAAACAATTGAATAATTATAGTGTGTATGTTGAACCAAGTGGTACTCCCATTTTCCATGCAAAAAACGTAGATATGGCACTCCCTGTAATTAAGTTAATCTCTGGAGCTTCCAATGATCCTATTGCTGCCTCATTCTTCATGAGAAGAGTCGGGATGTTCGTCTCGATGCAATTTTATATGATGACTTTATATGATGAAATTTGGGATGGACCACTGGAAGAACTTCACTACTTTGCAACAACTGAGTACGGAAATAAAACCATTAGCACATATATCCCATCAAAATATTACCGGGATGTACGTGATCATCGCGCCGATGATATTCAAATGGTTTGGCATCAGCAATGCTATACAATTATCCAACAGCTTCGGTCACAATGTAGTATTTCTCCTCTGACTCTATGGGAGAATGTTTTTGGCTATTTACTGTGGCATTACTATGTTTTTATGGATAATCCCGTAACTTCGATACAAGCGAAGGAAGACTGGTTGCTACTCCAGGATGAAGACATTTGGAAAAAATTTACAACAAAATCTTTTTTAGCTCATTATTTGAAAGGCAAAAGCCCTTCTGATTTAATCAATACAACCGTACGAACTACTTGCTGTTTTTCAAAGGATATTCCCGGACTTCAAAAATGTGGATTCTGCCCCATTTGAAATATGGAAAGCCTTGTAGACTAGACAGAAACTATGCCTACGAATACAACTTTTTGTTTGAAAATAAAATAAACTTTTCTCATGCATGTTTGACTTAGCTTTGGGAATAGCTAATAAGAGTCTAATATCAAAGGAGTGAGAAAGCTTGGGAAACAAAATAGATGAACGCATTGACAATAAGCTCAATAGCATTGGTACAGAAGAAAAAGAAGAAATTCTAAAAAACTTTTCTGCATTCAAATCTTATTTATCTGAAAAAGTTGCTGCTGGAGAAAAATTGGGCTTAAGTGACGAGGCTTTAGCAAAGGCTACTGAAAAAGTGGCTGGCTACTTAGCAAAGCATGAGGATCCTCGAAACCGTGAAGAACATCTTCTACAACAGTTATGGAATAGTGGAAGTAAAGAAGAGCAACACGCACTAAGCCATATGCTTTTAAACCTCGTAAGAAATGAAGGATAGAGTTCGTAAAGATGCTGAAGGTCCATTTCTTGATAACCCGGATGGGGTCCGAACAACGAAACAAAGTTTGTTCGATATGCATGAAGACATGCAAACAGTAGATGCCATTCAAGTGGAAGAACTGAACATGAAAGTACAAGACGAAAACTACCACCACCATACAAAAGATCGTTCTATAAGTGAAGAACGGTACTCCCCAAACTAACAAAACAAGCTCCGAGCCACCTCGGAGCTTGTTTTGTTATATTAGTTTTGCTGATACTAAACGTGTTCTAATAATAACCCCTAACAGAGCTGCAACTACTGCTTTCGCAAGATCTGGTAAGATAAACGGAAGCATTCCACCTTTAAATGCACCATTCCATGGAAGATCTGCAACGACTTTTAGCCAAACTGTTCCAATAATTAATATAATAAGAACGGCTATCATATTTGCGATAATCGCTTGGACTTTCGTATGTTTAAATTTTTCTAAGTACCATCCTATAAACAAAGCTGCTGGAATAATGGCAATAAGATACCCTCCTGTTGGACCTAAAATGATTCCCAATCCACTCTTCATACCTGCAAATACAGGAATTCCTACTAACCCCATTAAAACATATACAGTAACCGCCAAGGATCCATATTTTTTCCCAAGAATCGTTGCTGTCAGCATTACCGCTATTGTCATTAATGTAAACGGTACTGGCGGAATATTAATCATCAGTTGGGCAGCAACTGCAATTATTGCAGCAAATAAAGCTGCGACAATCATCATTTTCAAACGATTATTTCTCATATAATTTCCCCCTACGTAAAATGAGTTAACTTTATGCAACAACAAGTTAACACAAAGGTATCATAATAAAAAATAAGATTTTCGTCAATATAAAAAACAGAGCTCCACTATAAATAGGGCTCTGTACAGACTGTAGATTTTCACTCCTGGCGGACGCTTTCCGCTGGCGGGGCCGAGCCGCTTCCCTTGCTCCTGCGCAAGCTCGTCTCAAAAATTAATTTCGCTACGCTCCGTCCAGGGTCTCGACTGTCCCGCTTTTCCCGCTGGAGTCGCCACCCTCCGCTCCAATCGATCCAAGCGTTTACAAAAAATACGTACAATTCTTTCGGGGTGGCGGATCATGATTACTAGAAATGATTTTAATGAACGTGATCTGTAAGAGTTGCCAGGAATCAATGCTGACTATAAAAGATAAAAGGTATCGAGAAGTCACCTTCTCGATACCTTTACTGTACAGAGATCATATAAGTAGGGCTCTGCTTATTTACCATCTTTGACTTGCTGACTCGATTGTTTCTAATCGAACAACTCCTTTTTGCATAGGAGGTGGACAAGACTTATTATACTGAATAATTTTTTCATTCACTTTTGTTACTCTGAATTGTAGGTCGGTCTTTTGCCCCTTCACGTACTTTTCAGCAATGTCTTTTAATTCATCTCTAATTTCATGCTGCAATTTTAACCAATGTGGCTTGAATCCAGCATCCTTCGCTATTTTTTGAAAGTGTTGGAATATGTCACCAGAAAAATATTCATCTGACAGAGGTTTTCCTTGCCCTTTCAAATTATCCATTCCGCCTGTTTTCTCATAGTTTTTTAAGATATCACCGATTAAATCATTGCTTGGTTTATTGAAGTTTTCCATGTTAAAACCTCACTTTACAATATGAATTTGCGGTACTTTTTCTTTTAAAACCTTTAAAAATTCTTTCTGATTCTCAGGAGAGATAATAACACTTCCCATGAATGCCTTTTTATAATGAATCTCTAAGGCATCCTTAGAGGAAAGAATTCGGTATCCAACAAGAATTTGAGATGTCGGATTCGCTTTTGTTATGTCTTCATATGGAATTTTACTTCTAAAAAAACCTCCACGGACTAATAAGTAATCTTCTTTAAAAGTGTATTCAATATCAAAAGAAATCCATAGGATAAACCCTGTCATCACTACAAATAAGATAACCATTATCCAAATGGCTACTAAGTCAGGAGACTCAGTAAAATACAACTCAAATACAACTGGCCAAAGTGTCGCTATAGCTATGATGATTACAGCTATAATAATTAGATTAATAAATGACCGATCTCTTTTTGATTGAAATGTCATGAGATCACCTCTATCTATATTGATTCTGTGGCAGCATCCTTTATTCCTTCCCGATGAGCATACAGATTTTTTAGTATTGATTTAACTACTGCATAAGTAGGGACACCTAAAATAATCCCCCATAAGCCTGCAATATTACCGGCTGCTAAAATAATTGTTATTACAGTTAACGGATGAATATCCAATGATTTACCCATTACATTTGGTGTAATAAAATTACTTTCGATTTGTTGAGATATGAGCATAATAATAGCTACGTAAATTGCAAGCTTCGGCTCTTGAATCAATGCAATAATTAGAGCAGGCACTACCGCAATATAAGGGCCTAAAAACGGGATTACATTCATCATCATGCCGAATAATGCAAGTAGCAAGGCATATTTTAGGCCTATAGCAAAATAACCGATGAATAACATAAGTCCGACTAAAAAGCTTACAAATAATTGCCCTTGAATGTAAGAACGTAATGTATCATCAATATCGGCTAATGTTTTTCGAATCCAAGTTTTCTTTTCCCCTTTAAAAAACTGCGCAATAAAAGGTGCAAACCTTTCATGGTCCTTCAACATATATACAAGGAAAAAAGGAACAAGAACTAGTAAGAATATTCCTTGGAACAAGTTTTGAATGAATCGGATTAACAAAGAACCAATAGAAACTGCAATCGTGTCTATTTTGCCCGTCGTATCTTCTATCGTTTTTTGAACGGACTCCGGAAGATCTGGCAGCTTGTCTTTTTGAGAAAATGCGAATTTTGTTAAGTCCTCTACCTCATTAATAAATGCCGGTGTATTTTTCACTAGGTCATTCACTTGTTTTGTAAGTGGTGGTCCTATTAATGCATAAAATCCCCAACCGATTAACCCAATTACGATAAACACCGATATGATACTTGCCCATCTTGGGAACTTTATTGACTCCAACCATTTCTGAAGGGGTCTTGATAAATAAAATAAGACACCACCAATTAATAATGGGATAAATATTGTTTGCCCGACAATTATTAATGGTGAAAAAATTGTTTTCACTTTCATGAACATAAAAATTATTAATAATGTAAGGAGAATGGCTACTCCCACTTGAAACCAACGCTTGTTCGTCAACTAGTGCTCACATCCTCGAATAATTTCGTTATTATCTAATACGATTCATAATACATGAGGTTTCACTTTATAATGTATCTTACCATTTTTTGTTCTATACTGTTAGCAAGACTTTTGCTTTTGAAAGGACAAAGAATATATGGAATATTACAAACAACTACGACAATATGTTGGACATGACCCACTGATACTTCCCGGAGCTGTTGTACTTATTTTTAATGATAAAAAGGAATTATTGTTGCAGGAACGAGAGCGTGGAGTTTTCGGATTGCCTGGTGGGTTAATGGAGTTAGGAGAAAGCTTAGAAGATACCGCAAGAAGAGAGGTTCTAGAGGAGACAGGACTCCGACTTGGTAGATTAACATTATGCAACGTATATTCTGGGCCAGATTATTATTCGGAAAATCCAAATGGGGATAAATTTTACTCTGTGACAGCTGTCTATAAAACATATGAATATACTGGAAATATCACACCAGATGAAAACGAAACAATTAGTCTTCAATTTTATTCACCTAAACATTTACCAGATGGCATACTGACATCTTATCGAAAGTTTATAGAAGACGAGTTTTTGTAATGCTGCATAAACTCGTCTTCAAGTAGGCACACATTTTTTTATTCTACGTAATCCTCTTTAAGCAAACTGTAAATCTCTAAATCGACAATCCCTTTGCCTGACCACAAGGTAGCTTGCCTTAACAGACCTTCTCTTATAAAACCATTCTTATTTAGTACTTTCTTCGAAACCTCATTGGCAGGCATGACCTCTGCATGAATTCTATTCAAATTAACTTCTCCAAACAAGTATTTTACTATCAGCTGTACTGATTTTGTCGCAATTCCATTGCCCCAACACTCTTCAGCCAAATAGTATCCAATAGTAACCGAGTTAACTTTTTGGTTAAAATCCATACATTCAATTATTCCTAATAATTTTTGACTATCCTTCTTCTGAAAAATTCCCCATTTGATTCTGCTTCTTTTTTGATAGTCTCTCTCAAAATGGCCAATCATTTTGCTTACCGTTTGTATATTGTGCTTTGGGATGATCCCACAGTATTCAAAAACTTTGTCATTATCGTATAATCTAAACAAATCCTGTAAATGTTTTTCTTCTATTTTCCCAAGAATTAGTTCTTCTGACTCCAATACTGGAAAGTGATCAAACATTATATCCATATCCATCTCTTCTCTCCTCATACTAAATCTCAATTGGAATGTATATTTTCATTTTCATATCATTTGGATATGTTGATCTTAAAACATCCGTAATCTCAAAATCTGGCCCCTCTTTTCTTTCGTAATTAGAGTTAGGCAGCCATGTCCCGTATATGTATCTTCTCGTATTTTGGATTAAATCAGATGTTCCGTTAACTGTAAATAACGCATACTTACCCTCAGGTATTTCTATATTTAAAAAACCCTTTTCTAAATCCCTATTATATTTGTGCACCTCTTCTCCTACTATAAACGAAAATTGACCATTATTATTAAAGTCAGTAGATATACCGTAGGCCATATTAGGAGAGATTCGATTTGGTATTCGAAGATAACGCTCCTTCTCTCCAAATTCAATATAATATTTTGGAATATCACCAAAATAGTCTTCATTTATTAAAGTTGTGTAGTATTCATAGCCAGTAATGTGGATCTTCTCAAGCATTATAATTTCTGGCTTATTCAAATATAAGTTTTCATTTATTTTATTTTTATAATCTAGAAAGTTTATTTTGTTCTGCTCTCTTATATTCATTTCTTCCTTACGATACTTTGCAGGCGTTATACCGAAGCGATTCACAAAAGCACGAGTAAACGCTTCTTGTGAACCATATTGGAAGGATATCGCTATTTCTAATATGTTCTTTTTCTTCTTTAGTAGCCTTGCTGCCTCCGAAAGTCTTCTACTCCTAATATACTCTTGTACAGAAAAACCTGTAATAGCATGAAATAGTCGTTGGAAATGAAAAGCCGAGAAATAAGATTTTGAGGAGATTTCTATTATATTCAATTCCTCTTGTAGATTGCTTTCTATAAATTCAATTGCATGTTGAATTCTATTAAAATAATCCATCTATTTACCGCCCCCTATAAGCTCTATTATAAATTTCCATGAAATGATTTTTTTGATAATTTGTGCTCTTCCCTTTATTGTATCTTACTAAGAGATTCTCTTTATAAAAAGGATGAAAACGATAAAAAAAAGAAGAAGGAAAGTACTCCTTCTTCTTATTTATGTGCTATATGAACTTTTAGTTGTTTCCCTTTTACTGTAGTATTTCGCATTGTTTTTAACACAAGCGGACCTTTGCCGTTCAGTATTTCTACATAAGTAACATTGTCTTGAATCGTGATAATTCCAATGTCATCAGCAGAAACACCCTCTATTTTAGCAATAGTGCCTACAAAGTCCACAGCGCGCAGTTTCTTTTTCTTACCTCCGTTGAAATACAGTTTTGTAATGTTTGCATTTAACTGTTCACCTTTGGATTTTTTCAGTTCTGGTTGCTCTTGCATTTTCAAGTCGAAAGCTGCACGATTTTTTGATACTGACTCATCAGAAACATCAGGTCCTGCGGGTATTTCAAAACCAATAAATGACTCAATTTCTTTTACAAATTTATCTTCATGTGGAGTAGCTAGCATGATTGATTTTCCACTCCGTCCCGCTCGGCCAGTTCTACCAGTACGATGGACATAGCTTTCTTGTTCCAGAGGGACATCAAAATGCACAACATGTGTAATATCTTCAATATCAATTCCACGAGCAGCTACATCTGTCGCAATTAAATAACGGAATTCACCTTTTCGGAATTCGTCCATTACTTCAAAACGGTCCTCTTGCATCATCCCACCGTGAATTTTGTCAGCAGTATAACCCTTCGCATCAAGGGCATCCACAAGCTGATCCACTCGCTCTTTCGTACGGCAGAAAATAATACAACTATCTGGGTTTTCTAGTATCGTTAGCTTTTCTAGGAATGCTTGTTTTTGCTCTTCCTTTACTACATACTTCAAGTGCTCAATATCTGGAGCTTGATCTTCGCTATCAGCAATTTCTATTGATACAGCGTCTCTCATGTATTTATTACTTAATTTTTTTATTTCGTCGGATAGAGTAGCTGAGAAAAGCATGGTTGTACGTTCTTTTGGAAGTAGCTTAATAATGGACTCTACTTGCTCTAAAAAGCCCATATTCAACATTTCATCTGCTTCATCAATCACGAGGTATTCAATTTTAGAAACATCAAGCGTACCTTTTTCCATATGGTCCAGCACTCGTCCTGGTGTCCCTACTACGATATGTGTTTTTTGTTTTAAAGCTAATTTTTGTTTCGCGAAAGGCGATTTTCCGTATAAAGCTAGTCCTTTAATTCGTTTATAACGACCAATATTCGTTATATCTTCTTGGACTTGAACTGCTAATTCTCTCGTTGGCGTTAGCACCAATGCCTGAGGCTTATTTTCTTCCCAATCTACTAGCTCACATAATGGTGTCGCAAAAGCAGCTGTCTTTCCGCTACCTGTTTTCGATTTAACAAGTATATCCCGCTTTTCAAGGGCAACAGGAATTACCTTTTGTTGCACTTCTGTTGGCTCTGTATAGCCTAATTGTTCAATGGCTTTTAAGATCTTTTCATCTAACTTCAATTCTTTAAAATGCACTATGCATAAACTCCTCTTTACTTCCCTATTTTAATCCCGAACATATCTGAATCTTCTAAAGCTCTTCATGTACCTTTTTCATCTATCAAAATTGGTGTCTCAACTATATTCACTCTATCCTAGTATATTATAACCCGAAGAAATGTTACTTAAGCCTATCATAAGTTGTTATTCGAAAAACATCTTTTCCTACTAAAAGCATATAATTATATTAATTAAAGAGAAAGAGCACTTAAATAATCTCCTTAACATCTTATAACAAGCTAACTATGATATAATTAATATATCGCTTTATTTGCGAATAAAAATAGAAAAGAGGCAACCACATGAGTTTCCAACGACAACCAAAAGAAGTTTCAGACTTCGTAGCAGCACGGAAAATTGATGAGAAGATCTCTTTTACACGTAATAATTACGAAGTACAAGGTACTATTTTTAAAATTTTAGAGCAATCGGTTATTGTAGAAATATCTACTGAGGATGCGAAGAAAATTAATGTTCCTTCTAATTTAACAGTAGTATCCCATAAAAATTACACTGTGCTATAACGATGAATTTCTTCGAGAAAAGCTTCTCCATATTTTTCTTTTTTATTAGCACCGACTCCGTGTACATCTAACAATTCTTCTTCGGTTTGCGGACGCTTCACACACATATCTTGTAGTGTTTTATCAGAAAAAATAACAAACGGTGGTACACCGGCTTCGTCCGCAATTTTTTTCCGGAGTATTCTTAATCCCTCAAACAATGGGTCATTCTTCGCAATTTGTTTTGTCACCGCGATGCCTTTTCGCATAACATTTCTTTTTCCAAGTAATACATCTTTTCCTGCGTCCGATACATAGATGGTCGGTAAGCTTCCATGGTTAACCGAAAGTAATCCTTCCGATATCATAAACTCCATTAGTCCAGACACTTCTTTTAACGATTTATCCTTTAATATCCCGTAAGTAGATAGTTTAGTAAATCCAAATTCCATTACTTTTTTGTTTTGAGAACCCGTTAAAACCTGTGCTGTAATTGTCTTTCCAAATTTCTGCCCCATGCGTACAACACAAGATAATATCATCTGCACTTCTTTCGTAACATCATTCATCTCTCTCGTATCAGTGCAATTACCACACTGACCACATGGTTCCCCATTAGGTTCTCCAAAATAGTTCACAATAAATTGTTGTAAGCAATTCTCAGTATGGCAATAATCAACCATCCCTTGGAGTTTTTCAAGTTCTTGTGGAATTCGTTCACGGTCCAATGCTTGGTCTATTAAAAAGCGTTGCGTCTGAACATCCTGTGACGCATATAGCACAAGGCACTCACTCGGAAGTCCGTCCCGTCCAGCTCTTCCTGCTTCTTGATAATAACTTTCCATATTCTTTGGTAATTGGTAATGAATTACATATCTTACGTTTGATTTATCAATACCCATTCCAAATGCATTAGTTGCTACCATTACTTGCGCTTCATCTGTCAAAAAACGCTCCTGCTCTTTGTTACGAAAAGCTTCAGGAAGGCCAGCATGATATTTTGCAGCTTGAACACCAGACTTTGTTAATAGTTCATATAGAAGATCGACAGTCTTCCTTGTCGCGGCATAAATTATCCCGACTTCCTTGTTATTCTTCTTAATAAAATCTTTTAAAAATTTATTTTTGTCTTGCCCTAATACAACCGAAAAAGATAAATTTGAGCGAGCGAACCCTGTTATAACCGTGTTTTCTTCTTTTATTTGAAGAATTCGGCAAATATCTGCTCTTACATCTGGTGTAGCAGTGGCAGTTAAAGCCAAAACACTCGGTTGCTCAGTAAAAACTTCCTTCAATCGGTGAATGGACCTGTAGCTTGGACGAAAATCATGTCCCCATTGAGAAATACAATGTGCTTCATCCACTGCGATAAGTGGCACTTTCACTCGTTTTAATTGATTTAAAAAACTTTGGGATTCTAACCGCTCAGGTGCTATATAAAGCAAACGATATTGACCATTTTGCACTTCTGCTATTGTTTCCCTTACTTCTTCTGCAGTTAATGTACTATTAATAAAAGTGGCTGGAATTCCCGCCTGTATTAATGTATCTACTTGATCCTTCATAAGTGAAATCAATGGTGAAATAACAATTGTTGTTCCTTCAAGCATCAAGGATGGAATTTGATAGCATAATGACTTTCCTCCACCCGTCGGCATTACACATAAACTAGATTTATCGTTTAGGACGTAATTAATAATCGTTTCTTGTCCTTCACGAAAAGATTCATATCCAAAGTATTCTTGTAATAATTGTCGTGCATGTTCCAGCATTCCGGTCACTCCTATCTCCTTCACTTTACCATAGAACCGCTCAGTATTGGAAACGTTCCTACTAACACAAAAAGGAAACAGATTATTTTCTGTTTCCCTTCTTGCTTTTCACTTCATAGTCGTTTGATTTTGGGTCTACTTTATCTACGTCCACTCCAAGTAAGAAATATCCTATAATGGATGACACAATGGCAGCGCCAACAATAATAAGTATTTTGTTTATAGTGGTTACTTCATTATATTCGTCTTGGTTTAGCATGATTGTTGCTAATACTGCTACGACAATCATAATCGGCACGATTACTTTTGATTTTTTCACAGTTTACTTCCTTCCTCTGTATATACGTAAAGTATATTGTACCATAAGACTTCAGGTGGAGAGGATTAGAATACAGATGTACGCTTACCGCAAAAATGCGCAATCCCCATTCAAGTGTTGGGAATTGCGCATTTTATACCCCTAGTATATCTATGTCTACTTATACTATTTCTCTCTTGTCAGTATGACTTCAACATATTTTTCTTACCCTCTTCATTAAACACTAATACTTCATGAGACGGGTCATAGGAATCACCATAAAAGTGCTCATCCTTATACGTGTGGATGTTTTCATACGTCCATTTCATGGCTTCGTAAATTACTGATTCATCTTCATCAGATGGGGACCAATATAAAATTTCCAAAACGGTATTTTCACCTGTAGCGAGGGAGCGACGTGTGTAACCAATGCGCGTGGCGTGCTTAAATTCTTCACGTGCATAAAATCTAAGTCGCTTTTCTGAATCTGTATCATCATAGTTAATGGGTTCTACTTCCAATAAAATGACTTTATTTTTTTCTTTTAATTGATTCAATAATTTCCGGCCAAGACCTTCTCCACGAGCTTCCTTAGAAACAAATAAATAATCCACAAAGATAAAGTTTTCAAATTCAACGTACATTAATACGTGCTTTGGACTTTCATCTTTTATATACACATTTCCTTTATCAGCTAAAAGTGTTTCCATATGCACCCGTGATTTCATTTCGTCGACTGGAAAGTATTGATTGAGCTTTTCATACCAATTCATTTGGAACCATTCTCCTTCCAAAATTGTATTTTGCTCGGAGGTTTTGTTTGTGAGGTTATATAAGAGGAACAAAGTGGCCGAGAAAAATCCTCGATTATATTTATTCCCTATTTTCCATCTCATAATCATACTTCAACAACTTTCTGTAAGAAGTGTACTCGTTTAAAAAAGTTTGATTAAAAGTTACAAAGGATGAGATAGATACATCTTAAGTATGAAATTAAATTTCAATATATTGTCTCGTGTAGGAAATATCGAAAGTCTATATTTCGCACTTATACATATCAACAAATGTACAGCTTTTCTTACCCTAATTTATCACCTTACTTTTTAAAAATGCCTTCGTGTGGGATAATAAACAAAAACGAAGCTTAAGGATGACTATAATGCAAAAAGAAATAAATATGAAAATAAATGATACACTTGCTCAGGAATTGCAAAAGGGTGTTCCGATTTTATATAAAGATGCATTCAAGGATACTGACAATTTAGAAGAAGGTTCTATAATGAAATTACAGAATCCAGCTGGTAAGTTTCTAGGTAAGGGCTATGTAGGAAAACAAAATAAGGGAATCGGCTGGCTACTTACCAAAAATGAAAACGAGATAATCGATACTGCATTTTTTCAAAAGAAAATAGCAGTAGCCATCAAACATCGAGATAATTTTTACAATAGCTCTGAAACTACCGCATTCCGTGTTTTTAACGGGGAAGGAGACGGAATTGGTGGTTTAATCATTGATTACTTTGATGGTTATTATGTTATTAGTTGGTATAGTGAAGGGATATACTCCTTTAAAGAAATGATTCTAGAGGCATTAGAGGCGTCTGTTTCATATAAAGGCATTTATGAAAAGAAACGATTTGATACAAAGGGTCAATATTTAGAAGACGATGATTTTGTGAAGGGTGAACGCGGAGAATTCCCTTTAATAGTAAAAGAAAACGGGCTGAACTTTGCCATTTACTTAAATGACGGAGCAATGGTTGGTGTGTTCCTCGATCAGCGAGATGTTCGTAAAAAGATTCGAGAGGTTTATTCCAAAGGAAAAACCGTGCTTAACACATTTTCCTATACAGGTGCTTTTTCCGTTTTCGCCGCAGCAGGTGGTGCAACGAAAACAACGAGTGTCGATCTGGCAAAACGAAGCCTCGGCAAAACAACCGAGCAATTTGAAGTAAACGGTATCGATGTAGAAAAACAAGATATTATTGTAATGGATGTATTTGATTATTTTAAATATGCAAAACGCAAGGAATTATCCTTTGATGTTGTTATTTTAGATCCTCCAAGCTTTGCTCGATCAAAAAAATACACTTTCAGCTCTTCTAAAGATTATACAAACTTATTAAAAGATGCGATTGCAATTACTGAAAAAAGTGGTGTAATCGTTGCTTCTACTAACAACGCGACTTTTGGAATGAAGAAATTCAAAAGCTTTGTAGAAAAGGCTTTTAAAGAAAGCAATCGAAAATACATCATTGAAGAAGAATTTTCCCTTCCAAGTGACTTTAAGACTTCTCCTTTATTTAAAGAGGGTAATTATTTGAAGGTTTTATTTATAAGAGCTAAATAATTTATTTAGATAAAATAGCACTGTCCTAGAGTTCAATTAAAAGGGCAGTGTTTTTTTGTCTTTATTCTAACAGGAACAAAAGATATTGTTAGAAAACTTAACGCATTCTTTTCACTTTTTAATAATAATACTAAGATTTTCAGAATAAATTTGATTAATACAAGGATTTATGTATAATGAATTATAAAATGATGTTACATTTCCTTACATCAAAATATTTGTTTCTTTCATGTATTAATTGGATAGGAGGATTTCTAGATGAAGATTGTTTTTTTAGTCGAAAAATTACTTCACGGCTTAGCATTTGTTTGTACAAGGTGGAAAGTAAATCAGAAATATAAATTTACACGGTACTCTCATGAGTAATAAATTGATACACTTACTGCAAATTTTTGATTCTAATTTCCCCTTAGGCGTCTTCACACATTCCCTTGCTCTGAAAACGTTTTTACAAGAGGCAAAAACAATGAATAAAGAAACTTTTTTATTTGGAATGAAGCAACAATTACAAACTCAGTTTAGCTACACGGAGGGGCTAGCTTGTCGGTTAGCATATGAAGCAATTGAAAATCAGCAATTTAACAAGATCAAACAAATTGATCAAGAATTATTCAACCTTGCAAGTTCTAGAGAAATACGTGAAGGCAACAAGAAAATGGGACGTCTGCTCATACAAGTTACGAAACAATTGTATCCATTTGATTCCCTAAAATTATATGAAAACAAAATAACTTCAAATGAGTTACATGGACATACGACCATTATTTTTGCGATTGTAAGTACAGAATTAGAGATTGAACTAGAAAGAACTTTATCCTTTTATTTATTTGCTATTATTTCTTCACTTGTTCAAAACGGATTGGGAGGAATCCCATTAAAACAAGTAGATGGTAAAAAAATTCTCCATGAACTTCAACCGTTTATACAGGAACAAGTTGAAATGATTTTGCACCTTCCCGAGGAAGAATTTGGAGGTTCTCTACCTTGTTTAGAGAATGCACACTTGATGAAGAACAGCATACGGTACGCTTATTAACGTCTTACACAATAGAAAAAAAGATTTTACAAAAACCAAATCCCAAGAAGAGACCATACTCTACTTGGGATTTTCTGTGTTTTAATTAACCTCTGCTTGTACTTCTTCTACCGTAGCTTCGACTTCTGTTCGAGACATTTTTTCTTTTCCACTTTTTAATGCTTTTAACGTTTTATGTGCAAGGGCGAGTGGCAGCTTACAAAATAATAAGATACTGCGACGATTTATACTTTTGATATACTTATCAGCTTTAGCCAAATTTCCTTCAGCATAATCAAACATATCCGCTCGAGTCCAACCTTCTGGAAAAAATTGAACTCCTCGTTCACTATCTTCTTCTTTATTACGTAAAATATTTACTGCCTGTAGACCTCGTCCGTATGCTATAGCAAGCTCACGATCTGTATCTATATCCGCATTCCACTTCCATAAGTCCGATAACATTACCCCAACTAATCCAGCTACATAATATGTATACTCGTCTAAATCTTCTTTGGTTTTTACTTGCCAGTTTTTCCCTACCCATTTAGCCATTCCTTCTGCCATTTCACCGGTGTAGGCTTTTACTGTTTCAACTAAATCTGTAGGGCAAATCTCTATCCAGTCCCCCAGTCTAATCGATACCTCAGGTAGTATGTTGTTAAAAGGGGCAACTAGCTCTTCGTATTCTTTTGAATTAAAATCATCATTCAACAGCATTTTGCTTGTAGCTAATAATAATTGTTGTTTCTCGTTATGCCCTAGTGATTCATGGTCCTCAATTTCATCTATCGCACGCATACACAAGTAAGCAGAAGCAACCGCCTTTTTAAGTGTCGGATCTAAAAAGGTGATTGGGATATAAAATGTTCTACTTGTTTTTTTTAGCATGTCCATTGCTTCTTTTTGTAAAGCCGCTCTTTCACGCACAACTAGTCCTCCATTTCACAATCAAATACTCTACATACTATTGTATCGGATTTCAGCAAAAAGACAAAATGACGTCCCTCTGAAAGTGTTCTTCACATTCTTAAAAGTAGCCTTCTTCTTTCCTCTGAATAAAATAGAAACAATCAGAATTCACGATTGAACTAGAATCTGTAGTAAAGGAGGGTTGCATCATCTATTACTTGGACATTGGCAAAGGTGAAACTGTAGTACTAATTCATGGCTTAGGGAGTAAAAAAGAATCATGGGTAAACCAATTCAACCTCTCTTCCAATTATCGATTAATAATACCTGACCTGCGTGGACACGGAGAATCTGAAATAACCAATAATATTTCCATTGCCAATTTTGCTGAAGATATTTTATCACTTTTAGATTCATTAAATATAAAAAAAGCACACTTTTGCGGTCTCTCCATGGGAGGTCTAGTCGTACAAGAAATTTACAAACAAAAAAAAGAATGTGTCCTATCCATGGTTTTGTCTAATACATTTTCTTATGCCCCGTCATTTTTAGGACAATTAACTGTTATGAAAGGAGTTAAGAACCTACAACTGACATCAAGTGACGACTATACAACGTACACTGCAAAAAAATGTCTCTATCAAAAGGAATCCACGCTCATTGAAGCGGCAAAGAAAATGTTTCTTATTCGTAAAGAGCCTTATATCGTGTCAGCTCTGTCAGCAATCCAATCTAATTATCTACCAATATTACCCTTTGTAAAAGTTCCAACTTTAATTATCGGAGGTAAATACGATGAAATAAACCCCTTAATTAACATCTATTTAACCAAAGGCTTTTTGCCAAAAGCAGAACTCGTCATATTTGATAACTGTGGACATTTACCAATCTTAGAGAAAAAGGAAGAGTATAATAAGTTGCTTGATCGTTTTTTTCGCACGAATAATAGACAGGGTTTTTAACGATAATAAAACCTCGAAGAGACATCCAATTAGCTGTACATTTGGATGCCTCTTTTTGTCGCTATTTTACTCCTTCAACCAGTCTGCCAATGGCTCGCTTGAGATTCATTCTTTATTCAAAGGAATATGTTACATATGAAAATAATCATTTCTATTAGAAAAACACATGAAATTATTGTACGGAGTATGATATGGTAAATTATCTACAACTAAAGATTAGAAGGTGAAGACAATGCTAGAAGTAAATGAAAGTAAGTTAGCACAGTATGTCGCTCATTATGTAGGCGATACACTTGTCTTGGGAGAAGAGGCATTCGCTAATCCAGAGATTATGCTAGAGGCAGCCTTTACGCAATTAGCATTTAGCAAAATCGATTTGGGGCAGCATTATGAATTTTTTCATGAAACAGATATTGGATTAAATGAAGTATATACATACGTTAAGTTTATTTTCGATCAAGAGAATAGTTTCCTTGAACAATCAAAGAATATTGCCACTCACTTACATAGTTCATCGCAACATCCTAATATTAAAAGTGGAGAATTGTTCATTGGATTATTCGAAAATTGTATATGGCATACAGAGGTTAAAAGAGTACTCGCTATTGTAAAAATTGATGAAAAAGAAATGTTTTTAGATGTAAAAAACGAGCAAAACAAAATGATTGTGAATGGAATCGACGGTATTAATGTTAAGAAAACAAATAATATGGCTGTAATCATAGATATGGGGGCAGACGAAGCACCTATAGTCTTTATGAAAACAAAAAAGAAAGAAGATGTTGTCTATTGGCAAGAACGCTTTTTAAAAATTAAAGTAGCGGATGAACATTATCATAAAACAAATTTAGCATTAACCGAGTGTAAAAAATATATTTTAAAAGAAGAGAGTTTTACAAATACCGAGAAATTAGGTTTTTTAAACAAAACGCTCGATTATTTTAGAAATGAAGAAGAATTCCAAGTAACCGACTATATCGATACGGTATTTGAAAAAGCGGATTCGGTACAAAAAGATATTATCGTAAATACGGTAAAACCATACGAAACTGTTATTTCTGAGAGTGCAATTGCAAAGGCGGAAAAAGGTTACAATCGTAAAATTAAACTTGACTCCAATATTGAAATTCAGGTTAACGTACGTAATATCGAGCAAGTACATGAATTGATTGAGGTTGGATATGATGAAGCAACCAATCGAAAGTTTTATAAAATCTATTTCCAAGAAGAAATATAATCCAAAAATAAAAGAATCCCGCACTTCACCTCATAGTAGAGGTGTGGGATTTTGTATATTTAGAGTTTAGTTTTCAAAATTCCTTATTTAGAGTGGACACTAATGCTTCGTTCCTAACTTCTAATATATACTCATGAAAAATATATTCTCTACCACCATTTTTCTCGTACCATTCTTTAACTTTTTGAACGTGCATAAATGCATAGTCTAAGGTTGCTCTTCTTTATTCAACAATAGTCTTCCAATTCCTTATTATTACACTCATCGTTTCACACACTATTACTATTTCTATAAAAAACTTTCGTAGAAGTATACTTCTACGAAAGTTAGCTAAATGTTGATTTATTATTAAAAATTATAGTTTTTGTAAAAGGAGAATGTCCAATTAAGGACAAACAATCACTCACTCAGGTGTACGAATTACTAAAACATCACATTTAGCTGAACGTACGATTGCTTCAGACACGGAACCAATTAAAAAACGTTCAACTGCATTTAGCCCAGTTGCACCACAAATTATTAAATCGGCTTCAACTAAGTTTGTAAGCTCATTAGTAATTATACTTTTGGGAGAACCATATTCGATTACTATCTTTACATTTTCAACACCTTCAGCCTCTGCTCTTGCCTTGTAGCCATTTAAAAGTTCCTCTGACTATTTTTGTGCAGTATCGAAAATAGATCGTTCGTATGCTTCGAATGAACGAGTATCAATTATATTTACTATGTTTAATATAGATCCCTTGTTACGATGTGCAACATCTATTGATTTTTGAAATGCATATTCCGCTTCTTTTGAACCATCTACAGCTACTAAAATACTTTTATAATGATCTGCCATTTGTCATAATCTCCTTATAAAATAATGTTAACCTTCATATTAAATTATCATTTTACCTCTTTTGGCTTTTTCATGAATAGAGACAAAATAACATTAACCACTGCAAATGCTAAACCGACTTTAAATACAAATGATGATCCTGTTGCTGCGGCTGCAGACAAATCATCACCAACTGTCGCTAAGTAACTACCTTGTTTGGACGCAAATATCGAAACCATTACTGCAATACCAATAGCACCAGCAACTTGCTGAATTGTTTGTGTAATAGCTATTCCATCTGGATAGTACTTTTTCGGAAGAGAGTTTAATGTGTTAGTTTGTGTAGCTGCAAGCACCGCACCGATACCTAACATCATGATTATATGAGTTACAACAACCATCCATAACGCCGTATCTGTACCAAATTGTGCATAGATTAAATAACCAAGTGCCACCAAAATAGTACCAGGAGTTATAACTGCTTTCGGACCATATTTGTCAAATAGGCCACCAATGATAGGCGCTAATATACAGTTAAGTAAACTACCGGGTAGTAGTATCAGACCTGTTGTAAATGCCGCGATTAATAATGCCATTTGCATATACATTGGTAAAATAACAAGCATTGACAACATGTTGAAGAATGTAATAAAACTCATAAAGACACCAAGAATGAACAGTGGGTACTTAAATGCTCTTAAATTCATTACGGGAGTCTCCATCTTTATCTGACGGACACAGAATAGAGCGATTGCAATAATACCTACGATGATTGCACCAAGAACCGTTGCACTAGTCCAACCAGCTTCACCAGATACACTAAATCCGTATACGATACCACCGAAGCCTATTGTTGAAAGAACGACCGATAATATATCAATCGAAACTTTACGTACCTCATTTACGTTAGGCAAGTAAATAATCCCGAATATTAGAGAGAAGAGTAAGAATGGTACTTGAACCCAGAAAATCCATTCCCAAGATAGTGTATCTAATATAAGTCCTGCTATTGTTGGACCTAATGCTGGACCTGCTAACATAACTAAGCCCATAATACCCATTGCGGCTCCTCGTTTATTTGGAGGGAAAATTGTAAAAATAACATTTTGTGTTAAAGGTAAATTAATTGCTAACCCTGCCGCTTGAATAATACGCCCTACTAATAAAAAACTGAATGAAGGTGATATTGCAGCTAGAATTGTACCAATAATGGTTAATAGAATAGATGTCATAAACATCTGGCGTGTCGTAAATTTTTGCATCAAGATCCCTGTTACTGGTATTAAAATACCTAGTGTTAAGAAATAACCTGTCGCTAACCATTGAACTGTTGTAGGCTTCACATCAAATATTTGTCCTAAATCACCTAAGGCAATATTTAAAGCCGTTTCACTAAAAAGTCCTACAAAGCCAGCTACTAAAAGAGCCGCCATTATAGGACCTGTCTTATATTCTTTATTCACTTAATAAAACTCCTCTAAAGCATTTTTGGTAATAGTTGCGAAATAACTTTTAGTGGCTCAGATGCTTTTTGAGTTAAGCAAAGCATCATTCCACCTTCAATTGAAGCCGTCATCATAAGTGCAATTGACTGAGCCTTATCTTTAGAAAATCCATCTGCTACTAATTTCTCCATATAAATATCTTGTATTTCTTGATACAACTGAGCACATGCATTTCTAACTGGATCACTTAACGAAGCCATTTCGCTAACCATACTGCTAAATGTATATCCAGTAAGGGTTCCATCCGTCTCAAAACTATCAATTAATTTTGAAATCATTGCTATTGTTGCTTCTTGTGTTGTTGGATAACGATCAAAAATGTCCACGATATCCTTCGTAATCTCTTCATTCAAAGATTGAAGGCAAGCGATTAGTAATTCTTCTTTTCCATTTGGAAAGTGATGATAAAGCGAGCCTTTTGAAATATCACATGCTTTTAATATTTCGTTTAATCCAGTACCTTTATATCCTTTTTGTTGGAAAAGCGTTGTCGCGATGTTGATTATCAGCGATTTTGTATCCATTTCCGTAGTACACCTCCACCATACCAACCGGTCTGTTTGTAACTATATCAAAAAAAAACTCTATATTTCAAGACATTTTTATCTCATAACAATAACGTCGTTCACATTTTAGACACAAACTAATGGTTTCTATTCTCTTGAAAGAGTTCAAGTTGAACCATTTATAACAAAAAGAAAAGCACTGCGTTTTGCAGTGCTTAAAAATTGTTAAGTATTAAACGGAACACCTTAGTTACTCTCAATTCCTTGAATAGTTAGTTCTTTTACAGGTAGAAACAGTTCTCCAGTGTTTAAATATTTTACTTGGACGGAGTCTCCTTCCTGCAAATAAACTGCAAGTGGAGCTACTTCTGAAGATACAATATAGTTTTCCTTATTATTTAGAAGGAAAGAAACTTGAGTGAAATCACCTACTCGTTCTTTAAATACTCGAACGACTGAACCAGTTACTGATTTTTCCTCTGCATTTGAGCTTCCATCCACCGAACTACCACCTCGTTGAATAGCTGTTTTGTACAATTTTAGAGCTTCGTTAGGTGTGTTGCCATACACCGAGATTTCCGGATTCGCAGCAGAGACAATAAAGTAATTTTGCAAAAATCCATTCGAATCCAATACCGGTGTTAACCAACTAGCTTCCCCGTAAAAATTGTACAATACAGGCATTTCACCAGTCCATTTCTTCTCAATAAATTTCTTTTCTATTATTTGAAGTGCACCCTGAGAATCCATGTAGGACTCTTCCAGATTTCCAGTATAATAAGTTGCTTCGCCAGTCCGACCGTCTGTTAAGGAATAACCAAGCATCGAATCGACGCCTTCTTTTGGACTTGTAAAGTCTGTAAAGTAATACATTTGACCGTCTTCACCGAAGATTGGACTTACATTTGCTTCTGTACCTTCATCCGAAGGCAATTTCACATCTTTTTTACCAAAAATACTGTTAATAAAACCATGAACATACTTCCCGTAGTAACCATTTTGCAAACTAACGGTTTCTGGGGATACTGCGCCATCAATAAATGCCGGGGCTTCCTTTAAACTATATGAATCCGTTTGACCTGTAGCAGGATCTACTGCAACAATCCCTTCTACTTCAAAGCCGTTTCGTGCAGAGACGAACTGCCCATAAGAACGGATATAATAAGGTTTTCCATCCTCATTGATTTCCAATTGTGGGTCTCCATAAAAAATCTTTGTCGGATGTTCCATACGAATACGTCTTTCTAGGTTTTTGTGCAAGTAGGATGAAGGTGTATAGCTCATTTCTGCTTTTACAAACTTCGGATTGTCAGATGAATCTGTTGCGCTCATCGTGAAATACCCAGGAGTAACATCTCCATTGATCCATTTAAAAAATCCTGAAAATTCTACGGGAGCTATATAGACATATTCCTCTTGTACTTTTTGAATTTGTAAATTTCCTAACTCGTAGTAGCTAGTATTTGGTACTTGCCCAAACGCTTTTTTCATTTTATTACGTGCAAATTTGGGTGGAACACTTGCAGGTGTTTTAGTCTCATCAAAAGCTTCGATTTCCACTTTCTCATCCATTTTCGCTACTTCAAATTTTTCATCTGCATTCCAAACTGGAGCGGACAACATGAAAATGGCAACTACTAAACTTCCTAAGAATAATAAACCTTTTGCTTTTTGCTCTTTCCCTTTAGAAAGTAACGTCCCTGCTAAAGTGACAAGTACAAGCCAAGGCCATAAAGCTGTCCAGTTTCGATCCAAATTCGTTATATAGTATACTACCGCTAACACAATAAACGTTAAAACCGCCAGACCAATAAAGGAAGACATCGTATCCTTCCTCTTAGCTGTCCATGGTATGATTATTAACCCAGTTAGCACTGCCACCACTGCCGAAATTATAAATACAAACGTCATAATCCTCATCCTTCTTCCTCTTTTTTGCCTAGTTATTATACGGATGAAAGGCAAAATGGTTTCAGGAAACTTTGGTTGTTGAGTAGAAGGAAAAACACCCAGTAAATAAATTTACTTGGTGTTTTCTGGATAAATAATATCCGATTTTAGCATAAGGTTAATACTCCTTCCATTCGTATCAAACCCTTTTTTCCAAGAGAAGATAACGAAGATAGAAGAAATAACTAATAAACTACTAAGAACAACCATACAAAGAACAATTAAACCGGAAGATACCATTCCTGTAAATATAGCAAGCAACACAATTCGGAGTAATAATCCAATGGATCGGAACAGACTATCCACTCTACCTATTATGTCATTCGGAATATTGTCCATTAAGAAAGAGTTTCTTGCAACCCTTGCACCACTATTTCCTAACGCCAGGAAAAACATCAGTGAAAGATATACAGGAAGGTTTACAAATACAATCAATGAAATAGCTATTGTATAAGTAATCACTCCAAAAATAATGGTCTTTTCATTTCCTGCCCTCCTTGCAAGTGTGGGAACAAACATTCCAGCGGCAACTGCTCCCATCGCATAAATCATCCCTTCTAATCCATACACACTTGCATCAGCCTTTAGTATATCTACAAGATAAACTGGAAATAAGTAATTTGTAAGCATTACTCCGATAAACGGCATAAATGAGAACACGAGAAATACAAACATTATTGGATGCTTCAACATATATGTAAGTCCATCACTCGCTTTAGACTTTATCACTTTACCGGTTTTATTCACCTTAGCCCGTACATAAGGAAGTTTCATGTAATAATAAATAGCTGCTCCATAAGATAATACATCCAATAATAAAATATAGTGCAAATCCCACTTCAACAATAAAACACTAGCTATCCCCCCAGCAATCATGCTTGAGAGCTGTCCTTGCACTTCCATTATTCCATTTAAGGATTTGTATTGATCCTTTTTAAAGATTTCTTGATTTAATGCGAACATAGTTGGATAGAAAATTGTGTAGTATAAGCTTCCAATGATATAAATGATAGTAAAATGCCATATTTCATACGATAAACCAACAAATCCAATCATCGCAAAAAATAATAGGAGAATAAGACATACAACTTCACTTGTTAATAGCAAGGTTTTTCTAGATACTTTATCCACTAAATTACCAACAAACGGTGTAATGATAAAGCTAATAATAGTCATCCCTATGGATACATATCCAAATACAGCATTTCCATTTTCACTTGATACGAGCATCCATGGAATAGCGATCATCGTTATCCCAGATCCAATAGATGAAGCAATATTCGCACATATAATTAAACGAAAACGAGAATCGTTATATAAATTTTTCATCCTATTTCACCCCTTAGCTCTCCTTATATTTTCACTATAATGGAAATTGCCAGTTTCGGATTCAGTCATAGGTCTTGATTGGACTTCATACATTTGACTGAATAGAGGGTTAGAAAAGTGCTAATCGAGCCTTTAAAAACATACCTGTTTTCAATGGTTTCTGGAGTGCTTTGGACAGACTTGAGCTACATCGTTATCGTGTGAATTTTTGATGGGGAGGGTCGTGACTAACGTCATGACCCTCCCCTCTTTTCGATAATCTTGTGGCAGTCGTCTGTCCGTTGCCCTCCTGCAACTTTTGGAGACGTATTCATAGCTTTTTGGATAATGAAAGAATAGATGCTATCCTATTCATTTTGTAAGCTCCAGAAGATGCAATTTCGGGAGCTATCCTCCTACACTATTAGGTAAGTGCTTACCATTCTTCTGGAATTCGCTAATAACAATACATTCAGCATGGTAGGTAATAATAACTTTAGCTCAATACTTTTCAAGATAAAAAAGCACTTAGTGTATTTTTACACTAAGTGCTTTCCTATAGATTTAGTTGATTAAACTTATAAATACGTTCCTTTTTTCTCGTACGTTACATACCAGTCATCATCTTTATACAAAATACTTGTTCCAATCCAACCTTCTGTAAGTAGCTGTTGTTGTTTTTCTATGTCACCCATATTAATTTCTAAAACTTCATTACTTACTTCACGGTCTTCGTGCAACTTTTTATAAAATACATAGCGCAGCATTTCAGCATACTTATTTTTTAATGCACCAATTACCATTCCTTGGCTTAGCTTATCCTTTAAGCTTGCAATATTAAATGGCGCTACCGTTGCGCACACATGTGTATATGGAGAGGCATCTAAAAGCTCCATAACAATTGCTCCAAGTCTTTTTTGCAAACCAAAGCCTCGGTAATTAGGAAGGACATTTGTGATTTCTTGATAGACGACACTGTCCAGTTGCTCTGTAGTAAGACCAATATCATAACCTAAATGATGTTCGTCTATTTCTGGAATTGCCAATGCACGGAATGCGATTAATTCCTTTTCTACAAAAACCCCTACCATTAGGTGATTCGAGATAGAATCTTCAAATTCTTCCTTTGTTACTGGCGATAAAAAATCATTGTTTTCGAGCGTTTCTAAAACAATTTCTTGAATGCTTAAAATATCTTCTATACTGTCTTTTGTTAATACTCGGACTACATATTCTTTGTCCCCAAGCATTCCATTCCATTCTTTCATAAAAACACTTCCTCTTACTTTGTTACTTTTGTGGAATACTCTGTTAGCTCTTGTAAAATTGCTTCATCAACTTCTATACCTAATCCTGGACGTTCATTTAATTTAATAAAAGGAACATCATATTGTAGATTCCCGACATCTTTAGAAAATTTTAAAGGGCCAGTTAACTCTACACTCGTAAATGTTTTTTTAGAGAATGCTACATGAAAACCTGCAGCTGATCCTATGGAGGATTCAACCATTGAGCCTATTTGGCATTCGATACCGGCCATTTCTGCCATATGCGCAAGTTTCATTGCTGGATAAATACCACCGCATTTCATTAGTTTAATATTAACTTTATGTGCAGCTTTTTTCTCGATTAATTCGCGCATATCTCGAAAGCCCCTTAGACCTTCATCCATCATTAGTGGCGTGCTTGTTTTTTCTTTAATCTCTACCATGCCATTGAAGTCATCTGCAACTACCGGTTGCTCTAGCCAATCTAAGCCCGTAGTCTCTAATTGACGCATAGCAGTAATAGTGTTCGAACTATTTTTCCAGCCTTGGTTCACATCTACACGTATTGCGATCTCGTATCCTACCTTCGCGCGAACTGCTTGAATACGTTTTACATCAGCTTGAACTTCTGTGCCTACTTTCATTTTAAACGATGAATAGCCTTCCTTCATACGTTTTTCCGCTTCTTCTGCCATCGATTCTGGTGTTCCAATGCTTAATACATGTGTAATAGGAAACTTCTCGTGATAGCGTCCGCCAAGTAGCTGATATACCGGCACCCCTAGTTTTTTACCTACAACATCATAGCAAGCAATGTCGATTGCTGCCTTTGCTGCTGGTGTTTGATAGACTGCTTTGTCCATCTTTTCATGTAAACGTTCAAATTCCATTGGGTTTTCTCCGATTAACAATGGTGCTAATGTATTCTTCAATATGGCATATGTACTTTCCCAAGTCTCACCTGTTACATGCTCATCTGCTACGGCTTCTCCGTATCCTATTAAACCATCATCGGTTGTTAACTTTACAATAATTGATGGCATATCTTTATACGTATGATAACTAATGATAAATGGTTCTATTAATGGTAATCTAATGGCATATATTTCAATTTCTTTTATTTTCATCTAAATCTTCCTTTCTTCTTTACAAAAATTAAATAGTTGTTTATAGTTGTCGTTAAATAGTCGCTTAAAAAATAAAAAAATGAGGTGGAAGCATGGTTACCCGGATTGCAGTCTTAGGTTCTTATAATTTTATCGAACGTTTAAAACATTTGGAAGTTGAGCTACCTTCTATCCATATGGATTATTATATGTACAAGACGCCGATTGATGCAGTAGCCATAATACCAACGATAAAACCATGTGATGCAATATTTTTTTCCGGGTCACTTCCGTATGTTTACACTAAGGATGCGAGAGAACAACTGCCTATTCCTTCTCATTATCTTCGTCAAGACGAAACTGCTATTGCTACAACACTTTTATCTATTGGTTTTTCCAGCTCCATTCCAGTATCAAAGCTTTCAATCGACTTGATCGAGCCACAAAGTGTACAACATGTTCTAGAGGATATTGGCCAAATGGATGAATATCCGTTTATGATGAAAATTGATCCTACTTTTGATTTGAAAGAAGTTGTTGCTTTTCATGCCAATTTGCAAAAAAATGGTGAAGTGAGCCTTGCGATAACAAGTATTCATGCTGTTTATCAGCACTTGCGCGAAAATAATCTATCGGTCATTCGTATGATTGACCCTAAAAGTTCTATAATAAAGGGACTCGAAGAAACAAAATCGATGGCTCTTCTTGCAAAAAGCCAATCAGCTAAAATTGCTGTTGGATTTATTCAAACAATTGACGATAAATTAATATCAGATGATACATTAAAGAAAATATCAAGTTCTATTCAAGCAAGTTTTACTAAGGGTGAAAAGGATTTATACATGCTTTATTCAACTCAGGGTGACGTTCAAAAAGCTTTTGTAAACAACTATATAGACACTTGGTTTGAGCTTTCTTCCTCTCCACTTAAGATTGCCTTTGGATTCGGTAAGACAGTTGTAGAAGCTATGAAAAATGCAAAGGATGCTCTTACCTATACAACAGAAAACTCCGCTTATGTGATAACGGATACGAAAGAATTATTAGGACCTTTCCCAAACAATCAAAAGAAGGTACATCTGAAAACGAATGAACCTAAAATAGCTAAGTTAGCTAAAGAAACAACATTAAGTCCAGCTAATATCTCCAAAATAATGCAGTTCAGTCGTTCACGCACTTCCGTTGAATTTACTGCATATGATTTAGAGGTCTATTTACAAGTTAGTAGACGCACAACTGAACGAATCTTAAAAAAGCTCGTAGATAATGATTATGCTCGAATTACTGGGGAAGAAATGACCTACCAACAGGGTCGACCACGTGCCATTTACGAGTTGAATTTCCCTACATACTTATAAGAAGTTCAGACAAATTGTAAAGAAAGGAAAGTTCACTTTTGCTGAACTTTCCTTTTTTCTTATGACTCTAATGAAGCTTCTCTTTTGTTGATTTCTGCAATATCTGCTTGTGTTAACTTTTGGATCGTAAAGCCTGTCATCGCATAACAAATAGATAATAGTGGCACAACATAGTTTAAAATTGCATATGGCGCATACTCAAATGCACCTACACCTAGAGTTCCAAGAATAAACACTCCACATGTATTCCAAGGAATAAAGACAGAAGTAAGTGTCCCTCCATCCTCTAATGCCCGGGATAGATTTTTTGAATGTAAGCCCATTTTCGTGTAAGCTTTTGAAAACATACGAGCAGGAACAACGATTGAAATATATTGCTCTGAGCAAGTCGCATTTGTCGTGAAACAAGCTACAATCGTTGCTGCTACTAGTGTACCTGCTGATTTTGCTAGTTTAAGAATTTGATTCATAATCGATTGGAGCATTCCCGAATATTCGAGTATTCCCCCGAACGTCATTGCAACCAGTGTCATGGAAACCGTATACATCATGGAATCTAATCCACCACGATTAAATAAATCATCTACCATAGCATTTCCAGACTCAATAACATATCCACTTTGAAGTGCTCCAATTGCTTCCGCAAGAGAGCCACCTTGTACAAATACTTGCGCTAAAGTCCCTAAAATAAACCCTACGACAAGTGCTGGAATTGCCGGAACTTTCATCACTACAAGCGCAATTAGCGCAACCGGTATCAATAGCAACCAGGGAGAAATAACAAAGCTTTTTTCTAACATAGATATCGTTTCTTGAATACTGCCTTGATCAAGGTTACTTGCTTTGTATTTCGTACCGAGAAAACCGTAGACAGTTAGAGCAATGATTATCCCAGGTATAGTTGTATAAAACATATGTTTAATATGCACAAATAGTCCTGTGCCAGTAAGACCTGCTGCTAGATTTGTTGTATCAGATAGCGGTGACATTTTGTCTCCAAAATAAGCACCTGAAATAACCGCACCTGCTATAATTGGAGCAGGAATTCCCATGCTTAATCCAATACCCATCCCAGCAACACCGACAGTTCCCATCGTTGACCAAGAACTACCAATTGCTAAAGAAACAATCATACAAATAACGCAAATTGTCACTAAGAAAAAGGCTGGTGTAATTATTTTAAGTCCATAATAAATCATCGTAGCAATTACTCCGCCACCAATCCAAGCTCCTATGATTAAACCTACCAAAATAATAATAACTACAGCTGGTAAAGCAAGTTTAATCCCCTTGTACATCATTTCTTCAATATCATCCCATTTAAATCCATGCTTCCATGCAACAAGCGCTGCTACTGCTGTTCCAATAATTAATGGAATATGTGGCCCTTGTTCTAAAACAACAATTGTTACTATCATTACTGCAATCATTACTAATAAAGGAGTGATCGCCCAAAGTAAAGACATTTCTTTTTTTGCTACAGCATTTTTCTTTTCTTCCATCCCATTTCCCCCTTGTCATATTATTTTGACAATTCTTAATTGACGTTTAATAGTCGTTAATAGTCGTTAATAGGCTAATAATAATGCCAAATGATTGTCACGTCAATAGTTTTTAGATATTCTTGAAAGCGTTTCCGCCAGAACATTTGCACCTAATAATAGCGAGTCATGATTAAACGTCATATTTGGATGATGTAATCCCGGAGAAAGATCTGATCCAATACCTATCATGGCAGCTTTTAATTCAGGATATCTAATCGTATAAAAATGGAAATCATCGCTTCCGGAGGTAATTACTTCATCTGCCAGTTTGTCTTCTCCCAGTACATGAATGATCCCTTCTCTTGCTATTTGAGCAGCTTCAGGTGAAACCTCCGCACCAGGTGTTATATCTTGCCACTCCCACTCAATTTCTATATCAAATAGTTTTTGTAAAGCATCTAGATTTCTATCTATTTGGTCTTTCATTTGAAATAAAATAGTATTTTTAGCAGCTCGAACATCTATCGAAAACGAAGCATTACCAGGAATAATATTCGCATTTTCGCCACCAGCTTGTATCTTTGTTAACTTCGCAGAGTATGACTCAAATGGTGAGAAGTAGATATTTTTTAATACTTGGTGGATAGCAACTGTTACATCAATTGCATTTTTCCCTTGATGCGGCCTAGCACCATGTGCATCTACTCCCTTAATTTGTCCTTCTAAAAACATTGCCGCTCCGTGATGAATTGCAGGTGAGACTTTTCCAAACGGAAGTTCTTCAATAGGTCGTAAATGCACACCAAATAGATGAGTAACATCCTCTAGTGCTCCTCTGTCAATCATCGCATTTGCGCCATTGCCTTTTTCCTCTGCTGGCTGAAAGATAAATCGGATACGCTTATATAATTTTTCATCTTTGAGTAACAATAAAGCACCAAGTACCATGGAGATATTTGCGTCATGTCCACATGAATGATTTGCTCGAAATACCCCATCTACTTCCTGCCATAGTGCATCAATGTCTGCTCGAACTGCTATCACTTCTTCGCCTTCACCGATCTCTGCTAGTAATCCAGTTACATCATCAAATCGGCGATAGTGAATATTAAGCTCATCTAGGATTTCTGCAAGCTTGTTAGTCGTTTCATATTCCTTCCAACTTATTTCCGGATTTTCATGAAAGTGATGAAACCATGATAATATTTGTGATTCTACATCCATTTCTTGTAATCTTCCTTTCCTATTTCTGATTTATCCTATAATTTCACAAACCCTACCTATTTGTCCATCCTCTAATCGTACTTTAATTCCATGTGGATGGAAGGAGGCATTCGTTAATAAATCTTTCACGACTCCTCGAGTTTTTTCCCCTGTACGTTGGTCTTTTTTTAATATTATGTACACTTCTAAGCCTGGTTTTATATCTTTTCTATTTTGTCCATTCATTTGGATTCACCTCTTTTTGTATCGTACCACGTTCATGCTAGTCTTACACCATTTTGTAAGATAAGATGGGACGATAGGCTAACAATAACGACATTACCACTTACATTAAGAAACAATATAAAAAACCATTTAAAAGATAGGTTCTAAATGGTTTCTTTATATATTAATTCTGTTTAGTGTTCTTATTTAACTTTGTTTTTTCTAAATTTATGATGACATTTCCCTTCTTGTGACCTTTCTCGACATACCTATGAGCCTCAACTATGTCTTCAAGTGGATAAGTTCGGTCAATCACCACTTTTAATTTCCCTGCCTCCACGAGTTCTTTGAGGTAGTTTAGAGCTTCCGAAGTTTCAGGTGAATTTTGGCTTAATATTATTTTCTTGTTGCTAGTTAATTTAGTCCATAGCATTCGTGCACTTGGTAACGGTTCATTAATATTTATATAAGTGCCAACCTTCTTTAAAGATTTCATACATGCTGAGAAAGAAGTCTTGTTTACAGCTTCAAAGATAACATCATAAGCCTCACTATCACTCGAAAAATCTTCCGACGTATAATCAATTAACTGATCAGCTCCCAAAGATTTCACCCATTCTAAATTTGCTGTACTGCATACCCCTGTAACATGTGCTCCTAGGTACTTGGCAATCTGTACAGCATAACTTCCTACACTTCCTGAAGCTCCATAGACAAGGACCTTTTGTCCGCGTTGAATGTTAGCTTTTCTAAGAAAAAACAAGGCTGTCCGTGCTCCAATTGGAATAGCTGCTGCTTCCTCAAAAGTTATATTGGAGGGTTTAAGACTTACTGGTCCACTTTCTGAGAGACACTTATACTCAGCATAAGCACCAAAACCCTCTAGAGATGCTGCAAAAACATGGTCACCCTCCTTAAACAGTGTGACATCTTTACCTACTGACTCAACTTCACCAGCTAATTCCATTCCCAATATAGATTTTTTGGGACCTTTAAAACCAAGCGCTATCCGAGCAAACAGCCAAAAAGAAAGAGGAACCTTGAAACTCCGTGCCCGAATATCTGCCATTGTTACGGTTGTCGCTTTTACTTTTACCAGTATTTCATTTTCCTTTGGAATAGGTTTTTCTACTTCTTCCAGTTGAAGAACATCAGGCGAACCGTACTTCTTATACACAATAGCTTTCATTTTGTCTCCTCCAATTCATTGATACACGGATAAATAAGAAAAATGTTGGCGGAACTCATCCTTATTCTATTGCTTTCAAAGATCCAAACTCTGATAGCCTGTAAAACCGCTTTCCTTTAGGCTGACCTCATTGGAGCTGGGAAACACTGGCTGATTCCGTAGTGGCTAGAGGGGGTTGACCTTTTTCGAACAGTCCATTCGGCTACAGCTAGCTTTATCACCCATCCCGCACCATTCAATACAGCTCGGCTGAGTTCACTCGGCGGATTGCTCTCAGCTACAGATTATTGGAGCTGGAAGCTTCTATGCTAGGAATGGATTTCGATGCATTCTCTCGTCGTTCAGACCAGAGCGCGTATCCCAACCAGGCCAGACCTATCCCAAGCGGTACCGCCGCTATCCGGTCGAGCGGGTGTGGGAGCAGTGAAACCACGATGGCCGATACTGGCCCTCCAGAGGCAAACAAGCCTGTCGCCCAGCGCGGTAGGATACCGGCGCGGAGCATCGCCAAACCAAACAGCGGTCCCCCGATCATATACAGTACCCCTACTAGCGTATAAACACCTGCGAGAGCCCCAATGTTCACCTCGCCGGTAGACCCACTGGCGAGTGCCAAGAAAGTCTCAACGACCCTTGGTGCCTCGGTCAGCAACAATGGCGAGATAAATGCTTCAGTGAAGTTAAAGCCCAATGTGAGTGCATAAAAGAGGCTAAACATGAGATAGCCGATCAGACCAAGCCAACCTGCCTCTTCCACTTGCCTAGCGTAGATCCCCGCAATGCCGAGCATGCCGAAGAGGCACATGACGATGCTCAAGTAGTGGACGATTGCCCATCTTTCGGTGGTGACTGACGAAAGAATATCAGCTGGATGGATAATCTGAATGACTATGAAAAGGCACCCTGCCAGCATAGCTGTTAAACCAGCCCATTGGATGAGTTTTGAGGTTGTAATCTTCATTTTGTTCTCCTTTGATTTAGTTATTTGTCGAACCACTGCGGTCTTGCGATTGGCGTTCATGAGTTTTTCTCCTTTGTCGAATGATTGTTCTTGGTTTGGATATTAGCTACCAACACGTTCACCTGTTTAAGTTCAATTTGATTGACCGAAATCAATGGCAAGGCAAGATCACGCACTATCCTCAGTAAGCCATGTAGCGCAGCCTGATCAACCACAGGGCCTGAAAGAATGGTTGTTTCGTCACTTTCGTAGATAAACTTAGGCCAGCAAATTTGTCCATCCACCGGGGATTCAAGTGTCCCTTAAGGTCAATTTCATAAAATTTAGATTCGCGGTGATCCTCCGTTAATGCTTTTTGATTCATTCATTATTCACCTGCTTTCTCTGAATGCAATCCCATAATGTTGTATGTTCCTTTCAAAATCTAGGTTACACGTTGAAGTGGTGAGTTGGCATCACTACATGTGGTGATTGGTGTGGTGATTTATCTATTGGAGGGTGTGAGAATAGAAAAAGCCTCGGCAGATTCGATAAAACCTGCCGAAGCGTGGATGTTAGTTAATACTTGCTAGAACAAATCGAGTTCCTCGGCCCTTCGTACTGCTGCCCGACGATTGTTCACCTCAAGCTTGCTATAAATGTTCTTTGTGTGAGTACGCAAGGTGTTCAAGGACACTATAAGTTGTCGTGCTATATCCGGTCCACTTAAGTCAGTTCTAAGCAACCTTAGAACTTCATGTTCACGTTCACTCAGTGGTTCACTTAATACTTGTTTGGAAGGCGTTCTATCCTCCTTCTGACCAAAGGCTGCAAGTAGTTGGTGAGCATAATTCGGTGCTATCCCGTGTTTCACTGCCACTTCTAGCAATTCCGCCATAGGCTGACCTTCGTCTAAGAAAATCCGGACATAACCCTCTGGTTCAGCTTGGGTTAGGACGCGGTCCAGTGGCACAAGCGCGGCAGGGATGTCGCCTTGGAAATAGTAAGATAGTGCCTGCAACACTAGTATTTCATTCGAGCTTCCCGTTCTCCCACCCTCCTCTGCTGCTTCGAGAAGACGTTTAAGAAGTCTCATCGCCTCAAGCAAAGAGCGGTCTGAACGATCTCTCGTAAACCGAGCTAAAAACAATCTTGCCAGTGTGATATGCTCGAATTCGCGCATGTAAGTAAGTTCATCTTGGCCAGATAGGCCCTGCTCCCGTGCCCAGTCGAGGGCTTCAACAAACCTACCCTGTTTTAACCATACCCGTGTCTTTACTGCTCCTATAGGTCGTACATTTGGAAAAAAATCACTTACATACAGTTGCTCTGCCTCAAGGAGCAACTCAAGAGCGCCTTCAAGATCTCCTTTGGCCTCAAGTATTCTAGCCATTGCAACACGCCAACGATGCTGATTTGGTGGAAACCCGGTCCGCTCACCCTCCTCCTTACTTCTAAGCAGATGCTGCGTGGCGGCATGCAGTTCGTTATACTCACAGTAGAGCTCACTCATTCCCACGTACATGTTTGCGGTTCCACGCGGTACAGGCTCACCATGTTCCTTCGCAAACCGCAATCCCTGCTCATAGGAACGAATTGCTGATCGAAGTCGTCCTTGAGCAATTCGTATATTAGCAAGTGCGAGTGAGCCCTCGATTGCGTCCGAGATCGCCCCGGACAGCCTTACACTAGCCATGCCATCTGCAAATGTCCTGTGCGCCGCCTCAAGATACCCGCTAGTCCATAATGCGAGTCCAAGGAGCCCAGCCGCTGCCCCGTACCGAAGATGGTCGTCCTCATGCACAAGCTCGAGCACACGTCGAGCATATTTTATAGTAGCGTCTACGTCACCGAGCGCCTGTGCATGCGCAGCACGGTACACGGCGATCGTACTCTGTAGGCCACGAAATTCCTCCTCATTGATGATAATCATCCCAACTAAGGCGTTAGGCTGCTGGTTTGTTGTCGCCTCTAGCCACCGTTCGGCAGATTTTAGACGGTCCTCAACGTCTTTGAGCTCACCACCAGCCAGCAAAGCCCAGGCATACACTACGCTGAGTACAGGTCTACAGTTTACCAGTTCATCAGGAAGAGCCTTCATCCATCCCAACACCGCAACACCCTGTCTATTTCTACGCATTTCTGGCCAAGCTAGCTCAAGAAGGTTTGCTGTCCGGGCAAAATCCTTTGCCGCCAGCCCATGGCGGATTGCATCTGCCTCAAAGCCATGCTGCTCATACCACATACTCGCACGCCGATGCAGGATAACTACCTGATCGGGTTGATCCTCTCTTAAATGCGCATAGAGAACCTCGGCAAAGAGGTGATGATAGCGATACCATTGACGCCTGTCATCCAGAGAAACAACAAAAAAGTTGCCGCGCTCCAAGGCATCCAACCGCGCGTTGCCATCGTCCTGGCCAGTAACGACATCACACAGAGGGCCATGCAACCGATCAAGAATAGAGGTCTGAACTAAGAAGCTCCGGACATGGTCAGGCTGACGCTGAAGAACCTCTTCGACCAAATAGTCTAATATGTACCGATTGTCTCCAGTAAAAGCCCTTATAAACGCGGAATTATCATTACGCCCCTGCATCGAGAGTGCTGCCAGCTGGAGTCCTGTAATCCATCCTTCCGTACGTGTTTCTAATGCAGTAATTTCTTCTGTCGAGAGACTAAGGCCCATCATTTCATTTAGGAACACCGCTGCTTCACCGGATGTAAAACGTAGGTCTGTGGCACGCAACTCGGTCAAATGTCCCTGGGCACGTAACCTGCCCAGCGGAAGCCGTGGATTTTCACGCGTGGCAATGACAAGGTGTATCTGTGGAGGTAGATGCTCAAGCAGGAAGATAAAGGCATCGTCTATCCACTTTGAATCAATAACATGATAGTCGTCAAGAACGAGTACGAATTTGTAAGAAATAGCTGAAATTTCATTGAGAAAAGCCGTCAAAATAGACTCCGTTGACGGCATCTGTGGGGAGTTGAGCAAACCAACTACGCCTTCTCCCATATTCTCATCAATCGACTGTAATGCAGCTACAAGATGAGTAAAAAAACGTATAGAGTTGTCATCTCCTTCGTCCAGCGACAGCCATGCGACAGGACGCTCACAATTGGCAATCCACTCGGTGACCAACGTAGTCTTGCCAAAGCCAGCTGAGGCTGAGATAAGCGTCAGCTTGCGATCCAAACCACTGTTCAGCCGCTCGATTAGGCGCGGTCGGAGGACAATATTAGTCCGTGGCAAAGGGATATAAAGTTTAGTGGTTAAAATCGGAATATTCATACATTGATGATAACACGAAAAAAAACTTCAGCCCACAATATTTCAACATAATTGATTGCCGCATCCGGTGACTTTATATCTATAACTTCAAACTTAATTTTTCACCATTGCAAGATACGTCAACAAAAGCATTTTGCTATTCAGGCTAGTTGGTTTAGTTGTTTGTGGAATTGTAATCACGGAACTAATCAACCAATAGCTCGAAAGACTAACACTAATTTAGGTTGCTATATCATGAAGCCCTTGCCATTACTTGAATATCCTTATGCGTCCTCTGTTTTTGGAAAATGCATATAGTACATGCTATACTAACATCTGTTTGCAAAATAAGGTGCGATTATTTTACAAAAACAGTAATACCAACGCTTTATCTAACACTTATCATTTTTATGTCTATGCAAAATAAGGTTTTAAAATGAAATTTATTGGGGCTAATTGGGGCTAAATTTGGGGCTAATAAAAACTATATAAATGGCGGCGTATGTACAGGAATGTGTAAGTGTAATTTGGAAAAAAAGCACCTCTTTTAGGTGCTATAAATATTAATCAAGATGATATATTCTTTACATCATTCCCGCCCATCACTTAATTCCAAAAATGAGGACAAATATATCTTCTGTTCCCCAGTTAAATAAGGTTTTTAAATTAATATTATTCAAATCTATATATGCAATAACAAAAAAGTGGTCAAAGTTTTTCTTACATTATGGATATGGTTTCCCAAGATGAACTGTTGTGGGAATGATATAACGACCCGTTTTTAAATGGGGCATTCATAGGGTGCTTATAGGGTGAAAATTATGTGGTTTATTCTGTATAATACGACAGCTTCTAAACAGCACATATCTCCTTATTTAAGTACATCGAAGCTAGTTAAAATCGTAAACATATTAAGGTAGCATTGGTTATTTAACGCCAGGTGCATTCGAAAAAAAGTGCCGTGCAGCAGTAAAAAAACTAGGTTGAAAGAAAAACATCCCTTCGCATTTTTCGAGCGCAACCACCAGGCATTTTCCGCTTTACATCCCGAGCAGGCGGTCAAAAGATCTTTTCACTTTAACGGTCTACTCGGGATGTGGAACATTCCATAAATGGTGATTGCGGTGAATTTAATTTTTTGTTTCCAAAATCTTGAAATAGGTACTATTATAGTTAATAAACTTAATTCCCTAAATTTATTTATCACCGATATCGTCAACAATTATTCCAACAATTAACTTATCTAAACTGTCTCCCTATTTTCCCCTCTATTATAATAGATTGAATGATTTGATCCAGATGGGTGTTGTCTATATCAATCATAAGATGTACTACACCTATACCACCATTCACTATAGGATCTTCAAAAAATTCGTCTTTATATCCATCCGCTGCTGGATAAAGTGCCAAAGCTAACCTTGTGTTATGAATAGCGTCTTTGTATACATGCATTTTATGGATATCTTCTATTTTATAAGTATCTGAAAGCTTATATTTCGCATCAAAATGATACCATTGCTCATGCCAGTAAATACTTATATCCGGACGAAGTTCAACAGAATATGACTCACCTGTCGAAAAAGTTTTATTGTAATAAAGTTCTAAAGTTTCTTCACCAAACAAATATGTGATTTTGGGAATTTTCCCTAAATAAACACCTGTATCAGGATTGGAATTAAAGATACTAACTATGCTTGGGTTGCCTATCACCCTGCTGAGCGCTTTTTCGATTTCAAAGAAGCACCACATTTCATAAATTTTATCTATGCTTTTTGTTTCAATTCTGTTTTGTAATTCTTCTTTAGTCATTGGATATCCAATTCCCTGAATAAATGTTTGATAGAACACAAACCATTGCCTATAGCCTTGTCTTCTTTGCAATATGGTACTATCACCAAGAGTATTAGTGAATGTCAGACTAACCTCTTTCATCAATGATGTTTCCAACTTATTTTGTATATCTTTTTTCATTGCCTGGTTGATACGATGGACATCGTCCAATTGATGAATGGACCTGAGTTTCATCTGTTTTCTTAAGTAGGTGTCAAACCACTCAACTAACTCCAAGTACTGAATAAGCATATTCTTGATAAAACGGTTCTCCTTCGTGTCATACGATTTTCTTTTTACAGATTCATCTAGTATCTTAGGGAAGTAAACTGATCCATTTCTTGCAAGCTTTCTTGCAACTTCCTTGCTTGCAAGAGGATGGTTTCCTCGTAACTCCACAACATTTCCCTTTTGAATAAAACGGTTCCAGCTAGTTTCGTCTACACGAGATATTTTCCAGGGTTCTGTACTTTGATATTGTGAAATTATCATAGTATGTGGTTCTTTCACAATGGAGTCCCAAGCGTCTTTTAATACAGTGGAATGGAATAACTCTTCCCGCAGTAAAATCCATTGATGATATCTAATGAGTGAATGGTTACCCAAGTTTTTCTCAAATGATTGATTTGCAACGGACAGTGAATAAAAAGGGAGATTTGAAGCCTGTTTACTTACCTCTTTGTAAAGGTACTCAATCTGTTTCTTATTCCACTTTTTCGAAAGTACTTCAAACAATTTTCCAAATAAGTTGATACTCCCCACATAATTGCTTAAAGACAGTGTATAAAAAGCACCGAAAGAGGATTTCAATATGGATGTGTAATTTGCTTCAATAAAAGTCTTTTGATCTTTGGTTAGTTCCTGTTCAAATTCGATTCGATAGACTGACTGATCGAACAACGGCTGACCATCTTTTAATACTTCTCCTTCTTTATCAAATAACCGAAAATTAACATTTATACTTATTTCCTGATTCATTGAATGAAATTCCCATAACCTGTTCTCATGATCTGCCTGAACATCCCTTGGACTTTCTTGGCTGAAAGAGGAAAACGGAACAAGGAAGCATCGTAGTCTAGATCGATTGCGCTCAGTGTCCCATCCAACTTTTCCACTAAACAAAAATTAAAAAGCTGATGTAACAGTGGCTCAAGTTGTGTTCGATTTCCATGAATTTTTGGTAGGATTTTTTGCAGGATCATGATATCCAACGCAGAATCATCCTTAAATCCCCCATAATTTTGGTTTTCTACAATAAATGTGAGGATTTCATCAAGCACTCTATAACCGAAGGCATACCCTTGATTCATCATGAATTGTTGTAGCTCTTCCAATAGACTTACCAGTTCCATGTTGTTTGGACTGTGCATAAACTCTTTTCTATATAACGTTTTATGATAAGTACCATGATTAGTGAACCATGAGGTCTTCTCTACTAAACTTAAACTTTGTGTCGCGTTTTTTACCATGTTTACAACTGTAGTGTTCTGTATATATGCAGAAAAGTCCATTTCATTACACTCAATGATATGTGCTCTATCCAACACCTTGGGACTAAACATATAGGTTGTTTCATCTATGTTAACCGTTCCAATCAGGTATAGATTTTTCGGTATTTCCATCGTTCTTGGAATATCGTAGATCATTCCGTTTTCATCAACGAATGTAAGTTCATTTTCTTCCTCGTGCAAAACAAGTTTCTCTTGAATTATTTCCCCGAACTCATCGATTCTTCGACTTTCGAGACAACTTAGAAAATCAGAGAAATAATACTCAACTTTAGAAAGGTTCATTTCGTCTAGCAATACGAAAAAAGGCAACTCTGGATTTGCTTTGGCCCTGATCATGATTTTGAGCATTTCAGTAACCCGATACTTTTGTATTATTGGATTATAGAAACCCAGCAATCCATGATGATCCAACCAATCAGGACGAACTGATATAAAAGTTGATTGGTGCGGTTTGACAGGGTTAGCAGCATAAGAAATCTTGCTGAATTCAATGCTATTTCCACCATCGTTAATTTTGATATATATTTTGCTTTCAACGACAAAGTTTTCTCTTAGCCACTTCATAAATCTTTTTCGGAACCCAAGACGTATGACACCTGTTCTTTCTTCTTTAATCAAAGCCTTTTCCATTTGACCCTCAAAAGAAAGCGAAATTTCTGCTCCCACCTGCAGATTGACTATCTCCAGGAATTCAGCCATATATTGAGGAACAATCATTCGCTGGTAGTCAAAGTTATACGGATTAAGTTTATATTCAAATACACTCAAGGGTGCAGCAATAAATTGATCCGTAGATTTATCCATAAATTCAAAAAATAGTTGCGCTATCTTAGTTTTACCCGTTCCTGATATACCGGATAAAATGACAAATGGCTTTGACTTCAAGGAATAAATAAATCTCATAACAAGTTCTTTACTAAAGAAAAAACCCCTGCTTTGAACAAATTGATAAAAATCCTCAATGAAAGGACTTTCTTTAGGTTTGCCAAATAACATTTGCCATTTCTCCTGTCCATTCGGAACTTGTTCCAAGACTGCTTTCTCGATTAGTTCAAGTTTTTCATTCGTTATTGGAGAAATCGCTTTGACTTGGAACATATTTTCATCGAACGTTACAGAGTCTTTGATGACCCAATCTACTTTCCGCGTATGGGGATAGTCATCACCTTCGTGTAAAATATATTCATAATTACCGATGACTTTTCCAATACCTTCAATCTTTTTGAATCCGTTATTAGCTATAATCACATCACCGATTTGAATATGCTTGTAAAATGACCATAGGGTGTCACTATTATTGATCGGTTCCGGTAAATTAGGATAAATTAATTTGTATGCATCTATCATTTTCTCTTTTGTTTCGTACTTATTTAGATCGCCGAGTTCTTTCCACTCAATAAAGATATTACTATCTTCTTGAGCATGCCCCCAAAATTCGGCTTTTCTCCCAGGAGCAATTTTCCATACATTTAACAATACATTCACATCCTTCTCTTCATTTTCAGGTATTACAGGCAGTCCACAAAAATTAATCAACTTCGAATTGCGGTAATGAGCCTTGAGCAAGGTCGTGAGCAATATATTAGATACAAAAATATTCACGGTATCAATAAAAGTACCTTCGAAAAGGTCCCATACACCTAGATGTACTTTAGAACTTTCAATTTTCAAATCTTGTTCTTTGAGAAGGTCTAAAGTGAAGTCCCTGCGTAAATAATTTTTCTCTTGCCCATCTCTTAAACTGTAGGTTACTGAACTTAAAAAAGGTACTTGTCCCTCTTCTTCGATGTCTATTTTAGGAAAATATCTCTTCAAACTAATTTCATGATGGTATTGATCCTCAATATATCCGATTATGTAGTAGGAACTGTTATTTGAAAAAAAGTTCCTGTTCCACGATCCAAGTCGGAGACGAAGTAAAGTCTTGCGATCAATCCCGTTATCAGACCAAGTTGATTCAAAAATTAGCCACCGTGTTTCTTGATTTTCATCTTCTTTTCTTTCTAAAAACTTTACATGAACCGAACTATCTCTTAACGTATAACTCATATCCGTATATTCACAATTCCATAACTCATGATAAATTTGTTCTGCAACTTGAAAATCTTTCATTTCTACCTCCGATTGAGATTAGACAGAAAAACAGTTCTACCAAAATTAATATCATCTAAAATATACCATTTTATCAATGGATAAAATGGTTTTTAATTGTTTAAGAGTAATATTAGTTATAAGTAGAAATATAAGAACATTGCTACAATCTACGTATCTTTAAGACTTTGATAATTCTTCCACAGTCACTACTTGAGATTGCACAACATCTGATATAGATTTTGGTTCAATACACTAAGTTTATATAGTCCATCTATAACATCTATTAAATTAAATTTTGATTATGTTCCTCCATATAAAACAACTGCTTTTGAGTTAACTCAACTCGCATTTCATCATTTACATTCATAAATATGCGAACCGTTTCATCTAATGTTTGCGATATCATAATCTTCCCCTGCATATCAAACGAAATTAACTGTTTATCAAACAACGCATCATGATTCGGACATAGCAATAATCCGTTATTCACATCAAGTCGTTCTTCATTTGTAGAAGTGCTCCATGGTTTTATATGACTCGCAATCAAAATCCGTGGATCTGTTACACCACATAATGCACATTTACATTCACGTTCGATCAGTAACCTTTTAAACTTCCCTTGGCCAATACGTGCTTTGATCAAACGTTCTTTTTCAGTTTGTGTTATTGGCAGATTTTCAACTTGCTGAATTTCTTTAAATTCTTCTTGCAGCTCTTGCTTATCATTCGCTCCAGATGTTAGTTTCGTAAATTTGGCATTGCCATCCTTTAAGCGCAGTGGAAAAATCCAAACAAGGCGCTGTCTCCCATCTTGATCCTTCTGTTGTTCCTGATATGGCTCACCCACAAGCTCTACTTGCCCTCGATATGTATATTCCCTTGGCTTCATTACCTCAAAGAAATGAATCTGTACTCCATTACGATCTGATTCCGCTAACGTCAAATTTTGCCCGCTCATCTTCTGATCGCCACTCTGGCCCATACCTGTGTAATGATAAATATTCCCGACAACCCGATCATCATAAAGCTTCGTCTTATCTGAAATAAGCGTCAATGTATTCGTTCGATTCGACTTACGCATTCCTCCCTGCGGGGCACATAAAAACACCTCACAAAGCCGCTGATTATTTACTACTTCATTTATTGCTACCGGACGTGTCATCGACATAGGAAAAAGCCTCCAAATATATTTCATTTTCGTTATTAAACCCATTGTACTATAGTGGGGAATATTAGGCTTTAGTAGGTTGAACAGTCTTGAGTCATGAAAGAGTTCCCTCAATTACTTATCTAATCAACACCACTATACATAACTTAGACAGGCAATTCTTAAAAATAGGGATATTTTATCTTAGTAATTAATACCCTTTACAGTAGTTATTTTTACGGAGGTGTTGATTTGTTAAATGTGCAGTCTTATTCAGTAGAAAATTTTTTAGACTCAATCTGTGACTTGAGCTTCTTGCGCTCTAGGGGCATAGAAATTAAAAATGATTATCCAGAATTACCTTATTTAATATCAAAGTATAAAAAAAGAATAACAGAAGCATCAAAAACACCTTCATTGGAAGGTTTAAAAGTGCCTAGAAACGGAGAAGTACTTTCTGAATTACTGAACACAAAATCCCCACAATACTTTGAACAGATAATCATTTTACCGGTTGGGGACGATTATTACACTGTTTGTTGGAGTGTTCAAAAAGCAAAGGAGGTAATCAAACGGCACAACATTCAATTGATAAACTTTATCACAAAAGTTGTAGCAGACGGAGTCCCTCCAGGTGCAGTAAATACGGCATATTTAGAACAAGCTCTCATTAATAATGAACCTGTGATCGTAATTAAATATCCGCTTTTTTCAACAAGAACACAATTTATAGTTATAGATGGTAATCACAGAATTATTAGTAGATTGCAGAATGGTGACAAATATGTAAAAGGTTACTTAATCGATTCTGAACTTCAAAATGAAGCGCTAGCTGGTGAGTTAGATAGGATACTTTATGTGGTCCATTACAACATTTGTGCAATTATTAACTACGTGATCGGGGACATCACCAAGAGCCAACTTAAGAGAGGACTTTTACCCGTCTAATGTCATTTCAGTCCTTGCAAGGCTTTTTTGATTTACAAAGTATCATCTCTTTAGAGGTGGTGCTTTTTCTATTTGAGAACAAGTAAATAAGCACGCTCATTAGAGCGTGCTTATTATTCGTGCAAGTGACAATTTTTATTGGTAAATGACCATCACAAAACCAGTGTGAATACCAAGTAATTTTAATTTAAAGATACCAAATATAGGTAGTTTTTATCTGAAATTGGTCATTACGTATAGTCGCGTCCCATGAAATGACCCATAATAATTAATAAACCTTAAAACTTATTTTTTATATGAGTTTATGAAAAAAAAAGACCTTGGAGGAGCCATTAAATCGACTTCTTGTCTATAAAGTTTTCTTTGTAATATATTAATGACTTTTCAACAATTACTGGCCATCTATCAAATACTTCTTTCCCCAAAAGTACTTCATCAGCAAGTCCAGCATGCAACATGTCAACAACTCTACAAAGATAAGGTTTTCCTTTATCCCACCATGTACCATGAGCATCAACTATTAAAACATGATTGATATGAACTCCCGTGTCTTCTTTGATAGTTTTCACTTCATATCCATCTAATTGAGTTTCATATACCGCTCCAGATATTTTACTACCAAAGGATGTTGTGTAGTAATATTCTTTTAGTTCCCAAATAAGATGTGCATTTTTTACATCGGGAAACGCACCATCAAAACGACGTGACATAATTCCCTCTAGTTTTCTATCCTCACTTAACACATAAGATAGTGAACGTGGATCGTGATTAAATCCTATGTCCTTGCCATATTCTAATCCATGAAAATCCGCAAATTTACGAATTGTACTTTCGGTTAAAATATTTACAATACCAGTTAAATAGGCAACTTGCTTCTTTTCACCTGATTGTTTATTCATTGGAATGTTACTTGTGTATGTATCAACAGGAAAAATCTCTAAAAGTTTATTGAACTCTTTTGCTGCTGTCGCTGCATCCATTAAGTAATGCTCATGACTATTTAATAATTCTGCTCTATATTCTATGTAAGACAATGCTTCATCTAATACATCTTCTTCTATGTTAATTTTTAAAAAAGTAAATTTGCTTATTACAGCTTGTTTCGTGTGAGATATTACTGCTCCGTTTTTGGAGTAACCCAATTGTTCAGAAATGAGTTTAACATAAGCCCAAAAAGAAGAATCTCTACCTAGAAATATCGGATTCGCTTGCATATTGATCTGCTCCATTCTCCATGCGACTAAAGAAAGATGAAACAGGTATATCAAGTTCTTTACATATTTTTATAATGTTGATTAGAGATAGATTTCTATCACCTCGCTCAACATCACTTACATATGTTCTATGAAGTCCCACTCGTGCCGCTAATACTTCTTGAGATAATTCTCTCTCTTTTCGTATCTCTTTTAAAGTATTTCCGAATGCCTTCTTGATTCTCGATTCATTTACCATCTTTTCTCAACTCTTCTTTATTTAGTCTTTATATACAAAATGTAATCCTTTTGTATACTATAAGTCTACAGACTATAAGTGACATATCATTGACTACTGTAGTATAATAGTAAGCATAGAGGTGATTGGTTTTGGCTACTAAATTAAAAACGGATGTTCCACAGTTATTGAAGTGGATCGGCAATAAACATCGATTTGCAAAAGAAATTGTTTCATACATGCCTAACGATATAAATACATACTACGAGCCTTTCTTGGGTAGTGGTGCAGTATTGGCGACACTAATTAGTGAAAAAAGAAATAGTCTATTCCCTACTTTTGAACAGGCGGTAGGTGCGGATATCCTTCCCTTTCTTATAGATATATTTAATTATGTAAAGTTTGAACCTGGAATACTAATTAATCACTATCGAAATTGTATCACGGAATACAATACTGATCGAGAACAGAAATACATAAAAATTAGAGACAGATTTAATGAAGATTTTAATGCATTAGATTTTGCTGTCCTAACTCGTACTTGTTACGGAGGTATTATTCGTTTCAGAAAATCCGATGGATATATGTCTACTCCAATTGGACCACATAATCCAATATCCCCAGACAGTTTTGAAAATAGAGTAATGCAATGGCATGAACTACTACAAGAAGATATTTCATTTGCTAATCGTGATTATAAAGAAATCATGGACATGGCACAAGAAGGTGATTTAATCTATTGCGACCCTCCATATACTCACAGTCAAACGATTTTATATGGTGCACAAGCATTTAAGATAGAGGAACTATATGAGAAAATTCAAGAGTGTAAAGATCGCGGAGTAAAAATCATGCTGTCAATAAACGGAACAAAAAAATCAGGTCAAGAAGATATCGGTATTCAAGCCCCTGAAGGATTGTTTGAACGCTCGCTATTTGTAAACTGTGGTGTGAGCATGATAAATCGATTGCAACGTCAAGGTGAAAAAATGGAAGATGAAATAGTCCACGATAGTTTGTTTTTCACATGGGAGTAGAGAAATCTACTCTCTTTTGGTAGTACTTTAAAATTATTGTAAATACCTTATTAGGCTTAATAAACGATATATACACTAAACTCTTCCTTATGTTTGTTTCAAATTCTGGACCATACCCCTCTTCTCCTATGTATATTGTAAGTCCGTTCTCACTTACTACGTCTATTCCAAGACGTACAGAGGAAATTACGAAACAATCTTTAGTTAAAAGCTTCAAAAGGAACTGAAATTTAAAATTGCCCAACCACATATTATTGTGGTTGGGCTTTAATTGTTCAACTTTTTCTAACTTTTTATAAAGAGACGGGAATTAAACTGAAATACGCTACATAGGTTATAGAGAAAGTTAGAAATGGTTAGAGAATTTAGAAATGAGGCGTTCACATTGGCAGAAAAGAAAGAAGTAATACAAATAGCAGCTAAACTAAACCCAGAGATCGATGCAGATTTAATTGAAGGTATTCGGAAGATACCAAAACGTGATAGAAGTCGAACTTATCGTGAAGCCTTACGTTTTTACTTCAAACATAAAAAGAAAACGGAGGAAAATGATTGAGTTTTTTGAATACCCGATTAAAGTCCCATTTAAAGTCTCGCCTAAGACGTCAAATGGGACGCTTTTCTTTCCTTGTATATCAAGGGTTTATCTGCGATTTAAAAACTTCCCATTTACCGCAACTATTTATACTAAATAGAACCTCTGTGGCGTTTGGGGCTAGGGAGGAATCGTCCGATGATTTTTGAAATCTTAACAACTTCGATTATGGGTGGAATTGCCATTAAGGCAGCTATAAAAAAGAATGGTCTCTCGACAAATGACAGCGGTAAAATTCAACGGATCATATCGTTATCTGGATTAAACGTTAAAGATGGTAAGAACACTTTAACTACTCAACTTATCCGTAAAAAATCGTATGAGTGGGGATGGGAGTTCCACTATAGGATTCCGCTTGGGCGCAGTTATGAGGATTATCTCGCAAAACAACGTGTATTAGAGGATGGCTTGAACAATCGGCGAAAGCAAATAACTATTACCGACTTAAAAATTTTAAAACTAGACGGAAACATCATAGATAATCTAAAGGTGTTATGGACCAACAAACTAACAGAACGCAAGGAAATCGAAATATCCTTTGATGGACTGCTGAAAATACGAGTATACAACGAGTCTTTACCGTTACAAGTACCGTTTCAACCTGGCGTTAATTGGAGCATTCCAGTAGGTGTAACTCGCGATAAAAACATGTTTAAGTATCACGATTTCGAGAAGATTCCGCATATGGTTTTAGGCGGTGCAACACGATACGGTAAATCTAATTTCATAAACTCGATGATTACGAGTTTGCTGCAGAGTCAACCGGATCACGTCAAACTGTTTCTAATCGACTTAAAAGGTGGAGTCGAGCTTTGCGACTATGAATCTATTAAGCAAACGCTATCCATCGCGTATGAACCAGAGGAAGCATTTGAAACGTTACAAGCAGCCTACGACCAAATGCGCTCCATACAAAGCCGTATACGATACCTCGGTAAGAAAAACGTACAGGAAGCTGGTATAAAGGAACGTTACTTCGTGATAATAGACGAGGTTGGTGAATTGAACCCGTCGGAATCGGTAAGCATTCAAGATAGGAAATTAAAAGAAGAATGTCAGAAGTTAATGAGTCAAATAGCGAGGCTTGGCGCAGGTTTAGGCTTCCGTCAAATATTGGCCACTCAATATCCTACTGGCGACGTTATACCGCGACAATGTAAGCAAAATTCAGACGCTAAAATTGCTTTCCGTGTACAGTCGGCAGTCGCTTCGCGCGTTGTCCTTGACGAAGTAGGTGCCGAGAACTTACCGGAAATTGTAGGGCGCGCCATCTATCGAACTGCATCCAAACTCGAAATCCTACAGACACCTCTTATTACACCAGAAATGATTCAGAATACGCTTGCTCCTTATAACGTCGAGAAGGAGGTTATTATACTTGAAAAACCGGAAGTTGAGCAACCGGGAGGAATCGATACTATTGTTATTGAAGAAATTTGATTTCATGACCCGTAATCAGCTTAATCTTTATTTTCGACTAGGATCCAAACGAAACACAAACAGAGTCATTAGTGCATTATCTGATTATCTTACGCACGTACGAGATGGACACCATTTTATTTATTATTTAAACGCAAATGGTAGAGCCTACGTCGACTGCAAAAAAATCAGGAAAAAGGGCGCTCACGTCGAGCACACAATTATGCGGAATGAGTTTTATCTTTTCTACGGTTGTCCTCATGACTGGAAGAACGAAGTAAAGGTATCCGACGGCAAAGCAACTATAATCTGCGATGCTTTATTCACGAAAAGTTTAAGGTATCATTTTTTAGAGGTGGATTATACACAACCGATGTCCGAAAATCGCACGAAAATAGCACGCTACAATGAATTGTATAATAATGGATTGTTAGCCCAAAAGCTACAACACTTCCCCACAATTATATGGTTAACTACTTCTGAATTACGTCGAAATCAACTCCACGAAGCTTGTAGAGAACTACCGCTAGCGAAAGTATATACGATAAGCGAAATCAAATAGAAGGAGGAAAATGAGTGTTTAAACGTAAGTATAAAATTGAAGTTGTACCGGAGTCAAAGTATACAGATTTTAGTCATCGTGATCCAGGTGATGTGTATGCCACTAAAAAGACAGTAGTAGCCGCTGCAGCTATACCTGCCGCTGTAAGTATAGGACTAATCATAAACCGATTATCTGAAGCATATACCACAGTATCCCTCCCCTTAACTACACCAGTAATTGAACCAGTTAATATAATCCCACAAGTTCCTAACCTACCAATAAATATTACGTCCACACCTGAAATAATTCCTACAGGATATATTGCAGATACTTCTTTAGAAATGCTTGCAAATGTATTAGATCCTCTTGTTCAAATACTGGTAGCTATCAGTTTCCCGATAGCAAGTGTCATTATGATTGGCGGCTGTTTCTTCTTCATGATAGGTAACTCCGAAAAAGCCTGGCAAACTATCATGAATGCAGGCTTAGGTTATGTATTAATTCAGTTGTCTCCGCTATTCCTACAAATTCTACGTGAAGTCGGGGAAGCTGTTTAAATAGAAATAAACCATCGTGACCATTACACCATGTAGAGCTCTTTTAAAACTAAAGGAGGTTTAGGATGCCGGTTATCAAGAAGTGTGTTTATTGTGAGAAAGAATTTAAAACTAAGCCTAGCCATGCAAGTAAACGAAAATATTGTTCGTATGAGTGCCGAAATAAAGGATATGTGAAAGACAGGGCATTAAAAGAATGTATTGTGTGCAAAAAAAAATTCGAAGTATACGACAACAAATGGAGAAAAGATGCTAAATATTGTTCTCAACAATGCAAAGGAAAAGACCAATCTAACGAAAAACATTGGAATTACAAAGGTACTGGTAATCGACTAGAGGATGATCCCGAACATTTGAGAGAAAGAAGACGAAACCTTGTCATCAACAGTGAGAAAGTAAAAGATTGTCTACGTCGAGGAAAGATGAAACGAGAAAGAAACCTTTTCGTTGAACACACTTTCACCGAATGGATCGAACTTCTAAAAAAGCATAACAACATCTGTTGTTATTGCGGAGTACGAATGACAAAAACCCCAGGAATAAAACAACGTACAAGAGATCACATAATACCTATTTCAAGAGGAGGGTCAGACAAGATAGAAAATATAATACCCGCTTGTAGATCATGCAATTCGAAAAAAGGAAAACTCACCTTAGAAGAATTTTACGAAAAACTAGATAAAGAGAAAATTGAAAGAAAATCCTTATAAGGGGTTCAATTTCCTATCGGAAAACTTATACTCGCACTAAAAACGTAAGTAAATATGCACAACTAATTGCTCGCATTTGCGGTGCTTTTTGTAAATTAAAATAAGAAATGACTTAGTGACAGTTAACTAAGCCATTTCTTATTTGTTTTTCATTCGTTTGTTCAACTAAAGCACCGTTAGTTAAATAAAGTAATAATAGGGCAATTAACTTTCCCAATCTTCTACACTTATCATCCCTATATTTTCCAGATGCATTTCTGCACCTCCTTCAGGACTACCGGCGGTAAAGTAAACCCGATATAAAAGTACTCCTTCTCTTTGATAATCTACCCTAATATAAGTATCATCCACTCCTGCATCAGCCGGGGAAGGTGCGTTGTATACTGAATGTAGGAAATTCCCAATTGCTATATCCCCTTTAGAAACAGTTACGTCAAACGTTCTCCAGTTACCACCGTTTTTTACGTATTTTGACTCTTTTGTATCATTCTGCCCGACACCAACATCCACTTTTTGACCTTCTGGACGAGTATCTCCTCCCCAAGAAAGAGTAAGCGTGGCTCCAGGCCCTTCTTCCACCACAGTTTGGTTATGTACAGTTAATTTCGACCTATTACGCCGATCCTCAGGCTCCCAATAGCATACTTCCACTTTGACTACCTCCTTTATTTTTCCATTCAGTATTGTTATTCCCCAAGATAATAAATATATGAATTAAAAATCGAGAAATTAAAAATGTATACCTTTTCCTTTTGGATAGTCCATTTCTCTTCACTAACCTGCTTCGTAAGTTGAACAAAAAAAAGAGCTGCATTGCAACTCAGTGATCTTCATCTAAAGCACCCGTTAGTTCAACAAGGATAGTTGTGAATAGCCTTCAGGGTAGGACAACCTTCTTGAGCTGTTCTTTCGTTGATAAATTAGTATCATTTGTACCAACCAAAAAAGAATAGCCGTGTAAAATTACTTCTGTTAGAGTGTCACTTGGACCTAATTCGAATATAGGATACTGTGCCGAGACTTTACCCTTCAATTCATCTCTATCTTGTATCTTAAATCTTATTTCCTTTGCTGAATTAGTTATAAAGAAATCATCTAAGGTTAATTTCCATCCAACATCGTTTAGTATACTATCCAGTTCATCTATCGAATGAACCTCGTCAATTCTGTACCTAAGCCTTTTGTCATCATCGTCTAAATCATCCACTTCTCTTACAAAGTTCTGGATAACCTTTAGAGGGAAACGGTTATAGTTTTTCCAGAAGTCAGATAAAGTTGTTCTATATTCTCCGTCAACACTATACATATATTCTGGTTCTTTTATACAATCACAAGCCCAAAAATCTATACGGTTATTTGTATACACCGTTCGGTCATCAATATTAACTATATTACTTCCTCCCACCTATTTAGTGCTTCCACCTCTTATTTTTCTTTACATTATTCCTTTTCCTTCTTCAACTAACCTGCTGAGTTAGTTCAAGAAGCTAACTAAACAACCACCTTCCGAATTAACGGTTGGTGGTTTCTCTTTCATCTAGTATACGGCAATATTCTGCCAGCTCATCAATATCTTCCGCAGGCATATGTAGTAGTTGATTCAGTGTGTCCATTACTTTTTCTCGAGACATTTTCTGCATCAAGGCTTCAATTAATTGATTTACTTCTTCTTTTTGCTTATTATCCACTTATAACACCTCAAGTCTAATCTGTTACAGTCACATCCACAATTACGTCCAGGTTATAATTGTGAAGTTCAAAAGGATCATCAACTTCAATTGTTCTATTCTTTAGATCAACATTCTGAATTATACCACCACGAAGAATAAATTCTCCATCTCTCCACATCTTTATTGTTACATCACATTTTCTTTTAATTGCTATGTTTATTGTTTCTTCAATTGCATGTAAATCCCACTCATCCAATTGGGGAAGTGGTATTTTCTTTTGTTCTTCAGTATAACTTCTAATTAACTTCAAATGTTCTGGAAGCATCATAGCTACCCACTTTTTACTTCAAGAAGAATCGCTATAAATTAATTCATACTTTTAAATTGGTTTGTAATCAATTAGGTAGGTGGTATACCCAAACATTTCAAACCAAAACATACCTTACTCTTATTTCGCTTCTATATATTTCCACCTTGAAAAGTAGTAATATTAGAGTGTAGCCTCTATTCTACAAATTATTCAATATTTTAAGAAATCCGTATTTTATATTAAAAAATTAATGCATTTGAGAGGAAGTGGTGGCCATGGTAAAGGGTATTGACATCAATATTTGGAAATTCCTAATTAATAGGCTTGATGAAAGTCAAAGAAAAGAAATATTAAAAAGAGAAAACATAAGAATAGGTAGTATCCAAAGTCAATTAGTAAGTAAACAAAGCCAGTGGAAAATCGTTTTAAATCGTCTGAACTCAGAATTAAATAATCCTAGGGTTCAAAATGTAATAAAAGATTATTATATTGACTCACAGGTACCTAAACTGAAAGAAGACATTAAAATGAAAGCAAAGCATTTAAAAGAACTTGAGACTATGGAAGAAAAAGATTTTGAAAAAAATATTACAGAGTATGGCTTTTTATATGTTCTTCTGTACCTAATAGTAAAACGTGACACTGAAAAGTTAAATAAGTTAATACATTACGAATCAGATGAAACTGTGTCTGAAAAAGAAAGTGACTCTAGTAAAGTGGAGCTTACTAACACAATAAAACAATTAACAGAGCTTAAAAACGAATTAAGTATTGTAAAAAAAGCTCATAAAGGATTACAAAAAAAATATGACGCTTTGGAAAAAAAACACAATGAAGTAATTTTGAAAAAGAGTAAAGAGGTAGAGGATGCTTTAAATAATTTAGATAGTACCAGAAAAGAGTATGAGGAACAATTGAATTTACTCATAGAAGATAATACTAACCTTGAAAATCTATTGCAAGAAGAAAGTAGAAAAACGCAAGAAATCAAAGAAAATAGTAGAGTAGCTGTAAAAGTTAATAAGGAAGAATCTAACTACATAGATAATAAAAAAAGAAAGACAAAGGTTTTGGTTTTTGGTGATTTACCTATTACTGTACAAAAACAAGAGCAATACGAATTTATGTTCTTCGATCAAGATATTTCCACCTACCAATTTAATGAAGACTATGATGAGTATTGGTGTATTGAAGATAAATTGTCGGCTAAGGAAAAAAAGCAGTTACAAAAAAGCATTTATAACATAAATATAATTTTTGAAAAAAAATATTACAGTGAATTGGTTCGCTAAGGGAGGAATTTATTATGTATACACAGACTGAACACAAAATTTTTGGAAATTATTACTTGGGTAGGCTGGCAAGCCCAGGGGAAATGAAGAGTGGCCAAGATCCACTTTATGAAGGAGCAAATAGATATAAAGTAAGTATTAAAATCCTTTCACGAATTCCTGATCGATTAGAAATTGAATTAGGACGAGCTGGAAATGTAGTAAAGGCACTTGATACACGGCTACGTCCTGAATATACCCTTGATCCTACTTCCGGATATGGAAGTTTGTCAAAACATGAAAAGCGAAAGCAATTACACAATGATTTTAGAGGGTCTCTTGTCGTATTTAAGCTTGAATACAAAGATGGTTACTACAATGTTATTAATCCAGTGTTTACTACAAAAGACAAGGATTTCTCAACAGAACAAGAATTTGATACAATTCCTTATTTTAAGGTATGGGACGTAAACCAATTTATTGACCTATTAAAAAGTGGTGCTAAAATTAGCGATCTACGAAATTATATTGATAATAGCAGGTTCAATGCATTAATGTTTGAAGACTCTTTTGTTCCTCCCTATATTATCTTGGAAGATAGTGAAGAGAAAGTTTTTGCATTTGGACCATTAAAAGATATTATTTCAGAGGAAAATTCAGTATCATTTTCATTTTCTACAGAGGCAAATAAAATTATTATTGAAGACGATGATTTCTTATACAGTAACTACGGTAACGTAGAAAATAATGAGGAAAACCTAGAAAATTTAACTTGTTATTTCATCGAAAAACATGCTTCAAATCCTATAAGAGAAACACTTAAGAAAAACGAAAAGAAACTGTTAGATGATAAGAAAAAAGACGACCCGATTTCAAATGTTGAAATTCAGGAAAAAAATATAGATCAGGTGGAAAAGGTTCAAGCTGAAGCAGAACATGTAGAACAAAGAATTCTAGATAGGTTCAAGATGATCTCTGAGAGTCATGGATTGTTCTATACCGATGAAGACCTTTATAATTTTCACACATCGATGAAGACAGGAAATCTAGTTATTCTTGCTGGGATGAGTGGAACAGGGAAATCCAAAATTGTCAATTGCTATGCGGAAGCTCTAGGATTAGAAGATAGAGGAAATTACAAAAAAATACCTGTAAGACCGTTCTGGCAGGATGATAGTGATTTGTTAGGTTATTTGGATGTATTAAATAACATATACAGACCTGGGGATTCTGGTTTAATCGATTTTCTCATTAAAGCTAATAAAGAGGAAAATAAAGATCAACTCCATATTGTTTGTTTTGACGAAATGAATTTAGCACGAGTTGAGCACTACTTCTCACAGTTTCTATCAGTATTAGAAGAAACTAGCGAGGACCAACGGAAAATTACGCTGTACAATAAAGATTATCAAAATCGGCTATATAACAGTCGAGAGTATACAGACACAGTTAAAATAGCTGATAACGTCTTATTTGTAGGCACAGTTAACCTTGACGAATCAACACATCATTTTTCTGACAAAGTTTTAGACAGAGCAAATGTCATCCATCTTAAACTTCGATCATTTAAAGAAGTCGCAAAATCTGCTGAGAAATCAGATATCGCAGATAGTATTGGATCGGCAGCATTCACGAAAGCACAATTTTATGGAACACGACCATCTACAATAGAAGAAAATAAGTTTCTATTACAAGATAGTGAATTAGACTTCCTATGGGGTGTACATAATCTTATGCAGAGTGCGAACAACCAGTTGGGGGTCGGTTTCCGGATTGTTCGTCAAATTGATCACTATCTACAATGTTTACCTAGCAATAATGTACTCACCAGGGAAAAAGCAATGGATCTCCAAGTTATTCAACGTATATTAACAAAAATTCGAGGGGGAGAAGATCAACTCGCATTTATAGTGGGAAAATACGATGAAAATTCCAAACAGGTTAAAGATAGTTTATTGATTCAATTATTTGATCAGTTTAATGATATTTCTGATTTTGAGGGCTCTAGAATAAAAGTAATTAATTTAGCTAAGGAGTTACAAGTGTATGGACATACCGTTTAAATTCAAAATTCAAGAAAAGGTTAAACGTTCAGAAGAAAATCCGCTTGGGTATGAAATGATAGATTATAGCAGCTACTTTTTTAAAGAGTCAACAAATGTTCCAGATCAAAAAATGATACCTATTACTGAGAATATAGATATAATTATCGAAATCAATTCTCCTCAAAACGATGCAAGAATTTACATGGATACTTTGGATTATTATCAAAGTTCCATATGTCAAGAAGACGATAACGGGAATATTTATATAGAGGAATCACAGGAGCCAATAGTACTATTTAAAAACCTTTCGATTCCTAATTCTAATTTAAGCTATTATCCTTTTATACCGGGTACATACCAAATATACGTTACTTGTGGTAAAGAGAAATACTATGCCTATATAAATGTTAGCCCAAAACAAGTTACAAATAATGAATTAAATATAATGCGAGAAGAGTTAGAAGAAATGATTGAAAATTTAGCGCATATGTTAGTCAATAACGAATCTGCCGCAAAAGTAGAAACAACCTCTGATAATAGAGAATCCATTACCAATCAATTACTAATACTTAGTAATAATTGTAATAAAATAATCCCAATAGTAAATGAAATTAAGCTGTCCCCAAGGTCTAAGGTTATTAACCAGTATCAATTAGAGGATACTTATCAAGCAAGGATTATCGATCATGAGACTATCAAATATCGATTAAAGAGAACGGATGCTCAAACAAAATTATTGGTTCCTAAGAGGTTGGTTTCAAGAAACCTTCCTGAAAATCTAGTAATTATCGATGTTGTTAAATACTTACACAAAGTAACTCGGTCTGCGATTCAGTATACGGAGCAAATCCTCCCTCATATAGAATATGATACGAATAGACTTAGTGGCGGAAAATATCCAAGGCCAGAAAGTGAAAAGGTAAAGTATCTTAAACAAATTGAATCCCTTAAAGAGAGTAGAAAAAAAATGAAAAAACTTTCTAATACGTTTAATTATTTTTTGCAATCCGAGTGGGTTAAAGAAGTAAAAGGTAAATCTAGCAATGCAACTGGCTTACATTTGGACGGACGCTACCGATTTCTATATCAAATTTATCGAGAGCTAAAAATTATGAAGAAAAAAATCCAGTTAAATACCGATTTTTCTTATAGATGGAAAAGAACAGATAAGCTATATGAAATGTGGTGTTTCGTTAAGTTACTTAAGGCTTTACAGTCACCTATATTAGGATTTAAACCCATAAGTGGATGGATTTATGGGGACAAAGAGATCTTAGATACATGGAAAGTTCCCTTACTAAAAGAAGGCACAACAATAACCTTGCAAGGAAAAGAAAATAAAGTAATAAATTTAGTCTATGATAAATCAATAACATATGACAGAAAACTAACACGTTACGAAGATCCATTATATTCACAATTTCCTAACAATAGACCCGACACACGAATTGATTTCTATGATGACGATAAGTACGGTGCAAGTTACATTATTGATTTCAAATATAGGCCAGCGGAAGCAATAGGAAATCTGCGCGTAAGTGAATATAATAATGAGTGGACTGCATACAAACAGCTACTACATTACTCAAAATTTGATAGTGAATTTGTAAATAAAACAAAAGAGCACACTATTACTGATAAAAAATTCCGATCTACAAGTCCTATTGCAGGCGTGTGGGTTTTTTTTCCAAATGCAGAAACAAATAAATCAAATCGAGAGATCACTAAGAAGGATTGGTTAACTAAAATACCTTTTAGTCCAGGAGAAAATTCGGAAAAGCTCGAAAATCTTATCTTGGAAGCGTTAAAGCATGAGATGTTTATTTAGTAAATTAATTCTAGGAATGTTAGGAATTTTAAATATTTGAACGGTATTGCATATGAATTATTGGAAAATGATTTAAATTAGGAACAGACAAAATGGAGAACAAAATTGTTCTTCATTTTTTTCATTACTCATACTCAGTCTAATCGCCCTCCACAACAAAAGCCATTTCTTATTCAACTAGAGAAGGCTAGTTAAAGCAACCCACCAATGGAATTATCTTCTTTCTTCCTCCCTCAATCCACACTTAAAATTCTTTTCTTTTTCTTCTTTTAGCTTTAAATAAATCGTTGGTTTAGGAACACCTGTAAGTTTAACAATGTCAGCAACACTCATACCGTTTTCTTCTCTAGTAGCCATCAAGTTTAATGCTTGTTGTACTTTCTTTTCCGGTTGGCCAATACGGCCCATATGCTTCCCTGCTGCTTTTGCTCGTTTCCTACCTTCACTTGTTCTTTCAACAATGATATCACGCTCGAATTGTGCAAAGCTTCCTAAGATGTTAAACATCAACTTGTTTAGGCTTGTGTTGTCTTTACCTGCTCCAAACGTTATGTTATCCCGTAGGAAAACAACACTAACACCTTTTTCGTTTAATTCTGTAACAATTTTATTTAAGTCGATAATGCTTCGAGCCAATCGATCAATCTTTGTAACAACAACCGTATCACCTTCACGAACATATCCAAGTAATTCTTTTAACTTAATACGATTCATCGTACTTGTGCCAGTTACTTTCTCGACGAACAACCTTTCACAACCCTCTTCGGTTAAGGCTTCAATTTGTGCAGATAAATCTTGCCCGTCACCCGAAACACGACCATATCCAACTTTTTCACCCACAATTTCACTCCTCAGTCTAATTGTTAATAATGTTCTGTACTAATAATTATATACAAACTTTTAGACAAATATTCGTTCGAATATGGAATACATTTCGAGTGAATTAATAATGGTCTATTTCTTAACACTTTTATACAAAGTAAATACTTTAACTTATTTGGGCGGGCTTTCAAAAAAACATAAGAATTTCCAACAAGTTAATAAATGAGTCTAAAGACACTTGTTTTTACCCCAATAATTGCTTACAATCAAATTGTCAGCAGACAATAACAGCGAAAGCTGTAATAAATGGGCAACGTCCCTAAGGAGGAACCTAACATGGTTACGAAGAAAGATTTAAGTAAATGTACAGTTTTTGAATTTAAAGTGGATTCAGTTCGCCTAATCTCAGATAATAAAGGTACAGAAGAAGAACAGTTGCACGCTATTATGCGTGTAGATGTGCAAGATGTTCCTGAGGGTATTTGGATGGAAACAAACTTGAGAGAACGTAATTTCAAAACTACTGTAGCAAAAAACATTAGAACTTCTTTAATAGAATCCCCATCTGATAATTTTCATGTCTTAAATCGCGGAATTTTAATCAGCGCGCATCATATTGAAATTGTAGAAAAGCCTGACGGAAAATACGTTCGTGTTTATTTGTTACACAAAGGATTACATGGAAACGTAGATGGTGGTCATACACTAAACATTATTGTCGATAATAAAGAAAGTATTATATTTAAAAAGCGCGTTACAATCGAAGTTCTTACTGGTATTGAAAGCTTTTTTGAGGAATTAGCTGCCGCACGAAATACATCTGTTCACGTAGAGGATAAATCAAAATTAGAGCTTGAAAAGAAATTCGAATTTATTAAAAATGCAATTTCCGGGAAGCGTTATGCTTCAGATATTGCTTATAAAGAAAATCAAGAGGGTTCAATTGACATTACAGATATTATTGCAATATTAAGCATGTTTAATTTAGATCGTTATCCTAACAAAAAGGGTGATCAAAATTTCCCAACTGCAGCCTATGCGCGTAAATCTGCTTGTACGAAGTGGTATTCAGAAGATTATTTAAAAGGTAATAGCAATCCATATAAAAAGATGGAAGGGATAATTACTGATATATTGTCTTTAGTTGATGCCGTTCAATCAGGTTTACCTAAGTTTTACAACGCATCTGCTCCAAATGCTAAATATGGGCGTACAAGTGGTGTAGCTGTTGCTAAAGAAGGTAATCAAGGTTTCAAGCGATTATATGCGGATGATGTTGCATATCTAGAGCATTCAACTCCCAACGGGTTTATATATCCAGTTGTAGGCGCATTTCGTTATCTCATAAAAGAAGTAGATGGTAAATATGTTTGGAAAACTGATCCATTTGCTATTTTAGAGGAAATTGGGACTTCTTTAGCCATAACGGTTATTGAAGCACATCGCGGCTTAGGGAATAACCCGAATGCAACTGGTAAGTTTATAAATCTATGGAGTAGTTTATATAATATAGTGAAATTAGCTTATCTTGAAAAAGTTGAAGATTAAGCATTCACATAGTCAGTAACAGATAAAATTGAACCCCAGATAGTAAACACTTTAAAAGTGGTCTATTCAGGGTTCTTTTTATTTATGATTATTTAGCTTTATGTAGCATTGTATAACATTTCAGGTTTGTCTTTATTCAAAGGCTCGAGAAGTTAATATATTAAGTGCTATTAATTGCTCCACTTCTTGAGATCTCCCATTTCCACTTTAATGGTACCCTCGTGCTCGTTCTTGATCTCAACACGATCTCTCCATCTTTCAGGTTGACGATTTTTCAACCAAAATATTTGAGCATTTACGTCAGGCGCTTGCGACTTCATCACACGTTTTACTATTGCCATCTCCCCATCATGGTTCTTCCCCCAGGTTTCCTCTTCATATTGGTATCCAATAGCTCGCTTCAATAACGAAATCTCAACCTGTTCATCAATTACCTTTTTCCCCTTCTTAATGGCATCGGCAAACTCGGGAAAACGATCCTGCCATTCATATAATGTAGCAACGTTAACCCCCATTTTATTAGCAATTAGTTTGTTAATTAATCCTTCCTCGGCCCACTTATTTACTAATACCAAACCTTCTTCATTTATCCAATTCGTATAGAGAGGTTTACGGCCAACCTTTTTCTTGACTTCAGTTTTTCTAACATTTTGCGATACATCTTGTAACTTTTTCCCCATGTGCCATCGCTCCTTCATTCCACATTAATAAGAAAACGTTATTTCTACATGTTACCTTGCAACTTTTTAGACGTATATTTATTAGTTAGTAGATGATCATCAACATTGGGTGAGGATTAAAATGATTTCCCGCGATATTTATGTACTTTGAACTTAGTGCGGTAAGGGATGAAGAATTTTGTAGATGATAATGATGATTTTTCAAGTAAATAGCTTTTAAAAAATAGAGTCAAAGTGTGTACTTTAGCTTCATTCCTTTATATATATTTTTATTTTTAGAAAAATCATCTACAATCGTCTACTAAAATCATTTGGGGCTTAGAGTCATAAGGGGAAAAGTCTCTACAATGTAAAAATAATCATCTACTAATCAACTACTATTTGTTGAAGATTTGTAGATGATTAGAGAAGTTCAACTGTTATCTCGCTCTACATCTTTTCTTAATGATAATCCTACATAAAATCGTTGTCCGCTGATTCCTATAGGGACAAACTCCCTTTCTATTAATTTTCCTCCTAGAGCTTTACCACTCATTTCATTTTCTCCATTGTCGTGAGCCCATATTTTGAATGTAGCGTAGATTTCTTTAAATGATACTTTTGCTAATGGGTTGATGCTGAAACAATATTTAAGAACCTTTGCACTCCGTCCATTTCCTCTCGATATTCTTCAGTAGCGGATGTTACACCGGAAGGGCATTGTAGACCATTTTCCTTCCATTCTTCACACCCTTCAAGCATCCAGTTTAAAATACCTGATGCTTCGGCCATTAGCTTCTCTTTCAAGCGAGGATCTCTCTCGTGATCTTCAATTCTGACTGTAAATGGAATAAGTCTGATTCGGTTCCAAATTGCCTCTTTTGTTTCATTAATTATTGGCTTATGGTTACCAGCAAGAAAGATTTTAAATTGTGGTGTAAATTCAAAATACTCTTTATGTAAAAATCGAGCTTTTATCGTATCTCCACCTGTAAGTTGTTTAATCTTTGACTCTGCGAACACTCTTCCTATTTCTGTTTCTTGAGCACTTACAAAACGACTTCCTTTTAATGCAGCAATGTCGTTGCTTACGCCTTCATTTTGCTGTTGAATAAAAGTACTCATAGGTGTTGTATCTGCATATTCACCAATGATGTAACCTACAACTTCCAAAAAGGTTGATTTTCCATTTCGTCCGCCACCATACAAGAAAAAAAACTTCTGTTCAGACGTATCTCCTGTTAATGCATACCCTAAAATTCTCTGAAGGTATTTAATTAGCTCCTGGTCTCCCCCCATGACCTTGTGTAGAAACTTGTTCCACTCTTCACATTTAGCATCTGGAACATATATAATTGGAGACTTCTTTGTTATTAAATCTTTTTTGTTGTGTGGTTGTAATTTTCCTGCCTTTAAATTTAACGTACCATTAGCCACATTAAATAAATATATATCCTTATCAAGTTCATCCATATCCACGCGTGTTGGAGTTTGGAATCTAGCAGTTTTAACCATATCTTTCAACCGACCAATGTTCTCGGAAGAAGTAGCAAAATTGTACATTTTTTTCCGTTCATTATCATCTTCAATTTTGGATGCATCTCTTCGTATGTTACCAGGAATGTTTTGTGCTAAAAGTAATATTTGTTCTTGCTGGTCATACGCCCATCGACTTCCATCCCAGATTAACCAAGATGCTTGTCTATGTGAGTATTTAATTTCTTCGCCATATTCATCAACTAACCTTTTTGCATTTCCTAAATCATTTAACCCATAAAACTTTCTTTCTGTAGCTACATCTTCAAAGTCTTTAGTTTCTGACACTTGTGGTCTGGACAAAGCTTTGTTAAGCGTTTTTGCTCGATAATCTGGGCGATTAATCCATTTGTCCCTATTCAAAGCAGATCGCTCAAACAGTCTTTGTATTTGTTCTAATTGATTATTACTGAAAAAAGCAAGATACGAACATAATCCCAAATCTGCACTACTATGGTCATTTCCATAGTCTGAAATATCACCAAAGAACAGTTTTTTGATTTTTTCCCCTTTCACACTTTTGAACATCTTCTGCAGAACCACTTCATCCGATAATAATTCACCAGTCTCTATCGGCTCCATTATTTCATGAGGTTGAATATTTCTGCGAAAGGTATTTTCTATAAATTTAGTTATGTGTTTACCTTCATTTATTGCTAAATTATTGATATTTTCCCCTGTCATAGTCATGAACCTTTTATTGTCATATACTTCAAGATTGAGTTCAGCATTTTTGTTCATAACCTTTTCTTTATTGTGTGTGGACTTAACCCAAACATGAATACCTTTTCTGCTTGGACTTAACTCTGCGTAAGATAGATTAATAATCTCCTTAACTTTCTCCGTTAGGTTGTCCATATCCACATTGTCAATATCAATACATGTATATGGATCTTCTTTTGTGATTACAACACCAATACCATCACTCTTACCTGCTTGATAAGCTTGATTTATCGCTTCGAATGAACCCCATGTGGTTTTATCATTGATTTTTGCTTTATCCACCCCATTAGCTTGATAGGGTATTTTGGCGAATTCGTTTTTTTCAGGTATTTTTTCTGCTCTCCACAAAACCCACTGATTTAGATTTATTAATTCCTTAGGTATTCCATTACAATTAGGGATTAATATTTCGTCTTTATTTACTATAACCATTTATTTGAGCCTCCTATTTTGCAATTAACCAAAATAATATGTCCGCACATAGCACGGTAGGCCCTGACGCATACTTTGTTGAAAGTAATTTCGTCTGTTAGCTTTGTTCTAAGTTATTGAATCGATTACCAAGAACTACTGAAATCTATTATTTCTTCCCTTATATGGATTATCACTAGTTGTCAATTAACTTATAAAATTCCTCATTTAGCCGCCAAGCTTATTGTTGTTTTACCATTCATCTACGATTTCTTTGATTACTTCAACTGACTGTTTATAGAACCACCAACGTTTACGTGATTTTCTTCTTTCAATTACTCGCATGCGTGGATCTGATAGAATTTCATCTTCTAAGAAACGTTTGCTCATAGAAGTAATTACAGCTAATTTTTCTAGGTCGACCATGAATAAAGTCTCGTGGATATGTTGTTCCAGTTGTGCCTCGATATATTCCTGAATTGATTTCTGATCAATTTTGACTTCTATGGAACTAGGTATCACCTGTTAACCACCTCTTTTTGTAGAGACTGTTGTCGTGTCCAATCTTCAATAACTTTTCGATTGAACAGAATTTTACCTTTAATCCGAAAATAAGGTATCTTATTTTCTCTAACCATTGAGTAAGTTGTTGTGTTGCTAATCCCCAAAAGATTACAAAGTTCCCTAACATCCAATGTTATTCTCTCCATGCCATCACCTCTTTCCAATTGTGAACACATCGTTGCAAATGTGATTAATTTTATTGTACAAATTTTCAGTATACTTTGCAACGTTTTTTTCATTTTGTTTGCAAAAGTGTTGAATGTGTTAATATGTAAATAAGTTGTTTGTTCAATAGGAGGTTATATAATGAATGAATCCAATAATTTTGGTAAGTTCCTGAAAAAAATAAGAGTAAGTCAAAAATTAACTGTACGAGCTTTGAGTGAGAATTCAGGAGTTTCACCTTCTTATTTATCCCAGGTCGAAAACGGTAAAAGAGGAGTTCCATCTCCTGAAGTCATTCGAAAAATTGCTGCTGCTCTTGATTATGATTATTTTTCATTAATGCGTGTTGCAGGGTATATGACAGTTGATACGAACAAAGACTACTCAAGTGAAGAGTTTATTTCATCAAATGAATTAACCGGTATTGAAAAAAATGTTCGAGGGGATTCGTTTAGTAAACCAAAGTTCATTAATATTCTTTTTAATTATCCCAGAATAGACCAATTAAATGGTGAAGATTTAGAACTAACAGAAGAAGAAGCAAAGGAACGGTTCTTGTATTTAGAGAATCTACTTACAATGAATGAAAATATTTACTTAAATTCTAAAGTATTATCAAAAACAGAAAAAATAAAAGCACTACAAATGCTTAAATTAGTATTTGATGAAACTCCTGAAGGAACAGAATAACTACTCATACTTACCTATTCCTGTACAATACGCCGCCAAGCTATGGAAGGAATGGTATAAGTGAAATTACACAAATCCAGTAAAGAGCCTGAGATCTACTATTATTTCAATGTAAATAAAGAAAAAATGTGGATGTATCGCCATAAGTATTATGACAGTCTAGGGAATCGGAAAGAAAAAAAGAAGAGTGGGTTTAAAGACGAAAAAACAGCCCTTAAAGCTCTTTTGAACGTAAAGGCTGTTACAGTTAGCGGACAGTCAAAAATGGTCGAGTATGACCGTATGACAGTAGCTCAATGGTTTGATATTTGGTTTGAATCCAATAAGAATAGCTGGAAGGTCACCACACAAGTCAGTAAAGAGTACCATATCAGAAAATATATCAAACCGCTATTAGGTCATTATAAAGTTCAAAAACTGGACAAGTCCACTTATAGACGTGCATTTATCAATGTTTTAGAAAAGAAACTCAAGATATCTACCGTTCGATCTATTCACACCACTTTTAAAACAGCAATTAATGCAGCAGTCGAAGAAGAGATACTTGACCGTAATCGATTTAATAAGATTCCATTCACATCATCCAGTCAGGAAACATTGGAAGAAGTAGAAAACTATTTTACACCTGAAGAATTAAATACCTTTTTAATAAAAGCAAAACAACAAACCAACATGACTGATTACACTTTTTTACTTACCCTTTCCTACACTGGACTACGTAGAGGTGAAGGGTTTGGTCTTCAATGGAAAAACATTGACTTTGAGAATAAAACCCTAACCGTTGAACGGAACAGAGGCTATTATGGGGTTGGTACTCCAAAAACGAAAAATAGTTATCGAACAATTAAAATTGATGATGTTTTGATAAATCAATTAAAAACATACAAGACCTGCTGCAAAGAAATCATGTTAGCGAATGGGATCAAGTACAATGAAAATCGTTTTGTTTTTATTGACGAATTGGGACAACCTTCAAACTATGAAAACATTCGTACTGTATTAAAGAAATTAATTAAAGCAAACAAGCTTCCGAATGTCTCCATTCATGGATTACGACATACCCACGCCACAATATTACTAAATAGTGGGTTGAACGTAAAAGTAATAGCCGAAAGATTAGGAAATACCGTTGAAATGATTTACACTATTTATGGTCATGTACTGAAGGAATTAGAAGTAAAAGCAGTGGATTTATTCGCTCAAAGTTTAGCTAATGGGGCTAAAATTGGGGCTAGTTCTCCATGACTAAGCTTCCAACCCTTATGCATCAACGATCTTTGGAAAACCCCCTAAGTACATGCTATACTTATAAGGATTTATTTGAAAAAGGAGTGTTTTGAATGGCGAAAAAAGGATATATTTTAATGGATTCAGGCGAAAAGATCGAATTTGATTTATTCCCAAATGAAGCACCAAACACAGTAGCAAACTTTGAAGAGTTAGCAAACAGCGGATTTTATAACGGAGTAGTTTTCCACCGTGTTATTCCTGGCTTTGTAAGTCAAGGTGGAGACCCAACTGGTACAGGCATGGGCGGTAGTGGCAAAACGATTAAATGTGAAACAGCTGGCAACCCTCATAAACATGAAGCTGGAAGCCTATCTATGGCACATGCAGGAAAAGATACTGGCTCTAGCCAATTCTTCATCGTGCATGAACCACAACCACATCTAAATGGTGTTCACACTGTTTTCGGTAAAGTAACGAGCGGTCTTGAAGTAGCAAAAGCTATGTCAAATGGCGCTAAAATGGAAAAAGTAGAAGTATTCGACGCAGAATAATCATCTTGGAGCTCCCTTTTAAGGGGGCTTCTTTTTTGACATTTCGCTTATTCTAACTAAAGCTCAGGATTTTCCAACTTAAGAGCTATTTTTTCCAACTAAGCATACTAAATTTCCAACTAACTAAAAAAGCCGCTCCGCAATAATGTGGAGACGACCTTTTAACCTATAAATTAAGTACAATGACGAGAATAAGAACAAACGGTAATAAAAAAATGATCCAACTTGCTGGACGACCAAAGTTTAGTGTCCACCCAACCCCAAAGCGTTTTTCTGCTAAAATGCTTGGGTCCTCCGGATTAAAATACAAAATTCCACCTTTCCAGTATCGGTCTTCATCAACTGCTGTAATTGAATGCTCTAAATTAGGGCTATCTTCTTTCACTTTAATACGCGAACCACTTTGACCAACTTTAACTGTATATATGAGCACCCCTAGTAATACTACAACTAAAAAAGTAATTGGTAATGCAAACATAACCCAAGCAGAAGATATGTCCGGATGGATAGTTTGCAAATGCGTGTATCCCATCATCAAAGTCACGCTTATAGAGACGAATAGTGCAAACCAACTTGTGTATTTTCGGAATTCTAACTGCTGTGCAAGTGACGTTTTTTTGTTCGCGGGATTAATCTTAGATCCTGAAAACCTCATTCCTTCGCTCATCATAAGGAACATACCTTGCATGATGAGGAGTAAAAGAAGCGTAGCAATGGAACTAAAATATGTTTTTTCACTAAAATCATCTGGCTGTCCATTTGGTCCCCAATGGGTCGGAATCATATCTGGCATTTCAGGATATTTAATAAATGTATAAATAATAAGTCCAATCGTCACAATCATTGGGACAATAAAAACAGCTCTTGGTATTAGCTTCAGCTTATCTTGAAATCTTAAATCTACCACGCGTACTTCACTTTTACCAGATAGCCACTTTTGTTGCTCTTTTAGTTTTTTTACTCGTAAATGCATCATAAAATAGTAGCCAATACTTATAAAAAGCATGGCAAATTGAACGCCTACACCGATCAAGGCCAATGTATCTTCTGCAGGATTTTGTGTTAATGACCAATATAGGTACCCTGCTAAAATAACCAATCCTATTAGCAGAACAACACGTGTATACTTATTTTTCAAACGAATTACTGTTTTTTCTTTCGTATATTGCTCTGGAACATACACACCAAAAGCTTCTGTTTGCTTTAAAAACTTTGGCATAAATGCTTGTAATACCGTTGTAAATAATAGAATAAATGCGAATAACAAAATAATCATGGTTTTCCCTCCTTAATGTCTTGAACGAGCTCATGTAACATCTTTACCATTTCTTCTTCGGAAAGCTTTAGCACTAATCCTTCTGCAAGTAGTGGTCTCATTTGTTCTTTGAGTTGTTGTTTTTCTATTTCAGATGCTTGTGAAATTCCATTGGGGTGAATAAATACACCCGACTTTGCGACAATTTGTATAAATTCTTTTTCTTCTAAGTAATGATATGCTTTATTGACCGTGTGCATATTCATGCCCAGATCAGACGCGAAAGCTCGGACAGATGGTAATGAATCACCAGGCTTTAACTCTCCTCGTACAATACCTTCAATTAATTGATGTGCTAGTTGTAAATAGATTGGCACGGATGAATTTGTCTTTATTTCTATAAACATGATGCTACCTCCTATTTACCATTGTTCTATTCTTAGTATAACACAGTTGTTCTATATATAATAGAGCAAAATGTTTTTTAAACAAAATAATTTATACATACAAAAAACCTACTTTCCGAAGAGAGTAGGTTTGTTATTTATATTCCAGATTACCCTATTGATTAAGAAATTGTCGTCCCGTTTCATAGTACGTTACCTTTTCACTCTCAGGTACCATACCTCCACCAGTAGCCCAGACTATATGAGTAGCGTTCTGTAAGTTAGCTCCATGTGTTGCTAGCTGAATAGGACCGGTCATACCCGCAAGAGCAGATGGTTCAAGCTGAATTTTTTCTGTATCGACTAATAATGCAAGAAGCTGATGCATGGTTCTATCACTTATTGTATAACTACCTTCTATAAGCCGTTCTAATGTCTTTCCAACAAATCCTGATGGACGGCCTACCGCAAGCCCGTCCGCAGCAGTTTTATTATCCAATCCAATATCATGAACGGAGATATTTTCATGTAATCCTGTCATTAAACCAAGTAGCATGCATGGGGAGTGTGTAGGTTCGGCGAAAAAACAATGAACGTGGTCTCCAAATAGAAGCTTCAAGCCAAATGCAACGCCTCCTGGACCTCCTCCAACACCGCATGGTAAATAAACGTATAACGGATTGGTTTCATCTACCACTTTTCCTAATTGCTCTAATTGTTTCTTTAATCTATTTGCCGCGACTGCATATCCTACAAATAAGTCGATGGAGTTTTCATCGTCGATAAAAAAGCAATTTGGGTCTTGTTCTGCTTGCTTTCTTCCTTCTTTTACAGCCAAACTATAATCGGCAGCATATTCAATGACCTCTACTCCTTTTTCTCTTAGCAGGTCCTTTTTCCATTGCTTTGCATCACTCGACATATGCACGGTTACTCGGAAACCTAGCTTTGCACTCATTATTCCAATGCTTAGACCTAAGTTTCCTGTTGATCCAACAGCAATTGAGTATTCTGAGAAAAACTTTTTAAATGCATCATTAGCAAGAACTCCATAATCGTCCTTTGGCGTTAATAAGCCTTTCCGAATTGCAAGTGTCTCTGCAATTTTAAGCACTTCATAAATGCCTCCTCTGGCCTTAATGGAACCAGAAATGGGCAGGGCATTATCACATTTTAATAAAAGCTCTCCAGTAAAGTCAGTTTGAAATAATTCCTTTAAAGCGGATGCCATTTCAGGAATAGCAACAAGTGGTGACTCAATAATCCCATTCGCTTTTGCTGTTTCTGGAAAAGCAATTTGTAAATAAGGAGCAAATCGTTCTAGTCGATCACTTGCATCCTGTACCATCTCACTTGTTACTTTTATGTTAGGAAGTGCTTCAGACGTCTTTGTTTGATTCGGATTGAACCAAATGACCTCCTCTGTATTTTGCATTTCCTTAATCAAAGGAAATTTCTCTATCAATTGTTGTGTATTCATAGTTGTAAACCCTCTCTATTCCAAGCTCAGTACATGCGTTATATCAGGCGAACGATCTTCAAATGCAAAACCATTTGCTCGATAAAAAGCATCTGCCTTTGCGGATTCTGTTTTAGTAGTAATCTCTTTAAACTGTCCTTTTGCATTTTCTGCAATCACTTTACATAGCTCACTTCCGATACCTTTTCGACGGTGTTCTGGTAAGGTGTAGAAGCGAAGCAATCGAGCGGATTGCTCTTCAGAGCTTTTTATACTTTGTCTTAGCCCGCCGATTGCTACTATCTCCCCGTCTTCCCATACCCCATAAATGGCCTCTCCTTGTTCGGTGAATCTTCTCGTACCATCTTCATATCTACTTGCTAGTCTAGATACGAATCGATATCCTTCTTTTTCGCTTTCTTGAATTAGTTTGGTTACGTCGACTTCTTTCAAATCTGAAATTCTCTTCACTTCGATTGCCATTACGTCTCCCCCATTCAATTGTTTATAAATATAAAACGAACTCTAGATACCTTTCGCTATCACAAGACGAATTCCCTCTATTCTAATAGTATATACCCCAAACCTCATCCTTTATTACAGGGTTGTTACTGGTGCCTGGCACCAGTAACAACCCTGTAACAATCATCCAGTAAATCATCCAGTAGCATTTCAACAATAAAGAATCCCACGCTTTGAGGGTGCGTGGGATTTGGATTGTTATTATACTGTTTCTTCAATCGCAGCTAGTCTTGCTTCTACTTCTTCTTCTGATAAATTGTGTTCTACGATGTAGCGGTTGCGTGGGTGCACTCGGCACTCATGTGAACAGCTGCGTAGGTATTTATGTTCGTTTTCTTCCGAACATAAAATTTTGTCATTACAATCTGGGTTTGCACAGTTAACATAGCGTTCACATGGCTCACCAGTGAAATGATCTTTACCAACAACAACGTGTTCTACTTGGTTGATTGGAACAGCAATACGCTCGTCGAATACGTACATTTGTCCATCCCATAGCTGACCGCGAACTTCTGGATCTTTCCCGTAAGTTGCGATACCACCGTGTAGTTGACCTACGTCTTCGAAACCTTCGCGTACTAACCAACCAGAGAATTTTTCACATCTAATTCCGCCAGTGCAATACGTAAGAACTTTTTTACCTTCGAACATTTCCTTATTGTCACGAATCCATTCAGGTAAATCGCGGAAATTGCGAATTTCTGGACGAATTGCTCCACGGAAATGCCCTAAATCAAATTCATAATCATTACGAGCATCGATTACTACTGTATCTTCCGCTTGCATTTGCTCAAAAAATTCTTTAGGAGATAAATAATTACCTGTTAATTCATTCGGGTTAATATCTTCTTCTAATCCTAAATGTACAATTTCCTTTTTAGGTCGAACGTGCATTTTTTTGAATGCATGTCCTTCTGCTTCATCTATTTTAAACACCATGTCCGCAAAACGTTCATCCGCTTTCATCATGTTCATGTAAGCATCGGTTTGCTCTATTGTTCCCGAGCATGTCCCGTTAATTCCTTCATTTGATACTAAAATACGCCCTTTTAACCCAATTTCCTTACAAGCAGCAAGGTGTTCTTGTGCAAATGTTACTGGATCTTCAATTGGGACATATTTATAGTAAAGTAATACTCTGTATGCATGTGTGTCCATTTTTTACTCCACCTTTTCTAAAATTTGTCCATTCGTTTTAATATATCAAAAAATCAGGTATTTGTTAAATAAATTGTTTTCTTTGTATTATCAAAAAACAAACAAGTTTGCAATAAATACTTCTTGTTCGTCTTTATAAACAATAGTATAAATATACGTTTCTTTAATTGGTATCTATTGTTTTTCCTGAAAGAAGGTTTTTTATGCAGAGACTCCCTTTGATTCTTACACTCTTCTTATTAATAGCCGCTTGTGGCGTAAGTGAAATTAGTAAAGCTCCTTTACCTGTAGAGGAACCCATCCTCATTGCTCATCGAGGAGCATCCGCATATACTCCTGAACATACGATTCTTGCCTATGAAGCAGCAAAACAGGCAGGGGCTACTTATATTGAAATAGACTTGCAAATGACAAAAGATGGAGTATTGGTTGCCATGCATGATGAGAAAGTAGATCGCACTACAGATGGAAATGGGTTTGTAAAAGAATACACTTTAGAAGAATTAAAACAATTAAATGCAGGACAATCGTTTAATCGTACCTATCCAGACCTAGCAAATAAACAATTTGAAAATTTAGAGGTGCCTACATTAGAGGAAATCTTTTTGCATTTTGGAGATGATGTGAATTATTACATAGAAATGAAATCACCAGGGATTTATGTTGGGATGGAAGCAAAACTGCTTGCATTGCTAAAACAATATAAGCTGATTCATGTAAATGAAGGATTACCTAAAGTTATTATTGAATCCTTTAATGAGGATAGCTTAACAAAAGTCCATCAGCTTGAACCGAGGCTTCCTCTTATTAAGTTATATAGTTTCAAGGAGGAAGCTGCTGCTCTTTCGGTCCAAGAGTATAATCGCTTACGTTCTTATGCAAGTGGTATTGGAGCTAATCTTAACTCTGTGACGACAGATTTTATTCAAGAAGTCCAACAAAATGGCCTTCAAATTTATCTATATACGATTGTAAACGAAGTAGAAATGAAACAAGCACTAAACCTAAAACCAAACGGAATCTTCGTCAATAATCCTAATTTAGGAATTAGAATAAAAGATGAATTTGATTAGGCATTATTTATTTAACACATGTGCACATAGTCTGTTGAAACTTGCCTCAAATTTTTCATTATCTTCTTTTTGACGCTTTTTTGGCCCCTTTAAGCGTCCTCCCGCTTGTCTAATTTTCTTTGAGATGTGGCGGCTGTTTAATAGCTGATCAATATTTTCAGGTGTATACCAGCGACCATTTTGATCAATTGCAAAGCCTTGTTTTGCTAATACCATTGCCGCAAGGCCGTAATCTTGTGTAACAACGATATCTCCCTTGTTCACTTTATTCACTAATACAAAATCGACCGCATCTGCACCTTTTGATACCATGATTGTTTCTGCTCCTTCTCTTTGCATATAATGAGCAGTATCACACAGCAGTGTTACCTTTAAATCAAATTTCCTTGCTATATCAATTGTTAGATCTACTACCGGGCATCCATCTGCGTCTACTAAAACACTTACCATCCTACGCACCTCTTTTACCATTCGATATTTCCTCATTGTATACCATTTTATAAAAAAACGCCCAATGCTTATTGGGCGTTTTATTTATCGTATTCCCCTAAAATCTCAACGGCTTTTTCGGTGACGGATGTATCTACCGCCTTATCGAAGTCAACATCCCCATCTATTGCACCGTTTGCTTTATATGCATCATACTGTTTTTTCACATCATCTAAAAACATTTTTCCATCTGGATCAAGACCAGTTACAAATACTTTTTCCCAAAGGGCTGAATCTTTTAAGGATGTATGCTGTGTCATAATATCAATTATTTCTGCTTTTCCTTCTCCCTTAACGAATGCATCATTATAATCTCGAACTCCTTTTAAATAAGCTGCCATGAATCGTAGTGATACATCTTTTTCCTCATTCATGAACTGTGGTGATCCAAGTACCATGGCAATTTGAGATTCCGGTGCGTAATCTGTTGCATCTCCAAAACGTTCGTGGAATCCATTTTCAATTCCTTGTGCAATAAGTGGCTCAATTTGAAGTGCAGCATCTATCGAACCATTTTCAATTGCCCCTAACATACTTCCAAAGTCTGCAAGTAATACAAATTCCACATCATCTGGTGTAAGTCCTGCATGCTTTAGCATTTCCAAATATATATATTCATCAATCGAATTTTTAGAGGAGATTGCAATTCGCTTGCCTTTAAAGTCTTTATATTCCTTGATTTCATCTTTCATATGATTACCAATTACAAATGTAAAGTACGATTTCCCTGGTACATTATGCCCTTTATCTGCAATGATCTTTACGTCTATTCCTTGTGCAATAGCATTGAAGAACGACGCAGTTGATACTCCTCCTGCAATATCTACATCACCAGATGCAAGGGCTGGTAACATTTCATCACTGTTAGCAAACTGTGCAAATTCTACTTCAATATTATAGTCTTCAAAGTATCCTTTTTCTTTTGCAATATAAAAGCCTGCTCCAGATGCTGCTCCATCCTCGGCAATAATAACTTTTACTTTCTCTTCTAATGGTGCCAAGTCACCTGATGGATTATTTTTATCTACTTCATCATTCACTCCATCTCCACTATCTTTTCCATTAGAAGAACACGCACCTAACAAAAGAATTATCGATGCGAGTAGTATCAACCAACGTTTTTTCACAAACTTCCTCCCTTATCTTCTTGATTTTTGTACTTCCTGCTGCAAGTGATTCCAAATAGTAATAAACTGCTCTGCCATCTCTGCGTTTGCTCGCACTTGTTCCATCGTTCTAGGCCGTGGTACAGGTACTTTAATTTCATTGATAATTTCACCTGGATGAGCACTCATTAATACGATGCGATCGCTCAATAGCAAAGCTTCGTCAATACTATGCGTAATAAATAACACTGTTTTTTTCGTTTCAGACCATATCGATAGTAATTCTTCCTGTAAAATAAATTTGTTTTGCTCATCTAGTGCTGCAAAAGGTTCATCCATCAGTAAAATTTCTGGATCGTTAGCAAATGCTCTGGCAATGCTAATCCGTTGTTTCATTCCCCCAGAAATTTCTTTTGGATACAGCTTGGAAAAATTAGTTAATCCTACTTTTTCTAAATAATAATTTGTTTGTTTTTGTACAAAATCCTTTGGTAATTTTCTCATGTTAAGTCCGAAGGCAACATTCTCTTTCACTGTTAACCAAGGAATTACACCTTTTTCTTGAAAAACCATTGATTGTAGAGGCCTTTCTCCTGAATCAGACACAATTTTGAAAGAGCCAGAGCTTGGTGATTCTAATCCAGCCAATATTCTTAATAATGTTGTCTTGCCACAGCCACTCGGCCCAACCAAACAGACAAATTCTCCCTCTTCTATTTGAAGCGATACATTTTTAACCGCTGTTACACTGTTATCTTTTTTATAAAAAACTTTTGTTAAATTCTCTATCGATATTTTAATAGGATTACTCAACAACTCACCTCCATGGGACAATCTTCTTTTGTAGCCCACGTAAGAAGAGGGAAAATAGAAAACCAAAAAATGAAATGAGCACTAACCCAACAAACATCTCTTTTAGCATGAATGCCTTATAAGAGGTCCATATTAAATACCCAATTCCTGATGTAGCTCCCATCATTTCCGCAGCCACTATTGTGAGCAGTGCAATTGCCTGCCCCATCTGAATACCTTCTAGCATGACAGGAAGTGCACCGGGAAAAGCTATTTTGAAGAAAAAGTCTTTCGGACTTGCTCCGTAATTTTTGGCAACATCTAAATGCACCTTTTCTATGTTGATTACTCCCGCTACTGTATTGATAACAACTGGGAAAAATACGCTACCTGCAATCGTTACTACTTTTGAAAAATCTCCAATCCCAAAGAGAATAATTATAATAGGAAGTAGTGCTAGCGTAGGTATTGGCATAAAAGCCATTATAATCGGGGAGATAAAATGACGAATAGGTGCATATAATCCCATAAGCAATCCGATAACGATTCCTGGAATCACACCTAATAAAAAGCCTGCTGCAATTCTATATAGGGAGACCGATATATGCGTCCATAATAGTCCACTCGTTGCCAAATCGAAAAATGTAGACATAATTGCAGACGGAGGAGGGAAAAACCGAATATCAAGTATTCCCGTTCGAGAACAAACTTCCCATAGAAATAAAATAAGGATAGGAGAGATAATCGTGAGTAGTTGCTTTGCTCTTTCTTTTACTTGTTGTTTCTTCCATTCTTGTTGTTCCGTTTCATAAGGATCGTATTGGACGACCTCTTTTTCATCGCGCATTTTTCACCACCTCTTGTAAAAATAATATGTTAAATCGGGTAAATGTGTGATAGCCAACAATTCTCATTGACTACAATCACATAATTTGGTAGATTTATAAATATTTTAAGAGGAGGAATAAAAATTGACATCGAAAGAATTAAGATCAAATAGAGAACTGATTTATTTTATACTTAGCATCATTTTTAGTGTTTTTATATACATATTTGCTATCGCTTCTCTATTTGGAATTGCTATTTTACTTGTAATTTTGGCCATTCTACTATATGCAAATGCTATTATGCTAGGTTCCATCCGTGGGAATGGAATACGAATAAGTGAAAAGCAATTCCCTGATGTTTATGAGCGTGTTGTACAATTAAGCTCTAAGATGAATATAAAAAAGGTCCCCGATGTATTTGTCATCCATTCAGAAGGTGCATTCAATGCATTTGCAACGAGATTTCTTGGTAGAAACATGGTAGTCATTTATTCAGAAGTATTTGAGCTTGCTAGAGAAAAAGGAGAAGCGGAATTAGATTTTATCATTGCGCATGAGCTGTCTCATGTGAAACGTAGACATGTATGGAAAAATATTTTAATCATGCCTGCCCAGTTTATTCCCTATCTTTCACAAGCATACAGTCGTTCATGTGAGTACACATGTGATCGGGAAGCAGCTTATCATATTCAAAATGGTGAGGCAGCTAAGCAAGCACTTACGATTCTTGGAGTAGGAAAAAAATTATATAAAGAAGTAAACGAAGATGCTTATTTGGAACAAATCCATACAGAATCGAATGTAGCTGTTTGGTTAAGTGAGGTATTTTCTAGTCATCCGCTAATTCCAAAAAGAATTCAAGCAGTAGGAAAATTTATGCAAGTTAATGGAACACCTTCGTATTACTCTAATTCAACCAAAATAGCGTTAGGTATTGGAGCGTTAGTTGGCATTTTCTTTGCAGTTTATATCGGAGTTATCGCTCTTGTAACTGCCGGAACATTCACGTATGCAAACTTATTTTCCGGAAGCACTTTAGGCGAAACATTTACAGATGATTCATTTTCCTATAGTGACTACTCTCAAACTCCTTTAATGCAAGCAGTTATAGATGCTGATACAGAAACTGTCAATCAGCTCATTGAAGAAGGTGTGAATTTAGAAGAACAAGATTCTGAGGAAACAACGGCACTTCTTCTTGCGATCTATGAGGGTAATGATGAAATTGCCGAAATATTATTACAGGCAGGAGCAGACCCAAACACTGCTGATTTGTATTCCAATGCATTAACCGCTTCTATAAATTATGAAAACTATTATATGGCATCCGTTCTTTATGAATATGGTGCTAATCCAACGGAATTAGACCCTGAAGGATACTCAGCATTTGACATGCTAGGTGTTAACAATGAAGAAGAATTTTTAGAAATAATTTATAACTATTAACTGCTTTTTAAGGACATATATAAATTAAGAAAAGTGCAACCATATTTTTAAAAGCATACCTGCTTTCAAACTTTTCCAGAGTGTTTTGCACAGACTTTCTATACCATTACCGTGTCAATTTTTAGAGGGGAGGGTCGTGACTAGTGTCACTACCCTCCCCTCTTTTTTCGGTAATCCTGTGGCGTTCTTCTGTCCGTCGCTCTCCTGCAACTTTTGGAAACTAGGTACTACTGTTTTGGATAACTAAAGGGTTGTTTTCTTATTCATATTGCAAGCTCTCGAAGATGTATTTCGATCGCTATCCGTCTTCTCTACTTGGTGGATACTTACTATTTTTCTGAAATTCCGCTGATAACAATACATTTCCCATGGTATTAATCCTTTTCTTTGGAATATTGATTAATTTTTCCTATGATAGACTAATGTCAGTTAATATTACGAACACTAGATTTATATTAGTTCAATGTCATTTACTTTCCCATCTTTGAACAAAGGTGAGTCTTATGAATGGACTCACCTCAGATTGTAGACATAAGGCAGTTGATTAATTGGCCTCATTCGTTATTTTGATTTTTGTTGTCATCATTTTCTATTAACACAAGATTATTATTCCTGAGTATATAGAAAATAATAAGGTAGCATTTTATTGGTTTGGAGAAGCGTCTGCTCGACTCCTGCGGGAAAAGCGAGACAGACGAGACCCTGCAGAAGCGTAGCGACGAAGCGGCTCGGCGCTCGCCCGCGGAAAGCGAGCAGTAAGCTTCGGATAACCTTTCCTCTTCTATATAAAAAAGGTGAGTCCACGCGTAGGACTCACCTTTCTTCATAATGA
>NZ_JARHXR010000020.1:0-103244 GCF_029222665.1 Bacillus sp. Cr_A10
GCTAAGGCAACGCCCGCGGAAAGGGAGCCGTTTCAACGATTTTCTTATTTATCGGACGAAATTATTTAGTAAAGTCAAATTCTATAGACTTTTTTAGTGTCATGGTACGCTACGTGCGGGTTCTCGTCAGTCTCGCTTTCCCGCATTAAATACTTAGGCACACTAATCATCTTGAGTTAATAGAAAATGATGACAAAAAAAGTTATGAACAAGAACAAAGAACAAATAGTAAACTGCCTTTTGTCTCCAATCTCGATTCATGGTAATGGTGTAGCAATTGTACAACTATTATTCCGAAAAGAAATTTTCCGTGTAATACGGGGTATCTTCTTTGTTAAACGCTGTGCCTACTCCTAAGCTTTCAAAATCTGCACTTAGTATATTTTTACGGTGCCCCATAGAATTCATTAGTCCTTCATGGGCAAAAATACTACTAGATTGTCCATAAGCCAAGTTTTCTCCTGCATAAGAAAATAGTAAACCATCATCTTCAAGTCGATCGAATGGAGATTTTCCATTGAGGTTTTCATGACTGAAGTAATTATGGATGGCCATATCTTCACTATGTTTTCGAGCCGTTTCACTTACTGCCTCATCATACGTAAGAATAGAAAGGCCACGAATAACGCGAGCGGAATTTGTTAAGTCAAAAAGCTGAAACTCAAACCCCTTTTTTAGCTCTTCGGAAGGCTCCCCAAATGTCGTTTGATGGTCCTTCTCAACAGATTGGGCTACTATTTGTAAAGCAGTAATCGTGTTACTTTCATGTAGATCATAAAATATCGTTATATAATTTCCATCTATTAAATATAAATCATATTCCCCATTATTTGGTAGGATATAGACTATGTTACCTTTCTTGAGTTTAGTGAGAGGTTCACCAAGCACCGCATGGACCTCATCCCTAGTACTGTCTATATTCAAGCCTAGAAAAGAAGACTGAGAAGGCTGGTTCGTAAACATAGCGTTTGCTACGTTATTAATATCATATGAAACCATCATGAAATTTTTATAGTTCTCATGGTACGTATGCCAAACTAAGTTATACTCATTCAGACTAACTCTTTTAGCAGCACCATGAATTTTCTCAATTTCACTTTTTTTCATACCAATTGTTATTTTATCTAGTTCTATCCCATTTCCTGTAGAAGGCTTTTGTTCAGAAGAAATTGTATCAGCTGGTTCCTCTTTTAATTCCTCCCAATATGCTTTTGCCTCATTTAAATATTGACCGACCTCTAAAGAGTCAATCCAATTATCTACGGGTGTTAAGAAGGTTAAATCTACATATTCGGAAGCATATTCTTCCCATAATGGTCTAGAGAAGAAAATGGCTAAAACTAATAGTAAAAACCAACCTATTTTTCTCATCGCAATCACCGCCTAACTTACTTACTTATTTCACCACACACTATTCGAGCACCTGAGTTTCCAGCAGGATCGGTTTTATAATCATCCGCATTTTCATGGATAATTATAGAACTACCATCCGCATCTAACAGTGAATTGCTTTTCCCAGCAGTTAATACAACAGCGGGTGAAACTGTTTCTAACTCTACTTTACCATCTTCGTCGACTTCTATGTTAGGTAAATCCCCAGCATGATATCCTTTTGGATTTTGGAAGCCATGCTCTTTATGCTCTGGGTTAACATGCGCTCCTGCAGTAGTAAACTCTGGCTTTTCACAAATAGCCTTTTCATGAAAATGGATCGCCTTCGTTCCCGGAGTTAGTCCTTCCGCTTTTAACAGGATGTGTACTCCTTTAGAATGTTCAGAAAGTGTAGCTTGTCCAACTTCTTTTCCTTCTGTGTTCAATAATGAAACTTGTAACGATTCATTTAAATCTGCATCTGCCGAGGAAAAGTTACATCCTCCCATGAAGATTGTTACTACCATTAAATAAAAAATGTATTGTATTTTCAACTAATTACCCTCCCCAAATGATATTCCATTCAAGTCTTACCAAATTTAGGGTAAATATACATGAATGATTAATAAAAATGGTAAAGAAAACCGTTTAGCGTGTATGCTAAACGGTCGTTTTCTTCTGTCTAACTATAAATACAATCAGAGCGATTATAAGAAAAATAGTAGAAAATAAATATAAATTTTGATAACCAAGTTGGGTTGCAATGATTCCAAGTATATAGGAACCGATCGCTAAGCCTGTATCAAAGAGTGTAAAAAATGTGGCAGTTGCATAGCCGCTTCTCTCATGCTTCGTCGATTGGATTGCAAGCGTTTGGAAGCTTGGCACTACTGCTCCATATCCTAGGCCAACAAATGCTCCTGAAAGTAAGTATAGAAAAGGAGAATCTACATAAGCAAGTAAAACAAGCCCTAAGATAAAGGAAAGTATACCTGGAATAATAATATATTTAGGTCCTTTCTCGTCGAAAATTCGTCCAGTAAATGGTCTTGTTACAAGCATTACTATGGCAAAAACGGCAAAAAAGCTGCTTGTTAAATGAAGCAATCCTTTACCTTGTGAGTAAATAGATAAATAAGACAACACACTAGCGTAAGAAAAAGCAATTAAACTAGCCATCAATGCTACTGTTAAAGCCTTTTTCTCAAAAAGATCATTCCAAGTTAATTTAGTTTTGGGTAGCGAATTAGCAGGCTTCTTATCTTCTGGAATCATGAGTGCAGTAAGTGCACCAATTACTAATAAAGCGGTTAAGGCTAAAAACATGAATTCATAAGAAAAATATTGAACTAGTGTTAATGCAATCAATGGGCCTACAACTACTGCTAAGTTAGTAGACATTGTAAAATAACCTAGTCCAGCACCGCGTCTTGAAATCGGAATATTATCTGCAGCCATCGATCCGCTTGCGGTAGTTGCGATACTAAAGAAAATACCTTGAACAAATCGTAAAACTAATAATGCTTCAAATGGTTCAATAAAATAGTAAAGCGCTGTACATACTAAATATAGAGACAACGTTGTCCAAAGCATTTTTCGCTTTCCGACGATATCTAGAATTTTACCAGAGAAAGGTCTAACTAAAATTGCAGAAATTAAAAAAATGGTCATTAATAAACCAGCATCTTCATCTGAACGAGATAATACATCTGTTGCATAAAGAGGAAGCACAGAAACTAAACCATAAAATATAATAAAGATAGAAAAGTTTGTTGTGAACAAACTGATAAATGGTTTTGTCCATATGGGTTCTTTCTTTTTCAAAACAATTACGCCACCTTGTTTATTTCATTTTTTGTAGGAGCTGGATTAGTAAAATTTGCTCTTCAGGCGTGAGATTAGAGACAGTTCTCTCTTCAAATTCAACAATTGAAGCTTTAATTTCCGGAAAATCAAGTAGGGCCTTTTCCGACAATTTCACGATTTTTTCCCTGCGATCTTTACCAGGGTAAATATCTACCCATCCGAGCTCAACTAAGCGATAAACTGTACGAGTAATCGTAGGAGCTTCCACATTTAAATACTTCCAAATTTGAGTTAAAGACATTTCTCCATGCTTCTTAATGCAGAAAAGAACAGACCATTGCGATGCATATAAATTATGTTTTTTTAATGTATAATTTATCTCGTTTGTTAAATAACGAGTTTTTTGAAAAAGCTCATGAAAAAGTGGATTCATTATTCGGAAACTCCTTATACGATTATTTTATTGTTTACCTAGTTAAATATTTTACTTCTATGTTCGAAATTTGTAAAGGTATTGATTCGAAGGACATAATGTGATGACAGAGTTTCCTATTATTCACACGAACGTTTGGGATTCTATTTGGGCAGTACCTGTTATTCTCATAATAACAGAAATAGTGAAAAAGGTATTCCCCATTAAACCACAATATTTATCATCAATTGCAACAATAATTGGATTATTCATTTCTATATTCACAGTCACCCTCATGACTTGTCCGCAGGTATTTTTATGGTTTTTTTTATAGCGCAGCAGCAATTGGGTCTTATGCTTCCTTAAAAACATCCTGCTTATCGAAATCGCACATAAAAAAGGATACTAATTAAGTGCGACATTTTAGTATGGAAATCGAACCCTAAGAATTAGCGATACGCCATGTTGGACCATCATGTAATTATCCGCACGATTGATTTACAGAGGGCGGCTCCTCAGCGGAAAGCTTCCGCCAGAAGTAGAAATCAACAGTCTATTCAGCATTTTTTTATTGTAAAAGAAAAAACTGCAGACAAGCTCAAAATTCTTTGAGTTTGTCTGCAGTCTGAGCGTATTAAAAAATAGTGCGCTTGATTCTTAGAAGCATTGGAATGAAGCGATTCTATTTAAATCTGTACCATAATATGTCCATCTGCGACCGTTCCATCTCCAGCCAGCAACTGAATTTCTACCAACAAAAGTTGGGAAGAACCAGAAAGAACGTCCATTTGTTAGCCATACATAGGTATTGCGGAATAGACAACCACGAATAGCACCTGGATCTACTGCAAAAACTCCTACACTCTGTTGTCTTTGAGGAACGAAGGATGGAGGGGCACTTGTAGGCGCTCCTCCTTGCTGTTGCTGACCAGGTGGAAATCCTGGTGGAAAAGAAGGACCCTGTCCTGGAAACTGTCCTGGAAACTGCCCTGGACCCTGCCCTGGAAATTGCCCTCCCGGGAATTGCCCTGGAAACTGTCCTCTACCTGGTTGAAAATCTGGGAATTGATTCATTAATAAATCCTCCTTTCACTATATATTCAACATAGTATATGTGAGGAGGATTAATATGGAACGGTTATAAGGAATGGATATTAGTTAGTGCTTTTTCTAGTAATTGCTCACTTGAGAGAATCTTTTCTCCTCCGCCTTGGGCAATAGTATCGTTTCCTCCACCTTTGCCGTTTATGAAAGGCAAGATAGATTCCATTAGTTGTTTCATACTTTGTTCCACAGCTTGACCTTTAGCGGAAACTAATTGTAAGCGATCTTCATTTTCAGATATTAAGATACAGATTGATTGCTCTGATTCAGAAGTGATGAATTTTGCAAGCTTTTGAAGCTCTTGAATTGTTCGTCCTTGGAAAGTTGATGAGATTAGTCGTCCTTGATTATTTTGAATAAGTTGTTTTGCTTCATAATGCACAAGCGTTTCTTTTAAGTTTGCTATTTGTTTCTCATGTGCTTTTCCGTTATACAGCAATGCCCTTACAGTGTCTTCTAGTTTTTCTTCAGGTGAGCTTAAGCTTTGTATCAAATTAGAGACTATTGATTGTTTACGGTGTAAATGCGATATTACTCGATTACCACAAACAAACTCCACTCGAATCATTCGTTTTTGTTTTTCGGTTTGCAGTATTTTGATTAGACCAATCTGCCCTGTTGATGTTGGGTGTGTACCACCACATGCATTATCATCAAAATCTGGGATAAGAACAAGACGTATATCTTCTTTGACTTTTGTAGCTTTTCGAAGTTTATAGTCCTTAAGATCTGCTTCCGTAACCCATTTTGTCTCTATAGTCCGGTTATCCAAAATAATTTGATTTGCGAGGTCTTCAACATGTTGTAACTGTTCCTCTGAAACTTCACTCGTATCTATATCAATTGTGGAGCTATCCTTGCCTAAATGAAAGCTAACCGTTTGCAAACCAAACAAGTTGTCAAAAGCAGCTGACAATATATGCTGCCCACTATGTTGTTGCATATGGTCAAAGCGTCTTTTCCAATCGATAGCTCCTTCCACATACTCTATATCGGAAGGAAGGTTTGTTGCTAAGTAATGTCTAATCTCCCCATCTATTGTTTCTACATTCGTAACAGCTATATTATTTAATGTGCCTGTATCATGTGGTTGCCCGCCACCAGTAGGATAAAACGTAGTTTCCGAAAGGACAACATAATCCTGCTCTTTTTTAATAACCTTTGCGGAAAATGTTTGTATGTATGCATCTTTATAATAAAGTTTAATCGTCACGTGCTATCACTCCTTTCTTAAAATATAGCATGATAAAGAGGAGACCGCATTTTTAATCTGGTCTCCTAGTTCTTCATAAAGGATTTCTCTCAAAGACACCTCTTTGTAATATCTTGAGTTAAAAATCTATTCACGTTCTAATTGACTGTACATAGGCAACCTTTAGTCAATGCAGTATGAAATTGACGATTAAAATAATAAATTTGCAATAGTATTTATTGTCATTCTTCCCTATACTGGAACTATATAGAAGAATTGAGGGGAAATTATGAACTCATCTGCACAATTTTATTGGGATACATTTTGGAAAGGGAGAGTGAAACCTACATCTGTTAGTGCATGGCAGTTTGGAGGAATTCCAGATGAGTTAGCCCAACTAGTTGTGGATGGGGTTAAAACGGCAACTTGTTCTGGACACATCTTTTATAAATTAGAAAAAGAACCTCTACCAAAAGTGGATGACTACAGTGTTGTGCTAAATAGCCAAGATGAGCCAGTTTGTATTATTCGAACTACTGAAGTAAAAATTTTACCTATGAACAAGGTATCTGCAGAATTTGCATATGCTGAAGGAGAAGGAAATCGTTCTTACAATCACTGGAAAAATGCTCATGTTCAGTTTTTTACAAAAGCATTAGAGGAAGTAAATTTAGAGTTCTCCGAGGATATGTTGCTAGTTTGTGAGCGCTTTGAGTTAATCAATACCAAATAATGGGGTGAGAAGATGTTCAAAGCTGTTATGTTTTATACAAATCAATTAAAGATACTAAAAGGTTTCTATAGCAATGTGTTAGGGCTTCAAATTTTAGAGTCAAGTAATTCCTATTTCACAGTATCTATTGGTACGTCCACGCTTACTTTTTGTGAGTCCGAGCAATCGACATTATACCATTTTGCTATTAATATTCCAGGTAATCAATTTACGCTTGCTAAGCATTGGGCATTAGAAAGAGTGACATTAAACAGAGAAGATTCTGTAGACGAAATTTACTATAAACGTTTTGATGCAGATGCTTTCTATTTTGAAGATCCAGCAGGGAATGTAATTGAATTCATTGCAAGACGCAGTGTGGACAAATGGAGCGACTTTAGTGTGGAATCACTATTGAATTTAAGTGAGGTAAGTATTACTACCCCTTTTGTTCAAGAAGTAGGAGATCAACTCCAAAATATTGGTATACCAATTTCAGGTCACGTAGACATTGAACCAGATGAACTCAACTTTTTAGGAACTAAAGATACGTTTATTTTGTTAGTTCCACCTAATAGAAGATGGTACTTTTCCAAAAAAATAAGCGAAAATTCTCCTTTAGAAATAGAGCTTGAAGATGGCCAACGCCTTATAGTATTGAATGACGGAAAGATGCAAATAAAACAATAAAAGCGACAGAAAAATTCCTCTTTAGAATTCTCCTTGCCGCATTTGTTCGCTATTAATTTTGATGGGCTATCAGTGCTTGGGATAAAGTAGAATATGTTTTAATCGATGAAAAGTCTATTTCTAAGGATAGCGCTGTCCTTGCTAATTCTGGTCGTATACCAGAAAAAATAGGCTCTACACCAATCAGTTTAAGTGCTACTAGAAGTTGATATAGCTGTTGGGCCACCATTGTATCCAGAATAGGAACTCCAGATAAATCAATAAAAATAGTAAAAAGTTTTTTTGCAGTGCATTGCTCTAAAGTCGATTCCAATATTATTTGACTCCGTTGGGAATCGATTTTACCAACAAGTGGTAACACACCAATGCCCTCCTTTATTGGGATGACAGGACTGCTTAGCTCTAAAATTAGAGCTTGTTGATATTCGAGCATTTTCTGAGTTAGTTCGTAATGATGTTTTGAAAATATTTGCACTATATAATCAAAGGCTGAATTCATTTCATTTGACCAACTAGAGACATCGTCTACAGTAACTATCTTATCAGTAGATTTAATGAATTCTTGCACAAAGTTCCAATAAACTTTACGTGTATTATTAAATCCCTGAATACTTTCATGAATAGGGAATGATTCTGTAGCTCTTTTTTCAGCAACTTTAAATGCACGATTATCAATATATTCTTTAAATTTATCTTTGTTTTGTACAAAAATAGATGTAATAGCTTCTATTAAAGCTTCATTTTCTTTCCTTAAATATGCTTCAGTTTTTAATGTAACATATGTTGGGTTTGCGAGAAGTTGACAGGTAATCCATTCATCTGTAATTTTTGATTTATTCTCTATTAAATAATTATATAAATCTTCATTAAGTTTACTCATGGAATCCCTCGTTTTCTATATTCTAGTAATTATATTGTAGATTACTTAATGATTTTATACTAGTGATGTTCTTATACAGTGGCATAGCTTGGAGGGAATTGAATGCAAAAAAACACATGGCTAATCATCATTATGGCTATGCTTTTACTTATCGGTGTAGTTTATGTTTTAAATAACAATCAAAAAAACGTAATAGAGGATAAAACAAGTCAGTTAAGTGTAGCTACTCACTCTTTTGAGAAAGTATTGGCTTATGAAAATGACTACATGGGTGATGCAGCTAATACAAGTAATCTATTCAATAACTTGCCGCTAGCTAATGATAAAAAAAGTATAGAAATGGATTCGGAGAAATTAATATTAGTTGTAAACTATGATTCTCTAAGTAGTGAAGAAACGGAAAAAGCAGTCATTTACAACACTACAGCTGCTTTTGTGCTAATTAAAAATATAGAAGAAATAAATTTACAGTATTCAGATCGAACATATGTCGTTAAGAAAGCTAATGTGAAAGAATGGTTTGGAAACGACTTTTCTCAATTAATTAATCCAGAAGTTTTTAAGAAACTAGTACAAAAACCTTTGCTGGAGAAGGATAGCGGTGCATGGCTGAATCTTTATACAAAACAGGGGGAATAAAAAATGATGGGTAGTTTAATGACAAAAATAGAGCAAATTCAAAGAGAAATAGATTTTTCAGGGGTGACTTTTGTTAAAAATGGAGAATCAGTGCTTTTAGAGTCTAACACTGGCTATGCTAATCGTGGAGATTCTATAAAAAATAGGAAAGATACACGTTTCGGTATCGCATCTGGCTGTAAAATCTTTACAGCTGTTGCTATTTGTCAGCTTGTTGAGAAGCAAAAGCTAACGTTTGATACGAAGCTTACGGAATGCTTAGAAATCACTTTTCCAAATTTTGATGAAAATATAACAATTCATCACCTATTAACCCATACATCAGGTATTCCCGATTATTTTGATGAAGAGGTTATGGATGATTTTGAAGAATTATGGATAGCTAAACCGATGTATCATATGCGTCATTTGGAGGATTTTTTACCTTTTTTTCAAAATGAAAAAATGAAAGCTAATCCAGGTGAGCGATTTCACTATAATAATGCTGGCTATATTCTTCTTGGTTTAATCATTGAAAAAGTGAGTGGACAAGTATTTACCGATTATGTACAACAACATGTTTTTGATAAAGCAGGAATGCTCGATTCCGGTTATTTTGCTTTAGATAAACTTCCTGGAAATGTTGCTACTGGGTATATAGATTACAAGGACGGCACTTGGAAAACAAATGTATATTCATTGCCTGTCCAGGGAGGTTCGGATGGAGGAGCCTTTGTAAGTGCTATGGACATGGTGAAGTTTTGGGATGCTCTTTTGGGTAATGCACTATTAAGTGAATCGGTAACCAATCAATTACTTTTTCCACATGTACTGGAAGATGGGAATGACTTTTATGGTTATGGAGTATGGATTGCTAAAAAAGAGGGAACTATTTTTAAGTATCATGTAATGGGTTATGACCCTGGAGTAAGCTTCCATTCTGCTTTTTATCCAGAATCTAACATCACACTAGCGATATGTGCAAATATCTCTAAAGGCGCATTTAAAGTAATGAAAGAAATAGAAGATGAACTGATGTGATAAGATTAAAAAATCCTGCAGAAGTAATGCAGGATTTTTTAACTCTTTTTTCGCTCTTCTCTTTGTTTTCGTAGTAGTTTATAGGCTAGATAGAGCATAGTGATTCCCAAGACCAATGAAAGAATGGAGAAAAGGATACTATTAAGACCTTTTCCAAATACTAATAATAGAAGATATAGTGGGACAATAATATATATAATCTTTTCTGCGTTAAGTTTCAGTTTGTTCTCCCCCTAATATGTTTTCTATATTCATTATAACAACAAAATAGTTAGGGCATTATTTTCTAACTAGAAAGTGATAAAATAATTTAATGGAGGTGGAATTTTTGAACATAACATCCTATGAGGTTGAAAAAATAAAAGATCCTACAGGAATCATTGTAGGGGATCGTTACGAATTTTTACTTGGTATTGAAGTACCGGAAGATGATGAACTATTTGAAGAAGGCGATTCTTTAGACATAAGGGTTATTTTAGCAGTGGAAGATGCAGTGGAACGAATTGTTCAATATCACATTTTAAACAGAAGCAATGGCAAAGTATTGGATTTTGGTTTAGAAGACGAAGAAGAGGCACTTGTTCTCAACTTTTGTAAGGAACATTTTAACGAGGCAATATAAAAAATACTTTAGAGAAGGGAGATCCTTCTCTTTTTTTATGTATAAAAATGTTTATTCACGCAGCGATTTATCTTAGCTGTTTTCTTCTTTTGATAATTGGGGTAAACTGTAAGATAATGATTTAACACTATTCATCAGGAAATCACCACTACGAAATAATGTTAATTCCTGCATGAATGTGACAGATTTTAAGGAGACTTTATCGGGCGAGCTCGATAAACATCTAGACATAAAGACGCCAAGGCGAATTTCATCATTAACAAAGGTGGCCATTTTAATGGAAATTACAAAGATAATGGAATATGTAAGTATATTAGAAGTCAAAAACGAAAAAGAGATAGAGATAACCGGACTTGCCTATAACTCTCGAAAAGTAGAAAAAGGACAAGTATTTGTTTGTATAAAAGGATTTAAGGTAGATGGACATCAATTTGCGGGACAAGCAGTTGAAAATGGTGCGATTGCATTAGTTGTCGAAGATTTTATAGAGGGATTAGAAGTTCCTCAGTACAAGGTAGAGAACGGTCGTGTTGCTCTTGCGACACTTGCAGATACATTTTATAATCACCCAACGAGAAAATTAAAAACAATTGGAATAACTGCGACAAATGGGAAAACTTCTACATCCTTTATGACAAATGCCATTTTAGAGAATCATGGATTGACTACAGGATTAATGGGGACGGTAGTTGTAAAAATTGGAGATTATGCAGAGCCATCCGAATTAACGACTCCAGAATCTCTAGATTTACAACGCTTTTACGCACAAATGGTCGACGCTGGAGTTACTCACGCAACAATGGAAGTCTCTTCTTCAGCACTAGAGTTAAATCGAGTGGGCTGTGTTGATTTTGATATAGTTACTCTAAATAATATAAGTAGAGAGCATATTGATTTGCATTCTTCTTTCGAGAATTATTTTATGCATAAATCTAGTCTTATTCGTAACGCGGGAGCTGACAAGGTCGCTATTTTAAATCTAGACGATAAATATTCTGCTTCGCTTGTAAATAAAACAAAAGCAAAAGTAATCACAATAGGAGTAGAAAATCAAACGGCAGACGTCTTATGTAAAAACTTAGATTTATCGACAGGACGAGCTATATTTACTGTAGATATTACACGTGACCTAATTACATCAGATCTTGTTATTCCAAAGCAGCAATTTCAAATTGAACTTTCTACTCCTGGATTCCATTCAGTATATAACTCAATGGTAAGCATTGTCATTGGGTTACTTTGTGAAGTACCTGTTAAAACTATTCAAAAAAGCTTATTTGAATTTGTTGGAGTGGAACGTCGTTTTGAAATAATCTTTGAAGAAGATTTTAAAATTATTGATGATCATTTCGCTAATAGTGGAAATATAGATATTACGTTAGGAACATTAGAAAAAATGGAATTCAATCGCGTATCACTTGTATATGCTATTCGGGGAGATCGTGGAGTAACGGTCAATAAAGAAAATGCAGAAGCTATTGCAAGATGGGCTCCTAGACTTGGTATTCATGAAATCACTGCAACCCTTAGCCGATCACATGTCACTCAGAAGGATGTAGTTTCAGATGCGGAGGTTGCAGTATTTAAAGAAGTAATGGATGAAGCAGGTATTAAAGTTCATCTGTACGAAGAGTTACCAGATGCAATTGAACGTAGTTTGGGAGAAGTGACGGATGGCGATCTATTGTTACTGGCTGGATGTCAAGGTATGGATTATGGTGCAAAGATTGCGTTGGAACAACTGGAAACCATTCGACCAGATGTAGACAAAAAGAAGCTATTCCAACCACTTGAAAAACGTGTAGCAGGGAACTCGTAAAAGTAAAACAGGGGCTGTTCTGAGAGTCATAAAAAAGACTTTTAAGGGCAGCCTCTTTCTTCATAGCTGCTATTTAAAAGTGCGATATTATTCCGTTCCAAGCGGACGCATTCCGCGGGCGAGCGCCGATCTAAAACATGCAAATGACAATTCCTCTAGATATTATTGGAGAAACTTTCGTTTCTAAACCACATTTAAAACCCGCGTTCCAACCGTATAACAATTACCAAAGTATGGTGATTTTCGAATTACAAAAGAGAGGAGGTCGTGACGCTAGTCACGATCCTCCTCTCCTAAAAATCACACGGTAATGATGTAGCCAAGTCTGTCCATAGCTATTTGGAAACGATTGAAAATAGTTTTGCTTTTAAATGGCGCAATTTTCAAATGCAGACAAGGGTACTTCCCTTTACTCAGTTTCTCGGGTATTATTTTCACTATTTTCTACTACATGCTTAAGGATGGATAGTTTGTTATGCCAGAATTGCTCATAGTAAGAAAGCCATTGTTTTAATTCCTGTAATGGTTCTGTATGAAGGCGATAGATCTTTTCTCTTCCAACCTTTTGACCACTGACTAACTCAGCCTCCGTTAACACGTTAAGATGTTTTGCTATTGCGGTACGACTCATTGGGAAGTGGGAAGTGATTTCCGAAATCGGTAGCTCTTTTTCAGCAAGTAACTTTAAAACCTCTCTGCGAGTTGGATCGGCTATGGCCTGAAATACATCATACTTTTTTGCAGAAGTTTCCAATTAGTTTTCAATAGCCTTTCTTAAGCGCTCTTGTACGATTCCTTCCCAACCATGAGCCATTCTATCACGGATAACAGAACTTTTTTCATTCGGTTTTATAAGTTTGTCATCTGCTTCTTTCCAACCGCCATGAATAAGAGTAAATTCTGTTTTATCGTCCATCACTTTTAAAATAAATGAAACAAACCATCCTTCTGTATCCCAAATAAAAGAAAGCTTATTTGGCGGGTCTACTTCTGTTACTTTACAAGGGGATGGACCGAAAGGAGATTGAATATGAAACTCGTATCCCTCTTCTAATTGAAAGTCATTCGGCATAAACCATTTTGCAATCCCGTCAGCGGTTGATACATTTTCCCATACTTTTTGAATAGGTGCATTTATAGTGACTGTTTGAATAATATCTTTAAGTTTATTTCCCAATTAATATCCTTCTTTCTCCAAAAAAAATAAAACCAAATGGTTTCATATAAAATAATACGAAACAAAATGGTTTCATGTCAAGTGATTACCAATCAATCTGTTCTGGGTAGTTCACATTAAAACGTAAATCGTGTATAGCACTTTTTGTTTTACTAGCTTCCGCAATTACTTTTTTCTTGATAGCCTCATATTCGCCATTTTCCATTACGATATTTTGGACGATTGAAGAAAAAGATTTAGTTCGTTGATCTTTAGTCATCTCAATATAAGATAGATTTAACATATCAATATACTGAATTGCATATTCTTCTACAGTTGTTTCTGGTGAATAAACAGCACTAAGTATTACTGCATATTCTTCGTTTGTTAATATATCCTTCCATGCTTCCGAAATAAGTGCTTGGAATTTGCGAACATTTACAATATGCAAATCAAAATCATTCGCAAATTCGTATTTTTTATATAACTGGATAAAATCATTTAAGGCAATAAATGAGAAAACTAGCTCAGGCCACAAAATCTCGGTAGAGTAATAAATATTATTTTCTGGAGCTATAAAGTCATGGGATTTCATCATTTCTTTGTGTAAGCCATTTGCTACAAAATCAATATTGCGATTTCCTTGATAGGCATAACGTATTTCGGATGTTACACCTAATAAACGCATTCGAGCTCCTTGCCAGTCCATATATCGATCTTCTTTTCCCGTCAGATGATGTATTGCAGAGCAAAGCTCATCTAAATCCCAAAAATCACCACTAATTAATACGCCCGTCATATTTTCCGTGCTTTTTAACGCAAGCATATTCTCCACCTCCTAAGGTTCTATTACCTTTTTGGTGAATAGTTAAGCGTAGAAAACAATTCTTTTTTCTCTAAATCGGTCAATTCTCTCCATTCTCCAATAGATAGACCTTCTAATGTTATATTCATAATACGAATACGTTGTAATCTCTTCACAGTAAATCCTAGTGCAGAGCACATTCTTCTTATTTGTCTGTTTAAACCTTGTGTAAGAGTTATATTAAAAGTATTTTGACCAACTTTTTTTACTTTTGCGGGTAGTGTTTTCGTTCCTAAAATATTTACACCAGAAGCCATTTTTTCAATGAATGAATCGGTTATTCTTTCATTTACAGTAACAATATATTCTTTCTCATGTTTATTTTCAGCCCGTAATATTTCATTCACTATGTCTCCATCATTCGTCAGCAAAATTAATCCATCCGAATCTTTATCTAAGCGACCAATATGAAAAATACGAAGTGGGTGATTGACAAAATCGACAATATTACCTTTTACGTGACGTTCTGTTGTGCTGGTGATACCGACCGGTTTATTCAAAACGAGATACACTAATGGTTGTTCAACGGCAATCGGTTTTCCGTCTACACGCACGTCGTCTCCAGCTTCCACTTTACTTCCAAGTTCAGCCATCACTCCATTGATAGTTACTCTACCATCTGTTATCCACTTATCGGCACCACGTCTTGAGACAATTCCAGCTTCACTTAAAAATTTATTAATGCGCATCCTAAAACACCTACTTTTCTTGTTAGAATGATTATAACAAAACTTGAAACTATTTTAGAGTAAAGCGCGTAAAAAAGAAAAGGAGTGATTGACTATGACGATTAATCAAAAAATAGAAGAGACATTCAACACTTTAAAAAAATTATTAAGCTGGGGTGTTGATAAACGTGTCACTCTCTCGCTTGCTGGTTATTATGTGACTCTAGATAAAGAACTAAATGAAAGTAGATTCAAGGAAATAGAGATCGTTATTAAAAAGAAAGCGGGTATATTCTCTCCATTACGTTCTCACTTAAACCCGCTTTTCATTGCTACATTAGATGTAGCAGGCCAAGAGCCACAACAAGCTGTAGATTTATTATTAGAGAAGATAGAAGCATTAAAAAACTCTTCCTTTAAAGTAAATAGTTATACTTATTTAGCAGCGTTATTGATGTCAGATGACAAAGTAAACTGGGCAGAGGAAATGGAACGGGCTAAACAGCTAATGGCAGATATGAAAAAGCACCATCGGTTTTTAACATCAACAGACGATTATCCCTATGCCATGTTTTTAGGGAAATTAAATGGAGATACCGCTGTCCGTGCAGAAACGATGAATCGCTACTATAAGGAGCTTAGAAATTATAAATTCTACTCCGGAAATGAACTACAATGGATGTCGCAGGTACTAACGTATACAAATGCTGAATATGAGGAAGACTTGGTGAAACGTGCAGTCATTATTCGAGATGGATTAAAAAGTGTAAAGATAAAAACATCAGCCCCTCAATATCCTATGATTGGATTTATGGCTGCACTGAAAATGAATGAAGAACAACTAAAAGCAATAGTTACAACATATGAATCACTAGCGAGTATGAAACTATTCTCTTGGTATAAGGATAGTGCTCTATCTATCGCTCTTGGATGGGAAATGAGAGCTTCCAAAGACACTTATGCTACAGCGGCCATCTCAATGGCAACATCGCTTGAAATGCTACTTCAAGCACAACAGGCAATGATGATTTCAACGATCGCTGCTTCAAGTGCCGCAGCTTCATCTTCGAACTCTGAATGATCTTCATGCTATACTATAACTGATATGCTTTACGAAAAAACGATAGAGCAAATAAAGAAAATTTTGAGGAGTAATACATGATGAACACAAATCCAATGAGTCAATCTAGAACTATACAAACCCACTTGATCCTTCCGCCTGATACAAATCATCACCAAACTATTTTTGGTGGACGGGTACTTGCATTTATCGATGAGATCGCAGCGATTTCGTCCATGAAGCATGCGCAAGGTGCAGTGGTAACTGCTTCAATAGACTCTGTTGATTTCCTTTCTTCTGCAAAAGTAGGGGATGTATTGGAGTTAGAGGCTGTTGTTTCAAATACAGGTCGTTCATCTATGGAAGTTTATGTTCGAGTAACCTCGATGAATTTAATAACTGGAGAAGAAAAACTTACAACGGAGTCTTTTGTAACAATGGTTGCAGTAGATGAAAATGGTAAGCCTGTTTCGGTACCGGGTATTCATCCTGAAACAGAAGAAGAAACTCGTTTATTTGAATCAGGTCCTGCTAGACGTATCCATCGTAAACAGCGATTAGAGATGAATTACTAATTGATAAGGATGTGAATATATGCTTAAACAAATAGATGAATTTTATAAGTATATTATGATCACGCTGCTCGTTGTATATTTAATAAACTACGCGTATTTTGGCGAGGTTACTATCACATTCACAATCATAGCACTTGCTATTGTTCTTGAAATAATTAGGCAAAGACACCATATTAAACAGCTCACCTATGCACAGCTTTCTATTATTGGAGTAGTGCTTATAGCGGGTATTGCAGGTATTATTTATTTATTTGTCTTATTCAGCATTTTTATAGTTCCTCTAAGTTTACCAACTGCAGTAGAGGACCTATTACTAATTGCTTTTGCGCTTATTAGTTTATATGTATTAGGATATTTCTTGAAAAAATTATACGTTCGTGCAATTGAAAAACACTAAAAAACCTTTAGGAGTCCCTTAAAATAGGTCTTCTAAAGGTTTTTTTCTTTAGATCAAGATTCAATCCCTTACTTTGAAATGCTTTATCATAATGAAACCATTTCAAATGTTCATTCGTAAGCATAAAAGAAGGAGTGATGGGCTATGCAACATATATACGAACGTGCTGCAAAATATACAAAGCTAGGATCTATACTAATATTTGGCCTATACATAGTTTTAGTAGTTATTTTTAGAGATGTACTGTTGTACGATTTTGAGACTCATTTTTTAATAGGATTTACGTTTTTTATATTGTTTAGTACTTCTTTTGTCATTCAAAATGCTGCAGACAAATTACCGAAAGAGCAGCAAATAGATAGTGAATATTATTCTGCTGAATTTCCCATAAAAGAACTTAATTTTCAAAGGGATGTATCTATTATTCCAGTTACCTACTTAGTTTCAGGAAGAGGAGAACGTTTATATAAGATTGAACCTGCTAAGGATCATGGAGTTAAGAAGATGCTATCTGCATTTGAGATCTTTCAAAAGGGAATGTTGATACCTATTACATACAATTTAAAAACAATGGATGATAGCATAGTAAGTCAATTCACTTTGAAAAATAAATTAAAATTTATGCAGATAAAAGTTTATGACCACACAAAAAACCATTTATCCACTGTTGTCATGCCTCCTTTTTCAGTTAAAAATAGAGCCATTATTTTTAATGCGAACAATGAGAAGATACTGCAAATGGAAGCAAAAAGTATGTATGGAGATATTGATGTCGATGATTCCAATGGAAAACGGTTAGCTACGTATCGTTTTGGAATTTTTCCTTATGCAACTCATCCTGCATTTGAAATACAAGCAGTAAACGTGCATGTGTCGCTTGCACATGACTTGACCCATGCTCAAAAACTCACTTTTACTGCATTATTTTACTATTGGACCGGTAACGTAAAATAAAAAAGAGCTGACATTACGACGTCAGCTCTTTTTTAGTTTTTAAATAGAGAAAACCAGCCTTTAAATTTAAACCAAGCAAGCATGGAAAGAGCAATAACAACGATTAATCCCATCACGACAAAATAACCATATTTCCACTCTAGCTCAGGCATATACGCAAAATTCATTCCGTATACTCCTACGATAAATGTCAATGGTATAAAAACGGTGGATACGATCGTTAAAATCATCATAATCCGATTCATTCGACTAGAGTTAATCGACATATGACTGTCTCTAATATCTGCAGTAAGTTCTCGATTAGATTCAATCATTTCCGTGAGCTTTAGCAAGTGATCATAAATGTCTCCAAAATATGCACGTTCAGAGTGTTGTAAATTTATTCGTTCGGAATTCATAATACGGTACAATAAATCCCGCATAGGTATCACTGTTCTACGTAATCTAAGCAAATCACTACGTAAGTCAAAAACTTGATCTATAGATAAATGTCTCATATCTGAAGAAAGCTTGTCTTCTACTTCATTCAAATAATCCTCAATTTTATAGACGATTGGAAAATAAGCATCCACTACTTTATCGACGATATGATAGGTTGCATGCATCGCCCCACGTTCCCAGCCTTCTGAATTTCGAATAATGCGTTCTCGTGCTTGAGCCAATTCATGCATAGGTGGAAAGTGGAAGGTGACAACATAATCCTTTCCAACAAAAATATCTAGCTCTTCCGCTTCTAACGTTTCTTCATTAATGGTATGTAGAACATAAAAAGCATACCCATCATAATGGTCTAACTTTGGACGTTGAAGTCTTAGTAAACAGTCTTCTATTGCTAGCGGATGGAAATGGAAAAAAGAGCTAAGAAGATTCTCTTCTTCTTGAGAAGGTTCTCCAATATCAATCCAATACCATTCAAACGTTTTATTTTTAATATCATGGAGAGGAAAATCACATATTATTTCGTGATCGGTTGTAATGCCCATCGTTTGAATCATATCAAAACCTCACTTTTACATTGAATGCATGTTGCCATTATCTCATATTCGCATACTTCCATCAAAACACACCTCATAATATTTAACCTATAAATTATTTATAATGACTGGAAAAGTTTGATTAAATAAAAAATAGTATTGACATATATAATTTCTATCTGTATAGTGGGTATTAATCAAATATAACAACTTTCTTATCAAGAGAGGTGGAGGGACTTGGCCCTAGGATACCTCAGCAACAGGCATTTTTGCACTGTGCTAATTCCAAAAGCTTTTAGGCTTGAAGATAAGAAGAGAATAATCACTTAACGACGTGTAAACCTCTTCTTGTTTCTAAGAAGAGGTTTTATTTGATTTAAAGAGCTATATGGAAAGAATTTTGGCTTTGGTTTCACCTCGTTCACTTCAGTTACCCATTCGTAAGAAGTGCATCGAGTTAAATATAAAACTTCTTTTTTGAAGATCCCATTTGATCAATAGAGAAAGAAAGTATTTATTTTACACCACACAGAGTTTTGAACTAATCAACCCCCTTGTCTATATACTGGCAAAGGGGTTGATTAGTTATTCGGGTTCATTTTTATTTGCAATTAACTGAGGTGTTTGTCTAGTTTCTATAGCCTGCTTTTGCATTTACTAATATAAGTGCAAGAAGGAGGTGAATTTATCGTGAACCAATATCATCATAGACCTTGTCATTCATGCCATCAACCTCAAGTATCCCCATGGCAACAACCACCTGCGCAGCCAATTGTATGTCCACCGCAATATCGTGTACGTGATTCCTTTATACCGAGAATGCAACCTGTAATTCATCCAATCGTTAATGTGAATCGCGAGCATATTGTAAATGTTCCACAGCATTACTTTACAGAAACTAATCGAAATGTAGTTGTGAATCCACCCCTACAAGCATACCCATATCCGCAAGGAGGATTCCAACAACCATTCCAACGTCCTTTCTTCGGTCCTCGTTACTAAGGATATTATTGTTTTAACTGCGACGACCAAGTGAAACGGCGCAGAAGCAACGAACTTAACTGCGACGAGTAGCTACCGAAACGCAGGAGCAAATGCCTTTTTTAAAAGCGCATTTGCTTTTTTTGTGTGTAAAGTCCTTAATCTATTACCTTGATTTAAATTTTTTGTTAATGTTCGCATTACTCACCGAATCCGTGTATTTACCAAAAAAAAGGCATTATAAATATTTAGACATATTGTAATTTTCTATATATTTTGATAAAGTTATATTTATTTTGATGGGTGAAATGATTAAGGGGGATGGAAATGAAGCTTTTTCTTTCAATTGATATGGAAGGAATCACAGGTTTGCCGGATCATACTTTTGTGGACTCCAGTAAGCATAATTATGAACGTGCTCGCCGTATAATGACACAAGAGGCAAATGCAATTGTAGAAGGTGCTCTATCTGTAGGTGTAAAAGAGATTTTAGTTAATGATAGTCACTCTAAAATGAATAATATTTTAGTAGAAGAGCTGCATCCAGAAGCTTCTTTAATAACGGGAGATGTGAAGCCGTTTTCGATGGTGCAGGCATTAGATGAATCTTACCTTGGTGCAGTATTTGCTGGTTATCATTCGAGAGCAGGACAACCTGGAGTAATGAGTCACTCGATGATATTCGGAGTTAGAAATATGTATATAAACGATGTAGAAATTGGTGAACTGGGATTAAATGCATATGTAGCAGGGCACTTTGGTGTACCAGTTATTATGGTTGCAGGCGATGATGGTGCGTGTAAAGAGGCTGAGGCACTGATTCCTGGAGTTGTTACTGCAGTAGTGAAAGAGTCTATCTCAAGATCAGCGGTTAAGACATTGCATCCACGAAAAGCACATGCACTATTGAGAGAAAAGGTAGCTGTAGCGATTAGTAATAGAGATCAAATCAAACCGCTCACCCCTCCTAAAAATCCAACATTACGTATTGAATTTGTTAATTATGGTCAAGCGGAATGGGCGGCACTTATGCCTGGTTGTGAAATTATAGAAGGAACGACAATAGTTAAGTTCGAGGCAAAAGATATATTAGAAGCATACCGGGCGATGCTTGTAATGGTAGAGCTAGCAATGCAAACGAAATTTTGTTAAGGGGGGAGTTTGCTTATGGCGAAATATATTATTAAACGTTTTATTATGATGATTGCTACGATTCTTATCATTGCTACCGTAACCTTCATATTAATGCATTCGGTTCCAGGGTCTCCATTTGAAGGAGAAAGGACATCTAATCCTACGATTCAAGCAAACTTAGAAAAGTTTTACAAACTTGATGAACCGATGCATGTTCAGTATTTGTATTATTTAAAGTCGATTGTGACATTTGACTTTGGACCATCGATTAAAAAGCCGAATGACTCCGTAAATGAATTACTTGCAAGGGGATTCCCAATATCTTTTGAGTTGGGAATGGTTACGATACTAGTCGCTTTAATATCTGGAATTATCTTAGGGACGCTTGCTGCACTCCGGCACAACGGAATAATTGACTACTTAGCAATGACTTTTGCCGTTGTAGGGATTTCTGTCCCGAATTTCGTGCTAGCAACCTTACTTATTCAACAATTGGCAGTAAACTTGGAGTGGTTTCCAGCGGCTACTTGGAGCAGCCCGATACATATGATATTACCTACTTTAGCTCTTGCAACAGGTCCTACAGCAATAATTGCACGATTAACGAGATCTAGCATGCTCGAAGTATTGACTCAGGACTATATAAAAATGGCCCGGGCAAAAGGTCTTTCACCGGTGAGAATTGTCGTGCGACATGCGTTAAGAAATGCCCTTATGCCGGTTGTAACTATTTTAGGAACAATGCTTGCTGGTATATTAACAGGGACTTTTGTTATTGAGCGGATATTTGCCATTCCAGGAATGGGAAAATACTTCGTAGAGAGTATTAATAACCGAGATTATCCGGTTATTATGGGGTCTACCGTTTTCTATAGTGCGTTTCTCGTATTCATGTTATTTCTTGTAGATATTGTATACGGATTTCTAGATCCACGAATAAAATTACACCGTAAAGAGGGGGATGCGTAATGACAAACCCACAAAATGTGGTTTCCCCACAAAATGTACAGGACGAGTGGTTTAGACCAAAACCAAAAAATCAAGAAAAAGCGGAGGCTGTTGTAAGGCCGTCGTTATCTTATTGGAAAGATGCATGGCGCAGACTCCGAAAAAATAAACTTGCAATGGGCGGGCTAATATTTCTTATTTTACTTACGCTCTTTGCCATATTTGGTCCAATTTTTTCTCCTTATTCAGTAACAGCCACTGATTATCCTAGTCAAAATCAGGCGCCTTCTGCTGCCCATTGGTTTGGCACGGATGAGGCAGGTCGTGATGTATTTACTAGGACATGGTATGGTGCTCGAATCTCTTTATTTGTAGGAGTAATGGCAGCCCTTATCGACTTTTTCATTGGAATTATTTATGGCGGTTTGAGTGGATATAAAGGTGGACGAACGGATGCAGTAATGATGCGTATAGTAGAAGTGCTTTACGGATTGCCGCATTTGTTGGTTGTTATTTTACTAATGGTTGTAATGGGGGCGAGCTTAACCACTATTATTGTTGCACTTACGGTGACAGGGTGGGTAGGTATGGCTCGTATTGTTCGAGGACAGGTACTTCAAATAAAAAACTATGAATTCGTGACCGCCTCCAAATCCTTTGGTGCAAAGACTTCTAGAATTTTACGCAAAAACCTCCTGCCGAACACAATGGGTCCAATTATAGTTCAAATGACGCTTACTGTTCCAAGTGCTATTTTTGCAGAAGCATTTCTAAGCTTTTTAGGATTAGGAATTGCTGCTCCCTTTGCAAGTTGGGGTGTTATGGCAAATGATGCATTGCCTGTAATTTTATCGGGGCACTGGTGGCGTTTATTATTTCCAGCACTTTTCATTTCCCTGACGATGTTTGCTTTTAATGTATTGGGAGATGGTTTACAAGATGCACTTGATCCAAAATTGAGGAGGTAGCTGTAGGTGAATGACATAAAACAAAAAATCTTACAAGTGGATAACTTACAAGTTTCTTTCCGCACTTTTGGAGGGGAAGTAGAGGCCATTAGAGGTGTAAGTTTCGATTTATATAAAGGGGAGACACTTGCAATTGTAGGTGAATCTGGGTGTGGTAAAAGTGTTACTTCCAATGCAATTATGGGGTTAATTCCACAACCGGCTGGAATCATTAAAAATGGGAGTATTGTTTTCAAAGGGAAAGATTTGACTAAATTGTCTAAAGCGCAGCTTAGAAAAATACAGGGTGTTGACATCTCGATGATATTCCAAGACCCTATGACAGCGTTAAATCCTACAATTTCCATTGGAGAGCAACTGACGGAAGGACTACGGACGCACCAAAAAATAGGGAAGCAAGAAGCAAAAAAGAAAGCAATTGAGATGTTAAATCTTGTAGGGATTCCAAATCCTGAAGAACGATTAAAGCAATTTCCCCACCAGTTTTCAGGTGGTATGCGTCAGCGAATAGTGATTGCAATTGCACTTATTTGCGATCCAGAATTATTGATCGCGGATGAGCCGACAACAGCATTAGATGTGACGATTCAAGCGCAGATTTTAGAACTATTTGAAGAGATTCAAAGAAAAACGGACATATCAATTATATTAATCACACATGATTTAGGGGTTGTGGCAAAGATTGCAGACAGAATAGCGGTTATGTATGCAGGGAAAATTGTGGAGATCGGTGATAAGAGAGAAATCTTCTATACTCCAGAGCATCCATATACTAAAGGATTATTAAATTCGGTACCGCGACTAGATCTGGAGGAAGAAGAATTACAACCAATAGAAGGTACTCCACCTGATTTATTTTCACCACCAAAGGGGTGTCCTTTCACTGCCCGTTGTGATTATGCAATGGAAGTTTGTGAGCATGCGTATCCATTTACGGCCAGATTATCCGAAGCCCATGCGGTGGATTGCTGGCTTCAAGATGAGCGGGCGAAAGTATTATTAGAACAAAGATAGGATTGGATGAGAGCGCGAAAGTGCATTCACATATACAATAAAGGGGGAACTAGAATGAAAAAGTGGTTATCATTGTTTGTATTAGCATTTTTGGCATTAGTGCTATCAGCTTGTACAGCAAACAAAAATGCAGGAGAAGAAAAACCTGCAGAGACAACAACAGAGGAAGAAAACGAAGAAGTAGAAGTAGCTACAGAAAAAATACTCTATCTAAATAACGGAAACGAGCCGACCTCGTTTGACCCATCCGTAGGGTTTGATGCAGTATCTTGGAATGCATTAAATAATCTGATGGAAGGATTAGTAAGACTTTCAAAGGATCATATTGCAGAGCCAGCTACGGCTGAGAAAGTAGATGTATCAGAAGATGGTTTGACATATACATTTACAATTCGTGAGGATGCTAAATGGTCTAATGGAGACCCTGTGTTAGCAAGTGACTTCGTATATGGCTGGTTGCATATGTTAAATCCAGAAACGGCATCTCCAGCCGCATTTCTTGCATATTTCATTGAAGGAGCAGAGGCTTACAATAATGGGGAAGGTACTGCTGATGCTGTTGCAATAAAAGCGTTAGAAGAAAAAGTGTTCGAAGTAAAATTAAATGCACCTACAGAGGCATTTTTGAATATTATTACAAATCCAAGCTTTTTCCCGGTAAATGAAAAAGTGGCGACGGAAAACCCAACGTGGTTTACAGAAGCAGACACATTTGTTGGAAACGGGCCATTTAAATTGGCATCATGGGAACATGATGTAAGCTTCTCGTTTGCAAAAAATGAAAACTATTGGGATGCAGGTTCTGTTAAGCTAGACAAAGTGGAATGGGCGATGGTAGATGACTCTAATACGGAATATCAAATGTACGAAACTGGAGAACTAGATGTCTCTGGTGTTCCATCTGAACTTGCAGATCAACTAATGAGTGATCCAGAGCTTAAAAATGAGGATCAAGCAGGTTTATACTTCTATCGTTTTAACGTATCACAAGAGCCTTTTACAAACAAAAAAATTCGCCAAGCATTTGGCTTAGCGGTTAACCAACAAGAAATCGTGGAATTTGTAACGAAAAATGGTGAAAAGCCAGCAGAAGGATTTGTACCATATGGTTTCATTGGTCCAGATGGAAAAGAGTTCAGAGAAACTGCAGGTAAATTGACTGGTTTTGATGCAGAAAAAGCAAAAACATTATTAGCTGAAGGTATGGCTGAAGAAGGATATACAGCATTACCTGAAGTGGTCTTAACATACTCTACAAGTGACGTTCATAAAAAAATTGCTGAAGCTCTTCAAAGTAAGTTCAAAGAAGTATTAGGGGTAGATGTGAAGCTGCAAAACGTAGAAGCTAGTGTTTTCGCTGCGGAGCAAAAAGAATTTAAATACCAATTATCACGTTCATCTTTCTTATTTGACTATGCTGATCCAGTAAACGCATTAGAAAGCTTCATAACTGGTTCTTCTATGAATCGTACAACATGGTCAAATCCTGAATATGATAAATTAATTACTGATATTAAAAATGAAACGGATGAAGCTAAACGTTGGGAAATGTTAATCCAAGCAGATGCAATGTTAATGGAAGAAATGCCAGTTTTCCCAGTACATTATTACAACCAAGTAACACTTGAAAAGTCCAATGTATCTGGTATCGTTAGACATCCGGTAGGTTATATGGATTTAAAATGGGCAGATAAAGAATAAAAAGTATAAGCGCCTAAATTTTGTAATGAAGGATGCGGTGCTCAAAGTAGTGCCGCATCTTCTATATTAAGGAGATTACCTATATGAAAATTCGACCGAAAAGATTGCAAAAGGGAGATACAATTGGCATTATTGCTCCTTCCAGTCCTCCTAATCTAAAACAGCTAAACAATTCACTAGCATTTCTAGATGAATTAGGCTTGTCTTATCAAATGGGGAAAAGTGTAGAAAACGTGTATGGTTATCTTGCTGGTAATGATGAAGATAGATTAGAAGATTTACATGAAATGTTTGCTAACCCGGACATCGCCGGAATCATTTGTGCAGGTGGAGGATATGGTTCTGCGCGTTACACCGATAAAATAGATTTTCAATTAATGAATGAACACCCTAAAATTTTCTGGGGATATTCAGATATTACTTTTTTACATACAGGGATGAATTTATATTCCAATATCGTCACTTTCCATGGTCCAATGCTAGCTTCTGATGTAGGGAAATCTACTTTTTCTAATTTATCCAGAAAAATGTTTCAACAGCTATTTGAGCCAATGGAGCTTCACTATACAGAAGCTATTTCTCCTTTAACTAGTGTTTCGGGGGGAGTAGCCCGAGGAGAGTTAACAGGTGGTAATTTATCGCTACTTGCAAGTGGAATAGGGACCAAATACGAAGTAGACACAAGAGATAAGATATTGTTAATAGAAGACATTGGGGAAGAACCATACCGAGTAGACGGAATGCTCAATCAGCTTCGACAAGCAGGCAAGTTGGATGATGCAGCTGGTTTTGTCATTGGAGACTTTAATGATGCAGAGCCTAAAAAACGCAAAGTTTCCTTGTCTTTAGATGAAGTGCTGGATCACTATTTAGGTGGTTTAGGAAAGCCCACAGTGAAAGGCTTCAACATTGGGCATTGTGAGCCACATTTTGCAGTTCCGCTTGGTGCCGAGGCTCAGTTGGATGCAGATAACTTATCACTTATTATCCTTCCAGGTGTGGAATAAGGAGGACTTCTGGTTGATTATACAATCTATTGAAACATGTGATGTAGCAGTTCCGCTAACAAAGCCTTTTAAAACAGCGCTACGTACTGTTACTACGGCTTATTCCATTTATATTAAGGTCACTACGAGTGAAGGGCAAATCGGTTATGGCGAAGCGCCTCCTACACATGTCATCACGGGAGAATCGATGGACAGTATTCGGTATGCTATCAATGAAATATTAGCGCCTCAGCTAATAGGGATGAATCTATTAGAAAGTGAATTGATTTTTCATAAATTGAACACCTCTCTTGTAAGGAATACGAGCGCGAAAGCTGCAGTTGATATGGCTATACATGATTTACTTTCACGTCAATTCGGACTTCCTTTGTATCAATTTCTAGGAGGGTATCGAAGTACACTCGAAACGGATTTTACAGTTAGTGTAAATCAACCAACAGAAATGGCAGATGATGCCGAACGATATGTAAAAGAAGGGTTTAACATACTGAAAGTTAAGGTTGGTATTGGAGAAATAAAGGATGATATTGACCGTATACATGCAATTCGAGAAAGAGTAGGAGATGGACCGAGGCTAAGACTTGATGCAAACCAAGGATGGAATGCAAAAGAAGCCGTGCGTGCAATCCGAAACATGGAGGATGCTGGTCTTGCTATCGAATTTGTAGAGCAGCCTGTTCCCGCTCATGATATAGAGGCATTAAAATATGTAACCGACCGAACGGATACACCAATCATGGCTGACGAAAGTGTATTTTCAGTACATGATGCCAAAAGGGTTTTAGAAATGCGTGCTGCAGATTTGATTAATATTAAGCTGATGAAATCAGGCGGCATATATAACGCCAAAAAAATAAATACACTTGCAGAAGCAAATGGTGTTGCATGCATGGTAGGCAGTATGATTGAAACAAAAATAGGTATTACAGCTGCTGCTCATTTTGCTGCAAGTCATCCAAACATTCAATACTTTGACTTTGATGCACCACTAATGCTAGCAAAGGATCTTGTTCTTGGAGGGGTCATTTACGAAGCGAGTAAAATGAAGTTTTCCAATGAAAATGGACTGGGAATATCACGAGTCAAAACAGAATAGGGGGCTTATGAATGACAACAGAAGCAAATGGATGGGTTTGTTCTGTGAAGGTAGCTACTGTTTGGACAGAACCGGCTTCTGTCAGAGATTTAGATGCACCAGCAATTGCAAATCCTGTTTTATTAGTTGAATGGCTTGAAGCATTACCTTATAAAGAAAGACTTGCACTTTGTAATGAAAACAGAGTACAAACGCAACTTTTATATGGTGAGCCTGTACTTATAGAAAAAGTCGAAGGAGATTGGGCTAAAATTATAGCTATATGGCAGTCTTCTAAAAAGGATTCTCGTGGATATCCTGGTTGGATACCTTTATCACAACTAGCAAAACAAGAGCGAGTTGATGTAAAAGGTGTTGCTCGTGTGTCCTCCATGAAAGCTCCGTTACTGGACATGAATGAGCAACCGCTGCTTGTACTACCATTTAATGCGATAATTCCAGTTATTTCAGAGGATGCAACCTATTTTCAAGTTCAAACCCCTCATGGTAAAGCATTGATTCAAAAAAAGCATGCAGAATTTGCTGAAACGATGGAGCAATTTCCTCGACAATCCGCAGAAGATGCGGTGGATTTAGGCGAGCTTTACTTAGACGTTCCTTACTTATGGGGAGGTATGTCTCCTTATGGTTATGACTGTTCAGGATTCTCATACAATATGTTGAAGGCTTGCGGTTATTTAATTCCGAGAGATGCGAGTGACCAAGCAGTTAGTGGGGAAGAAGTTCCTCTTCATGATATCTCTTCATGGAAAAAGGGTGATTTAATCTTTTTCGCAAATGATGAAGGGAAAGGATCTGTGCGTCATGTTGGATTTTATTATGGAAATGGACAATTACTTCATTCTCCATCCACCGGACAAACAGTTGAAATTTTAGTATTAAAAGGTTCTAAGCTTGAGAAGGAAATTTGTGCAGTAAGAAGATTTGCCGTATAGGGGGGATTTAGATGGCAGAAAAAGTTCTTTTGTCCGTACAGGATTTAAAGCGTCATTTTGAGATAGGGCACGGCCAAACTTTAAAAGCTGTAGATGGAATTAGTTTTGATATTGTGAAGGGTGAAACTTTTGGTCTGGTTGGGGAGTCTGGTTGTGGAAAATCTACTGCAGGACGAACAATTTTAGGGTTATATAACAAAACGGAAGGAAACGTTTTGTTTGAAGAAAAGAATGTGCATACGATGATTGACAGGGAACGTAAAGACTTTTTGAAAAAAATGCAGATGATTTTCCAAGATCCATATGCATCGTTGAATCCACGGTCAACGGTATTAGAAATTATTGCAGAACCTATGGAAATACATAATTTGTATAAAACAAGAGAAGAGTTAAAAAATAGAGTGTATGAGCTATTGGAAGACGTAGGTCTGAATAGAGATCATGCAAACCGCTATCCACATGAATTTTCTGGTGGTCAAAGACAGCGAATTGGAATAGCTCGTGCTCTTGCACTAGATCCTGAATTCATTATTGCAGATGAGCCAATTTCTGCGCTTGATGTTTCCGTACAAGCCCAAGTAGTGAAGCTGCTTCAACGGTTGCAAAAAGAAAAGGGACTAACGTATTTATTTATAGCTCACGACTTATCAATGGTAAAATACATTTCTGATCGTATTGGGGTCATGTATTTAGGTCATATGGTTGAACTGACAACAAGTAATCAGTTATATGATAATCCACTACATCCATATACTCAGGCATTATTATCTGCCATCCCAATTCCAGATCCAGATATTGAAGAATCAAGACAACGAATTCTATTAAAAGGAGAATTACCTAGTCCTATCAATCCTCCATCTGGATGTGTATTCCGAACTCGTTGTGCCCATGCAATGTCCATTTGTGCAGAAGAAAAGCCAGCTTGGAAGGAACAAGAACCAGGTCACTTTGTGGCATGCCATTTATATAATTAAAGACTTTGTTAACTTTCATAGTTGTTTTTTAAAAGAAATCTGTTCATCTAGTGTAAAGCCAACCATACGGACGTGCGCTTGCCGCACGCTACGCATGAGCCACCGCAGGATGAGTCGTTCGTTTCACTCACTCCCACATCCTTATGCGGAGTCTCATTCTTCGCGCTCATGCGGCGTGTAAGGCGCACATCCTGGTGACACCTGCGAATACATGGAGTATAGAATCACATTTTTGAAACTCTGTACTTTTAACTATTAGCTACATGCGGCCGGCAAGGAATACATATAGGTATGGCAAGATCTGTGCTTTAAGATAACAACAGTACATTTAACAAAGCCTAATTAAAAAAAGCGTCTGCAAATGCAGATGCTTCTTTTTTTATTCCTTAAAACAAGTCCATCCGCCGAATAACGTTGTAGAAAAAAACTTTGTTATACGTACAAAACCAGCCTCTTGCAGTAATCCTACAATTGTTTCTTCAGGCAAATAAGAAAGAGAAAGAATGTCCTGTTCCATTGCTTCGACTTCTTCAACGGATAATTTGGTTGTATCAAGCCAGTAACTTTTCCATAGCTTCAAACGTTCCTTGAACTCATCACTAGTAGGCTCTCCATATTTACTGATTAAAACGAACGGAGCTCCATTTTTTAATCTAGCGTATGTCTCTTGGAGTGTTTTTAATTTTTCTTCATATGCATGAATGAAATGTAAGACTAAAATACATGTTGCAGCATCAAAATTAGTTATACCTTCCACGTCTTCCACAGTACCTTGTAATAATTTTACTCGATCGTTTACTCCAGCTTCTTTGCATTTTTCTCTTGCGACTGACAGCATCGTCTCAGATGGGTCCACCCCTATAAACGTCCACCTTGGATTATTCGAGCTGAAGCTAGTCACTTCATTGCCACCACCTGCTCCTACCACTAATATGTTTGCATCCTCCGCGGTATTTGCTCTTAAAAATGTTTGAATCAATCGAAGCATCGGATCATAGGTAGGTAGTGCCCTTCTAATTCCACTATCATATTGCTTGGAAAGTGTCTCATCAAATTCCATTTTCATCCCTCCTAATTCGAACTTTACCATAATTTAAAAAAGATGCCATAACTGTTTGACAATTTATTTACTACTAGTGTATTATGTAACTGGTACACTAAGACTGAGGGGGAAAATAATGAGTCAATGGAAAGGATTGCTTTGGAAAGAGTGGAACATTTATAAAACATTTGTTTACTTAGCAATCATTGTAAATACACTTGGAATATTAGTAGGACCATTATTAATTCAAAGAGTATTTAATGTAGAACAAAATTTTGGTATACATGTTCTCATAGTTTCAGCCATCTTGGGTTTTTTGCATGTTATGGGAATGTTATTTTTATTTTTTTCAAGTTTAGAGCGAGACATGAAAAGACCAGATATTTGGTTTCATACTGCAGCCTCTTCGTTTAAATTAGTTGGAGCAAAATTATTTTCTATGTCTCTGTTTACTCTAGTGTCGCTAGCTTGCAGTGGTGTAGTGACTACAATAGCTAGTTTGTTGTTTTCGAAATTTAACGTGATACCAATTTTTACTGTGATGAAATTAGAAATTGGACTAATCATAGCAGTTTTATTTTCAACGATTACATTCACCATTGGTATTTTTGCTATGTGGGTTGTTGCGCGTTTGGTACGTCCAATCAATGTTGCCTTTTCAAACGTTATAGCAGTCATTTTATATTTTTTTGGTTTTCATAATTACTCTAAATTTGTGGAGTCCAATATCTACAAAACGTTAACTGGCTACGGAGAAGTAAATCTTCCTGAAATGAGTCTAGGTGAAGTGTCTTCTAAAGATTTCTATATGACTTACCAAGTTAGCAATAACATTTTTATGGGTGAAATAATATTTGAGATCCTCTTTTTTACATGTTTATTTATTGTCTCCGTATTTGCTTTTGATAAGAAAGTGAGAGGATAAATGATAATGGACTTTTTACCTGATAAACCAATATATCAACAAATTATGGAAAGAATTTTTGGAGATTTATTGAAGGGAAACGTAAAGCCTGGGGATCGTTTACCTTCTGTTCGAGAATATGCACTAGAATTTGGCGTCAATGCAAACACGATGCAAAGGGTGTATAAAGAATTGGAACTGATGCACCTTACAGAAACTAAGCGAGGGCAGGGGACATTTGTGACAGAAGATATAAAGCGATTAGAAGTACTTAGAGAAGAAATGATGAAGAGTTTAGTGACTAACTTTATACATCAAATGGAGTCTTTTGGGTTTACTGAGCAAGAAGTGATTGTTCAGATATCGAAAAGGAGCAAGGGTGAAAATGAATGATTCAGTTAAATGAAGTTACAAGAAAATATGGGAAAAAAGAAGCGGTTAAGAATGTTACTGTAACTTTTCCAAAAGGTCGCATAATAGGTTTGGTAGGAGAGAACGGTAGCGGAAAGTCTACATTATTAAAAATGATGTCAGGGGTTGCGGTGCCACAACATGGAAAGATAACACTTGATGGGGTAAATGTTTCACATAAAACTGCAAATTATGTAGCGTATCTGCCTGATGCGGATGAGATTTATCCATATTTTACAGTTAAACAATTATTTCGGTACTATGATTCGCAGTTTACTGATTTTAACTACGATAAAGCATGTATAGTGGCACAATTTTTAGAGGTTGATTTGAATGCATCACTGAAAAAACTTTCAAAAGGGAACAGAGGTCGTGCGAAAATCGCTGCAACTCTTGGGAGAGAAGTGGATTACTATCTGTTAGATGAACCTTTATCTGGCTTAGATCCTATGGTGAGACAATCGATCATTAAAGGATTCATCCAGTTTGTAGATACGGAATCACAAACAATCATTTTATCTACGCACGAGTTAAAAGATGTGGAGCCTATTTTAGATGATATCGTTGTATTACGTAATGGGACTATTATTGCTAATGAGTCAGTGGAAGCTATTCGTGAGATACAAAGAATAGATATTACGACGTGGATGACACGTCTATTTAGGGAAGGTGAGATCGATGGAAACAAAGCCAATAGTTAAACTTCAAAATATAACGAAAGTAATTGGGAAAAAGAAAATAATTGATGATCTTAGTTTAGATTTGTGGCCAGGTCAAATAACAGGGTTTTTAGGTCCCAATGGAGCTGGAAAAACAACGACAATTCGAATGATGACTGGACTCATGAAGCCTACATCTGGAGAGGTTTACATCGATGGGCAAGCAATTTCAACAAATTTTGAAGAGGCAATAGGTAAAGTCGGTGTAATAGTTGAAAATCCTGAAATGTATAAGTTTATGAGTGGTTATAAAAATTTAGTTCATTTTGCCCGAATGAACAAAAATGTTACAAAAGAGCGAATTGATGAAGTAATTGTCCAAGTAGGTCTTCAAAATAGAATTCACGAGAAAGTATCCACTTATTCACTTGGTATGCGTCAGCGTCTAGGTCTTGCCCAGGCACTTTTGCATCGACCAAATTTCTTAATATTAGATGAGCCTACAAATGGATTAGATCCAGCTGGAATTCGGGAATTTCGGATGTATTTACGAAAAATAGCAGTAGAAGACGGCGTTTCAATTTTTGTATCTAGTCACTTATTAGCTGAAATAGAATTAATGTGTGATAGAATCGCTGTCATTCAAAATGGAAAACTAATTTCTATTAAAGAAGTAAAAGGAGAACAAGAATCCCATTATTATGTGGAAGCTACTCCAAAGGAGCAGGCACTAGCATTCTTTGCTTCTAAAAACATAAAAGCTGATGCTTATGAAAATGGCTATCTACTTCCGATAGAAACGAGCGAAGTACCTTCTTTAGTTGAAGAAATGGTATCAAACGGTTTGCAAATTTATGACATGCATCCACATAGAAAAACATTAGAAGATCAATTTTTAGAAATGACAGGAGGCGGACAAATTGCTGAATCTCATAAAAAATGAATGGCTAAAGCTTTGGAGTAAAAAAGCTACATGGGTAATGGTAGTGCTCATAGCGTTATTAATGATTGGGTCTGCAGGCATGACAAAGTGGATGGAAAGTCAGATGGGGTCTACGGATAATTGGAAGCAAGTTTCACAAAATCAAATTAAGTCTTTGGAAGAGCAAATGGCTGTTCCCAATTTGCCTAGTGATGAAAAGGAAATAATAGGTGACCAATTGGCACTTGAGAAACATCGATTGGAGCATGATGTTGCGCCAATTAGTTCAAATAGTGTAAATGGATTTATTAATTCAGTACCTGGTTATCTTTCGTTTATCACTTTATTTACTGTAGTTGTAGCAGCGGGAATTGTAGCGTCCGAGTTTTCGCAAGGGACGATCAAAATGCTATTAACGAGACCGGTGAAAAGGTGGAAAATACTCACCTCCAAACTTTTGACTGTTGGGATATTTGCAATTGTTTTGTCTATTATTATGCTGATTTTTGGAGTAATTGGAGCGTATATTTTCTTTGATTCTGTTCCTGGAACAAATTTAGAAGTACTAAATGGTCAAATAGTGGAGGTTTCTTTCTGGGGTAGACTTTTCTTGCTAATAGGACTGTCGCTTATAAATGTGTTTGTAATTGGAGCGCTTGCATTTATGATCGGTTCTGTATTCCGTTCGAGTTCTCTTGCAATTGGGATATCAATTTTCCTTATGTTCATGGGTGCACAAATAACATATATGTTGTCGCTAAAATTTGAGTTTCCAAAGTATATATTGTTTGCGAATACTGATTTAACCCAATATATTGGTAATGCTCAACCGATGATAGAAGGGTTAACTATGTCATTTTCAATCACCGTAATTTTGATATATGTGCTAGTTTTTCTAGTTGTCAGTTATTGGTCATTCACGAAACGCGATGTAACTGCATAAAATGTTATTGACATATTAGTAATTCTTATTGTATTCTGAAAATAACTTAAGGAAAGGAGTGAGGCATTATGGCAAGTGTATATACAAATCAACGAATCGGTAAGTTCATGATGTCCCACTCTATGTGTTTCTAATTGTAAAACGAATATGCTTTTCATTTGCATTCAACACTGCAAATGTTTTTCGTAAACTTTTTGATGCGCTTCTTTACTAATGACCGGGAAACCATGATTGCTGATTCGTGCAGTCATGGTTTTTTATTGTCTAGCTCTAGTCGCCGATTAACGAGCGACTTGCGCTTTTAAAATTAGGAGGAAGCAAAATTGAATTTAATCGAAAAATATGGTTGGACTAATAAATGGGAAGAAAAAATGACGGCTCAAGGAATTGCGGGCCGTGTGTTACTAGAGCACAAAAATTTATATCGTGTAGTTACAAATGAAGGGGAATGGCTATGTTCTCTATCTGGAAAATTTAAATTTGATCATGATCGAGAGGCATTTCCAGCAGTTGGTGATTGGGTCGTACTTGAGCAAATGCCTGGCGAAGAAAAAGGAATCATTCAAGAAGTGCTTCCACGTATTTCGCAGTTTTCCAGAAAAATGGCGGGCATGACAACGGATATTCAATTAATCGCGGTTAATGTGGATTATGTATTTCTTGTAATGTCGCTCAATCACGATTTCAATGTCCGGAGATTAGAGCGTTATCTATTGGCAGCGTGGGATTCAGGTGCTACACCGGTTGTAGTACTTACAAAGAAGGATACTTGTGATGACCTGGCCTATTATATAAATGAAGTGGAATCTGTAGCTTTTGGAGTAGATATTTTTACCGTGAGTAGCGTCAATGGTGAAGGGATAGACGAACTTTCCTTACTGCTTTCAGCTGGTAAAACAGGAGCACTATTAGGATCCTCTGGTGTGGGTAAATCTTCTTTAATAAATGCTTTATCTGGAGAAGAAGTAATGGCAGTTAGCGACATTAGGGAAGATGATAGTAAAGGTCGCCATACAACGACACACCGTGAATTGTCATTGCTTCCAAGTGGTGGCCTTCTAATAGACACACCTGGGATGAGAGAATTCCAGCTATGGGAAAGTAGTGAAGGTGTAAGTGCAAGTTTTAAAGATATTGAAGAATTAGCGGATGAATGCCGCTTTCGTGATTGTAAACATCAAAAAGAGCCAGGATGTGCAATACGAGAAGCAATTTCGACAGGCTCCCTAAAAGAAGAGCGATATAAAAGCTATGTAAAGTTATTAAGAGAGCTTGCACATATCGAAAGAAAAAATGATATCGTAGCTCGAAAAGTAGAACGAGATAAATGGAAGCAAGTAACGAAAATACAAAGAAGTAATCATAAGAAGAAAATATGATTGCTTTTAAAGGAGTTTTAATGTGATACAGATCCTTTTTCACCAAGAGGAAAAAGTTGCTGAGGAGATTTTAGAAATTCAACTACTTGCTTATAAAGTGGAGGCAGAGCTGATAGAATTTGATGGAATTCCTCAGCTTCACGATTCTATTCATGACATAATTATGTCAAAGGAAATTTTTATCGGATATTATGAAGAGATGCAGTTGACCGGCTTTATATCATTTATGAACACTGAAGAACTTATAGATATTTGCAGACTCGTTGTACATCCGAACTTTTTTCGTAAAGGAATTGCATCCGCATTATTAAAGCATGTGTTAGAAATCAAAAAAGAAAATCAGCAAATTGAAGTTTCAACTGGAGCAAAAAATACCCCTGCTATTCAGCTATACGAACGTTTTGGATTCAATAAAATAAATGATATTGAAATAGAACCGAACTTCTTTATTACACAGTTAATTTACAAGTGAAATATTTATGGAATATAAGTCGTGGCTTTGATACAACCTAACTACTAACCAATCCGGTTAGTAGTTTTTTTGTTGTTTTTGATACGAATCGTATCAATTGCACATCTAAAAATTTCTCGTTATAATATAGTCAAAGTTAGTCAAAGTCAGTTTGCGAGAAGAGGTGAGAAGATGAAAAATATATCTGACATTATTGAAGGTTATTTGAAGTCAATTATAGAAGAAGAGAGTAAGGGGCAAATTGAAATAAAAAGAAGCGAAATTGCTGAAAAGTTTCAATGTGTTCCATCACAAATAAACTATGTGATTAATACTCGATTTACCCAAGATCGCGGTTATTTAGTAGAAAGTAAGCGTGGTGGTGGGGGATATATTCGAATTCTCCGCGTACGTGCGCATAACAAGGCTGATTTGATTGAGCATATAATACAAAGCTTACAAAATGGTGCATCTGAGTCGATGACGGAAGATATTGTATTTCGATTAATCGATGAAGAAGTCATTACAAAACGAGAAGCAAAGCTTATTTTAGCGGCGATGGATCGTACGACTCTTTCGATTCCGCTTCCTGCAAGAGATGAATTGAGATCTCGTATTTTAAGAGCCATGCTATTAACGATAAAATATGAAAAAAAGTGAATTAAACGGGGTGTTGAAAAGTGATTTGTGAAAATTGTAAACAAAGACCAGCGAAAGTAACGGTTACACAAGTGCATAACGGTGAACACTTTGAGAGACATTATTGTGAGGTCTGCGCTAATAGTCTCCACCCGTTTTACGTAGAGTATAAACAGGATCCACTCTCCCTACATCAGCTTCTGTCCAACTGGTTCAGTCATGCAGATCAGCAGCCGGTACACCAGAAACAAAGTAAACCACAATTAGTTTGTGATGAATGCGGTTGGTCCATCCAACGTTTTCTAGATGAAGGGAAGTTTGGTTGTGCTTCTTGCTACGATAGCTTTAGAAAACAACTGCCCAATGTATTTAAACGATTGCATAACGGTAATACTACGCATGTTGGTAAGGCGCCAGGAGCTCTTGGAGAGATACTAGAGATAAAGAAGAAAATAGAAGCTATTCGTTTGCAAATGAAAGATGCTATTGAAACAGAACGTTTCGAGGAAGCTGCTAAGTTAAGAGACGAGGTAAGAGAACTCGAAAGTAAGCTTGCCACGGGAGGTGACGAAACACATGTCGATTGAACGCTTTTTAGACAATTCTCCATCAAGCTGGATGGCGGGGAATGGAGAGCATTCAGATATAGTCATGAGTACTAGAATACGCTTAGCTAGAAACTTAAATGGCTTTCGCTTTCCGCTTGCATTTACCGAAGACGAAGCGCATAAAATTGACCAATCCGTTTCGGCTACTTTATTAGATGCAAATGAAGAGTTGCACGCAAATTTTACTTCTATACAAATAAAAGATTTGTCTGAGTTAAGCCGTCAAGTTTTAGTAGAAAAGCATTTAATTAGTCCGAAACTCGCCAATTCACCAAAAACAGGGTCTGTATTACTATCGGATGATGAGTCTGTCAGTGTAATGGTCAACGAAGAAGATCATATCCGAATTCAATGCTTGTTTCCGGGACTACAAATACAAGAAGCATACGATCAAGCTGATAAGATTGATCGATTATTAGAAAAAGAGTTACCATATGCGTTTGATGAACAATTTGGCTATTTAACAAGTTGTCCAACAAATACGGGAACAGGCTTACGAGCATCCGTTATGATGCATTTGCCAGCTTTGACAATGACAAAACAAATGAACCGAATCATTACAATTATTTCAAGACTAGGAATGGTTGTAAGGGGTATATACGGTGAGGGTAGCGAAGCGCTCGGCAATGTTTATCAAGTGTCCAATCAGACGACCCTAGGTAAAACAGAAGAGGATATACTTGCCGATCTTCAAAGTATTACCGAACAAATTATTCAAAAAGAAAGAGAAGCAAGAAATTCACTATTAAATCATTCTGCCAATACACTAGAAGATCGGCTATACCGTTCACTAGGAACGCTTTCTTTTGCTCGAATTATTTCGACAGAAGAAGCGGCAAAATGCTTATCAGATGTACGTTTAGGAATAGATATGGGACTTATTCAAGACGTAGATGTAACTATTTTGAATGAATGTATGGTGTTTATGCAACCTGGTTTTCTTCAAAAGTATGCTGAAACAACATTAAATGCTTCGGAACGAGATATGTTTCGAGCGAAGTTATTAAGGGAACGGTTGCAAATGGGAGAAAAACTGAATACAAAAGGAGAGGAACTTGCATGATGTTTAATCGATTTACACAAAGATCTCAAAAAGTACTACAACTAGCACAAGAAGAAGCTATTCGTTTAAAGCATGAATCTATTGGTACAGAACATATATTACTTGGTCTTATCCGAGAAGGAAGCGGAATTGCAGCAAAAGCGCTTGAAGCAATCGAAGTAGATCCGAAGGTTATTGAAGCTGGAATTGAAGAGTTAGTAGGGAAAGGGACAGAAGAAGTTGGCCCAATCGTTCATTACACTCCTCGTGCGAAAAAAGTGATTGAACTTTCTGTGGATGAGTCTCGCAAATTAGGTCATTCCTATATTGGAACGGAGCACCTATTACTTGCACTAATTCGTGAAGGTGAAGGCGTTGCTGCGAGAGTATTAAATAATGCAGGAGTAAGCTTGAACAAAGCTCGTCAACAAGTACTCCAATTATTAGGAAGCTCAGACCAATCACATGGCAACGGTAGCAATAGTGCGGCACCTGCCAGTACTCCAACATTGGACGGATTAGCGCGCGATTTAACTCAAATAGCAAGAGAAGGTACACTGGATCCTGTTATTGGACGTAGTAAAGAAATAACCCGCGTGATTGAGATATTGGCTCGTCGTACAAAAAACAATCCTGTGCTGATTGGTGAGCCTGGGGTAGGTAAGACAGCTATTGCTGAAGGTCTTGCACAGCAAATAGTACAAAATGAAGTGCCAGAAATTTTACGTGATAAACGTGTCATGACACTTGATATGGGTACAGTCGTTGCTGGTACAAAATATCGTGGTGAATTTGAAGATCGCTTGAAAAAAGTGATGGATGAAATTCGCCAAGCCGGAAATGTAATTCTATTCATAGATGAGCTTCACACTTTAATTGGAGCGGGCGGAGCAGAAGGTGCAATTGATGCATCAAATATTCTTAAACCGGCATTAGCACGTGGAGAAATTCAATGTATTGGTGCGACTACTTTAGATGAATACCGTAAATACATTGAAAAAGATGCTGCTCTTGAGCGTCGTTTCCAACCAATTCAAGTAGATGAACCATCTGTTGATGAAGCAATTCAAATTATTTATGGTTTGCGTGATCGTTATGAAGCGCATCACCGTGTGAAAATTACAGATGAAGCTGTTGAGGCTGCTGTGAAAATGTCTGATCGTTATATTTCTGATCGTTTCTTACCAGACAAAGCAATCGATTTAATCGATGAAGCTGGCTCAAAAGTAAGACTTCGCTCTTATACAACACCACCTAATTTAAAAGAATTAGAAGCGAAACTAGAAGCGGTTCGTTCGGAGAAAAATGCTGCAGTTCAAAGTCAAGAATTTGAAAAAGCTGCTTCTTTCCGTGATAAAGAGCAAAAACTAAAAGATGAATTAGAAAAAATGAAAGACACTTGGAAAGAAAAACAAGGCAAAGAAGAATCTGAGGTAACAGTAGAAGATATCGCAGCAGTTGTTTCTATGTGGACGGGAGTTCCAGTATCAAAACTGGCACAAACTGAATCTGAAAAGTTATTAAAACTAGAAGAAAAGCTTCATGAAAGAGTAATTGGACAATCAGAAGCGGTTGATGCAATTTCTCGTGCAATACGTCGGGCACGCGCAGGTTTAAAAGACCCAAAACGTCCAATTGGTTCATTTATTTTCCTTGGGCCAACTGGTGTTGGGAAAACAGAACTTGCTCGCGCTTTAGCTGAAGTAATGTTTGGTGACGAAGATGCGATGATTCGTGTAGACATGTCTGAGTACATGGAAAAACACTCAACTTCTCGTCTTGTTGGTTCACCTCCAGGATACGTTGGATTTGACGATGGTGGTCAGTTAACAGAAAAAGTTCGCCGTAAACCTTACTCTGTTATTTTATTAGACGAAATTGAAAAAGCGCATCCAGATGTATTTAATATTCTTCTTCAAGTATTAGAAGATGGACGCTTAACAGATTCTAAAGGTCGTACAGTAGATTTCCGTAATACCGTTGTTATTATGACTTCAAACGTTGGTGCAGATGCCCTTAAATACAATAAGCATGTTGGGTTTAACTTAAATGAAGGTGGAAAAACAGACTATAAAGATATGAAAGGTAAAATGCTAGAAGAATTGAAAAAAGCATTCCGTCCTGAATTCTTAAATCGTCTAGATGAAATGATTGTATTCCACTCTCTAGAAAGAGAACATTTAAAACAAATCGTGACATTGATGACAGAACAGCTTGCGAAACGCTTGAAAGAACAAGGTATTGAGCTTGAATTAACGGAAGCAGCTCAAGACAAGATTACAACAGAAGGATATGATCCAACTTATGGAGCTCGCCCATTGCGTAGAGCGTTACAAAAACATGTAGAAGATCGACTTTCTGAAGAATTACTAAAAGGCGAAGTGCTCAATGGTCAACATGTTGTGTTTGACGTAGAGAACGATGAATTTGTCGTTCGCACAAAAGCAAAAGCAGTTACTGAAGGTTAATAAAAATTTTATGGGCATTCCATACTTTACGTAAGGGATGCCTTTTTTTCAATATAGCGGCAGCGCAGTACCCCTTAAGCTAATAAGCAAATGCTTCTGGTGTAGTGACAGGTGCTAATGTTTTTTTTACATAGGAGGAAGTAATGGCTAAAAGAAAAACGAAATTTATGTGTAATTCATGTGGATATGAGTCAGCTAAGTGGATGGGAAGATGCCCTGGTTGTGGGGAATGGAACACGATGGTAGAAGAGTTAGAAATCGTTTCCAAAGGACCTAAACGTTCTTTTCAGCATTCCACAGGGGTAGCTCAAAAAGCCACACCTATTATCTCGGTAGAAACAGTAGAAGAACCACGAGTAGAAACAGAGCTTATGGAACTGAACCGCGTACTCGGAGGTGGGATTGTGCCGGGGTCGCTCGTATTAATCGGTGGTGATCCAGGTATCGGTAAATCTACTTTACTATTACAAGTCTCTGCGTTGCTTGCCAATAAAGGAGAGCGAGTATTGTATATATCTGGTGAGGAATCTATTAGACAAACAAAACTCCGAGCGGAACGACTTGGTGTCACATCTGCGGAACTATATATATATTCTGAGACAAATTTAGAGTTAATCAATGAAACAATTGAAAGTGTAGAGCCACGATTTGTCATTGTCGACTCTATACAAACCGTACATCATCCGGAAGTAACGAGTGCTCCTGGGAGTGTGTCCCAAGTTCGAGAATGTACGGCAGAACTAATGCGGATTGCTAAGACAAAGAATATAGCGATCTTTTTGGTGGGGCACGTAACAAAAGAAGGACAAATTGCTGGTCCTCGTTTATTAGAACATATGGTAGATACGGTTTTATATTTTGAAGGAGAACGCCATCACACGTATCGTATTTTACGTTCTCAAAAGAACCGTTTTGGATCGACCAACGAAATTGCTATTTTTGAGATGGTACAACAAGGATTAAAAGAAGTATTGAATCCTTCCGAACTATTTTTACAGGAACGCTCCCATGGAGCAGCTGGTTCCGCTATTGTTGCATCGATGGAAGGGACGAGACCGATTTTAGTGGAAATTCAAGCACTTGTCACACAATCGAGCTTTAATTATCCGAAACGAATGGCTACCGGTATTGATCAAAATCGGGTTTCTTTGCTTATGGCAGTACTCGAAAAACGTATGGGATTACTGTTACAAACGCAAGATGCTTATATAAAAGTTGCCGGAGGTGTAAAATTAGATGAACCTGCTATCGATTTAGCCGTCCTAGTAAGTATAGTATCGAGTTTTAGAGATACAGGGGTTACCCCAACAGACTGTTTTATTGGAGAAGTTGGACTTACAGGTGAAGTGAGAAGGGTATCCAGAATCGAACAACGTGTGCAGGAAGCTGCAAAATTAGGGTTTAAAAGAGCAATTATCCCTGCTTCTAATATAGGAGGCTGGGATTATCCGAAAGGCATTCAAGTAGTAGGCGTTGAATCTGTAAATGATGCCATGAAAGAAGCTTTTCAATAAAATATATTTGTTTCTATAAATGAATTAACAGGGGTGACTAGTTGCTCCTGTTAGTCATAATAGACTTATAACAAAATTTGACGTTATAATAAATGATAACTGGAGGTGGAATGTTTGTTAAAATGGATTATTCAAATTGCATTCATTTTAATAGGAGGTACATTAGGGTTAATATTTTTACCGCACTTATATGAACTTATAAATTTATCCAATAACCCTTGGATTCATAATCCATATGTATCTGTTATTATCGGTGCAATCATACTTTACGTTGCAGCATTATTTTTAACAGACTATTTAATTAATTTCATACGATGGATGGAAGAGCGTCTTTTAAAAGCCCCTATAGGTGACTTACTGTTTGGTACATTGGGGCTTGTCATTGGTTTGATTGTTGCATTTTTACTTGGAACAGCTATTAATAATATTGCTATACCAGGTATAGGCTCGGTTGTGCCGGTGCTTTTATCTATTGTACTTGGTTATTTAGGTTTTCAAGTAGGGTTTAAAAAGCGGGATGAGCTTTTGCAAGTTTTTACTCCTTCCAAGCAATCAGGAACTAAGAAGAAAACTCAAGAGGAAGAGGAGCAAGGTTTAATCACTGGAACATATAAACTTCTTGATACTAGCGTTATAATTGATGGACGTATTGCAGATATTTCACAAACAGGATTTATGGAAGGTATTTTGGTAGTCCCACAATTTGTACTAACTGAGTTACAGCATATAGCAGACTCTTCAGATACATTAAAAAGAACTAGAGGACGTCGAGGGCTAGATGTATTGAAAACATTACAAACAGAACGTGCTTCTGCAGTAAAGATTGTAGAGGATGATTTCGAAGACATTCAAGAAGTAGACATGAAGCTTATGCGTTTAGCGAAGAAGATGAATGGCATTGTTGTAACGAATGATTTCAACTTAAACAAAGTTTGCGATCTTCATCAGGTGCGGGTACTTAACATTAATGATCTGGCAAATGCGGTTAAACCAGTCGTTATTCCCGGGGAAATAATGCATGTAGTCGTAATTAAGGATGGGAAGGAGCATAACCAAGGTGTTGCTTACCTAGACGATGGTACGATGATTGTTGTAGAAGGTGGGAAATCATATATTGGACAAGCGTTGAATGTGGAAGTGACAAGTGTACTTCAAACTTCAGCAGGTCGAATGATTTTTGCTAAACCACAAGACTCGAAATAATAGGGGAGGGTTGTTTCCTAGATTTTCAATAGGATAACACCCTTTTTCTATTGTTACATAGAGGAGAGAATTAGGGGATGTATACGGTATTATTACCCGCTGCAGGCAGTGGGAAGCGCATGGGAGCAGGGCAGAATAAGCTTTTTTTGAAGTTGAGAGATATTCCGATTTTAATACATACTTTGCGCGTTTTTGAGAATGACCCCATGTGTCAACACATTGTGTTAGCGGTTAAAAAAGAGGAACAGACATACATTGAACAATTATTATTGAAACACGAGATTACAAAAGTAGCAGCTATTACGGAAGGAGGAGCAGAACGTCAGCATAGTGTATATGCTTGTTTAAAAGCTTCTCCAAGCCAAGGGATTGTACTTGTACATGACGCAGCAAGGCCGTTTATTAAACGAGGGGTTATTCACCAGCTTGTTGAAACTGCTACTCAATCGAGAGCAGCGGTAGCGGCAGTTCGTGCCAAAGATACGATGAAAAAAGTGGAAAATGGTATAATTCAAGAAACAGTAGATCGAGAAAGTTTATGGATTATTCAAACGCCACAAGCTTTTCAGTTTGAGCTATTAGAAAAAGCAGAGCGCTTGGCAAATGAAGAAGGCTTTTTAGGGACAGATGAAGCGATGCTAGTCGAACGTTTAGGAGAAAGCGTACATATCGTGGAGAGTACATACGATAATTTAAAAATGACTACGAAAGAAGATCTCCTTTTTGGTGATGTGATTTTAAATAAAATGAAGCAGGAGGAACAATAAGATGATACGAGTTGGACAAGGATTTGACGTACATGAATTTGCGGAAAATCGCCCTTTAATAATTGGAGGAGTTACAATTCCTTATGAAAGAGGACTAATTGGACATTCAGATGCAGATGTATTGCTTCATACGATTACAGATGCAGCACTTGGAGCAATCGGTGAAGGGGATATCGGCAAACATTTCCCGGATACAGATCCAGATTTTAAAGATGCAGATTCAGCCAAGCTACTGGAGCATATTTGGAAATTAGTAGATGCTCACGGATACAAATTAGGTAATATCGATTGTACAATTATTGCACAAAAGCCTAAAATGGCACCTTATATTGAGGCAATTCGTGTGCGTGTGGCGGAGTTGCTTCAAGCGGATGTATCCCAAGTAAACGTGAAGGCAACAACAACAGAAAAGCTTGGATTTACGGGACGTGAAGAAGGAATTGCTTCAATGGCGACAATATTGCTTATAAAGAAAGACTAACTTTTAAAAAGACGTTAGCAGTGGTAGAATAAATAAAGTTTATCCCGCTTTAAGGATAGTAAGATATGGTCATCTGTAAAGGAAACTATCACAAGCTGAAGTTTCACTTTATATGAACGAAAACTAGGAGGATTTACAATGACACAAGAAGTTCGCGTACGATACGCGCCAAGCCCAACAGGGTATTTACATATCGGAGGGGCTCGAACAGCATTATTTAACTATTTATTTGCACGTCACAATAACGGGAAGTTTATCGTTCGTATCGAGGATACAGATATTGAACGAAATGTAGAAGGTGGCGAGTTATCTCAGCTTGAAAATCTTAAATGGTTAGGTATCGAATATGACGAGTCAGTTGATATTGGTGGACCATACGCGCCTTATCGTCAAATGGAACGACTAGATATTTATACAAAGCATGCAGAAGAAATGTTAGAAAAAGGGCAGGCGTATAAATGTTTCTGTACTTCAGAGGAATTAGAAGCAGAACGTGAAGTGCAAAAAGCAAACGGAATAGCTGCGCCTATGTACAACGGTAAATGTCGTCATTTATCTGCAACAGAAGTACAAGAAAAAGAAGATGCAGGTATGCCTTATACAATCCGTATGCGGGTTCCTGAAAATGTAACCTACACATTTGAGGATTTAGTTCGTGGATCCGTTACTTTTGAATCCAAAGATATTGGTGACTGGGTACTTGTAAAAGCAAATGGCATTCCAACATATAACTATGCGGTAGTTTTAGATGATCACTTTATGAAAATTTCCCATGTATTCCGTGGGGAAGAGCATTTATCTAACACTCCAAAACAATTAATGATATTTGATGCGTTTGGGTGGGAATATCCTGCATACGGTCACATGACGTTAATCATTAATGAAAATCGTAAAAAGCTTTCAAAACGTGACGAGTCTATTATTCAATTTGTTACGCAATACAAAGATCTAGGTTACTTACCTGAAGCAATGTTCAACTTCTTTGCACTTTTAGGATGGTCTCCTGAAGGGGAAGAAGAGATATTCTCTAAAGAGGAAATTATAAAAATATTTGACGTGAATCGTTTATCTAAATCACCTTCCATGTTTGATAAACAAAAATTAACGTGGATGAATAATCAATATATTAAGCAATTACCACTTGAAAAAGTTGTGGAACTAGCATTGCCACACTTACAAAAGGCGGAGCTACTTCCAGCAGAACTATCGGAGGAACAACATGCTTGGGCAACGAAGCTAATTGCTCTATACCACGATCAAATGAGCTTTGGTGCTGAAATAGTTGAATTGTCATCACAGTTCTTTGAACATGATATTGCATATACTGAAGAAGCGGAAGAAGTGTTAGCAGGTGAACAAGTTTCAGAGGTAATGGCTGCATTCAAAGCACAGTTAGAAACTTTAGAAATATTTGAAGCAGCTGAAATTAAAGCTGCGATCAAAGCAGTTCAAAAAGAAACTGGCCATAAAGGGAAAAATTTATTTATGCCAATCCGTGTAGTAACAACTGGTCAAACACATGGTCCTGAGTTGGCAGATGCTATCAGTCTTATCGGAAAAGAAAATGTAATTGCTCGAGTAGCTAAATACGCAAAACAATAATATTGACTTTCCTCTAGTAAGGTGTGAAAATGAGGATACAAATTCCGAACGGAAGCTAGAAAAAGCAAGGATGAGGAGAAGTAAGTAACACAAGTTCTTTAGAGAGGACCATCACCGGCTGAAAGTGGTCTGAACCAATGAGTTACTGAAATGCACCTCTGAGTGCCATGCCGAACATGTCAGTAGGCTGGACGTATCATCTGCGTTAAGGATGCGAAGTGGGAAGGGTGTTTTATTTGCCTTTTCAATCAGAGTGGAACCGCGCCCAAAGCGTCTCTGTCTATTTATAATAGACAGGGACGCTTTTTATTGTGGAAGAAAAGTTTAGCTTTTCCTACAACGTTTACATGTTTCTAAGAAAGGAGAAAAAAGGATGTTTGAGCGAATCAAAGAAGACATAGCAGTTGTATTTGAACAAGATCCTGCAGCAACAAGTATCCTGGAAGTAGTATTAACATACTCGGGTTTACATGCTATTTGGAGTCATCGGATTGCACACGCTTTTTATAATAAGAAATTATTTTTCCTCGCACGTGTTATTTCGCAAATTAGCCGATTTTTCACTGGTATTGAAATTCACCCGGGTGCGAAGATTGGAAGACGTTTTTTTATCGACCACGGAATGGGTGTTGTCATCGGGGAAACCTGTGAAATAGGGGAAGATTGTACGATATATCAAGGTGTCACATTGGGTGGTACAGGAAAAGAAAAAGGAAAAAGACATCCTACGCTTGCCAATAATGTATTAATAGCAACTGGTGCCAAAGTGTTAGGTTCGATTACAATTGGAGAAAATAGTAAGGTGGGAGCAGGGTCTGTTGTTTTAAAAGATGTTCCAATGAACTCAACAGTAGTTGGTATACCTGGAGTAGTTGTAATTCAAGATGGAGTGAAAGTAAAGCACAATGCACATCATCAAGATTTGAATCACCAAGACTTACCGGATCCGTTCGCTGATCGATGTAGAGAGATGGAGTATGAAATAAAAAATTTACAAGAAGAAGTAGAAAGACTTAAAAAGGAAAAGGAGATAAGTATACATGGCAATACAAATTTTTAATACATTAAAACGTGAAAAAGAACCCTTTGTACCAATGGAAGAGGGAAAGGTAAAAATGTATGTTTGTGGACCAACAGTATATAACTACATTCATATCGGGAATGCTCGTCCAGTGATCGTATACGATACGGTACGAAAATATTTGCAATATCGAGGATATGAAGTAACGTACGTATCCAATTTCACAGATGTGGATGACAAAATTATTAAAGCTGCAAATGAGTTAGGTGAAGAGGTTTCTGAGTTAACGGAACGTTTTATTGAAGCTTATTTTGCAGACGTAGAGGCATTAGGATGCAACCGAGCTGATTCGCACCCTCGTGTGACCGATCACATGACCGAAATAATAGATTTTATTAAAGTATTAGAAGAAAAAGGCTATGCGTATGAATCTCAAGGTGATGTATACTACCGCACAAGAAAGTTTGAAGGTTATGGAAAGCTTTCTCACCAATCGGTCGATGATTTAAAAGTAGGTGCACGCATCGAGGCAGGGGAAAAGAAAGAAGATGCTTTAGACTTTGCATTATGGAAAGCTGCAAAGCCAGGAGAGATTTTCTGGGAGAGCCCATGGGGTCAAGGACGTCCAGGGTGGCATATTGAATGTTCGGTAATGGCTAGAGAAGTACTAGGTGATACAATTGATATCCATGCTGGTGGGCAAGATTTAACTTTCCCTCATCATGAAAATGAAATTGCACAATCGGAAGCAAGAACAGGTAAAACATTTGCGAGATATTGGATGCATAATGGCTACATTAATATTGACAATGAAAAAATGTCAAAATCACTAGGTAACTTCGTTTTAGTTAATGATATTCGTCAAAATATTGATCCACAAGTATTGCGTTTATTCATGCTGAGTGTACATTATCGTCACCCAATTAACTATTCCGGTGATTTAGTAGAACAAGCGGAAGCTGGCCTAGAACGTATCCGTACATCGTATGCAAATGTGTTACATCGCTTAGACGCGACAGCGGACTTAGGTGACCATCATGATATTTGGATGCACAAAATAGGAGAAGTAAAAGAGCAATTTATCACTGCAATGGATGACGATTTTAACACAGCGAACGGAATTGCTGCAGTTTTTGAATTATCTAAGCTAGCAAATACGTATCTATTAGAAAAACAGACTTCTGAAAATGTGTTAAAGCAATTCTTAACAATTTTTGATGAACTGACTACAGTATTGGGAATTTCTCTCCAACAAGAAAAAGAAGTATTGGATGAAGAAATTGATGCATTAATCGAAGAACGAAATCAAGCGAGAAAGGATCGCAATTTTGCTCGTGCAGATGAAATAAGAGATCAATTAAAAGAAATGAATATTATTTTAGAAGATACAGCGCAAGGTATCCGATGGAAAAGAGGATAAACTTATGACTAACTTTAAGTTATCCGATGTTAAACAATTAAACTCGTTAGCTTTAGCTTATATGGGAGATGCTGTCTTCGAACAAGTCGTTCGAGAGCATCTCATTCGTTCTGGTCGAGTTAAGCCAAACATATTGCACAGAGAAGGAACTAAGTATGTATCTGCAAAAGCACAGGCGACAATTGTTCACGAGCTTTTAGATAAAAAAATCCTAACAGAAGAGGAACTTGCGGTATTAAAAAGGGGTAGAAATGCAAAGTCTGGTACTGTACCGAAAAATACAGATGTCCAAACATATCATTATAGTACTGCGTTTGAAGCGTTAGTAGGAAGCTTATATCTAAGTGAGCAAAAAGAACGGTTGGAAGAATTACTTCTATTTTCAATTGAATTTATTGACGGACAGAAAGGGGAGAAGAAGTAAATGGCAGAGAATACAGAACAAACGGGAGAAATTATCGCTGGGAAAAACCCCGTTGTAGAAGCGCTACGTTCAGGAAGAGATATGAATAAAGTGTGGATTGCTGAAGGCATACAAAAAAGCGGAGTCTCGGAAATAATTCAATTAGCTAAGGAAGCGGGAATCATCGTTCAATTCGTTCCAAAAAAGAAATTAGATAACTTGACCGATGCCAATCACCAAGGGATCGTTGCTTCGGTTGCAGCTTATCGATATGCGGAACTGGATGATTTGTTTGAATTAGCTGCAAGTAAACAAGAAGATCCTCTTTTTATAATTTTGGATGAAATCGAAGATCCACATAATCTTGGGTCTATTATGAGAACAGCAGATGCGGTTGGGGCACACGGTATTATAATTCCAAAAAGACGTGCTGTGGGACTAACTGCAGTTGTTGCTAAGGCATCTACTGGAGCAATTGAGCATATTCCGGTGTATCGAGCTGGAAATCTAGCGCAAACGGTGGATGAGTTAAAAGAACGTGGAGTTTGGATTGCGGGGACAGATGCTACAAAGTCCACTGACTATCGTCATATGGATGCAACACTTCCATTAGCGCTTATTATTGGTAGTGAAGGTAAAGGGATGAGTCGTTTATTAAAAGATAAGTGTGATTTCTTATACCATTTACCAATGGTCGGTCATGTAACAAGTTTAAATGCGTCTGTTGCTGCGTCTATACTTTTATACGAAGTATTGCGTGTAAGACGTCCTCTTTAAGGATAACCTGATGCAAATTCTTCTTGTCGATGGTTATAATATCATCGGCGCATGGAAAGAGTTAAGAGTTTTAAAGCAAGAAAAACTACTAGACGCAAGAGACCGACTTCTGGAACTGATGGCTGAATATAAAGCGTTTACGGGTATTCGTGTAATTGTCGTATTTGACGCACATTTAGTTCCGGGAATTGAAAATAAGCAGAAGCAACGTGATGTAGAAGTTATTTTTACTCGAACAAACGAAACAGCAGATGAGCGAATTGAGAAGCTTACAAGAGAATTAAGTGGTAGAAAAATAGAAATTTATGTAGCTACTTCTGATATGACGGAGCAAAGAGTTATTTTTGGACAAGGCGCATTAAGAAAATCTGCTCGAGAATTTGAAATTGAAATGACGGCTATATCGTCGAATATAACGAAAAAAGTGAGGTATATTCAAGATAATAAGCCGTCTTCCAAGATCCCTCTAACGGACGAAATTGCAGAAATTTTCGAAAAATGGCGAAGAGGAATGAAATGATGCATTGACTGGATAAATTTTCATCCTGTATACTTGTGATAACTATCGTAAACTTGCAGAGGTGACTTCATTGGAAAAGATCGAACATAATCTACAACAATTAGATAGTTTACAAGATGAGGAGCTTGTAGAGATGGTTCATCAAGGTAACACTGAAGCGCTTGATTATTTAATTACGAAATATCGTTCTTTCGTTCGAATGAAAGGCAGATCCTATTTTTTAATTGGAGCAGACAAGGAAGATATTCTTCAAGAAGGTATGATAGGATTATATAAAGCGATTCGTGATTTTAAAGAAGAAAAGCTAGCATCCTTTCGAGCTTTCGCAGAGTTATGTATTACTCGACAAATCATTACAGCGATAAAAACTGCTACACGTCAAAAACATATTCCACTTAATTCTTATGTTTCGCTGGACAAGCCAATCTATGATGAAGAATCGGATCGGACATTGATGGATATGATTGCCGGTTCGGTAATAGATGATCCGGAAGAATTGATAATCAATCGAGAAGACTATGATTATATGGAAGAGAAAATGGCAGAAATTTTAAGTGAACTGGAACAACAAGTTCTTGCGCTATACTTGGATGGGCAGTCTTATCAAGAAATATCAGAAGAACTAAATCGGCACGTAAAATCAATTGACAATGCACTCCAGCGAGTGAAACGTAAGCTAGAGAGATATATGGAGATTGGTAGTAATTATGCCTAAACACTGGGATTTTGTTGACACTGAATTAGTAAAATGATAATCTTGAAAAAGATTACACGCCAAAAAGGTGAGAAAATGACAAAGAAAATTGTCTTGAGTTGTGAGAAATGTGGAAACCGAAATTATTCGTTTCCTACATCGAAAGAAAGTGCAACACGTGTAGAACTAAAAAAATATTGTTCGCACTGTAACGAGCATACGCTTCATAAACAAACATTATGAGTATGTAAAAAAAAGATAGATTTTCCGTGTGGAGGTTTAGCTAGAATGGCTAATGTTGGAGGATTCTTTAAAAATGTAATGTCCGAAATGAGAAAAGTGAGCTGGCCTAAAAAGAAAGAGCTTACGAAATATACAATGATTGTACTTGCAACTGTTGTAATTATGGCTGTATTCTTTGCTGTAGTAGATTTAGGGATTTCAGAACTTTTCCGTTGGTATTTGGATTTATAAAATGTAGTATGTTAATATTTTTGAAATAGCCCGTCTTATTTAAACGAACGGGTTTTTTCATTTGTCTGAGAAAAGGAGGGAAGGACGATTAGTCCGTCAACTATGGAAAAAAATTGGTATGTCGTTCATACTTACTCTGGGTATGAAAATAAAGTAAAAGCAAACTTAGAAAAACGTGTAGAAACTATGGGGATGCAAGATAAAATTTTCCGAGTATACATCCCTGAACAGGAAGAAACAGATATTAAAGATGGAAAAAAACGTGTTGTAACGAGAAAAACTTTTCCTGGGTATGTATTCGTTGAACTTATTATGACGGATGATGCTTGGTATGTAGTTCGAAATACACCTGGTGTAACAGGATTCTTAGGTTCATCAGGCGGAGGGACAAAACCAACTCCTATAGCTCCTGAAGAAGTTCAATCTATGTTAAAACAAATGGGTAATACCGAAGGTAAAGTGGAAATTGATATTGAAATCGGTGAATTAGTAGAAGTGCTAGAAGGACCATTTGCTCATTTCCAAGGTAAAGTAGAAACAATCGATACTGCTAAAGGTAAAGTAACTGTTTCAGTTGATATGTTTGGCCGTGAAACTAATATGGAGTTAGACTTCGATCAATTAACAAAGATATAATTCTTGTCGGACTGGGTACAGAAGCTTTTTAAACAATCAGAAATGATACGTTTAAATTTTGAACTAGTTCACGCCAAAAAATATTATTTTCCATTGTTACTTGCTAAAGGTTGAAAATAGTGGTATCATTTCAAAGGTCAGACTGAAAATTAGTCTGCATGAATTTTTATAATGTTATCGGCAATTCGCTGAGAGACAGATATTTGAGTGGGAGGGGCAACCCAATTACCACATCACGGACTTAAGGAGGTGTGTCTCGTGGCTAAAAAAGTGATTAAAGTTGTTAAATTACAAATTCCTGCTGGTAAAGCAAACCCAGCGCCACCGGTTGGTCCTGCATTAGGACAAGCGGGTGTTAATATCATGGGATTCTGTAAGGAGTTCAACGCACGTACTGCAGATCAAGCAGGTCTAATCATTCCGGTTGAAATTTCTGTATTTGAAGATCGTTCATTTACTTTCATTACAAAAACTCCGCCGGCAGCAGTGTTACTTAAAGTAGCAGCAGGTATTCAATCTGGATCAGGTCAACCAAACCGCGTAAAAGTGGCGACAGTGAAACGTGATAAAGTTCGCGAAATCGCAGAACAAAAAATGCCAGATTTAAATGCAGCATCTGTTGAAGCAGCTATGTTGATGGTTGAAGGTACTGCACGTAGCATGGGTATTACGATCGAAGACTAATACTTAATGTGCATTTTGATATGACGCAATTGTTTTTTGGAAGGTTGTAGTTGTTCCTAAGAATAACTGCAACCTTTACACGTGGGAGGTTTATTCCGCTAAAACCACTATCAAGGAGGACATTTTAAATGGCTAACAAAGGTAAAAAATTACAAGAAGCTACAAAACTAGTTGACCGTAATGCATTGTACTCAGTTAAAGAAGCAATCGAACTTGCTAAAAAAACGAGCACAGTTAATTTTGATGCAACTGTAGAGGTTGCTTTCCGTCTAGGAATCGATACTCGTAAAAATGACCAACAAATCCGTGGAGCAGTTGTGCTTCCAAACGGAACTGGTAAAACACAACGCGTATTAGTATTTGCTAAAGGCGAAAAACTAAAAGAAGCAGAAGCTGCTGGTGCAGACTACGCAGGTGATGTAGAATACATCAACAAAATCCAACAAGGATGGTTCGATTTCGATGTTATCGTTGCGACACCAGACATGATGGGTGAAGTTGGTAAAATCGGTCGTGTACTTGGACCAAAAGGCTTAATGCCAAACCCAAAAACAGGTACTGTTACATTTGACGTAACAAAAGCTATCGAAGAAATTAAAGCTGGTAAAGTAGAATACCGCGCTGACAAAGCTGGTATCATTCACGCTCCTATCGGAAAAGTTTCTTTCGAAGACGACAAATTAGTAGAAAACTTCTTAGCAGTATTTGAAGTAGTACAAAAAGCAAAACCAGCTGCTTCAAAAGGTGTTTACATGAAGTCTGTAAATGTTACAACTACTATGGGTCCAGCTGTAAAAATTGATACTCAATCAGTAAAATAATAATTGACAATCATAAGTCTATCTGATAAGATGACTTTTGTTGTGAAATATACATTTGTACCGAAGACAGTAGGAGTGACTTGTCACTTAATATCCTACCGAGGACATGCAAATTCAGATTCTTATTAGATGATGACTTTCTGCCTCTGTGTCTATCCGTAGATCCAGAGGCTTTTCTTTTGTCGGTATAAATGGCCAATTCTTATAGGAGGTGCCAAAATGAACAAAGCAATTGAAACTAAAAAAGTGCAAGTTGAAGAAATTGCAGAAAAGTTTAAAGCTGCTGCTTCTGTAGTAGTTGTTGACTACCGTGGTTTAAATGTTGCGCAAGTAACTGAATTACGTAAACAACTTCGTGAAGCTGGTGTGGAATTTAAAGTTTACAAAAACTCACTTACACGCCGCGCGACTGAATTTGCTGGTGTTGACGGGATTAATGAACATCTTGTTGGTCCTAATGCTGTAGCATTTTCTAACGAAGACGTAGTTGCACCTGCAAAAATCATTAACGATTTTGCTAAAAAGAACGAACAGCTTGAAATTAAAGCTGGTATCATCGAAGGTACTGTAGCATCTGCTGAGGACGTTAAAGCATTAGCAGAACTTCCATCACGCGAAGGTCTTCTTTCTATGCTTCTATCTGTACTTCAAGCACCAATGCGCAACATTGCGCTTGCAACAAAAGCTGTTGCAGAACAAAAAGAAGAGCAAGGCGCATAATTATTGCGGCTTAACAATTAAAATAAGGCAAATAGCCTAAATTATCCATTATAGGAGGAAAACAAAATGAGTAAAGAACAAATCTTAGACGCTATCAAAGAAATGACAGTTCTAGAATTAAACGACTTAGTAAAAGCAATCGAAGAAGAATTTGGTGTAACAGCTGCTGCTCCAGTAGCAATGGTTGCAGGTGGCGGTGCTGCTGCAGCTGAAGAGCAAACTGAATTTGATGTAATCCTTGCTTCTGCTGGAGATCAAAAAATCAAAGTAATCAAAGTAGTACGTGAAATCACTGGTCTTGGCTTGAAAGAAGCTAAAGAATTAGTAGATAACGCTCCAAAACCACTTAAAGAAGGCATTTCTAAAGATGAAGCGGAAGCTTTCAAAGCTCAACTTGAAGAAGTTGGCGCTAACGTAGAAGTTAAGTAATTTTGTACAGTATGAAGAAAAAAGCTCGTCATTTACCGACGGGCTTTTCTTCGTATGTATATTATGGAGGGTTATTCGGTGTCTGATCACTATTACTCTAGAAAACCTCAAACTGAAAGTAAACCACGTCACTGGAATTTTACGTTACTTGGACATAATTTTCGGTTTGAAACAGATGCTGGTGTATTTAGTAAAAGCGAAGTAGATTTTGGCTCCCGTGTATTAATCGATGCTTTTGAAGCGCCGGAACGAGAAGGAGACTTTCTCGATGTAGGGTGTGGATACGGCCCGATCGGTCTTTCCATTGCGAAAGCAAATGAAGGAAGAACAGTTCATTTAGTAGATGTTAACACACGTGCAATCCAACTTGCAGAAAAAAATGCTGCTGCGAACGGGATACAAAATGTACGAATCTATGAAAGTGATGGGTTGTCAGCAGTAAACACTGCAAACTTTGCGGCTATAATAACTAATCCACCGATTCGCGCTGGAAAAGAAACTATTTTTCGTTTTTACAATGAATCCTATGAAAAGTTGGTTTCAGGGGGAGAATTGTGGGTTGTGATTCAAAAGAAACAAGGGGCACCATCTACTTTTAGTCATTTGGAAGAGATTTTTGGTCAAGTGAAAGTAGTAGTTAAAGTCAAAGGATATTGGATTTTAAAGGCTACAAAAGATTGACTTGACAAAATCGCTATGATATTATAATAAAATGCAAAAATATTATTTTGAGGTAGTATGCCCTTTTGAATTAAATGGAGTAAATATGGGTATACTGGCCGAGAAAAAGTTTGATTAATAAAAAATGAGCTCTTAATTTAGAACTCGTTTTCTTTTTGTCTTTCGATATCATACACTAATTTGTTCATATCGAAAAGACCCAATTATAGCTTTATTGAGGGGTGAATGAGTTGACAGGTCAACTAGTTCAGTACGGACAACACCGCCACCGCAGAAGTTTTGCGCGTATTAGTGAGGTGCTTGAACTTCCGAATTTAATCGAAATTCAAACAGCATCTTACGAATGGTTCCTTGAAGAAGGTTTACGTGAAATGTTCAGAGACATTTCTCCAATCGAGGACTTTACAGGCAATCTATCACTTGAATTTGTCGACTATAGTTTAAATGATCCGAAATATTCAGTCGACGAATCAAAAGAACGTGACGCAACATACGCTGCTCCATTGCGCGTAAAAGTACGTCTCCACAACAAAGAAACGGACGAAGTGAAAGAACAAGATGTCTTTATGGGTGATTTCCCACTAATGACTGAAACTGGTACTTTCGTTATAAATGGTGCTGAGCGCGTAATCGTATCTCAGTTAGTCCGTTCACCAAGTGTTTACTTCCACGACAAGACAGACAAAAACGGTAAAAAAGGTTTTGGAGCAACAGTTATTCCGAACCGTGGTGCATGGTTAGAATACGAAATCGACGCAAAAGACGTTGTATATGTTCGTATCGACCGCACAAGAAAATTGCCGGTTACTGTTTTACTTCGCGCATTAGGTTTTGGATCAGATCAAGAAATCATCGATTTAATTGGTGATAATGAATATTTACGTAACACGCTTGAAAAAGACAACACGGAAACGACTGAAAAAGCGTTACTTGAAATCTATGAGCGTCTACGTCCTGGTGAGCCACCAACTGTTGAAAGTGCAAAGAGCTTGTTATATTCACGCTTCTTTGACCCAAAACGCTATGATCTAGCAAACGTTGGTCGTTACAAAATGAACAAAAAATTGCATATTAAAAATCGTTTGTTTAACCAAACAATAGCGGAAACGCTAGTGGATCCAGAAACAGGAGAAATTTTAGTAGAAGCTGGTACTCTTATTGATCGAAGAGTATTAGATCGACTAATTCCTCATTTGGAAAATGGAATCGGATTTAGAACATTATCTCAAGTAGGTGGTGTTTTAGAAGATGATATTACAATTCAATCGATTAAAATATATGCGCCAAATGATGAAGAACAAAAAGAAATCAATGTAATTAGCAATGCGTATGTGGAAAATGAAGTTAAAAACATAACGCCTGCTGATATCGTTTCTTCTATTGGTTATTTCTTTAACCTATTATTTAATGTTGGAAACACAGATGATATTGATCATCTTGGTAACCGTCGTTTACGTTCAGTTGGAGAATTACTACAAAACCAATTCCGTATTGGTCTTTCTCGTATGGAACGTGTAGTACGTGAGCGTATGTCTATCAACGATACACAATCAATTGTTCCACAACAGTTGATCAATATTCGTCCAGTTATTGCATCTATTAAAGAATTCTTTGGTAGCTCGCAATTATCTCAGTTCATGGACCAAACAAATCCACTTGCTGAACTTACGCACAAACGTCGTCTATCAGCTCTTGGACCAGGTGGTTTAACACGTGAACGTGCTGGCTTTGAAGTACGTGACGTTCATTATTCTCACTATGGTCGTATGTGTCCGATTGAAACACCTGAGGGACCAAACATTGGTCTTATTAACTCACTTTCTAGCTTTGCAAAAGTGAATAAATTTGGTTTTATTGAAACTCCATACCGTCGTGTTGACCCTGAAACAGGTCTAGTAACTTCTCGTATTGATTATCTAACTGCTGATGAAGAGGATAACTATGTGGTAGCGCAAGCAAATTCTCTATTAACAGATGAAGGTGCATTTGCGAAAGAAGAAGTAGTAGGACGTTTCCGTGGCGATAACACAGTATTTAGAAGAGAACAAATCGATTACATGGACGTTTCGCCGAAACAAGTAGTTTCTGCTGCAACTGCATGTATTCCTTTCTTAGAAAATGATGACTCGAACCGTGCCCTAATGGGAGCGAACATGCAACGTCAAGCTGTTCCATTGTTAAATCCTGAAGCACCATTTGTTGGAACAGGAATGGAACATGTGAATGCGCGTGATTCTGGTGCTGCTGTAATTGCAAAGTATCATGGAATTGTTGAGCATGTTGAAGCTAAAGAAATTAGAGTTCGTCGCATCGAAGAAGTGGATGGAAAAGAAGTAAAAGGTGATTTAACTTCTTACAAAGTGCACAAATTTGAACGTTCGAATCATGGTACATCGATTAACCAGCGTCCAATTGTGAAAGTTGGAGATCGTGTTAAACCACTTGATATTCTTGCAGATGGTCCATCTATGGAAAAAGGAGAATTAGCATTAGGTCGTAACGTGCTAGTTGCCTTTATGACATGGGATGGTTACAACTATGAGGATGCTGTTATTATGAGTGAACGTCTCGTGAAAGACGATGTATATACTTCAGTGCATATTGAAGAATATGAATCAGAATCACGTGATACGAAGCTTGGGCCAGAAGAAATTACGAGAGACATTCCAAACGTCGGAGAAGATGCATTACGCAATTTAGATGATCGTGGAATTATCCGTATCGGTGCTGAAGTTCGTGATGGTGACATCTTAGTTGGTAAAGTAACACCAAAAGGGGTTACAGAACTTACTGCAGAAGAACGTTTACTTCATGCTATCTTTGGTGAAAAAGCTCGAGAAGTTCGCGATACATCTCTACGTGTACCACATGGTGCTGGCGGGATTATCTTAGATGTAAAAGTGTTTAATCGTGAAGATGGTGATGAGCTATCTCCAGGAGTTAACCAATTAGTTCGCGCTTATATTGTTCAAAAACGTAAAATTTCCGTTGGGGATAAAATGGCTGGACGTCATGGTAACAAAGGTGTTATCTCGCGTATCCTTCCAGAAGAAGATATGCCATTCCTTCCAGATGGAACACCAGTTGATATCATGTTAAATCCACTTGGTGTACCTTCACGTATGAACATTGGTCAAGTATTAGAGCTTCACTTAGGTATGGCTTCTAGACTTTTAGGTGTTCATATGGCTTCACCAGTATTTGATGGTGCCAACGAAGAAGACGTTTGGAATACGATGGAAGAAGCAGGACTTAACCGTGATGGTAAAACTATTTTATACGATGGTCGTTCAGGCGAACCATTTGATAACCGCGTTTCTGTAGGGGTTATGTATATGATCAAACTTGCCCACATGGTTGATGATAAACTTCATGCTCGTTCAACTGGACCTTACTCACTAGTTACGCAACAACCTCTTGGAGGGAAAGCGCAATTTGGTGGTCAGCGTTTCGGAGAGATGGAAGTATGGGCACTTGAAGCTTATGGTGCTGCTTATACATTGCAAGAAATTTTAACTGTTAAATCCGATGACGTTGTTGGGCGTGTAAAAACGTATGAAGCAATTGTTAAAGGTGAAAGTGTACCAGAACCTGGAGTTCCAGAATCATTCAAAGTATTGATTAAAGAATTACAAAGTTTAGGTATGGACGTTAAAATGTTAACGATTGACGAAGAAGAAATTGAACTTCGTGATTTAGATGAAGATGACGATATTCCTGCTGCTGATGCGCTTGGAATTTTGCCACATGCGAATGAAGAGGAACCAGTCGGTACAGCGGAATAAGAAATAAAATAGAAATCGGACAGGTGATGCCTGTCCGTATTTCCGTATAAAATTGCATAATGCAGAGCTACTTGGAATGTCTTTCAAAGACACAAGACTAAAGGGAGGTAGGCTCCTTGATAGATGTTAATAATTTTGAGTATATGAAAATTGGTTTAGCTTCACCTGATAAAATTCGTTCATGGTCTTACGGGGAAGTAAAAAAACCTGAAACAATCAACTATCGAACACTAAAGCCGGAAAAAGACGGGCTATTTTGTGAACGTATTTTTGGTCCTACAAAAGACTGGGAATGCCACTGTGGTAAATACAAACGAGTTCGTTACAAAGGTGTAGTATGTGATCGATGTGGAGTGGAAGTAACACGTGCAAAAGTACGTCGTGAACGCATGGGACATATCGAATTAGCTGCACCAGTTTCACATATTTGGTATTTCAAAGGTATTCCGAGCCGTATGGGTCTAATTTTGGATATGTCTCCAAGATCACTTGAAGAGGTAATTTATTTTGCTTCTTATGTAGTAATCGAACCTGCGGATACACCACTTGAAAAGAAACAATTACTTTCTGAAAAAGAATATCGTGCATACCGTGATAAGTTTGGGACGAAATTCCAAGCCGCAATGGGTGCAGAAGCGATTAAACGTCTACTTCAAGAGATTGATTTAGAAAGTGAAACGGAAAACTTAAAAGAAGAGTTGAAAACTGCTCAAGGTCAACGTCGTACTCGTGCAATTAAACGTTTAGAAGTCGTGGAATCTTTCCGTAATTCTGGCAACAAACCAGATTGGATGATTCTAGATGTACTTCCGGTAATTCCACCAGAATTACGTCCAATGGTTCAATTAGATGGTGGACGTTTTGCTACATCTGACTTAAACGATTTGTACCGTCGAGTGATCAACCGTAATAACCGTTTAAAACGTTTGTTGGATCTTGGTGCTCCAAGCATCATCGTGCAGAACGAAAAACGTATGTTACAAGAAGCTGTAGATGCATTGATTGATAATGGTCGTCGTGGCCGTCCTGTTACAGGTCCTGGTAACCGTCCATTGAAATCACTTTCTCATATGCTAAAAGGGAAACAAGGTCGTTTCCGTCAAAACTTACTTGGTAAACGTGTAGACTATTCTGGTCGTTCGGTTATCGTAGTAGGTCCAAACTTAAAAATGTATCAATGTGGTCTTCCAAAAGAAATGGCTATTGAACTATTCAAACCATTTGTTATGAAAGAATTAGTTGAACGTGGGTTAGCTCACAACATTAAGAGTGCAAAGCGTAAAATTGAAAGAATGCACACAGAAGTTTGGGATGTACTAGAAGATGTAATTAAGGAGCATCCGGTTTTATTAAACCGCGCACCTACTCTTCACCGTCTAGGTATTCAAGCATTTGAACCAACATTAGTAGAAGGCCGTGCTATTCGTCTTCACCCTCTAGTATGTACAGCATATAATGCTGACTTTGATGGTGACCAAATGGCTGTTCACGTTCCTTTATCAGCAGAAGCTCAAGCGGAAGCTCGTTTACTAATGCTTGCAGCACAAAACATTTTGAACCCGAAAGATGGAAAACCAGTTGTTACACCATCTCAAGATATGGTTTTAGGAAACTATTACTTAACACTTGAGCGTAAAGGTGCTACTGGAGAAGGTTCAACTTTCTATGGTCCACAAGAAGTTCTAATTGCATACAATACTGGTCATGTACATTTGCATACACGTATTGCAATCGCTGCATCATCACTAAATAACCAAACGTTTACGGAAGAACAAAACAAAATGTTATTATTAACGACGGTTGGTAAAGTAATTTTTAATGAAATACTACCAGAAACGTTCCCGTATATTAACGAACCTACGGATTTCAATTTACAAATTGAAACTCCTGAAAAATACTTTGTTTCTACAACTACTGATGTGAAGAAACATATTGAATCTATGGAACTTGTTCAACCATTTAAGAAAAAAATCCTTGGAAATATCATTGCTGAAGTATTTAAACGTTTCCATATCACGGAAACTTCTAAAATGCTTGACCGTATGAAGGCGCTAGGATTTAAATATTCTACTAAAGCCGGAATTACAATTGGTATTTCTGATATTGTCGTACTTCCAGACAAAGGTGAAATTCTTGAAGAAGCACAAGGTAAAGTGGATAAAGTAATGAAACAATTCCGCCGTGGTCTTATCACGGAAGAAGAACGCTATGCTAGCGTTATCGGACATTGGAGTAAAGCAAAAGAAGTTATTCAAGATAAACTGATGAAATCACTTGATAATATGAACCCTATCTTCATGATGAGTGACTCAGGTGCCCGTGGTAACGCATCTAACTTCACCCAACTTGCGGGTATGCGTGGACTGATGGCCAACCCGGCTGGACGTATTATCGAACTTCCGATTAAATCATCTTTCCGTGAAGGATTAACGGTACTTGAATACTTCATCTCAACACACGGTGCTCGTAAAGGTCTTGCCGATACAGCGCTTAAAACTGCCGATTCTGGTTACTTGACTCGTCGTCTAGTAGACGTTGCACAAGATGTAATTGTTCGAGAAGATGACTGTGGAACAGATCGTGGTTTACTAATAGGTTCATTGATGGAAGGTACAGAAGTTATTGAGGAGTTTGGCGAACGTATTGTTGGTCGTCATACGAAGAAAACTATTTACCATCCAACTACAAATGAAGTTATTTTAGCAAGAGACGGACTTATTACTCAAGATATCGCTCGTCTAATTGAAGAAGCAGGTATCGAAGAGTTAACAATCCGTTCAGCATTTACATGTAATACAAAACATGGTGTATGTAAAAAATGTTACGGCTTAAACTTAGCAACTGGAGATACGGTAGAAGTTGGGGAAGCGGTAGGTATTATTGCAGCTCAATCAATCGGAGAACCAGGTACTCAGTTAACGATGCGTACATTCCATACAGGTGGGGTTGCTGGAGACGATATTACACAAGGTCTTCCACGTATCCAAGAGATTTTTGAAGCTCGTAATCCTAAAGGTCAAGCTGTTATTTCTGAAATTACAGGTATTGTTACTGAAATTGATGAAATTAGAGAAGGTCAAAAAGAAATTACAATTCAAGGTAATGTAGAAACTCGTAAATATTTAGCTCCGTACAATGCTCGTTTGAAAGTTCAAGTAAACGATGCAATTCAACGAGGACAGGTATTAACAGAAGGTTCTGTAGATCCAAAAGAATTGTTGAAAGTAAAAGATGTTTCTACTGTTCAAGAGTACTTACTAAAAGAAGTACAAAAAGTTTACCGTATGCAAGGGGTAGAAATCGGAGACAAACACATCGAAGTAATGGTTCGCCAAATGCTTCGTAAAGTTCGCGTAATCGAGGCTGGAGAGACAGATCTATTACCAGGTTCATTACTCGATATCCATCAATTTGCAGATGCAAATAAAGAAGCAGTGTTGAACGGGAAAATTCCTGCAACTTGCCGCCCAGTTATTCTTGGTATTACTAAAGCTTCTCTTGAAACAGAATCATTCTTATCTGCAGCGTCATTCCAAGAAACGACTCGTGTCTTAACAGATGCAGCAATCAAAGGAAAACGTGATGAGTTATTAGGATTAAAAGAAAACGTAATTATCGGGAAACTAGTTCCAGCTGGTACAGGTATGCAACGTTATCGCCAAATCGAAATCACTACTAATCAAGCAGACAAAGGTAAAGAAGCAGTAAGCGCTGAATAAAAAATAAATATTAGGGAGAGAGTTCTCCCTAATATTTTAATGTTTATTGTTGACACCTTATTATATGAATGATAATATATTTAAGGTTGATAGTTATCTGACTTGTAGCTTTGGAGGATATGAAAATGTCTTATGAAAAAGTGAAACAAGCAAAAAAAACAATCATAGGTACAAAGCAAACAGTAAAAGCAATGAAACAAGGGCTTGTCAAAGAAGTTTATATTGCACTAGATGTAGAGGAAAGAATCATTGAACTTGCAGTAGCGATCGCACAAGAAACCAATGTTCCTATCTACTACGTCGAGTCTAAAGTAGATCTTGGCAAAGCATGTGGATTGCGCATAGGCGCATCCGTAGTAGCTATTGCTGTGTAACAGTTTTTGTGTAAAACACAAAGACTTTGTTTTTACCCAAAAAATGAACCACCTGGATGTGTGGTATTAACAAGAACAAATGAAGGGAGGAACAATCGATGCCTACAATTAACCAATTGGTACGTAAGCCTCGTAAATCCAATATCACGAAATCAAAGTCTCCAGCATTAGGAAAAGGCTATAACAGCTTTAAAAAATCAGCTACAAATCTTAACTCGCCACAAAAGCGTGGGGTTTGTACTCGTGTTGGTACTATGACGCCGAAGAAACCAAACTCAGCACTTCGTAAATATGCACGTGTACGTTTAACAAATACGTTAGAGGTTACTGCTTATATTCCAGGAGAAGGACACAACCTACAAGAACATAGTGTTGTACTTATCCGTGGAGGACGTGTAAAAGACTTACCAGGGGTACGTTATCATATCGTACGTGGTGCTCTTGATACAGCTGGAGTTAATGGTCGTATGCAAAGCCGTTCTTTATACGGTGCAAAACGCCCGAAAGAAAAGAAAAACTAATTTAAAATAATTAATAAATAGACATTCGTCGAAAGGAGGAAAACACATGCCTCGTAAAGGTCCTGTTTCCAAACGTGACGTGTTACCAGATCCAATTTATAACTCAAAACTAGTAACTCGTTTAATCAACAAAATGATGATTGATGGTAAAAGAGGTACTTCTCAAAAAATTCTATACGGAGCGTTTGATCTTGTAAAAGAACGTTCTGGTAAAGATGCTTTAGAAGTATTTGAAGCTGCACTAAACAATGTTATGCCAGTTCTTGAAGTACGTGCTCGTCGTGTTGGTGGTGCAAACTACCAAGTACCGGTTGAAGTACGTCCTGACCGTCGTTCAACACTAGGTCTTCGCTACTTAGTAAACTATTCACGTCTTCGTGGAGAAAAAACGATGGAAGAACGTTTAGCTAACGAAATTCTTGATGCATCTAACAACACTGGTGCTTCTGTTAAGAAACGTGAAGATATGCACAAAATGGCTGAAGCTAACAAAGCATTTGCACACTATCGTTGGTAAGATTTATTTAAAAATCATACTCTAATCCGAAATTGGAAGGAGAAATACAATATGGCTAGAGAGTTCTCCTTAGAAAAAACACGTAATATCGGTATCATGGCTCACATCGATGCTGGTAAAACGACTACTACGGAGCGTATTCTTTATTACACTGGTAAAATCCACAAAATTGGTGAAACGCATGAAGGTGCATCACAAATGGACTGGATGGAGCAAGAACAAGAACGTGGTATTACAATCACTTCTGCTGCAACGACAGCTGCTTGGGACAACCACCGTGTAAACATTATCGATACACCAGGACACGTAGACTTCACTGTTGAAGTTGAACGTTCTCTTCGTGTACTTGATGGTGCGGTAACAGTACTAGATGCTCAATCTGGTGTTGAACCACAAACTGAAACAGTATGGCGCCAAGCTACAACTTACGGCGTACCACGTATTGTATTTGTTAACAAAATGGATAAAACGGGAGCAGATTTCCTATATTCTGTAGGAACTCTTCGTGACCGTTTACAAGCTAACGCTCATCCAATCCAATTACCAATTGGTTCAGAGGACCAATTCAGTGGAATTATCGATTTAGTAACGATGAAAGCTACTGTTTATGGTAATGACTTAGGAACTGATATCCAAGAAGTAGAGATTCCAGAAGAATATAGAGCTCAAGCTGAAGAGTACCGTGAAAAATTAGTTGAAGCGGTTGCTGAACTTGATGAAGATCTAATGGAAAAATATCTTGGTGGAGAAGAAGTTACGAACGAAGAATTAGTTAACGGTATCCGTAAAGGTACTCTTAACGTAGAATTCTATCCAGTAGTATGTGGTACTGCATTTAAAAACAAAGGTGTTCAAAAAGTTCTTGACGCTGTTGTTGCATACCTTCCATCACCACTAGATATCCCTGCTATGAAAGGTATTGATCCTGATTCTGAAGAGGAAGTAGAACGTCATTCAGATGATTCAGAGCCATTCTCTGCATTAGCATTTAAAGTAATGACTGACCCGTATGTTGGTAAACTAACATTCTTCCGTGTATATTCTGGTACACTTCAATCAGGTTCTTATGTGCAAAACTCTACTAAAGGTAAGCGTGAGCGTGTAGGACGTATTCTACAAATGCATGCTAACTCTCGTGAAGAGATTTCACAAGTATATGCTGGAGATATCGCGGCTGCTGTAGGATTAAAAGATACAACTACTGGTGATACACTGTGTGATGAAAAGGCTCTAGTTATTCTAGAATCTATGGAATTCCCAGAACCAGTTATTTCTTTATCAGTTGAACCTAAAACAAAAGCTGACCAAGATAAAATGGGTCAAGCATTACAAAAACTTGCTGAAGAAGATCCAACATTCCGCGTGCACACTGACCAAGAAACTGGTCAGGTTATCATCGCAGGTATGGGTGAACTTCACCTTGATATCTTAGTTGACCGTATGCGTCGTGAATTTAAAGTTGAAGCTAACGTAGGTGCTCCTCAAGTATCTTATCGTGAGACTTTCCGTAATTCTGCACAAGTTGAAGGTAAATTTGTACGTCAATCTGGTGGTCGCGGACAATTCGGACACGTTTGGATTGAGTTCTCTCCAAACGAAGAAGGAAAAGGCTTTGAATTTGAAAACGCAATCGTTGGTGGGGTAGTACCACGTGAATATATTCCAGCTGTTGAAGCAGGTCTTCGTGACTCGCTTGACAATGGGGTTCTTGCAGGCTTCCCATTAATCGATATTAAAGCTAAATTATTCGACGGATCATATCATGATGTTGACTCGAATGAGATGGCATTTAAAATTGCGGCATCTATGGCATTGAAAAATGCTGTATCTAAGGTAAACCCAGTTCTACTTGAGCCAATCATGAAAGTAGAAGTTGTTATTCCTGAAGAATATTTAGGAGACATTATGGGTGATATCACGTCTCGTCGTGGTCGTGTTGAAGGTATGGATGCTCGTGGTAATGCACAAGTAGTTCGTGCAATGGTTCCACTTGCTGAAATGTTCGGATATGCAACGTCTTTACGTTCTAATACGCAAGGACGCGGAGTATTCTCAATGGTGTTCGATCACTATGAAGATGTTCCAAAATCAATTTCGGAAGAAATTATTAAAAAACATAAAGGTGAATAATTGAATTTTCACCAATATTCAAGTATAACTAAATTATAGTGTATAAAAGATAGGGGGACGTACGCCCTCTACCTTTTATCATAAAAAATCAAACAATCACTGAGGAGGCACTCTCTAATGGCTAAAGAAAAATTTGACCGTTCCAAAACGCATGCTAACATCGGTACAATCGGACACGTTGACCATGGTAAAACAACTCTAACTGCTGCTATCGCAACAGTTCTTTCTAAAAAAATGGGTGGAGTAGCGAAATCATATGCTGATATCGATAACGCACCTGAAGAAAAAGAACGCGGTATCACAATCAATACATCTCACGTTGAATATGAAACTGAATCTCGTCACTACGCTCACGTAGACTGCCCAGGACATGCTGACTATGTTAAAAACATGATCACAGGTGCTGCTCAAATGGACGGCGGTATCTTAGTAGTATCTGCTGCTGATGGCCCAATGCCACAAACTCGTGAACATATCCTTCTTTCTCGTCAAGTAGGTGTTCCATACCTAGTTGTATTTATGAACAAATGTGATATGGTAGACGATGAAGAACTTCTTGAATTAGTTGAAATGGAAATTCGTGACCTTCTATCTGAATACGATTTCCCAGGCGACGATCTTCCAGTAATTAAAGGTTCTGCTCTTAAAGCTCTTGAAGGTGAGCCTGAGTGGGAAGAAAAAATTATTGAATTAATGGACGCTGTAGATAGCTATATCCCAACTCCAGAACGTCAAACTGACAAACCATTCATGATGCCAGTTGAGGATGTATTCTCAATCACTGGTCGTGGAACAGTTGCAACTGGACGTGTTGAACGTGGCCAAGTTAAAGTTGGAGACGTTGTAGACATCATCGGTATCGTTGAAGATCCAAAATCAACTACTGTAACAGGTGTTGAAATGTTCCGTAAACTTCTTGACTATGCAGAAGCTGGTGACAACATCGGTGCACTTCTTCGTGGGGTTGCTCGTGAAGAAATCCAACGTGGTCAAGTATTAGCTAAACCAGGCTCAATTACACCACACACAGACTTCAAAGCTGAAGTTTATGTTCTTTCAAAAGAAGAGGGTGGACGTCATACTCCATTCTTCTCAAACTACCGCCCACAGTTCTACTTCCGTACAACTGACGTAACAGGCGTTTGTAACTTACCAGAAGGCGTAGAAATGGTTATGCCTGGAGACAACATCGAAATGACAGTTTCTTTGATCTCTCCAATCGCTCTTGAAGAAGGTACTAAATTCTCTATCCGTGAGGGTGGACGTACTGTAGGCGCTGGCGTAGTTGCTACAATTACTAAATAATTTATAAATTGATAAAATCCATCTCGTGACGACGAGATGGATTTTTTTTGTGCAAAATAGTGTAAACTATTTGTAGGGGGGTGCTTCCAATAAGTACAAAAATATTGTTAATAGAAGATGATCAGTCCATTTTTGATATGCTAAGAGATCGTTTTATTCAATGGTCTTTTGATGTAATTAGACCTGACGACTTTCAAAAAGTAATACATACATTCATTGAAGAAAAACCCCAGTTAGTTATTATAGATATCCAACTGCCTGCATTTGATGGTTTCCATTGGTGTAGAGAAATTCGTCATATTTCGAAAGTACCGATTATATTCTTGTCTTCTCGAGACCATCCGATGGATATCATCATGGCCATGCAAATGGGTGCAGATGACTTCGTACAAAAGCCATTTCATCTAGACGTATTGATAGCTAAGGTCCAAGCCGTATTAAGAAGAACATATGATTATCAGGAAGAGAATATGGATACAAATAGCTGGAATGACGCGGTAATTGATTTTGCTAAAAGTGAGATTACATACAATAACCAAATAATTGATTTAACGAAAAATGAACTTTTTATTCTTCGCATTTTAATACAATCAGTAAATAAAATAGTGTCAAGAGATGAGTTAATGCGTAAATTATGGGATGACGAGCGCTTTGTGAACGACAACACTTTATCTGTAAATGTTAATAGACTTCGCTTAAAACTAGAGGAAATAGGTTTAAAGGATGTTATTGTTACGAAGAAAGGTCTAGGTTATATGGCTATTACAAAGGAGTAGACTCATTGTGTTCATAGCGTACATAAAAGAAAGAAAAGCGTGGCTTCTCTTTTTTCTAAGCTTGCAGATTTGGTTAAATATTATACTGACATTAGACGTCGCTTTTTTTAATATATCGTTGCTTTATATTAACGTTATAAATTCATTGGCATTTATACTATTTTTTATTTGGAGATACAGAGTGGAATCAGTTTTTCTGAAATCGTTAGAGGAGAATATAGACAAGGAATTTACACTAGATATGTTACTTGCTGCTCTTCCAGAAGGAAAATCTACTTTTGAGAAAAGGTTATCAGCTGCATTAGATGAACTGTTTATAGTGGCTAAGGAAGAATTGAACAATATGCGAGTGGAACATTTAGAAGAGAACGACCGCACGTTAACGTGGATTCACGAAGTAAAGACCCCTCTAACAAGTATGAAACTAATGATAGATACTGTAGAAAATTCTAAAGTGAAGAAAAAACTGGAGGTTGAGTGGCTAAGAGTCCATTTACTATTAGACCAACAGCTCCATCATACAAGATTACCATCTTTAGAAAAAGATTACTTGATAGAGCCAATTAATTTTGACAAAATTATACCTGCAGAAATAAAAGAACTGCAAGCTTGGTGTATGCAAAAGGGTATAGGCTTTGAAATCGATCTATCGAAAGAGGAAGTATTAACAGATCAAAAGTGGTTATCCTTTATAGTTCGTCAGATACTATCAAACGCAGTGAAATATAGTAAAGAGAATGGAGAAATTCATGTCTTTTCTCAAATGGATAGTTCTAAACATACAATTTTAAATATTCAAGACTTCGGTATTGGAATAAGCTCTGCTGACTTACCTCGTATATTTGAGAAGTCTTTTACAGGAACGACTGGAAGAGAAACAATAGCATCTACAGGTATGGGGCTCTATCTAGCAAAGAACGCCGCAGACAAATTGGGTATAGATATAACCGTTGATTCCAGAGTAGATAACGGCTCGATTTTTTCACTTAAATTCCCATTAAAAAATGAAATGACTAGAATTTCTGGTAGGTGACAAAATTGTCATCTACTTTCTTTTTTTGTCATGTAAATCGAACGATTAATAGAAAAGAAAGCCGTACAATAAAGTTAGTAAAATGTAGGAGGTAAATGCATGACTATTTTAAGCGGTCGTAAAATAAAAAAAGTATATGGTAAAAAGTTATCGGCTCAAGAAGTGTTAAAAGGAATTAATATGGACGTACAAGAAGGAGAATTCGTTGGAATAATGGGTCCATCAGGGTCTGGGAAAACGACACTACTTAATGTGCTAGCTTCTATTGATCAAGCGACAGAAGGAGTAATTGAAATTAGTGGACATAATTTACGTACGATGAGGGAACGTGAATTATCCAACTTTCGCAGAGAACAATTAGGATTTATTTTTCAAGATTATAACTTACTCGACACATTAACAGTAAAAGAAAATATATTATTACCACTTTCCATTAGTAAAATATCTAAAAAAGAGTCTGAAGAACGATTTAAAGAGCTAACGAAAATATTAGGGATAGAAGAACTGGCAAATAAATATCCAAATGAAATTTCCGGTGGACAAAAACAAAGAACCTCAGCAGCACGTGCATTAATCAGCAATCCATCTATAGTATTTGCAGATGAGCCCACAGGAGCTCTCGATTCTAAAGCTGCTACGGCACTATTAAGTAACTTAGAGAAGATAAATAAAGATAAAAAAGTAACAATTATGATGGTTACCCATGATCCTGTAGCAGCAAGCTTTTGTTCTCGCGTTCTATTCCTAAAAGATGGACAATTATATACAGAATTATATAAAGGGGAAAAGGATCGTGGACAGTTTTTCCAAGAAATAATGAACATTCAAGGTGTGCTTGGTGGTGATGGATATGACGCTTAGTCAACTGGTTTTCCGTAGCATGAAGAAAAATATTAAGCATTATTACTTGTATTTCTTTGCATTAATCTTTAGTGTGATGCTTTATTTTTCTTTTGTAACACTTCAATACAATCCAAGTGTTGTAGAAATTTCACATGGCGTAAAAGCAATAGCTGGTCTAAAAGCTGCATCCTATTTATTGTTATTTATTGTGGTGTTTTTTGTTTTATATGCAAACCGTCTATTTATGAAGAGAAGAAGCAAAGAAATTGGATTGTATCAACTAATTGGAATGTCAAAAGGGCTTGTAACAAGATTGTTGGCGCTAGAAAATACAATTTTATGGATCGGGGCAATTGGAATAGGAGTTTCATTGGGTTTTTTGACTTCTAGAATTTTTGCGATGATACTACTGCGAATTTTAGAAAAAGATGTTCTAGTAGAGTTAATCTTCTCGATCGAAGCATTACAAATGACGATATTAGTATTTCTGGTACTTCTAATTTTAGTTTTAGCTCAAACGATGCTTAGTATCAGACGTGTTTCTTTACTGGCATTATTTACAGCAACGGCAACAGCTGATACAAGAGTTAAAAGATTTAGTGGGTTTCAAATGTTTCTTGGTTTTATCGGTCTTGTAATGATTGGGTACGGATATTATTTGTCAACGAATCTATTTGAAATAGAAAGTGATAATGTTAACGAACTACTGTTTAAAATGCTTAGCATTTTAGGGTCAACAATTATCGGGACATTTTTTGTTTTTCGTTTTTCAGTAGCATTCCTAATGAATTTAATTCGAAAGCAAAAAAGAGGTCATTTGTCTATTGAAGATGTATTATCACTTTCCCCGATTATGCATCGAATGAAATCGAATGCTATGTCTCTCACAACAATTACCGTTTTATCTGCAACTGCTTTGGGAATTCTTTGTCTATCCTATATTTCTTATTATTCCGCTAGTTCCATGGCAAAGCAAAATATTCCGTTCGACTACGTGCTGTTGAACGATCAAGGACAAAGTTTTGTGGATGAATTGGAGAAAAAGAAGATTAGTTACAAAGAAACAACGATAGAGCTCTTGGATGTAGAGATAGATACTTCGAAGTTATATGTGAGTGATATTCCAAATGGCTTAAGTATAATGACAAAGACAGAGATGCCGGTGGCTAAATTGAGTGATGCTCAAAAAGTGATACCTGGACTTAGTTTAGAAGAAGGAGAAGGCTTTGTTACAGGCTATAGCAACATGATGTCAGAAATTGTGAAGATCGAAGGAAATAGACCTGTACAGCTCACTACTACTAATGACGACGTGTCTATTACTATAAAAGAAATAAGAGAGGAGTCATTACTTGCATACTATCTCACCGGGGGTGGTATGATGATTGTTGTTTCGGACGCTCAATTTGAAAAGTTAACAGAAGATAGCTTAATCCAGCAACAAACAAATTGGACGAAACAAGTAGGTATCGATTTAGTGGATCGTTCGAAAAAAGAAGAAACTCAATCCATATATGAAGAAACAACGAATGATGGTCATTTTGAAGTAACTGCAAATAATGCTGAGAATGAAGTTATAAATATGGATTCGCAGGAAGAATATCGACTTTCAACTTTAGATATGATGGGGCTAGTAATATTTATTACAGGATTTCTAGGCTTAGCATTCTTAATGACGACGGGTAGTATCTTATATTTTAAACAAATGAGCGAAGCGGAAGAAGAAAAGGCATCCTTTACTATATTAAGAAAAATTGGCTTTACAACGAACGAAATAATGAAAGGAATCTATAAAAAGCAATTGTTTAACTTCGGGATACCATTAGTTATTGGTCTAGCACATAGTTACTTTGCGGTGAAATCCGGTTGGATGCTTTTTGGTACAGAGCTAGTAGCACCGTTGTTAATCACCATGAGTATATATGTAGTCTTATATTCTGTATTTGCATTTCTTTCCGTAGGTTACTATAGAAAAGTAGTAAATGAGTCACTTTAAGGAAAATATAAGAACTTTATATGAACAAAAGCCCCTTTGCGCCTATAGCAAAGGGGTTTTCGTATTGACATATGTGTGAATAACAATTAAACTTTAGCATATTAGTAATCTAGTGTGTGAAAGTGAGGGTTATATATGAATGCTGTATTAGTTGCAGTAGGAGTTATGTTGATATTGAGTTTACTTCGAATCAATGTTGTATTCTCGTTAATTATAGGTGCTCTTATAGGGGGTCTTACAGCCGGCCTATCAGTCACGGAAACAATTGAGGCATTTACGGGTGGATTAGGTGCTGGAGCGACAATAGCGTTAAGCTACGCATTATTAGGGGGCTTTGCTGTTGCGATTTCGAGAACAGGTATACCGGAATTGTTAGTAGGGGTCATATTGAAGCTTGTGAAAAGAGAAGGAGATTCACAGAAAGCAGGATTAGCTAAAGTATTGGTGTTTTTATTGTTACTTATGATGGCGATCTTCTCACAAAACTTAATCCCGATCCATATCGCTTTTATTCCTTTGTTAGTTCCTCCGATTTTGAAAGTCTTAAATATGTTACATGTGGATCGTCGATTAATTGCGTGTATTTTAGCGTTTGGTTTAATAACACCTTATATGTTCCTTCCATACGGATTTGGCGCGATTTATCAACAAATTGTAGCAACACAAATGGGATTGTCTGGTCTAGAGATTGCACTTAGTGATATTCCAAAAGCTATGGCTGTTCCAGCATTAGGGATGGTTTTTGGATTAGTACTAGCGTTTGTATTATATCGTAAACCAAGAGTTTATAAGCAAGAGGATGTTGTCGTAGAAGAACTTGAGGTAAATGTGAAGAAAAGTAGTATAATCTTTACAGTTATCGCATTGATTGCAGCGTTATACGTACAAATAGTAACTGATTCGATGATTGCTGGGGCGCTTGCAGGTATTACTGTTCTGTATGTAAGTGGGGCTCTAAAATGGAAAGAAGCAGATCAATTGTTAACTGAAGGTATGCGTATGATGGCGTTTGTTGGGTTTGTAATGATTACTGCAAATGGTTTTGCGGCAGTAATAAATGCCACTGGTCATGTTGAATCATTAGTGAAGGCGTCTGCAGAGTTATTAGAGGGTAATGTTAGTTTGGCCGTATTAATCATGTTAATAATAGGATTAATAGTGACGATGGGAATTGGTTCTTCATTTGCTACTATTCCAATAATAGCAGCTATCTTTGTACCACTATCAGTGGAGTTAGGATTGAGTCCACTAGCGACCATTGCTTTGATTGGGACAGCAGGAGCATTAGGTGATGCAGGGTCACCAGCTTCTGATTCAACTCTTGGTCCGACTGCTGGGTTAAGTGTAGACGGACAGCATAATCACATTTGGGATACATGTGTACCTACATTTATTTGTTACAACATACCGCTAGTTCTCTTTGGATGGATCGCGGTTATGTATGTTCTATAGTTAGGGAAGTAAAGGACGCTCATTTAATGGAGCGTCCTTTATATATAGAAGAAAGGCATTAACAACTTAGTTTATCGTTTCATTTGAAATAATAGCGATAGTTTTGTATACTGATAAACGGCTTAAAGAAGCTAGTTTATTAGTTAAGAGAAATAATATATCAACATTTAAAAAGAATTTCGTAAAAACACTTGCGGAATTATTTTATTTTGTATATAATGTTGAATGTTGGTCTTTGACTGCGATGAAGCGAGAGGTTACCGACACACCCGGCCGCTTTGCCATGGCGAGTGTACGGAAAATTTTCGTGGAGAATGTCTAGAAAATAGGCGAAAAGGAGGGAAAATAATGGCAAAACAAAAAATTCGTATCCGTTTGAAAGCGTATGATCACAGAATCCTTGATCAATCTGCTGAGAAAATTGTGGAAACTGCTAAACGTTCAGGTGCAAGTGTATCAGGTCCGATTCCACTTCCGACTGAGAAGTCTGTGTACACAATTCTTCGTGCTGTTCACAAGTACAAAGATTCTCGTGAACAATTCGAAATGCGTACGCATAAACGTCTGATCGATATCGTTAACCCAACACCACAAACTGTTGATGCGTTAATGAAGCTTGATTTACCATCTGGCGTTGATATTGAAATCAAACTTTAATGGTAAAAAATAAAAAACAACTAATTATTATAGGAGGTGTGACGGATGACCAAAGGAATCTTAGGTAGAAAAATCGGTATGACGCAAGTATTTGCTGAGAACGGTGACTTAATCCCTGTAACTGTTATTGAAGCTACTCCAAACGTAGTACTTCAAAAGAAAACAGTAGAAACAGACGGTTACGAAGCAATTCAGTTAGGTTTTGAAGATAAGCGAGAAAAGCTTTCTAACAAACCAGCGAAAGGGCACGTAGCTAAAGCGAGCACTGCTCCTAAGCGCTTCATCCGCGAATTCCGCGGCTTGGATACAGCTAATTACGAAGTTGGTCAAGAAGTCAACGTTGAAAGTTTCGCAGAAGGCGATGTAATTGATGTAACAGGTGTTACTAAAGGTAAAGGTTTCCAAGGTGTTATTAAACGTCATGGACAATCACGTGGACCAATGGCCCACGGATCTCGTTACCACCGTCGTCCGGGTTCAATGGGGCCAGTTGCTCCGAACCGCGTATTTAAACAAAAGAAATTACCTGGTCAAATGGGTGGGCATGTAGTTACAATCCAAAACTTACAAATCGTAAGAGTGGATGCTGAACGTAACTTACTACTTGTTAAAGGTAATGTTCCTGGTTCTCGTAAATCATTAGTAGTTGTAAAAGCTGCTATTAAATCGAAATAATCTCTGAAGAAAGGAGGAAACAGGAATGGCAAAAGTATCTTTATTCAATCAAGCAGGATCTTCTGTTGGCGAAATCGAGTTAAACGATAAAGTTTTCGGTATTGAGCCAAACGAATCTGTTTTATTTGAAGCTATCATTGCTCAACGCGCATCACTTCGTCAAGGTAATCACAAAGTGAAAAACCGTTCTGAAGTAGCTGGTGGTGGCCGTAAACCTTGGAAACAAAAAGGAACTGGTCGTGCTCGTCAAGGTTCAATTCGCTCTCCACAATGGCGTGGTGGTGGTATTGTATTTGGTCCGACTCCACGTAGTTACAGCTATAAATTACCTAAGAAAGTACGTCGTCTAGCTCTTCTTTCAGCTCTTTCATCTAAAGTGAACGAAGAAAGCATCGTAGTACTTGAAGGTTTAGCGTTCGATGCACCAAAAACAAAAGAATTTGTGAAAGTGTTATCTAACCTTTCCATCGATAAAAAAGCGTTATTCGTAACTGCTGATTTAGATGAAAACGTAGCGTTAGCAGCACGTAACATCCCTGGAATCACAGTTGTGTCTGCTACAGGCATTAACGTTTTAGATTTAGTTGGTCACGAAAAATTAGTGATGACTAAAGCAGCAGTAGAAAAAGTAGAGGAGGTGCTTGGTTAATGGAAGCACGTGATATTATTAAACGTCCGGTCATTACCGAGCGTTCTTCTGAAGTAATGGCAGATAAAAAGTACACTTTCGAAGTGGACACTCGCGCTAACAAAACACAAGTTAAATATGCTGTTGAAGAAATCTTTGGAGTAGATGTTGAAAAAGTTAACATCATGAACTACAAAGGTAAATTCAAACGTGTAGGTAAATTCGGTGGTTATACAAACAAACGTCGTAAAGCGATTGTTACATTAACTGCTGATAGTAAAGAAATCGAGTTATTCGAAATCTAATCCTTATATAAGGAATTTAATACTCAAGAAGGAGGGAAAAAAATGGCGATTAAAAAGTATAAACCAACGTCAAACGGACGTCGTAACATGACATCGTTAGATTACGCTGAAATCACAACTGACAAACCTGAGAAATCACTTCTTGCTCCTGTGAAGCGTAAAGGCGGCCGTAACAATCAAGGTAAAATTACTGTTCGTCATCATGGTGGTGGACACAAACGCCAATACCGTGTCATCGATTTCAAACGAAACAAAGATGGCATTCCAGGACGCGTTGCCACTATTGAATATGATCCAAACCGCTCTGCGAATATCGCATTGATCAATTATGCTGATGGGGAAAAACGTTACATCCTAGCTCCTAAAGGCTTAGAAGTTGGCATGACAATCGTGTCAGGTCCTGAAGCTGATATTAAAGTAGGAAACGCTCTTCCATTACAAAACATTCCAATGGGTACTACTATCCATAACATTGAAATGAAACCTGGTAAAGGTGGTCAGTTAGTTCGTTCTGCTGGTACATCTGCTCAATTACTTGGTAAAGAAGGTAAATACGTAATCGTACGTTTACAATCTGGTGAGGTTCGTTTAATCCTAGGTGTTTGCCGCGCAACTGTTGGTGAAGTAGGAAACGAACAACATGAACTTGTGAACATTGGTAAAGCTGGTCGTAATCGTTGGTTAGGTAACCGCCCAACTGTACGTGGATCTGTAATGAACCCTAACGATCACCCACACGGTGGTGGTGAAGGACGTACGCCAATCGGTCGTAAGTCACCTATGTCTCCATGGGGTAAACCAACTCTTGGATACAAAACTCGTAGCAAGAAAAACAAATCCGACAAACTTATCATTCGTCGTCGTAAAAAATAAAGTGGTTTTACTACGGTTCAAAGAAAGAACCGTGGTGCAATCACGGAGGGAGGTTCCAGCATGGGTCGTAGCTTGAAAAAAGGACCTTTTGCAGATGATCATTTATTAAAAAAGGTCGATGCACAAAAGGACTCTGAGAAAAAACAAGTGATTAAGACTTGGTCTCGCCGTTCTACTATTTTCCCTACTTTCATCGGTTTAACGATCGCAGTATATGACGGACGTAAACATGTTCCTGTATACATTACTGAAGATATGGTAGGTCATAAACTAGGCGAGTTTGCACCAACACGCGCTTATAAAAGTCATGGTGCAGATGATAAGAAAACAAGACGCTAATTTGAGAGGAGGTCATTCAAATGTCACAAGCAAAAGCTATTGCTAAAACAGTGCGCATTGCTCCTCGTAAAGTAAGATTAGTCGTAGATTTAATCAGAGGTAAGCAAGTCGGTGAAGCAGTTGCAATTTTACAACTTACTCCTAAAGCAGCATCACCTGTTGTTGAGAAAGTATTAAAATCTGCTATCGCTAACGCTGAGCACAATTATGATTTAGATGTTAACAACTTAGTTGTTTCTGAAGTCTTCGTTGACGAAGGTCCAACACTAAAACGTTTCCGTCCACGTGCTATGGGTCGTGCAAGTGCTATTAACAAACGTACAAGCCACATCACAGTAGTGGTATCTGAGAAGAAGGAGGGATAATTCGTGGGTCAAAAAGTACATCCAATAGGATTACGAGTAGGTATTATTCGTGACTGGGAGTCAAAATGGTACGCTGGTAAAGACTATGCAACTCTACTACACGAAGATTTAAAAATTCGTAAGTACATTGAAACTCGTTTGAAAGATGCATCAGTTTCTACAGTAGAAATTGAACGTGCTGCAAAACGTGTAAACATTACAATTCACACTGCGAAACCAGGAATGGTAATCGGTAAAGGTGGTACTGAAGTTGAAGCACTTCGTAAACACTTAAACGATACTACTGGCAAGCGTGTACACATCAACATCGTAGAAATTAAAAGAGCAGACTTAGATGCTAAATTAGTAGCAGAAAGTATCGCACGTCAATTAGAAAGCCGCGTATCTTTCCGTCGCGCTCAAAAACAAGCAATTCAACGCACAATGCGTGCAGGCGCTAAAGGTATTAAAACTCAAGTATCTGGACGTCTTGGCGGCGCTGATATCGCGCGTGCTGAACACTATAGTGAAGGTACTGTACCACTTCATACATTACGTGCTGACATTGATTATGCACATGCTGAAGCTGACACAACTTATGGTAAGCTAGGCGTTAAAGTATGGATCTATCGTGGTGAAGTCCTTCCAGTGAAGAAGAACTCTGAGGAAGGAGGCAAATAATATGTTAATGCCTAAACGCGTTAAATACCGTCGTGAACACCGTGGAAAAATGCGTGGTGAAGCAAAAGGCGGTAAAGAAGTTTCATTCGGTGAATTCGGTCTACAAGCTACAGAAGCTAGCTGGATCACAAGCCGTCAAATTGAATCAGCTCGTATTGCAATGACACGTTACATGAAACGTGGCGGTAAAGTATGGATTAAAATTTTCCCACATAAACCTTACACTAAAAAGCCTCTAGAGGTTCGTATGGGTTCCGGTAAAGGGGCTCCTGAAGGTTGGGTAGCAGTAGTAAAACCAGGAAAAGTTATGTTTGAAATTGCTGGTGTATCTGAAGAGATCGCTCGTGAAGCACTTCGCTTAGCATCACATAAGCTTCCTGTTAAATGTAAAGTAGTTAAACGTCAAGAAATTGGTGGTGAATCTAATGAAAGCTAATGACATCCGTGAACTTACCACTGCAGAAATCGAACAAAAAGTGAAATCACTGAAAGAAGAGCTTTTCAACCTTCGCTTCCAATTGGCGACTGGTCAATTAGAAAACACAGCTCGCATTCGTGAAGTACGTAAAGCGATTGCGCGTATGAAAACTGTGATTCGCGAAAGAGAAATCAGTGCAAACAACTGATAAAGGAGGTTTTCAGGCATGACTGAGCGTAATCAACGCAAAGTATACACTGGCCGTGTAGTTTCTGATAAAATGGATAAAACAATCACTGTTTTAGTTGAAACTCATAAAAAACATAAATTATACGGTAAACGTGTTAAGTATTCTAAGAAATTTAAGGCTCATGATGAGCAAAACGTAGCCCAAATCGGCGATATCGTTCGCATCATGGAAACTCGTCCGCTATCTGCTACAAAACGTTTCCGTCTAGTAGAAGTTGTAGAAAAAGCGGTTATTATCTAATAATGAATTTCGGAACTAATTAATTCCGAAGGGAGGTTACCTAAGTGATCCAACAAGAAACTCGTATGAAAGTTGCTGACAACTCAGGTGCACGTGAAGTTTTAACTATTAAAGTACTTGGTGGTACTGGACGTAAAACTGCTAATATCGGCGATATCGTCGTATGTACAGTTAAGAAAGCAACACCAGGTGGCGTTGTCAAGAAAGGTGACGTCGTTAAAGCTGTTATCGTTCGCACAAAAAGCGGCGTACGCCGCAAAGATGGTACTTATATCAAATTTGATGAAAATGCTTGCGTTATCATTAAAGATGATAAAGGACCACGTGGAACTCGTATTTTTGGACCTGTTGCTCGTGAACTACGCGATAGCAACTTCATGAAGATCGTATCTTTAGCTCCAGAAGTTCTTTAATTTACATGAAAGTGCCAATCAAGGAGGTGCGACAGAATGCATGTTAAAAAAGGCGACAAAGTAAAGGTAATCTCAGGTAAAGACAAAGGGAAAACAGGTGTTATCCTAACTGCTTATCCTAAGAAAGACCGTGTGTTAGTTGAAGGTGTAAACATCGTCAAAAAACATATGAAGCCAAACCAAGCTAATCCGCAAGGCGGAATTGTTAGTCAAGAGGCTGCAATTCACGTATCGAATGTTATGTTAATCGACCCTAAAACTGGCGAGCCGACTCGCGTAGGTTATAAAGTAGAAGATGGCAAAAAAGTTCGTGTTGCGAAAAAATCTGGTGAAATTATTAAATAAGTAAAAAGAAGGGAGGTACACACATGAACCGCCTAAAAGAAAAATATCTTAAGGAAGTTTCTCCTGCTCTAATGAGCAAGTTTGAATATAACTCAGTAATGCAAGTACCTAAAGTTGATAAAATTGTTATCAATATGGGTGTGGGCGATGCAGTTTCTAACACAAAAGCACTTGATGCTGCTGTAGAAGAATTACAAATCATCGCAGGTCAAAAACCTGTAATTACGAAAGCTAAAAAATCGATCGCTGGATTCCGTCTTCGTGAAGGAATGCCAATCGGTGCAAAAGTTACTCTACGTGGTGAACGTATGTATGACTTTTTGGATAAATTAATCGCTATCTCTCTTCCACGTGTACGTGACTTCCGTGGTGTTTCTAAAAAAGCATTTGACGGTCGCGGTAACTACACTCTTGGAGTTAAAGAGCAATTAATCTTCCCTGAAATCGATTATGATAAAGTTTCGAAAGTACGCGGTATGGACATCGTAATTGTAACAACTGCGAACTCTGACGAAGAAGCTCGTGAGTTATTAACACAATTCGGCATGCCATTCCAAAAGTAAAATAAGGGAGGCGAAAACGTGGCTAAAAAATCAATGATCGTTAAACAACAACGTACGCCAAAGTTCAAAGTGCAAGAATACACACGCTGTGAGCGTTGTGGACGTCCGCACTCTGTATATCGTAAATTTAAGCTTTGCCGTATTTGTTTCCGTGAACTTGCATACAAGGGACAAATTCCTGGCGTTAAAAAAGCAAGCTGGTAAACCCCTATACTGGGAAGGAGGTAAATGTAATGACAATGTCAGATCCAATTGCAGATATGCTTACACGCATTCGTAATGCTAACATGGTTCGTCACGAGAAATTAGAAGTTCCTGCTTCAAACATGAAAAAGGAAATCGCTGAAATTTTAAAACGCGAAGGTTTCGTTCGTGATGTTGAATATGTAGAAGATAGCAAACAAGGAATTATCCGCATCTTCTTAAAATATGGTCAAAACGACGAACGCGTTATTACTGGTTTGAAACGTATTTCAAAACCTGGTCTACGTGTTTATGCTAAAACAAACGAAGTGCCTAAAGTTCTTAACGGTTTAGGAATCGCTTTAGTTTCTACTTCAAATGGTTTATTAACAGATAAAGAAGCTCGCGCTAAACAAGTTGGCGGAGAAATCGTAGCTTACGTTTGGTAATAATCAACAAACGAATGGAGGTGCAACAAAATGTCTCGAGTAGGTAAAAAACCAATAGAGGTTCCTGCAGGTGTTACTGTAACTATCAACGAAGATAATACAGTAGTAGTAAAAGGACCTAAAGGTGAATTAACAACATCTTTTAACCAAGATATTAAAATTGAGCAAGAAGGTACTGTAATTACTTTAGTACGTCCTTCAGAATCTAAAGAACACCGTACAATTCATGGAACAACTCGTGCTTTATTAGCAAACATGATCACTGGTGTTTCTGCAGGATTTGAACGTGGACTTGAATTAGTTGGGGTAGGTTACCGTGCACAACTACAAGGTAAGAAACTTGTACTTAATGTAGGGTACTCACATCCAGTTGAGTTCACTCCTGAAGATGGACTTGAAGTTGAAGTTCCTTCAAATACAAAAGTTATCGTTCGCGGTATTAACAAAGAACGCGTTGGTGCATTAGCATCTAACATTCGTGCTGTTCGTCCACCAGAGCCTTACAAAGGTAAAGGTATTCGTTACGAAGGCGAAGTTGTACGCCGCAAAGAAGGTAAAACAGGTAAATAATGCATCGCGCATTAGAAAGGAGTGACCACTGTGATTACGAAACAAGACAAAAATCAAGTTCGTAAAAAACGTCATGCACGTGTTCGTACAAAAATCACGGGTACTACTGAACGTCCGCGTTTAAATGTATTCCGTTCTAACAAACATATTTACGCGCAACTGATCGATGATTCAAAAGGTTTGACAATTGTGAGTGCGTCTACTATGGATAAAGACTTTGATGGAACAGCTGGAAATGTTGAAGCTGCTAAATCAATCGGTGAAATCATTGCAAAACGCGCTGTTGAAAAAAACATCAAATCTGTTGTATTCGACCGTGGCGGTTACTTATATCATGGACGTGTTAAAGCGTTAGCTGAAGCTGCACGTGAAAACGGCTTAGAATTTTAAGAAGAAGGAGGGACATATTTCATGCGTGGTATTGACCCAAACAAACTTGAACTTGAAGAACGCGTAGTTACGATTAACCGTGTTGCTAAAGTTGTAAAAGGTGGACGTCGTTTCCGTTTTACTGCATTAGTAGTTGTCGGTGACAAGAATGGACATGTAGGATTTGGTACTGGTAAAGCTCAAGAGGTTCCAGATGCAATCCGTAAAGCTGTTGAAGATGCGAAGAAAAATTTAGTGGAAGTGCCAAGAGTTGGCGGAACAACTCCTCACCAAGTAATTGGACGCTTTGGAGCTGGTTCTATTCTAGTTAAACCTGCTGCACCTGGTACAGGAGTTATCGCTGGTGGACCGGTTCGTGCGGTACTAGAATTAGCTGGTATCACTGATATTCTATCTAAATCACTTGGATCTAACACACCAATCAACATGGTTCGTGCTACATTAGAAGGATTGACTCAACTAAAACGCGCTGAGGACGTTGCTAAATTGCGTGGTAAATCAGTAGAAGAACTGTTAGGATAAGGGGGGGAAATTACAATGGCAACTAAATTAGAAATTACCCTTACTAAAAGCCTGATTGGTACTAAACCAAATCAACGCAAAGTAGCTGAAGCTCTTGGACTACGTAAAATGCATCAAACAGTTGAGCATCAAGACAACGCCGCTATCCGCGGAATGGTTGACAAAGTAGCTCACTTAGTAACTTTGAAAGAAATTTAAGGTTTAATTTAAGAATAAGGAGGTGCCACCATATGAAACTACATGAGTTAAAACCTTCAGAAGGATCTCGTTCTACACGTAATCGTGTAGGCCGTGGTATCGGTTCTGGTAATGGTAAAACTGCAGGTAAAGGTCATAAAGGTCAAAACGCTCGTTCAGGCGGTGGGGTTCGTCCAGGATTTGAGGGCGGTCAAAACCCATTATTCCGTCGTTTACCAAAACGTGGATTTACGAACATTAATCGTAAAGAGTTTGCAATTGTGAACCTTGACACATTAAATCGTTTCGAAGAAGGCACAGAAGTAACACCTGCTCTATTAATCGAAACAGGTGTTGTGAGCAGTGAGAAGTCTGGTATTAAGATTCTTGGTAATGGATCACTTGACAAAAAGTTAACTGTAAAAGCTCACAAATTCTCTGCGTCAGCTAAAGAAGCAATTGAGAACGCTGGCGGACAAACTGAGGTGGTTTAATGTTTCAGACAATCTCCAACTTTATGCGTGTGAGAGATATTCGAAATAAAATCATTTTTACTTTATTGATGTTAATCGTCTTCCGTCTTGGTACATTTGTTCCAGTGCCGAATGTCGATGCAAATGTTTTAAAACAAACAGATCAATTAGGTTTGATCGGATTTTTAAATACATTTGGTGGTGGAGCCCTTGCTAACTTCTCTATTTTAGCAATGGGAATCATGCCATACATCACAGCTTCCATCATTGTTCAATTGTTACAAATGGATGTTGTACCGAAGTTCACAGAGTGGTCAAAACAAGGGGAAGTCGGAAGACGGAAGCTTGCTCAGTTCACTCGTTACTTCACAATTATCTTAGCTTTTATTCAAGCAATCGCGATGTCTTACGGATTCAACCGTATGTATAGTGGTTCTTTAATAAATGACGAAGGCATCATGACATACCTTGTTATTGCTATTGTGTTAACTGCAGGAACTGCATTCTTAATGTGGTTAGGTGAGCAGATTACAGCAAAAGGTGTTGGTAATGGTATTTCTATCATTATCTTCGCTGGTATCGCTGCTGCAATTCCGAATGCAGTAAACCAACTATATGCACAACAAATTGTAGATGCTGGTGATGCACTATTTATTAATATAATCGTAATGGTTTTACTTCTATTGGCAGTCATCGCAGTTACAGTTGGGGTAATTTATGTAACACAAGCGTTACGTAAAATTCCAATTCAATATGCGAAACGTGTTGCTGGTACTGCTCAAACAGGCGGCCAACAAACACACTTACCTTTAAAAGTAAATGCTGCGGGAGTTATTCCAGTAATCTTTGCATCAGCTTTCCTTATGGCACCACAATCTATTGTTTTATTTTTTGGTCAGAATAAGGTAACTGATTTTATATCAAATGCATTAGATTACACGCAACCAGTTGGAATGATAATTTACATTGCTTTAATCATTGCGTTCTCTTACTTCTATGCATTCATTCAAGTGAATCCAGAGAATGTAGCGGACAATTTGAAAAAGCAAGGTGCGTATATTCCAGGTATTCGTCCAGGAATTAACACACAAAATTATTTGACTAGCGTATTATATCGATTAACTTTTGTTGGTTCTATTTTCCTTGCGGTGATCTCCGTTATGCCTTTATTGTTTGTTAAGTTTGCGGGACTACCGCAATCTGCACAAATTGGCGGAACAAGCTTACTAATCGTTGTAGGTGTTGCACTTGAAACGATGAAACAGCTAGAATCACAATTAGTTAAGCGTCATTATAAAGGCTTTATGAAATAATGTTGGTTTTTAGGAACGACATAGTTCCTAAAAATCTACAAAATAGTCCTGAGGGGGGCATTTCCGTATGAATATCGTTTTAATGGGTCTGCCGGGTGCTGGTAAAGGTACTCAAGCAGATAAAATTGTTGAGAAGTACGCAATCCCTCATATTTCTACAGGCGATATGTTTCGAGCAGCAATTAAAGATGGCACGGAACTTGGCTTAAAAGCAAAATCGTTTATGGATCAAGGTGCACTAGTACCCGATGAAGTAACGATTGGTATTGTCCGTGAAAGATTGAGTAAACCAGATTGTGAAAAAGGATTCTTACTTGATGGTTTCCCAAGAACAGTACCTCAAGCGGAAGCACTTGATGCTTTACTTGCGGATCTTGGAAAATCACTTGAGCATGTGCTTAACATTCAAGTTGAAAAAGAAGAATTGATTAAACGTCTAACTGGCCGTCGCATTTGTAAAGAGTGTGGCACTGCTTACCATTTAATCTTTAACCCTCCTGCTAAAGAAGGTGTTTGTGATAAAGATGGTGGAGAGCTTTATCAAAGAGCGGATGACAATCCCGAAACGGTTACTAACCGTCTGGAAGTAAATATGAAGCAAACTCAACCTTTGCTTGATTTTTATGACAACAAAGGTGTTTTAACAAATATAGATGGACAGCAAGAAATTTCAAAAGTTTTTGCTGATCTTGATGCTCTGTTACAGGGCAACCGCATTTAATAGCCCGGTGCCTGTCTCAGATTGACTGAATAACCGGGCATTATGCAAAGAACGAAATGTTTTTTTCGAGAGCTGCAAAAGCATATTGCGCCCGGTATACGAACTTAGGGAAAGAAATGTATCAAAAAACGAGGGCCCCCTAGTCCACGTGCATTTCCACTACTTAAGGGGTATAATGGGTTTCGTGGAAGCATCTATGTAACGAACGGGTACTATGGAACTCATCCAACACTTTCGTACGAATATGTTGACATGAGGGAGACAGGTTTCTACCAGTCAGTCTACGCCGTGGATTGCTACAAGCGAAACCTTACGAGTGTCTTTCGAACATCTCTCATGATTTCCAAACATATGCTTAAAACGAATAGTTTCGTTCCATTAGAGGCTATACTAACAGCAAATTACGTTTGAATTTTGATGAGAACCTGATTTGTATATAGAAGGGAGACAGGGTTGATGGCGAAAGATGATGTAATTGAAGTCGAAGGAACAGTTGTTGAGACTTTGCCAAACGCGATGTTTAAGGTAGAATTAGAAAACGGTCATACAATACTTGCGCATGTATCTGGTAAAATTCGTATGCACTTTATCCGCATTTTACCTGGAGATAAAGTCACAATTGAACTATCTCCTTACGATTTAACTCGCGGTCGTATTACGTACCGTTTTAAATAATCTTTTGCACTCCGGACTACTAAGGAGGTTAGGTTAGATGAAAGTGAGACCATCTGTAAAACCGATCTGCGAAAAATGTAAGGTAATTCGCCGACGCGGTAAAGTAATGGTAATCTGTGAAAATCCTAAACACAAACAAAGACAAGGCTAATAAGAAGGAGGTGCACGACACATATGGCACGTATTGCTGGTGTTGACATTCCACGCGACAAACGCGTTGTTATTTCATTAACATACATTTACGGTATTGGTAAAACAACTTCACAAAAAGTATTAGCTGAAGCTGGTATTTCTGAAGAAACTCGCGTACGCGATTTAACAGAAGATGAGTTAAACAAAATCCGTGAACAAATCGGTGTATACAAAGTAGAAGGTGACCTTCGTCGTGAAGTATCACTAAACATTAAACGTTTGATGGAAATCGGATCTTTCCGTGGTATCCGTCACCGTCGCGGCTTACCTGTACGCGGACAAAATACGAAGAACAATGCTCGTACTCGTAAAGGTCCACGTAAAACAGTTGCGAACAAGAAAAAATAATCGGTAAAGGAGGTTTCTTCCTAACATGGCACGTAAACAACAAACACGTAAGCGTCGTGTGAAAAAGAATATCGAATCCGGTATTGCTCACATCCGCTCTACATTTAATAATACAATTGTGACTATCACAGACATGCAAGGTAATGCACTTTCTTGGTCAAGTGCTGGAGCTCTTGGATTCAGAGGTTCTCGTAAATCTACTCCATTCGCTGCACAAATGGCTGCTGAAACTGCTGCAAAAACATCCATGGAACATGGTTTAAAAACTTTAGAAGTAACTGTTAAAGGCCCAGGTGCTGGTCGTGAAGCGGCTATCCGTGCACTTCAAGCTGCAGGTCTAGAAGTTACAGCTATTAAAGACGTAACACCAGTACCACATAACGGTTGCCGTCCACCAAAACGTCGTCGCGTGTAATAATAGGTGAAACTCATTGTTTGAGAACATCATTTATTGTACAGACTGAAGTTGTGCAAACAGCAATCAGTTAAACGATCGAATTCATATGATGGAAAGAACCTATACATTCGATGTTTTGAGGGAGGGTAAATTGGAATGATCGAAATTGAAAAACCAAAGATTGAAAGTGTAGAAATCAGCGAAAATGCCAAGTTTGGTAAATTTGTTGTAGAACCGCTAGAACGTGGCTATGGAAATACTTTGGGAAATTCTTTACGTCGTATCCTTCTGTCTTCTTTACCAGGAGCTGCAGTTACTTCTATTCAAATTGATGGCGTTTTACATGAGTTTTCAACTATTGAAGGCGTAGTGGAAGATGTTGCATCTATTATTATGAATGTTAAGAAACTAGCTTTGAAAATCTACTCTGACGAGGAAAAAGTCATTGAGATTGATGTAAAAGGAGAAGGAACGGTTACAGCTGCTGACATTACACATGACAGTGATGTTGAGATATTAAACCCGGATCTCTATATTGCAACTATCGGCAAAAATGGTCATTTCCGCATGCGTATGTATGCAGGTCGAGGCCGTGGCTACACTCCTGCTGATCAAAACAAACGTGAGGATCTTCCTATCGGCGTAATCCCGATCGACTCTATTTATACTCCAGTTTCACGCGTTAATTTTCAAGTGGAAAATACTCGTGTTGGTCAATTGGCAAACTACGATAAATTAACTCTTGATGTGTGGACAGATGGCAGCACCGGTCCAAAAGAGGCGATTTCGCTTGGAGCAAAAATCTTAACAGAGCACTTAAATATCTTTGTAGGGATGACCGACGAGGCACAAACTGCTGAAATCATGGTTGAAAAAGAAGAAGATCAAAAAGAAAAAGTATTAGAGATGACTATCGAAGAACTTGATCTTTCTGTTCGTTCTTATAACTGCTTAAAACGAGCTGGTATTAACACAGTACTTGAGCTTGCGAACAAGTCAGAAGACGATATGATGAAAGTAAGAAACCTTGGCCGTAAATCTTTAGAAGAAGTAAGAGCGAAGTTAGATGAGCTTGGCTTAGGATTACGTAAAGAAGACTAAGCGAATTTTGATATAGCTAGATATGAACTATTCACCAAAGGAGGGAAACATCCATGGGTTACAGAAAACTTGGACGTACAAGTTCTCAACGTAAAGCGATGTTACGTGACTTAACAACTGACCTAATTATTCATGAGCGTCTTCAAACTACTGAAGCACGTGCAAAAGAATTACGTTCTGTTGTTGAAAAAATGATCACTTTAGGTAAACGCGGAGATTTACACGCACGTCGTCAAGCAGCTGCTTACATTCGTCGTGAAGTAGTAACTTCTACTGATGAAGAAGGTAATGAATCAACAATTTTTGCATTACAAAAATTGTTTGATGATGTAGCACCACGCTATGCAGACCGTCAAGGCGGTTATACTCGTATTATGAAAGCTGGACCTCGTCGCGGAGACGGAGCACCTGTTGTAGTAATTGAGTTAGTTTAATTTAAAGTGTTTACATGCACTGCATAATTAAATGAAAGCCCCAAGGCGAATTTGATTAAGATAAAGTTGAAGAGGGTAATTGGTGTTCCTACCACCCTCTTCTTTTTTCAAACATATTTATTAGATTTATACGACAATATAAAAGCTGAGTGTTATGATGAGCGGACTTTTTACGTGATTTATCTGAATCGTGTTTAAGAAGTAGCGTCTTGTCTAGCTCTACGCACCTCATTTTTCTAATTGGTCTTGAGCAGCCAATTATGAAACCGTTATAGAAGAGCGCATTTCTCAAAATGAGGTGCGCGCTTTTTTATTTTATCGTAGAATGGTTACATGAACTTAGACAGCAGAGTGGAGCTAGAGGAGGTAAAGGATGAAAAGCGAAATTATTTCTTTACAAGAAGTAACTTTTACATATACAGAAGAAGAGAATATTCGTCCAGCAGTAAATAACGTTTCTTACACAATCCGAGCAGGTGAGTGGGTTGCAGTAGTAGGTCATAATGGTTCCGGCAAGTCGACGCTTGCACGATTAATGAATGGTCTTCTATTTCCTCAGTCGGGAAAAGTACGTATTTTTGGGGAAGAGTTGAATGAACACAATCTATGGGAAGCTCGTTCGCAAATGGGAATGGTGTTCCAAAATCCAGACAATCAATTCGTGGGAGCCACAGTTCAGGATGACGTAGCATTTGCATTAGAAAATAACGGTATCCCGTTTGAGGAAATGGTAGAACGAGTAGAAGAGTCATTAGTTAAAGTAAAAATGAGAGATTTTATGAACAGCGAGCCTCATCATTTATCGGGAGGACAAAAGCAACGTGTCGCAATAGCTGGAGCAATCGCATTAAAGCCAAAGATTTTATTGTTAGATGAAGCAACTTCTATGCTTGATCCTCAAGGTAGAGAAGAGGTTCTTTCAACCGTACGTCAGTTAAAAGATGAAACCGATTTAACAGTTATATCTATTACACATGATCTAGAAGAAGCATTACACGCGGATAGAGTCATTATGATGAATAACGGTAAAAAATACGCAGAAGGAACGCCTGAAGAGATATTCCAAAAAGGACAGGAACTAGTAGATCTAGGACTTGATTTGCCTTTTGCTATGAATATATCTCGGTTATTACGTTCCAAAGGAATTACACTAATGGAAGACCATATGACAGAAGAAGAGTTGGTGAATGATTTATGGACATCATACTTCAACAAGTAAGCTATGCTTATGCAAAAAATACACCTTTTGAAAAACGAGCGTTGTTTAATGTAGATCTACATATACCTTCAGGCAGTTACCAAGCAATCATTGGGCACACGGGATCCGGTAAATCAACTATTTTGCAACATTTAAATGCATTACTAACACCTACGGAAGGCTCTATTAAAATTGGAGATGTCGAAGTAAAACCGGAAAAGAAAAACAAACAACTAAGACAGGTTAGACAAAAAGTAGGTATTGTTTTTCAATTTCCAGAGCATCAATTATTTGATGAAACGGTGTTAAAAGATATTATGTTTGGTCCCATGAATTTTGGTGTATCAGAAGAGGAAGCAAAAAGACGTGCAATAGAATTAGTAAAGCTGCTAGGACTCCCTGATGAGGTATTAGAGAAATCACCTTTTGATCTCTCAGGAGGACAAATGCGCAGGGTGGCAATCGCTGGGGTACTTGCGATGAATCCAGAAGTATTAGTACTAGATGAGCCAACAGCTGGATTGGACCCAAGAGGACGAAAAGAAATAATGGAATTATTTTATCAGCTTCATAAAGAAAAAGGTTTGACGACTGTTTTGGTAACACATAGCATGGAGGATGCAGCGAGATATGCTGATCGTATTGCTATTATGCATAATGGCAAGTGTGTCTTAGAAGGTTTACCAATAGAAATTTTTGATAACGAAGAGCGCTTAACAGATTATCGCTTGGAATTACCTCAAAGTGTTAAATTTCAAAAAAAGATAGAGAAGATGACAGGAAAAAAACTGCCTTCAATATGCTTAACCGAAGAATCCTTGGCAGAAGAGCTTGCGCAAATGATTAAAAAGGAGCGTGAGGTTTAATGCTAGAGAAAATGATATTCGGTCGCTATATACCAGGAGATTCTTTTATACACCGGTTAGATGCTCGGGCTAAATTGATCTTTGTCTTTTTATTTATTGCTATCGTTTTTATTGCGAATAACTGGATTACTTATGGTATTTTGCTTGTGTTTACATTTTTAATTATCCGTATGTCCAAGATTCGCCTATACTTTTTAATAAATGGTTTGAAGCCAGTTGTTATACTAATCATTTTCACGTTTTTATTACATTTAATATTTACACGTGAAGGTGACATTATTTTTCAATGGAAGTTTATATCTATTTATGAGGAAGGTTTACGACAAGGGATATTTATTTCTATACGTTTTTTCGTACTAGTAATATTGACATCGATTCTAACGCTCACTACTACCCCTATATCGATTACAGATGCATTAGAGACATTATTGAACCCTTTAAAGAAATGGAAGCTCCCAGTGCATGAATTAGCGCTAATGATGTCAATCTCGCTAAGATTCATCCCAACGTTAATGGATGAAACAGATAAAATCATGAAAGCACAAATGGCGAGAGGATCTGATATGACGACTGGAAGTATGAAGGAAAGAATGAATGCCGTTGTTCCACTTCTCATTCCGTTATTTGTGAGTGCCTTTAAACGTGCGGAGGATTTAGCTACAGCAATGGAAGTACGAGGATATAAAGGTGGAGAGGGTAGGACAAGATATCGCAAGTTAGAATGGGAAACGCGAGATACGATTAGTATACTGTCACTTGTTCTCTTAGCTGGAATTCTTGTTTATTTTAGAAGTTAGACGAGGTGTAGGTGTGAGGTTAAAAGCAATTGTCAGTTATGATGGAAGTGGATTTTCCGGGTATCAGGTTCAACCGGGGAAGCGCACAGTACAACTGGAGCTAGAACGTGTTCTTGGAATCATGCATAAGGGAGAATCCGTAAAAGTAGTTGCAAGTGGGCGTACAGATGCTGGAGTTCATGCTACTGGACAAGTTATTCATTTCGATAGTTCGCTAACGTTACCAATGGAAAGATGGCGAACAGCATTGAATGTACAACTTCCAGGAGATATTCGCATTTTATCGGTAGAACAAGTTCAAGATGATTTCCACGCAAGATATAATGCTACAGGGAAAACCTATCGCTATATTTGGTCATTAAATGATGTGCAAAGCCCCTTTGAACGCAATTATTCAGTCCATGTTGAGCGATATAAACCCAATGTGGAGCTAATGAAAGAGGCTGCAGTTTATTTGTTGGGAACGCACGATTTTTCAAGTTTTTGCGCTTCTAATACTAGTGTAAAAGATTTTGTAAGAACTATTCATTTCATCCATTTAGAAGTAGAAAAAGAGTCTAATCAATTGCATATGGTGATTAACGGAAATGGATTTTTATATAATATGGTTCGCATTATTGCAGGAACTTTATGGGAAATTGCAATCGGTAAAAAAAGTGTGGAGGAGATGCGGGACATAGTTAATTCTTGTGATCGAAAGAGAGCAGGAAAAACCGCGCCAGCACACGGTTTATACCTAGAAAATGTGGAGTATTTCTCATGAAACAACTTTTCCAGGTGTTTTTCGAAAAACGCTTGACTTAATCAAGTTTTCGTTATATGATGATGTATGGTATTTTCATTAACCCCACAATATAAGCCCCGAAACTTATTGGTATGAGGATATAGAAAATTATAGATCGATTATGATTGAATTAGGAGGACAAAATACATGCGTACAACATTCATGGCTAAAGGTCACGAAGTAGAACGTAAATGGTTAGTAGTTGACGCTGAAGGCCAAACTCTTGGTCGTTTAGCTTCAGAAGTAGCTGCTATTTTACGTGGAAAACATAAACCAACATTCACACCAAACGTTGATACAGGTGATCACGTGATCATTATCAACGCGGACAAAATTCATTTAACTGGGAACAAGTTAAATGACAAAATTTACTACCGTCACACTCAATTTGCAGGTGGACTTAAACAACGTACTGCATTAGAAATGCGTACTAAGTACCCAACTAAAATGATCGAATTAGCAATTAAAGGGATGCTTCCTAAAAACACAATAGGACGTCAAATGTTCTCAAAACTTAACGTTTACGCTGGAGCAGAACACCCACATGCAGCACAAAAACCAGAAGCATACGAGCTTCGCGGATAATTAATAAGAGGAGGACATACACTTGGCACAAGTTCAATATATCGGCACTGGTCGCCGTAAAAGTTCAGTAGCACGCGTACGTTTAGTACCAGGCGAAGGAAAAATTATTATTAACAAACGTGACGTTGAAGATTACGTACCATTCGAAACTTTACGTGAAATCATTAAACAACCATTAGTAACTACTCAAACTCTTGGTAGCTATGATATTCATGTAAACGTTAATGGTGGTGGATTCACAGGTCAAGCAGGAGCAATCCGTCATGGTATTGCACGTGCTCTACTTACAGTAGATCCTGATTTCCGTCCAGCATTGAAATCTGCAGGATTCTTAACACGTGACCCACGTATGAAAGAGCGTAAAAAATACGGTCTTAAGGGCGCACGTCGTGCACCTCAGTTCTCAAAACGTTAATATTGCGTTTTCAAAGACTCTCAACCATTTTGGTTGGGGGTCTTTTTTATTAATATGAGAAAGACTTAAAACTATATACACCGATAGAAAAAACATCTGTAACGAAAGAAGTTACAGATGTTTTATATTATTGATTTCTTCCATATTGATAAAAGGCATATTTGAATCGAGTACGCCTTTTATTCGTTTCGCCTTCATTTTTTCTCCTTGCATCCACTCGTTGAAATCAAAGATAAGTGGTAATCGATCACCGCCAAGTGTAAATCCAATTCTCATTTCTTGTGGAAAATAGAAGGAGGTATGCAAAGTACCTGCCCATGCTCCATATTTTTTTGAAAAAATACCTTTATCCGTGTCATTCATCATTCGGTATGCTGTGTATGGATCTGTAACATTTTTTTGTTGTTGGAGAATCGCTTGTTGTCTTCGGAAGGAGTCATCCATACGATATCTATTTTCTTCTGTTAATTCTTCAAAATGATTCGTACATACATTTGATTGACGAACTTCTACCGCTCTTGGTGAAGCTTCTACTACAAATGTCTCTCCTTTAGTATCCAATAAAACATAGCTAAATGAATGACGATGCGGAATTTCCTTCAAGAGATCAATTGCTTCATCTACGTTTACACATGTTTCTAAAATAATGCGACCGATCATATTACAGACAAAGCCATCCTCTGAATTCTTTCTATTAATGAAGTTATAGCCCATTGCAAGCCCTTTTTCATTCATCCCATCTGTACGACCTGTAATTTGCATGGAAGGCCCAATTACGGCATAACCTCCATCGGTCGGCCGATATATAGTAAAGCGCCCTTCATATGAAAATGGATGATTGTCATAGTTGCGAACCATATATTCATTTCCTGTAAAAATGGAACAACCGCTTCTCCCATATTCAAGATAATATCCACCAAATTCTCGAATCGCATCTTCCATCTTCCATTTTAAAGAATCAGCAAGTCCCTGAATCTCATCCCAAATTTGAGGGGCAAATGTTAAAATTACATTTTTGAATTCTATTTCATTAATAAGGAAGTGGCGACTTTTTGAAGCCCACTGTTTCTTTCTATTTATTATTATTGGTGATTCTTTTAAAAGGTTCCCTTGCATATAACCGAAATTATAATGATCTCCTTGAAATTGAACAATCTCACTGTAAACATTCCCCATGCCAAAAATCCTCTCGGTTTTACTTAATATTTCTATTTTAAGTAATAATGAAGTACTTTAAAAAAGAAACGACTTATAAAAGGGAGCTAGACAAATTTCAGGATACTAAAAACGCATCGTATGTTTAACTGGTCATTTAATAATACCTGCTGGAGAGTGCTAAGGTTCGAAGAAGTTAATATACACTTAAAAAGGCTGTAGATCACTCGTTTTATTCGAGTTTTTCTACAGCCTGGGGACAACATGATACATGTTGTCCGTAGAAAGATTATTTATTTAATTTTTTGTCATAATCAAATTCAAATTCTACGTCCTCAGGTTTAACGAATTTCGTTTTATTTTTTAATTTATAGCCAATCCATAAGCAAAGGAAGAGAGGTATGCCTAAGTATGCAGCAACAACGCTACCCCAATCTACTTTATCTGCAAGGAAAGCTTGGAAGTTTTGAGCTAAAATAACGATTAATCCGCATGCAATCGCAAAAATTGTACCGATCGGAAACCATTTTGCTTTATAAGGTAATAGGTCCAGTGAATGACCTTGAGCAATAAAGGCTTTACGGAAACGATAGTGACTGATCGAAATACCGAGCCAAAAGATAAACCCAGTAATACCGATAGCATTCATCAACCAAATATAAACGACACCATCACCAAAGAAAGAAGCCAAAAAGGCAAGCGTGCCGATAGCACACGTTAAAATCATACCAGCCACTGGAACACCACGTTTATTAAGCTTGCCAAAAATCTTAGGAGCTTGTCCCTCTTTAGCCATGGAATATAGCATACGAGTGGATGCATATAGACTAGAGTTACCTGCTGATAAAACAGCTGTTAAAATAACTGCGTTCATAAGAGATGCTGCAAATGCAATTCCGGCTTTTTCAAAAATTAGCGTAAAAGGACTAACCATGACATTTTCACTTTGTAAACTTGGATGTGTGTAAGGAATGATCAAAGCAATTACGAGAATCGCTAAAATATAAAATAAAAGAATTCTCCAGAAAACACTTTTTATAGCGATAGGTACATTTTTCGCTGGATTTTCACTTTCACCAGCAGCCACCCCAACAATCTCGGTTCCTTGAAAAGAGAACCCTGCTGCAATAAAAACAATAAATACACCAATGAGACCTCCTGAAAAAGGAGCATCGCCAACGGTAAAGTTTTTAAATCCTACTACTTCTCCACCCATGATTCCGAAAATCATCAGTACACCTACTACGATAAAGATAACAATCGCACTTACTTTAATTAAGGAAAGCCAATATTCACCTTCCCCGTACCCTTTAACAGATAAATAGTTCAAAAGAAAAATAAGCGTTAAAAATGATGCACTCCATACCAATGATGGACTATCTGGAAACCAGAACTTCATAATCATCGTGGAGGCAGATAACTCTGCCGCTATGGTCATTGCCCAGTTAAACCAATATGTCCAACCGATTGCGAATCCAAATGCAGGATCTACGAACTTTGTACCATACGTACTAAAGGAACCACTAGTTGGCATAAAAGCTGCCATTTCTCCAAGGCTTGTCATAACAAAATAGACCATTGCACCAACCAAAGCATATGCAAGTAAAGCACCACCTGGGCCAGCTGTATTGATCGCTGCGCCACTACTTAAAAATAGTCCTGTACCAATAGAACCTCCAATTGAAATCATCGTTAAATGACGAGCTTTCAATCCCCGTTTTAATTTTTGCTCTTCTGGTTGAATGGCGGACTGTAAAAGGTTTTTTTCATCTTTTGGCACCACTATCTATCCCTTCTGTTTGAAAAATAAAGCGCTTTCTTTTTTTAGAATAATATTTATTCTTAGATATTTACTATATTTTTATTTGAACATGGCTCCACATCCAGTGCTATTGTGATAAAAAAACGTAATAGATATGACTATTCAGGCAAAATAGGATGATAAAAAAATGTCGTAATGTAAATTTTAGTGATTTGAATGAAAAAGTCAATTGTTTTTTTAGAATAATAATTGGAAAAGAAAAAATATTTTGCGTTTTGTATCCTATTGTGTTTAATAATGGAAAGGATTTTTTGCACCTATTACTTATAACTTTCTTTAACGTGTTTTTATATTGTGTTACAGGAGTGTTACTGGTGCCAGGCACCAGTAACACTCCTGAAGTATTCTTGAGAGATTTTATGAAAATATATTGTTTCGTTGAATTGGGAGGGGTATATTAAAAAGGAAATTATTACATATGAAGAGGTAAATTATGAGAAGTAAATTTAATGTTGTTACGTCTACTATTCTGCTTAGTATTTTCATTGCGAGGTTTGGCACTTTTTTAGTGCTACCGTATCTTACACTATTTTTATTAGATGAATTTCATTATTCAAGCTTTCAGATTGGAGCCATTATTTCAACCTTAGCGTTATCTAATTTGTTTATGAGTTTCTTTATTGGGCCATATATTGATAAGTTTCGAAAAGATAAAGTCATCATTACGGGGCTGATCGGATATTTAGGGTGTTATTTCTATTTCCCGGTTATTGATCATTACGCTGGGTTCATTTTGTTTGCTGCGGTATTAGGGATAAGTCAAGCAATTGTAGAGCCTACGTATCGTGTGCTGTTAAGTCTGTACACGGAGCCTGAAAATAGACGGTTGATCTTTAATATTCGGTATTTTTTAATTAATATTTCTGCAGCGATCGCTCCGCTAACGTCTGTCTATTTTCAGCAATTTGGCATGGAGAAGTTGTTTTTCGCTGTAGGTTTTATATTCTTAATTAATATAGTGACATTTGCCGTTATCTTTAAAAAGTATCCAATGAAACAAGTGGCGGCAGATTCTAAGAAAATATCTATATTTCAATCGTTCTATGTGTTTAAAAAGGATCATGCATTTAGCGTATTTATATTAGCTTTAATTTTTATCAGTTTCGGTTATAGCCAATTCGATTCGACCTTTAGTCAGTATTTAGGTATTACGTTTGATTATGAGCTAGCGATTAAGTATTTTTCGTGGCTCATCACAACCAATGCCATTACTGTTATCGTTATTCAATACTTTGTTTATAAGTTAGGGGAAATAATTAGTACAACGACTTCCTTGATGATTGGAAGCTCTTTGTTATCGATCGGTTTGTTTTTCTTTGGGCAAAGTGAGCACATTTTCATGTTAATCATTGCGATGGTCATTTTTACAGCTGGAGAAGTTTTAGTGTTCACAATGGTGGACATTCATATTGATGACATGTGCGAAGACCATGAAAAAGGAACCTATTTTGCATTATCAGGGGTGAAATCGATTGGTAGAATAGCTGGCCCAAGTTTAGGTGGTTTCCTATTAGACAGCTTGAATGGTGGGGGAATGGTATTTACTATCATTGGACTTATTACTGTGCTGGCCGTACCATCCTTTTATTTAAGTAACAAAGTGAGGAGAGATTTAAATGCGCCTATACAACACCATTAAAAACAAAGCATACTGGTTAGTAGATCAAATTAATATAGAGGGTAAGTCAGAAGAAGATTATAAAGTGGGATTTACCAAGTTATTAAAAGAATATGAAGAACAAAAAATTGAATATTTATCATTACTAATGGAGGAACACTTTGAAAACTGGTTACTTTCTAAAGGGTTTAGAAAAATTTCGGTCATCCATGAATATACAAAATCGTTAGAAGAAGAACAGTTAATTGAAAGTGAGTTAACATTCCACGCTCTATCGGAAGGGTTAATGACAGACAAAGAGTTTGCCGATGCATATGAATTATGTCGTTCAGGTTCAGCCAATAAAAACATCCCACAATTAATTGAGAAAATAATGGCTGCCTTATCTCAAGAACTGGGAGAAAACTGGAGAAGTCATTGCTATTACTTTTTAAAAGACAATGAATTGGTTGGAATTAGTATTCCCCATATGGAGATGGGAACAACAGATGAAGGGAGAATGTTCTACTTCGGCATTGTGCCTAACAAGAGAGGTTTCGGTTTGGGAGCAGAGATTCACAAAATCACGTTATATCTAATGAAGCAGATGAACGCCAAAACTTACGTAGGTAGTACAGATGAAAGTAATAAACATATGATCAATATCTTCAAGAAAAATGGCTGTGTTATTAGAAATAAAAAAGGAATTTATAGAATTGATAAAGATTAGATAACTTGTTCCAAAAAGCAAACATACTCTTTGTCCCTCATACGTATAATGAGTGAAAAAGGAGCGATGGAACTGAAAAAGTGGCTGGTTATTGGAGTATTGTTTTTAATTTCTTTGGTTGCAGTGTTTTATAGTACAAAAGCAAGCGATTTAAGTTTTTTCATGCCGGAACCATTAAGTGGGGTTAAAGTAGTAATAGACCCTGGGCATGGAGGTTTGGACGGAGGCGCCAGTCATGGTGAAACAGTAGAGAGAGATATTACGCTTGCTATGTCTCTAAAACTGGAAAAGACTTTAAAGGAAAATGGTGCTACCGTTGTTTTGACACGTCGTAAAGAAGGGGATGCAATTGCCGAGCATGCTCCCGATGAAGATTTCCCGACAATCCGTTCAAGAAAGCGTGCAGATTTACTTCTGCGAGAAGAGATTATTAATAATGCGGAAGCGGATATAGTGATCAGTTTACATGTAAATGCGGTCCCAGAGGAAAGATGGAGAGGGGCGCAAGTATTCTATCATGCGGAGGGACATGAAGGTGGGGAGTTACTAGCGAAATCCATTCAAGGGGCAATCCGTGAAGATATTGGAAATACAGAAAGAGAAGCACTTGCCATCAAACAAGTTTATATTTTGAAGAAATCAAAAGCACCTACGGTATTACTAGAAACTGGATTTTTGAGCAATAATGAAGAAAGAGAATTGCTAAAATCCGATAAGTATCAAAACCAAATGGTAGACGCAATTACAAAGGGTGTACGTCGTTTCGTAGAAGATAATATTTACTGAGTCAATGTGAGGGATTGTAGACACTCGTATATGGTATACTATATTGCGAATAGTTAACTTAAAGGGGAGTGTCTACAAATGATTAATGAGCAACAAGTAAGAGCATTATTAGGAGAATTAAATGATCCATTTTTACATAGAACATTAGAAGAAACAAACGGAATTTCAGAGGTATCTATAAAAGAAGAAAAAAATCATGTCAGTGTAAAGTTAGCAATCGCAAAAATTAATTCTGCAGAGCAAATGCAATTGCAAGGAAAAGTAGTGGAAGTATTGAAGGACGCAGGAGCAGCAACTGTTGGTATTCGTTTTGAAGAACTTCCAAAAGAAGTATTAGAGCAATTTCGCGGTCAAGCAAAAGAAAGCGATAATGAAAGCATCCTTTCTCCTGGCAGCAAAGTGAAAATTATTTCAATTGCTTCTGGTAAAGGTGGAGTTGGTAAATCAACTGTATCCGTAAACTTAGCAGTAGCACTTGCACGTCTAGGGAAAAAAGTCGGCTTAGTAGACGCAGACATATACGGGTTTAGTGTTCCAGATATGATGGGTGTCAAAGATATGCCACAAATTAAAGAAGACCGTATTATCCCTGTAGATCGTAAAGGTGTAAAAGTAATTTCGATGGGATTCTTCGTAGAAGACAATACTCCGGTAGTTTGGCGTGGGCCAATGCTTGGAAAAGTGTTAGATCAATTCTTTAAAGATGTGGAGTGGGGCGAGTTAGATTATTTATTATTAGACTTACCTCCAGGTACAGGTGACGTTGCCTTAGACATTCACCAAATGTTACCTACCTCTAAAGAAATAGTAGTAACAACACCGCATCCTACTGCAGCATTCGTAGCAGCACGTGCTGGGGCAATGGCTCTTCAAACAGATCATGAAATATTAGGTGTAATTGAAAACATGTCTTGGTTTGAATCTAAATCTACTGGAGAGCGTGAATTTGTATTCGGTAAAGGTGGGGGACCAAAACTTGCGGATGAACTTCGTACAGAATTACTTGGTCAAATACCACTAGGACAACCAGATTGGAACGATATTGACTTTGCTCCCTCTGTATATGGAGAAACACATGATACAGGTAAAATATATTTAGACATTGCTCGAAAAGTTATTGAAAAAGCATAAGAAAAAGGCCGTTTCCTTAAGAGGAGCGGCCTTATTTTTCAGCTTCTTTTCCTTGTTCTGATCCCTTCTCTTCGGAGCCACCGCCACCACCTTCGCTTTTTTGTCCTCCTCCTCCAGCCTCTTCAACAAGTTTTTGCCACTTAGTTTGCAATAAAGGACTTTGGATTGTTTCTTCCACGACTTTTTGCATTTCTTTCCGCATATCAGGAGATTGTAATACTTTTCCTAGCTCCTTATTCATTTCAGCAGAACCAAAAAAGCTTTCGAGGCTTTTCAAGTATTCCGGATCTTTCATGAGAGTCTTCATTAATTCTTCCTGTTGCTTCATCATACTTTTTGCCATTGTTTCTGAAAATTTAGGGTCTTGATAAACTTCTTTCCAAAATTCTTCTGCATCCTTTGATAACATGGTTTGTTCAACCGACTTCTTTACTTGCTCGCTATCAATAACTAACATTCCTTGAAATTCAGGGTCATCTAAAAGTTTTCGAACAGATTTTTTTCCTTCTTCTGTTTGTAGTGCATCAATCACCATTTTTTTCATCTCATCATAAGAAGGCGTGGAAGAGGTAGGATTACCATTACATCCAGCCAGTAAGCCAATAGTTAATAAAATGAAGGCAAAATACTTCAAATCAATCACCATCCTTTCAATTATTGTTCACATTTTTTATTTAAATATGTACTGAAGTAAGTAACAAATAGATTTTTTTGTTAATGGTTGTTACAATCTATATGGGAAGTAGAAGGATATGGAGGATTTTTTGCCGTGACAATTCGAAATTGGTTTAAATTTTTTCTAAATGCTATGTGGATAGGTGGACTAATCACAGGTGTGTTAGGTTTATTTATACGTTGGGACGATGCTTTTGCTAAATATTTTGAAGCAGGTCAATGGAGTGAGTTCTTCGCAGCATTCGCTTTTATGGTTATTATGGGATTTACGATAAGCGTAATCACTCAAATGGGCTTTTTTGCTTATTTAACAATTCATCAAATGGGTGTAAATATTTTTAGAACATTAACATTATGGAACTGGGTACAACTATTAATAATACTTATCGTTATTTTTGATTTGGTTTTCTTCCGTTTTAAACCGAATGCAGAAACAACCGGGCAAATTTGGTTATATGTTATTTTATTACTCATACTAATTGTAACTGCAGTAGTAGTAGCGATAACTAAAGCCAAAATAACTAAAAAACATACACTTATATCTGCATTATTCTTTATGATTGTTGTTTCTACATTAGAGTGGTTGCCTGTATTGATGGTACGAGCAGACAACGTAGATAGCTGGGTGACATTATTATTATTCCCAATTCTCGCAGTTAATGCCTACCAATTATTAGCTTTGCCAAAATACAATGCAAAATCAGATGAAGATAGAAAAAAACTAGAAGAACGTAGAAAAGCAAGAAAAGAAGCCGTTTCTAAATAAAAAATGCTCTGACATCTAAATGGTCAGAGCATTTTTTTACTCGTATGTTGTTAATCAGGAATAGTTTTACTTTTAGTTGTTAAACCAAAAATATTTTGTTCAACAGAAAGTAGAGAGTCAGATTTAAGTAGTTGATTTAATTGCTTTATATCTATTCGTTCCTCCTGATGGAGCGGAACACTTAGAATATCTCCTTTTTCGAGCTTAGGAAATGGATCTCCTTTCATCCAGTACTTACTAGAGCTTAGTAAATTAACTTCATTTTCCCACGCTGTTTTTTGTAATTCCATAGGAAACTCATAGTCTTTTGTCCGAAACCAAAGCGGAAGTTCACCAACAGATTGTTCAAATTCATCAATTTCCTTTTTAAATAAATTAGGATCTTCTATATATTTAAGCCCATCTTGCCCTAATAGACTAATAGGAATACTTTTCTCTTTCATTATTTTAATAAGAGAAGGTGAACGTTTAATCCAATCAATACTTATGAAAAAATGTGGATAAGGCGCTTGCAAACTTTTTATGAAAGTTTCCATATCCTCTTTACCAAAAGTTAAATCGATTGTAATCGTTTTGCCATGTGATCCTTTAGAGACAACAGTAGGTTCTTCAGTTAACTGAAAAACAGGAAGCATTGATGAATACTTATTTGGGATAATAAAAAAGAGACTTAAAAATACCAGCACAGTTCCGATTAGTAAAAGCTTTGTTTTCATTGTAATATCGCACCTTTCCATTCTTTCTAATAAATTTTATGATTTAGTGTTGACATTCATGTTAAAACGATGTTAAGATACAAAGGTCGCCAAAACAAAACGACA
>NZ_JARHXR010000021.1:0-187098 GCF_029222665.1 Bacillus sp. Cr_A10
GCTATCCGACTAACCGAAGTTAGTCTATCAAGCTATATGTCTTAACGTTTTGCATGTTCAGTTTTCAATGTTCATTTTGTTATGTCGTTTTTTGCGACTTCTCTAATTTATCACCACTCGAGCGAAGAGTCAAGAAGTTTTTCAAAAAACTTTTTCGTCAATATTTTTTATTTCGTTTTTGACGACGCTTATTATAATACAACTATCTCGATAGTTTTGTCAACAAAAAAACGAACAAATCTTTGTCCGTTTTTTTCAATCATTTAAAAATCAATTAACTTTATAGTATCTATGCATGATTTCATTGCTTTTGGTAGGTTGTTTTTCAATAGATATAAAACCTTTTTCTACTAAAAATTCTATAAAGACTTCTAAATCCACAGAGTAATTTTTTAATTCCTCTTGCTCATGAATCTCTTGGATTGTCCAATAATCTTTTGAAGCTAGCACCTCTAATATATGTTGTGCACCCTCTTTTATTCTAGAATGAATTAAAAATTCACTTGCTAAAAATAAGAGTTCTAATCTCTTTTCTAACGACTCTTCACTTGAAACAAGCTCATCGTATAATTTATAGATGGATGGATCTAACTGTTTCACTTGTTTCCAAACCATCACTTCTGGATGCATTCCATGTTCAAACACAGCCAAACGAGCTAAATGATGTAAAGACTCTACTATATGATTATAAGCATCTAAATAATTCAACTGCTCAAAAAACTGTTTACCCTCTAAGTATCTCTTACTTAATTTAGCGAATTCTATACCCATCCTTACTTTTCTTCCGTTAATCGGAAACTCTTGTAACTCTTTTTTCAATTCTTCTATATATTCATTTCTATCGAAGATTACTCTGCCATTAAGTAGCCAATCTACTAATTTAGGATTTGTTCCTAGCAGTAACCATTTTTTTAACTGTCTCTCAGTGATTACATGCATAGCAGCTTTTTTATCATTAAACGTATAATGCTTTGTAAAAATAGGATGTTCTGCTTCTTTAGTCAATATAAATAAAATAGAATCAAATGTATCTGTTATCGGACTAACCTCTTCACGTTTTTCTACAAATATAATACCTAGTGTATTAGGATCACTTGCTCTTTCTTGATAAATAGGTCTCAAAAGTGCTTCCAAAATTGAGCCTCCTTTATTTCATTATATAGTTTTTCGACAACTATTTTATATCTCCTTCTATTAGTTCATTCAAAATATTATTTTAACATTAACGTCAAGAAGTCTAACATAGTTATGAGTTATCATGGGATATTAAGATAAGTAACTTGAAGTAAAAGGGGAGTAGTTCATAACAAAATATGATATAGTGGATTTAGAAATTAGGAGGATGAAAATGAAACCTTATAAAAACAAAATAAACCGAATACGTTCCTTTGCTTTGGGACTAATTTTCTTCGGATTCATCATTATGTATGGAGCAATATTCTTTCGAGAAAATGCTATTTTAGTAACTATTTTTATGACTCTTGGATTAATTTCTATTATAGCAAGCACAGCTGTTTATGGGTGGATTGGTTTACTATCTACTAAAGCTGTACAAGTTGTTTGTCCGAATTGCGGAAAACATACAAAGGTGTTAGGGAGAGTTGATATGTGTATGTATTGTAAAGAACCATTGACACTGGACCCATCACTCGAGGGTCAAGAATTCGATCAATCTTTAAATAGAAAGAGATAACTATAGATAAAATAAAAAACCGAGCGAAATGTTTTCGCTCGGTTTTCTTATTGTACATTCGTTGCCTGCTCTTTACACGTTGGGCATGTTCCATATATCTCCATGCGGTGTGAACTAACTTCAAATCCAGTTAAATGGGAAGCTAAATGCTCTACTTCATCTAATCCAGGGTAATGAAAGTCTACAATTTTCCCACATGAATTACAAATCATATGATAATGATCATTTGTTATGAAATCAAATCTACTAGATGAGTCTCCATAAGTAAGTTCTTTAACTAACCCAGCTTCTCTAAATACACGTAAGTTGTTATACACTGTTGCAACACTCATGCTAGGGAATTTACTTTCAAGTGCTTTATATATATCGTCCGCAGTTGGATGGGACATTGATTGGATAATAAATTCCAATATCGCATGGCGTTGAGGTGTAATACGTACACCAGTAGATTTTAATGTATCTAAAGCATCTCTTAAATGTACTTCCGTCATCGCAATGCACCTCTCTTCATATTTATTCTTAGTTTGTAATTGTTACAATAAGTATAAGGAAAAAGAGCATTGAATGTCAAACTTTACAGTATTAAAGGGAATATGTACTACTATTAGTATCCTCTTTCCAAATCAATAACGTTTTTAAATGAAGTATCACCATTAAGCCACTTCGTTAAATTCTCAGTAAAAATATCGAGTGCACGGACGACATATTGAGAAGAATGACTGGAAACATGGGGAGAAACGACTACATTCTCCATTTTCCAAAAAGGATGATCTTCTTTTAGCGGTTCATTTTCAAAAACATCTAACACTGTGTATGCAATGCAGTTATTTTGTAATGCCTGTAAAAGCACTTCCTCTTTCACTACATCTCCTCTTCCGAAATTCATAAAGATAGCTGTACGTTTCATACAATGAAAATGCTCAGAGGTTAATAAATTCCTTGTTTCTACAGTACTTGGTAGTATAGATATAACAATATCTGCTTTGGGCAGTGCTTTTTTTAGGTAAGAAAAAGAAACCATTTCATTCATAAAATCGGCTTGTTCTCCGCTACGATTGCACCCTATTGTATGGACGCCGAAAGCCTGCAGGATTCTTCCCACCTCACCTCCGATTGCACCAGGTCCTAAAATCAATGCAGTTGAATCAAATAGCTCTGATGAAGACACTTTCTTTGACCATAAACTATCCCTTTGGTTTTGAGCAATAATCGGAAGTGATTTTTTTATGGATAATATATGCGCGACAATTGACTCTGCCATCGGTATTTTATGAATGCCTCTAACATTCGTCACAAGTATATTACGACTTGCTATTTCCTTCAAAGGCATCTTTTCTAATCCAGCCGAAGCTACCATAATCCATTTTAATCTATCTGCCAGTTCAATATGAGATACATTTAAATCTTCACCATACGTTACAAATATATCAGCATTTCGCAAGGTTTCTTCATCAAATGGTTTTTGAAAATAAAATTTTTCATGTGGGAATCTTTGTATTAAGTTTGCTTGTTGCTCTGGTTTAGGTAGAAAAGAAAATAATATGTTCATTTTTATTCTCCACTTGTCACAATTTGTTTCAATATATCCAACGCTTCCTCTACATGACCATCTACCTTTACTTTACGCCATTCTTTTATAACAGTTCCCGTTGGATCAATTAGAAATGTAGATCTTTCAATTCCCATAAATTCTTTACCAAACATCTTTTTTAATTTCCATACTCCATATGCTTCCGACACTTCATGAGTATCGTCAACTAACAAAGAGAATGGTAAACCATGTTTCTCAATAAATTTCGTATGATCTTTTTCATTATCTGCACTTACACCAAGAATAACCGCATTTAAATCAGCAAAGGCTTCATGTGTATCTCTAAAATCACAAGCTTCTGTAGTGCAGCCTGGAGTAGAGTCTTTCGGATAGAAATACAAAACAACGTACTTCTTACCAGCAAAATTGTCTAATGATATTATTTCTCCTGCTTCATTTTTTAATGAAAATTTTGGTGCTATCATACCTTCTAATGTTTGCATATCGATTCCTCCCCTTGGTATTGCCTTTATAGTATCGAAGTTTTCCAGTAAGTTCAATTTTCTTTAGCCTTTTTCATAAAAATTTACTACAATTAAAATGGACAGCTTTGCCGAGGTGACTGGACAGTGGCTCGTTCATAACGTTATACTTTCATTTCAGTAAAGCAAGACAAATCAAGCGGAGGTTTTACAATTGGAACGAATTAAATCTGAACAAATACATAGTGAAGCACTTGAACATATCGTAGGTGGCGTAAACAGCCCATCTAGATCATATAAAGCCGTTGGTGGTGGAGCACCAACTGTCATGGATAGAGCAGAAGGCGCTTATTTTTATGACGTAGACGGTAATAAATATATCGATTATTTAGCAGCTTATGGACCTATTATTACTGGACACGCGCATCCACATATTACTGAAGCAATTACAAAAGCAGCACAAACTGGACTGCTTTATGGTACTCCAACAAAACATGAAGTGACGTTTGCAAAGATGTTAAAAGAAGCAATACCTTCTATGGATAAAGTACGCTTTGTAAACTCAGGTACAGAAGCAGTAATGACTACCATACGTGTAGCACGTGCATATACAGGAAGAACGAAAGTGATGAAATTTGCTGGTTGCTATCATGGTCACTCAGATTTAGTTTTAGTGGCAGCAGGTTCGGGGCCAGCTACACTTGGTACACCAGATTCCGCAGGAGTTCCTAAAACTATTGCTGAAGAAGTGATTACTATTCCATTTAATGATCCAAAAGCTTATGAAGAAGCTATGCAAAAATGGGGTGAAGAATTAGCTTGTATTTTAGTTGAACCGATTGTTGGAAACTTTGGTATGGTAGAGCCAAACGAAGGATTTTTACCACTTGTTCACAAGATTGCAAAAGACAAAGGTACACTTGTCATCTATGATGAAGTAATCACAGCTTTCCGTTTCCATTATGGAGCTGCTTCTACTATGTTAAATCAGACTCCGGATTTAACTGCACTTGGTAAAATAATCGGTGGAGGCCTTCCGATTGGAGCATACGGTGGGAAAAAAGAAATCATGGAACAAGTAGCTCCACTCGGACCTGCTTACCAGGCAGGAACAATGGCAGGTAATCCTGCGTCTATGCAAGCAGGGATTGCTTGTTTAGAAGTTTTACAACAACCCGGTGTATATGAAGAATTAGATAGACTGGGTGGAATATTAGAAGAAGGTATTCTAGAAGCCGCAGAAAGAAATAATATAATAATCACCATTAATCGAATAAAAGGTGCACTTTCTGTTTATTTTACCGATGTAAAAGTAGAAAACTACGACCAAGCAGAAGCGACAGATGGTGAAATGTTCGCCAAATTCTTCAAACTTATGCTCAATGAAGGTATTAATCTTGCACCTTCTAAATACGAAGCGTGGTTTATTACAACTGCACACACAGAAGAAGATATTAATAATACAATTGCTGCAGTTAACAAGGCTTTCGCACAATTAAAGTAAAAGTTACATGAAACCTGCAAAAATGAAAGGATAGGATTAAATGAAATTAGGAGCTCGCGTATTCAAAACTGGAGTAGCGATTGTTTTTTCATTATTCATCGCAGATTTACTCCAGCTTCCTAGCCCTGTTTTTGCGGGAATAGCTGCGATATTTGCAGTTCAACCTTCAATATATAGATCCTATTTGACTGTTATTGAACAAATACAATCGAATTTAATCGGAGCTGCAATAGCTGTTATTTTCGCCTTAGTATTTGGAAATCACTTTATTGCAGTCGGTTTTGCTGCAATATTTGCTATTATGATTATGCTGAAGTTTAAACTTGAAAAAACAATTTCTTTAGCTCTCGTAACCGTTATTGCGATAATGGAAGTTCAAAGTGATGACTTTTTAACATTTGCTTTAATACGATTTTTAACAATTCTTGTCGGAGTCGTATCTGCATTTGTGGTGAATTTAATATTTATACCTCCTAAATTCGAAACGAAATTGTTTAATGCCATTCACTATACGCAAGATGAGATTATACGATGGATACGAATTGCTGTAAGACATGCGTCCGATCATAGCTCTACAAAACAAGCAATTAATCAAATACAAGATCGATTAACTCGTATAGATCAGATTTATTCATTTTTTAAAGAAGAACGTGGCTATTCTAAAAAAGCAACATATACAAAAGGAAGAAAATTAGTTATCTATAGAGAACTAATCTCCGTTTCCTATAAAAGCTTGGATGTCTTAAAAAGACTTCATCTCCATGAGAACGAGTTATTAGAACTTCCCGAACATTTTCGAATGATGATCAAGGAACGTTTAGATTCTCTCCTAACTTATCATGAACAGCTTCATTTGAAGTTTATAGGGAAGTTAAAACCAGAGCATATAGAATGGAATGGTTCACAAGCGTTCATTCAAAGACAAGAAGTTATGGATATTTTTGTCCAACAAATTGCGGTTACTAAAATTGAAGAGGAATTTTCAACTTATCACTTACTTCATATACTATCCAATATTTTAAAATATGAAGAGCAATTAGAACACATCGATACACTAATTACTTCGTATCAAAACTTTCACAGCTCTGAACTTACTGTACAAATAGAAGAAACACCATATTAGGTTTTTCTCAAAAGCACACATACCTGCATTGACAAAGTTTCCTTGCAACAGTGGAAAAAGCAGGCGCTTAGCGAGGGCACTGAAAAAGTCTATAGAAATTGTATTTACTAAATAATGGCCTCCGAATAAGAAAATCGTTGAAACGTCTCCCTTTCCGCGGGCGTTGCCTTAGCCTCCTCGCTGCGCTGCGGGGTCTTCGGCTAACGCTATTCCCGCAGGAGTGTCGCCTTTTTCAACGATTTTCTATAAATACTAATCGAAAAAATGTAAGTGATAAAAACCTTTTTTATAGCATAAGGGTTTCCTAAATGAAAAGCGGATAATAGTTGATTGGAGTGGAAGGCGGCGACTCCAGCCGGAATAGCATGAGCTGAAGACCCTGGACTGAGCGTAGCGAGGGAAGCGGCTGAAGCCATGCCGGTGGAAAGCGTCCGCGTGGAACGGAAATTAACGAGTCCGAAATAAAAATCGAGTATGTGAACAACTTGTCGTTCACATACTGTTATAGAAATCTCAGTGAGGACTTTTTCAGTCCCTCGGCTTCGGATAAACGGATCTACCCTATTTAAACATAAATTCAAGTTTGTCAACGGTTTGAAACGTGTCACCTATTTATCTAGGTGACACGTTTTTTAGTTTTTCATTCGAGGATCCAAAGCATCTCGGAGTCCATCTCCCATTAAATTAAAACCAAGTACTGTTAGCATAATCGCAAGGCCTGGGAAAATCATTGTCCATGGTGCATTACGTAAAAACATTCGAGCATCCGCTAACATTTTTCCCCATTCTGGTGCAGGTGCCTGCGCTCCAAGACCAAGAAAACCTAAAGCTGCTGCTTCAATAATCGCCGATGCAATGGCTAATGTACCTGCAACAATTACAGGAGCTAGCGAGTTCGGAAGAATATGAGAAAATAATATTCTTATGTCTTTCATCCCTATCGCTTTGGCAGATGTTATGTATTCCTCCTCTTTAATACTTAAAACTTTTGAGCGAATGAGTCGACCAAAGTTAGGAATATTAATAATTGCGATGGCAATCAATGCATTACGTAGGGAAGGACCTAATACAGAAACAACTGCAATAGCCAATAATATACTTGGAAATGCTAGCATTACATCAAAAACTCGGGATATAATCATATCCACCCATTTTCCATAATAACCTGCAATAATCCCAAGAATACTACCTACCACTACGGAACCAATAACAGAGAAAAAGCCTACTCCAAGTGAAATTCTTGCTCCGTGTATAATACGTGAAAAAATATCTCTACCAAAATCATCTGTCCCAAACCAAAATTCACTGGATGGCGGAAGCAATCGATGATCTTTTATGGACTGTTCATTAATCCCTTGGGGTGCTAACCACGGACCAAATACAGCTAAAAACACGAAGAAAAGAACTATCACTGCTCCAACTAGCGCTACTTTGTTTTTACTAAAGCTTCGCCAAGCATCACGCCAAGGGCCAGTTGACGTTTCTTTTACAGTACCTACTGCTTCATTTATCGTGTTTGGAACCATTTCGGACATCCTCATTCCTCCTTTAGTCGTATTTAATCCTTGGATCAATTAAACCGTATAAAATATCAACAAATAGATTAATCATGACAAAAATAAACGCAACAATTAATATTCCAGATTGTATGACAGGATAGTCACGGAACTGAATTGCATCATAAATATAACGTCCAATACCAGGCCACCCAAAAATAGTTTCTGTTAATATCGCTCCACCAAGTAACAGACCCATTTGCAAGCCGATAACTGTTAATACTGGAATGATGGCATTCTTCAACGAATGCTTATAAACAACCCAAAACATTTTTTGCCCTTTTGCTCGAGCAGTTCGAACATAATCAGCTCTCATTACTTCTAACATACTAGAACGAGTCATTCGTGCAATAATGGCCATTGGAATAGTTGCAAGTGCAATACCCGGCAATACTAGATGTTTTAACACGACACCCAGCTGATCAAAACGACCATTCAAAATCGTATCTAATACATATAAGTTCGTGACAGATGAAACTGGATTCCTAACATCTTCTCTACCTGTCGTAGGGAGCCATTGAAATTCTATTCCAAATATCCATTGTTCCATCAAACCTAACCAAAAGATTGGCATCGATACACCTATTAACGCTAAGATCATTGCAAAGTAATCAAACCAAGAGTTTTGGAACCAAGCAGAGATAATTCCAGCATTCACTCCAATAATGACCGCAATAATAATGGCAAACAGAGCCAATTCAAATGTTGCCGCTAAGTATGGCCAGATCTCTTTTGCAACTGGTTGAACTGTTCGCATCGATTCTCCTAGATCTCCTTTTAGGAGACCAAATAAGTAATCAAAGTATTGCGTATACCATGGATTATTTAATCCGAGTTTTATTTCTAATGCTTCTATCGCTTCTTTTGATGCTAATTGCCCTAATATAACCTGAGCAGGATTCCCAGGGATAGCCCGTATAATCATAAAGACAACAAATGTCATACCAAGCAAAACAGGGATTAATTGTAATAATCTTTTTCCGATATAGTGAAGCATTGTCTTCACCTCTCCTTATAAATAAAAGCACTGGAATCTAGTTAGTTTCTAAGTAGTAAGGCTATTCTCTCTAAATTAATATAGAAAAGGGAGAAATCACGAAGACCTCTCCCCTTCAAGCTTATTACTTAAAGTCGACTTTCGTTAATTTATCAGATCCAGTAGGATGTGGTAAGAAGTCTACCAATTCTGCTTTCCCTGCTAGTAATGGAGTTGAGTGTGCAAGTGGTACCCAAGGAGCATCTGCAAATATGATTTCTTGAGCTTGCTTATACAATTCATTACGTTTATCTTCGTCAACTTCTGTTTGTGCTTCAATTAGGATGTTGTGTAGATCGTCGTTGCTATAGTAAGTGTAGTTATTGCTTCCAATATTATCTTTGTCCAGTAATACATAAAGGAAGTTATCTGCGTCTCCGTTATCACCAGTCCAACCTAACATGAATGCATCCGCTTCTCCGTTACGAGCTTTTTCTAAATAAGTCGCCCACTCAAAGGAAACGATTTTCGCTTTAACACCGATATCCTCTAAGTTCTTTTGAATAGCCTCAGCCACCTTAGTTCCATCTGGCATATATGGTCTTGGTACAGGCATTGCCCATAATTCCATTTCAAAGCCATCCGCAAATCCTGCTTCTGCTAAAAGTTCTTTTGCTTTTGCTGGATCGTACTCATAACCTGGAATGTCATCATTGTATCCACTAATAGAAGATGGCATTGGGTTTTTCGCAACTTCCGCACGACCCTCGAAGAAAGCATCTACGATAGCTTGTTTGTCAATTGCATGGTTAATCGCTTGTCGAACTTTTACATTATCAAATGGAGGACGTGTAGATGTAAGACCTAGATATCCTACGTTCATAGATGGGCGTTCAAATAGTTGTAGAGTTGAATCACCTTCAACTGTTGCACCATCTGCTGGATTTACTCCATCAGCTAAATCAATTTCACCTGTAAGAAGCGCATTTAAACGAGCAGAGTTATCTGGAATAGAGCGGAAAACAACTTTATCAAGCTTTGGAAGTCCTTCAGCCCAATAATCCTCAAATTTTTCAACAGTTATTGAATCATTACGTTTCCATTCAACAAATTTAAATGGACCTGTACCTACTGGATTGTCTCCAAAAGCATCTCCTGCAGATTCCAATGCAGTCGGACTAGCAATTCCAAAAGGACTCATTGCAATATTTTTTAAGAACGGTGCTTGTGCACGTTTTAATTTAAAGATAACTGTGTAATCACCTTCTGCAGTTACAGATTCAATTACATGACTTTCATCTCCTACAAAACCACCAAACATAGAAGCATAGTATGGGAATTTTTCTTCCGAACCATTTGCCCAACGTTCAAAGTTTTTTACTACAGCTTCTGCATTAAAGTCTGTTCCGTCGTGGAACTTAACCCCTTCACGTAGAGTAAATGTATAAGTAAGTCCGTCTTCTGAAGGCTCCCATTTTGTAGCTAATCCTTCATTAATCGTTGTATCTTGTTCCCCAAAGTTCAAAAGTGTTTCAAACACGTTTTGTGTTACTTTGAAGGATTCCCCATCTGTTACTGCGGCTGGATCCAATGAAACGGAATCTCCACCACGTCCAAAAATAAGTACTTTGTTGCCAGTAGATGCTGATTCCCCTTCAGTAGCACCTTCATTCTCTTTGTCTGTTTTGCTAGTGCCTTCTGATGAATCACCTGAAGAACATGCTGCAAGAACTACTGTTAGAGCTACTAACATTAGCAACAAAAATGACCATATTTTCTTCTTTCCCATATTAACCCCTCCGTAAAATATATTATCAATGTTGGACTGCCTCTTTATATAAATGGCAGGCAACAAAATGACCTGTTTTTACTTCTTCTAACTTCGGTACAACGGTTGTACAAACATCCATCTTATAAGGACATCTTGTGTGAAACGTACAACCTGTCGGTGGATTTGAAGGACTCGGAATATCTCCTTCTAATATAATTTGTTCCCTTTTAAACTCTGGGTCTGGAACAGGAACTGCAGAAAGCAGCGCCTTTGTATATGGATGTAGTGGCTCTGCGTAAAGAGATTCACTTGTCGCAAGCTCAGCCATTTTACCTAAATACATAACGCCAACGCGATCACTTATATGCCGCACCACCCCTAAATCATGTGCGATAAAGATGTACGTTAGCTTTAGTTCTTTCTGTAAATCTTGCATGAGATTAAGTACTTGCGCTTGAATAGAAACATCAAGAGCGGACACCGGCTCATCTGCAATAATTAACTTTGGATTTGTCATTAATGCTCTAGCAATCCCAATCCTTTGGCGTTGCCCTCCACTAAATTGGTGTGGATACCTTTTTGCATGGTAACTACTTAGTCCAACGATTTCTAAAAAATCATAAACTTTCTTCTTACGGCTTTTAGCATCGCCAATGTTGTGGACAATGAGAGGCTCCATTAAAATCTTCTCAACTGTATGACGAGGATTTAATGATGCATAAGGGTCTTGAAAAACCATTTGAATCTCTCTACGTGCTTTTCTCATTTCTGAACTAGAAATATTCGTAAGTTCTTTTCCATCAAAAGTTACTTTACCTTCAGTCGGCTCTAGTAATCTCATAAGCATTCGACCAGTAGTAGACTTGCCACAACCAGACTCCCCTACAATACCGAGTGTTTCACCCTCATTAACATAAAAAGATACATCGTCCACTGCTTTTACGTAACCCGATTGTCTTCCTAATAATCCCGAATGAGTAGGAAAGTACTTTTTCAATCCTTCAACTTGTAGCAGCGGTTTTGTCATGTACTCCAACCTCCTTTTCATCGTATAAGAAACATCTTGTTTTATGACCTTCGGAGGTTTCATATAAAGGAGGACTCTCTACCGTACATCGACCGAACACTGATTCACAACGTGCAGCAAACCGGCATCCTTCTTTAATCGTCCCAGGTTTTGGCACATTTCCTGGAATTGAATAAAGTCGTTGTTTTTTGAAACGCATATCGGGAACTGATGCTATTAAACCTTTCGTATATGGATGTTGTGGATTATTGAAAATAGTCTCAACCGATCCCTCTTCTACTACCTTTCCAGCATACATAACAACAACTCGCTCACAAGTTTCTGCTACAACTCCTAAATCATGTGTAATTAATATAACTGCCGTATTTAATCGCTCATTCAAGTCTCTCATTAACTTTAATATTTGCGCTTGTATCGTTACATCTAATGCTGTAGTTGGTTCATCGGCAATGAGTACCTTTGGATCACATACTAATGCCATAGCAATCATAACCCGCTGTCTCATACCACCTGAGAGTTGGTGAGGATAATCTCGCATCAATTCTTCTGTCCTCGGCAATCCTACCAACTTCAACATTTCAATCGCTCTAGCTTTCGCCTGCTTTTTGCTCCAGTCCTTTTTATGTAATGTTATTGCTTCTATTAGCTGATTTCCTATTGTGAATAAAGGGTTCAATGATGTCATAGGCTCCTGAAAAATCATCGCAACATCATTTCCACGAACATTTCGCATTTCCTTCTCCGTAAATTTAGTTAAATCTTTTCCTCTAAATAGAATTTGTCCGTTTGTTATTTTCCCTGGAGGACTAGGCACCAAGCCCATGATTGAAAGAGAAGTGACACTTTTACCGCAACCCGATTCGCCTACGATTCCTAATATCTCTCCTTCTCTGACATGAAAATCTACATAATCAACGGATGGTATAACACCATCATCAGTGAAAAAGGAAGTTTGAAGATCTTTCACTTCTAAAATTACTTGACGATTTTGCATGTTGTGCTCCCCCCTTTCTAAATAGTCTTACTTTTCTATCTTATCTTACTATATTAAATATTCTACACAATTTAAGTTAGTATGCAATACCTTTATTAAAGTTGATGTATCCTTACTCATATATAACTTCCAATTTAATCTGTATTTTCATACAATTATATAAATATCCATTCGACTATCTTTTATAGCAAAAAACACCCTATAAGTTAATATTCACTTATAGGGTGTTTCCTTATTTAATTTACTGTATCTAAATGTTGTATTTGAAAAAGGTTATAATATACACCTTTATGATTCATTAAGTTATGATGATTTCCATTTTCAACTACTTCACCATTTTCAATTACAAATATATTATCAGCATGAGTGATAGTAGAAAGTCTATGAGCAACGATAATAGTAGTTCGATCTTTCGCAAGTCGTTCTAATGAGTCTTGGATTAAAGCCTCACTCTCTAAATCTAATGCAGAAGTCGCCTCATCTAGAACTAAAATTGCAGGATTTTTTAAAAACACTCGTGCAATTGCTACACGCTGTTTTTGTCCACCGGAAAGTTTTACTCCACGTTCTCCAACTTTTGTTTCATAGCCTTCTGGTAACTCCATGATGAAATCATGTGCATTAGCAGCCTTAGCCGCTTCAATAACCTCTTCATCTGTAGCATTTGGATTACCCATTAATATATTTGATTTTACCGAGTCACTAAACAAAATATTATCCTGCAATACGATACCGATATGCTTCCTTAAGGATTCAATAGTTACATCCCGAACATCTTGTCCATCAATTTGGACACTGCCACTTGTCACATCATAAAACCTAGGGATAAGACTAATAATAGTAGATTTCCCTCCACCGCTCATTCCGACAAATGCTACTGTTTCACCAGCGTTGACGTGAAAATCTACGTGATTTAAGATGGTAGTTCCTTCTTTATCATATTGAAATGACACATTAGAGAATGTAACATTGCCAAGTGAGCGATCTATTGTGGTCGCTCCTTTTTTATCAACAATATCGTATTGTTCATCCATCAATTCAAAGACTCGATCCATAGATGCAAATGATTGAGTTAACGTTGTAGATGAATTAACTAATCGTCGCAATGGGCTGTACAAACGTTCAATATATGCAATAAAAGCAGCCATCGTTCCCACAGATAATCTTCCGTTGATTGCCTCATATCCTGCATATGCTATCACTAGTAATGGTGCAATATCGGTTATTGTATTCACAACAGCGAATGCCTTCGCATTCCATATCGTTTGGTCGACCGCTTTATCTAAAAACTCCCCATTTGCTTCGTTAAATAGTTTTTGTTCATGCTTCTCCAAAGTAAACGTTTTAATAATACTCATACCTTGTACACGTTCATGTAAATAGCTTTGGACTCCTGCTAATGCCTGCGAACGTTTTCTTGTGAGATCGCGTAGTCTGCCAAAAAAGTATTTCACACTAAATGCGTAAAATGGAAATGCTAATAAAGTAACAATAGTCAACTTTACATTCATTGTGAGCATTATTCCGATTGCTATTAGAATAGTAGCTAAATCTAACCAGACATTCATCAAACCAATCATGACAAAGTTTTTTGTTTGTTCTACATCATTTATAACTCTGGAAATAACTTCTCCAGCTCGTGTATTCGAGTAATACTTTAAACTTAGTTTCTGCAGATGAATATAGAGTTTTTGACGTATATCATATAGTATTTTATTACTCACTAGTTGAGCCAAATATTGTCGATAATACTCGATTGGTGGACGAACTATTAAAAATACTAATGCAGTCCCTCCTAGCCAATAAACCAACTGCTTCATCTTTTCCTCATAGGCCATGTTCTCGTCAATAATATCGTCAATCACTATTTTAATAAGTATTGGTATAAATAAAGGTATAGCAAATTTGATAATACCGATGACAATCGTTAATAATATTTGAAGGTTATATGGTTTCACAAATTGCATATACCGCTTCATCGAACTCATAGAATTACTCCCTTTCAAAATTGGAAAAACCTGTTGTATCTCTCAACAGGTTTCCGTCTACTCATTTAACTGTTTATAAAAATGATAACGACTTGTCCACGCTTCGATGAAATCAGGAGCAAATGGACCTCTTCTTTGCTTTATCCAAGAAATTAGTTTCTCTATATTCCGATCAAGAATCCCATCAATCTCTTTTGGATAATTCATTTCTTTTTTATGCTGCTCGTATTCATCTTCATCTAGAATCGTATAGGTCATGTCTGGAAAGACCTTTACATCTAAATCATAATCAATGTATTTTAACCGTTGATTATTATAGACAAATGGCGAACTCATATTGATGTAATAATATACACCATCTTCTCGAAGCATACAAATAATGTTGAACCAATGTTCTGCATGAAAGTAACAAATTGATGGCTCTCGTGTAATCCAGGTTCTTCCGTCCGCCTCAATTACAAGAGTTCGCTCATTTGCTCCTATTACAATATTTTTGGTGCCTTTTAAAACCATCGTTTCCTGCCAGACACGGTGGATGCGGCCATTATGCTTGTAGCTGTGAATTTGAATAATTTCTCCTTCGGTTGGAATCGCCATGATTTAGCCACCTTCTTTTCATCAAGCGCAATATAGAATTTTAACTTATTTACTTATTATAGCAATCCATACAAAAAAACTGTAGTAAAAAAATCAGCGAAGGCAAAATGCCTTCGCTGATTTTGGTGAATCCACTTATTTACTTGTGTTAAAAGAACGATTTGCTCTTGGACCGCTAGCTTGTTGTTTTTTCATCTCCGCTTGACGGTTTTGTTCTTTTACGTTTTGAATATCAGTTTCTGCCGCAAACTCTTGACTCTTGTTTGATTGGTTACTGTTATTCTTTTTCATGGATTTCACCTCCGTACACATATATCATGTGCTCTTTAGGTGTTAATATTCATATGATTATTTACATTTTTATCGATCTTCCGCCGTCCACAATTATCGTTTGTCCTCTAATCATCATGGAATCATCAGATAATAAAAACATCGCCGTTTTCACCATATCCTCGATTTCCACCATTCTCCCAGCAGGAGTATTTATTCGCGCATCTTCTAATAACTCTTCACGATTAGGAAAATGTTTTAGTGCATCTGTATCTAATGCTCCACCAGAAACCGTATTTACAGAAATTCCCTTTGGGGCTAATTCAACAGCTAAATATCTTGTAAGGGATTCGATTGCTGCTTTTGAAACGCCAACTGTCGTGTAATTTTCGAGATACCGAATCGAACCAAGTGAACTAATCCCAAGTATTTTCCCACCGTTATCCATTAATTTTGCCGCTTCTTGTGCCCCAAAAAGCATTCCTTTCGCATTAATATTCATTGTCCAATCCCAATGAGACTCTTCCAATTCCATAATTGGTCGTAATACGCCAGAAGCCGCATTGCTAACAAAGATATCTAAACGGCCAAACTCTTCTTTTACAGTTTGAAACATTGCTCGTAGTTTTTCTATATCTCCCACATTTGCACGAACAAGAAGCGCTTTTCTTCCTAATGCTTCAATCTCTTGTACTGTTTCAAGTGCTGCCGATTTACTTCTTGCATAGTTAACAACAATATCATATCCATTTTTAGCAAGTTCAATAGCTAGTGCTTTTCCTAAACCTCTACTGCTTCCCGTAACTAGTGCAACTTTTCTTGTTGTCATTGTTCCAAATCCCTTTCTTTCCATGCGTTCCATACTTTCAAAACTGGAACTGGCATTGGTTGATTTTCTACTTCTACCTTTGTAAACCATTTGCAGTTAGTTGGTAGTCCTTTATCTTTTGTTAACTGTGCTGCATAACTCTCCATTTCCCACGTTAAATGTGAAAAGATATGCTTAAAGGTAAGTATTTCTTTCCCTTTTATAATACTAATTCGATAATCATGCTCGATTACCTCTTCTACTGTATGATTAGTAGTAGGTAGCTCTACCATCGGGAACTGCCACATGTTCGCTAACAATCCTTTACTTGGACGCTTTTCCAAAAGGACTTTCCCATCTTTTTCAATGACAACTGCTTTCATTCTATGTATTTTAGATTTTTTGTTAATTGTTTTAACTGGAAGTACTTCTTGCATTCCTTCAAAAAATGCTGAGCAATATTCTCTTACAGGACAAAGTAAGCATTTTGGTTTAGTTGGTGTACATATCACTGCTCCTAACTCCATCAATCCTTGATTGAATGCAGAAGGATTCTCCCTATCGATTAACTCCATGACAGCCTCTTCAAAAACTTTTTTAGTTTTTGGTTTGGCAATATCTTCTTTTATCAATAAAAGACGGGAAAGCACTCTCATAACATTTCCATCTACTGCATGCTCAGGTACGCCATACGCGATACTTAATACTGCTCCTGCTGTATATGGGCCAACACCTTTTAACTTAGATATTTCTTTTCTAGTGGAGGGAACGTTACGATCATAATACTCCACCACCTCTTTTACTCCAGCCTGTAAGTTACGGGCTCTGGAATAATACCCCAAACCTTCCCATTCCTTTAATAATTCTTCTTCATCTGCGTTCGCTAATGACTCCAGTGAAGGATATTTTGCAATAAATCTTTCATAATAAGGAATAACGGTATCCACTTTTGTTTGCTGTAGCATAACTTCTGAAACCCATATTTTATAAGGGTCTTTTGTTTTACGCCAAGGTAAGTCCCGTTTTTCTACCTCAAACCAAGAAACTAATGCATTTCGTACTTGTTTTTTGTATAATTCGTTCAATGTAAATTCCTTCCTTGCGATTATTGTCATTTATAATCGGGTATATGTTAGTGTGAGCTTTGTTATTTATTCGATTTTATTTTATGATTAATTCAACTTGTTGTCCAAAAAGGAGATGGTTAAGTGGATACAGGTACACATATTGTAATGGGTATAGCTCTCGGAGGCTTAGCACTTGCCGACCCCGTAGTTGCTAGTAGTTCCCTTACTACTACTGCTGTGATTGCTGGAACTATTATAGGTTCCCAAGCACCAGATATTGATACAGTGTTAAAATTACGCAATAATGCGGTATATATAAGACATCACCGTGGGATTACTCATTCCATACCAGCAGTCATTTTATGGCCTTTACTAATTTCATCCGTACTTTGGTTGATTATACAAGAAGCAAATTTCTTGCACCTTTGGCTGTGGACATTTTTAGCTGTTTTTCTACATGTGTTTGTAGACATTTTTAATTCCTATGGTACACAGGCAATCCGGCCTTTTTCAAGGAAATGGGTAGCACTGGGTGTTATAAATACTTTCGATCCGATAATTTTTGGCTTACATGTACTAGGCTTGCTACTATGGATGTTTGGTGCTAATCCAGTTCCAACCTTTCTTATTATGTACGCAGTAATCGTTTGTTATTATATTTTACGATTTGCAGTACAAGCAGCGGTTAAAAATGCAGTCAAACATACCATTCCGGATGCCGATCAAATAATAACCGCTCCAACCATGCGCTTCTTCCAGTGGCGTGTAGCTGCTCTCTCCAAAACACACCATTATGTTGGACGAGCATATGGACGCTCCATTACCATTTACGATAAATTCGAACGAGTTCCCATACCTGACTCCCAATTGGTAAAGGCAGCCTTAAAAGATAAAAACTTAAGCGCTTTTCTTTCTTTTTCACCAATCTATCGTTGGGAAATCACGAAGTTTGATCAATTACACGAAGTACGCCTGATTGATTTGAGATATCGTAGTAATGACTATTATCCATTTGTGGCAGTAGCACATTTGAATGAAGATCTTGAGATCGTCAATTCTTATACGGGTTGGATATTTAGTGAAGATAAACTTCGAAAAAAATTAGACTTTATGCCTATTGATGAAATAAAATAGAAACGCTAGGAAATTAATTTCCTAGCTTTTTTTATTTTGGCTTTGTTTGACTCATTGTAAGAATCAGTGTTTTTTGTATTCTCAATTTAAAAACTTTCCGTAATAAATAACAGAGCCTTTAATTTAAGAAATCATCTACTTCCAAAAGATGCTTATACTTTTCATTCGAGCTAGCAAATTCATGCAATTGGTCACCATAACCTTCTATCCATTTTTTGATGACCATTTCAGTGACTGCTGCACCTTTGTAATCATATCCTGCTTTCGCATAAGATGATTCAAAATCTGACCAAAGCAGTTCAATCCATGCTCTTGCCTTTGCAGCAGAAAGTTTATCGTTTTTTTCAATTAGCTGTTGGGTTAAAGTATCTATTTTATCCTGCATCTTATTTTCCTTCCTTTAGAGGCAATAATAACGAGATTGGTAATGCTTCTTCATACTTGTCTCCACCTAATCTGTATCCCCAGGCAAATCTTCCTTTAAGATACTCCACTTGAAAAAATATTCCTGGATCACTTGAGATACGGTACATTTCACCTGGTTTAATAGAAGCTGGATCAGTTAGAAACGCTTGAGCCATTGTAGCTTTTCTTTCATATACTGCATATTCATTTACAATACCTAATTGTTCTGCTTTTCTTGCTTTCTCTTTCAGTCTAGCGATTTCAGTTCGTAATTCTTGTTCTGTCATATCACTATATTTTTTCTCAATCATCCTGTTGTTCCAGCTCCTTTTTCTCTATAAATAAATCGATTTGCTCTCCGGGAAATCCTTTTAAGTATAGTGCTTGTTTTACCCTGTTCCTCAAATCATATCCCGTATATTTCGATACATATTTTCTCCAAACCTTGTCACCCTGAGTTGAAATAATATCTTCCCATTCTTCCTGTTCTTTTTCGAGTTCAAAAGATTCTATTGCTTGGGAAATAATCGAGAAGTTGTAGCCTTTTCGTTGTAATGCCTCTTGCACCTTTTGTTTAATTTGCCTTGGTGTTTTATCGGAATTTTGGTTAATTATTTTTTCAGTCAGTGTTCGAGCAATTTTCAATTGTTCGTCTTCTGTATAAGTTGCTAAAACCTCTTCTTGTAAGTCTTTTTCAATTCCTTTTTTCTTTAATTCTTGGCGTATAGCTGAAGGACCCTTTTTACTGTTTTTCTTTTGAGTCGCGACTAATGCTTTCGTAAAACTCTCATCATTTAAAAAGCCATGCTCGTATAGCTTTCGAATTGCTTCTAACACTACTGCTTCTCCAAAATCACTACTTAATAATTTTTTCTTTACCTCATGCTCACTTCTCATACGATAACTTAAAAAGTTGATTGCTTTATTATAAGCCTTTCTTACTTCATCATCAAAAACGATTTCATCGATTGTAAAAGCTTCTATTACTTTCCCTTTTGTAAGCTGATACTTAATCAAAACTGCTTCATCTACACTAAAAGCATATTTTTCATCCAAATATAAATTATATCGTTCTTTATTATTTTTTTGACGACCTATTTTTGTAATAATCGGCATTTAGTAAACCTCTCCATTCATCCCTACTATTATACCGTATATTTTAATAGGTGATAACTCTGGAGAATGTTAAGATATTCCATAAAGGAGGGCTGAATATGAAAATAGCTATTACTGGAGGTACTGGATTTGTAGGTAGTGAACTAACTAACCTACTCCTCCAAATGGGACATGAGGTATTTATTTTAACTCGTTCACCCAATAAAGGCATAAATAATGTTTCATTTGTAAAATGGTTATCAGGCAATTCCTTACCTGAAAAAAAGCTGGAAGGAATTGATGCAATCGTAAATCTTGCTGGTGAGTCCATAAATAATGGAAGATGGACCGTTGAACAAAAAAAGAAAATCTACGAAAGTCGAATGCAAGCAACAGATGAAGTTATTCGAATACTACATGCATTAGAGCATAAACCAAAAGTTCTTGTAAATGCTAGTGCAATTGGCATTTATCCTACCTCGGAAGATATAACATATACCGAAAACTCACTCGTAGTTGGAACAGACTTTTTAGCGAAAACAGTTCAAGACTGGGAAGTTAAAGCACAAACAGCTGAACAACTAGGAATTAGAGTTGCTTATGGAAGATTTGGAATCATTTTAGGGAAAAGTGAAGGCGCACTTCCACTAATGGCTCTTCCGTATAAACTATTTGTTGGAGGACCTATCGGCTTGGGTAAAAATTGGATGTCGTGGGTTCATGTCAGAGATGTTGCAAAAGCTCTACTATTTGCCATAGAAAATAACATACATGGCCCTTTTAATGTCGCAGCACCAGATGCAAAAAGAATGAATGAGTTTGGCAAAATATTAGCGAGCGTATTAGATAGACCTTATTACTTCCCAGTACCTTCTTTTGCGTTAAAACTTGCCCTTGGTGAAAAAAGCCAACTTGTTTTGGAAGGTCAACATGTCTTACCGGAAGTCTTAATAGAAAATGGATTTGTTTTTGATTTTCCAAATCTGAGTAAAGCACTAACAGATATTTATTCATGAATAAATAAAAACCACTAGCGCAACCTACTTAAAAAAGGAGGTTGTGTTTTTCATGTGGAAATACCATGTATTTGGAATAGTATTAGCTGCATTTGTCATCAGTATGGGACTCTTCTATCAACCCTTCTCTGCGCAATCCAAAGAAATACATTGGGGATTGAAGAAAGCGACAAACGAAATTCCAGCAGAAGCAGGTTCAGAATTAGATGCAATGCTTGAAAGAAATGGGGCTATTTACAAAGGTCCATCAGATAAAAAAGTTCTCTATTTCACTTTCGATAATGGCTATGAAAACGGATATACAGAAAGTATCTTAGATACGCTAAAAAAAGAAAATATTAAAGCGACATTCTTTCTTACAGGACATTATCTAGAAAGTGCTACCCCACTAGTTAAACGAATGATTGAAGAAGGCCATCAAATTGGAAACCATTCTTATGGTCATCCGAATTTAGCTAAGCTTTCAAAAGAAGGTGTTAAGAAAGAACTGCAAAAGTTTGACCAACGATTAAGCGAGCTAACCACCCTAAAAAGAACTACCGTTACTCGCCCTCCAGAAGGAATCTTTAATGAACAAGTATTACAAGCTGCAAACGAAATTGGCCATCAGCATATATTTTGGTCAATTGCTTTTATCGATTGGCATAAGGATGTGAAGAAGGGCGGTAAATACGCTTACGATCAATTAATGTCTCAAATTCATCCTGGTGCAATCATTCTAATGCACACTGTTTCACCTGATAATGCAGAAGGTCTTCCTATGTTCATTCAAGAAGCAAGAAAAATGGGATATACATTTGGAACAATAGACGAATTAAATATGAATAATCTGGATATTCCGATTGATTTGCAACCTTAAAATTGTCCTTTATAATAGAAGCAAGATTATAAAGTGAAACTTCATTCACAGTAATGGAATGTTAGTTGAAACAATCGGACTTTTACTTTTAGTTAATCCCCACCGGAGTGATGAAGTGGGGATTTTACTGCTAGTTAAAGCGGATAAAGGACGTGAAGGAATGACAGAACAAACAGTAATACAAGTAGGACAAGAATTTCCTCTAACGATAAAAAGACTTGGAATAAACGGCGAAGGTGTAGGTTTTTTCAAACGAAATGTTATTTTTGTTAAAGGTGCTTTACCTGGCGAAGTAATAACAGCTCAAGTGACAGAAGCTAAGGCAAAATATGCAGAAGCAAAAATCAAAAAAATCCGTCAGGCTTCCCCTGATCGTGTAGTTCCACAATGTCCAGTTTATGAAGCATGCGGTGGTTGTCAGCTTCAGCATATGAGTTATGGGAGACAGCTAATCGAAAAAAGAGATCTTGTTATCCAAGCACTAGAACGTTATGTCAAAGACTTAGCACCAACTATTGATGTAAAACAAACTATTGGCATGGATAACCCGTTGAATTATCGAAATAAGAGTCAGTTTCAGGTAAGAAGCGTAGGAAATAAAGTTATCGCTGGATTATATGCCGAAAGCTCAAACAAATTAATTGATATCAATGAATGTATTATGCAACACCCAGTGACTACACATATCACAAATGAAATTAAAGGCTTCCTGCATAAACTGAACATTCCTATATACGATGAAAAGAATCCAAATGGAATAGTTCGTACGATTGTTGTTCGTACAGGTGTAAAAACAGGGCAAATCCAAGTAACACTTGTTACTACTAAAAAGAAAATGCCTCATAAAGAGGAACTTGTTCAACTAATTCGTGGAATTGATTCTAATATTGTGTCCATTAGTCAAAACATTAATGCAGAAAAAACATCACTTGTTTTTGGTGATACAACATTCAATTTATTTGGAAAAGAAACGATTCATGAAAAACTTGGAGAATTGGCTTTTGACTTATCAGCTAGAGCATTCTTCCAACTAAATCCGGAGCAAACTGAAAATTTATACACTGAAATAGAAAAAGCGGCTGCTCTTACGGGAAATGAAACAGTAGTAGATGCCTATTGTGGCGTTGGAACAATCGGACTTTGGCTTGCAAAAAATGCGAAGGAAGTTCGTGGAATGGATATAATAGAAGAATCTATTCAAGATGCTAAAAAGAATGCTAAACGGAATGGCTTCACTAATACAAAGTATGTTCACGGAACTGCGAAACAATGGCTAACAAAATGGAAAAACGAAGGTTTTGTTCCAGATGTTTTAACCGTCGATCCACCACGCACAGGTCTTGAGGATGAATTTATCAAAACCGTTTTAGCTATCAAACCAAAACGTTTTGTATACACTTCATGTAATCCTTCCACTCTTGCAAAAGATCTTCAGCAGCTGACAAATCTTTACGATGTGAAATATATTCAGCCAGTAGATATGTTTCCTCAAACTTCACATGTTGAGGCAGTAACTCTACTAGAATTAAAGAACTAAAAATAAGCCAGAGAATCTGTTTAAGATTCTCTGGCTTTTTAGCATCTTCTTAATTATTGGTTTTGTTTTTTCAAATTGGGTTATTACTATTAATGAGACACTTTTAAAGGAGGAGATTTTTTGAAAGCAGTCACTTTCCAAGGAGCAAAGGATATTAAGGTAAAGGAAGTACCCGATCCAATAATTGAAAAGAGCGATGACATTATCGTACGTATTACGACTACTGCCATTTGCGGTTCTGATTTGCATATTTATAGAGGTGCTACGCCTACACGTAAGGACTATGTGATTGGCCATGAACCTATGGGAATTGTAGAAGAAGTAGGACCTGATGTTACAAAAGTTAAAAAAGGTGACAGAGTTGTTATTCCTTTTAACATTTCCTGTGGGGAATGTTTCTATTGTCAAAATGAAATGGAAAGTCAATGTGACAATTCAAATGAAAATCCAGCTATAGATTCAGGTGCTTATTTTGGCTTTACCGAACGCTATGGTAATTATCCTGGTGGACAAGCAGAATTTTTAAGAGTGCCCTATGGTAATTACATGCCTTTTAAGATTCCAGAATCCTGCGAATTAGAAGATGAATCCTTATTATTTATTTCGGACGTTCTTCCTACAGCTTATTGGAGCATTGAAAATTCTGGAATGAAAGCAGGCGATACTGTTGCAGTACTTGGTTCTGGACCAATCGGACTGATGGTACAGAAATTTGCCTGGATGAAAGGTGCAAAGCGAGTTATTGCTGTTGACCATGTACCTTATCGTTTAAACCATGCGATCAAAATGAACAATGTGGAAGCATATAATTTTGATGATTTTGATGACATGGGAAGCCACATTAAGGAAATTACAAATGGTGGAGTAGATGTTGTTATAGACTGTGTCGGTATGGATGGGAAAATGTCCATGATAGAAAAAGTAGAACAAAAGCTTAAGCTTCAGGGTGGAACTTTGAGCGCTATTGATATTGGCTTAAATTCAGTAAGAAAGTTTGGAACTATCCAATTAACTGGCGTTTATGGATCTCTTTATAATATGTTCCCACTAGGTAATATTTTTGAACGAAACGTAACTTTAAAAATGGGACAAGCCCCGGTTATTCACTATATGCCTATGCTATATGAAATGATAGCGAACGGCGAGATTGATCCACGCGAAATTATTACATAGAGTTCCTCTAGAAAAAGCAAGCGATGCATACAAAACATTCCACGATTTTGAAGAAGAAAGTATTAAGTTTGTCTTGAAGCCATAAACTTCTTCCTATGTATTTAGAAAATAATAAGGTAGCACTTTATTGGTTTGAAGAAGCGTTCGCTCGACTCCTGCGGGAGCGTTGCGAGTGCACTGAAAAAATCTATAGAATTTGATCTAACTAACAATGTCGTCCGATAAATAAGAAAATCGTTGAAATGACTCCCTTTCCGCGGGCGTTGCCTTAGCCTCCTCGCTGCGCTGCGGGGTCTTCGGCTAACGCTATTCCCGCAGGAGTGTCGTCTTTTTCAACGATTTTCTATAAATACTAATTGAAGTGATAAAAACTTGTTCTATTAATGGCATAATGGTTTTCTAATTGAAAAGCGGATAATAGTTAATTGGAGTGGAGGGCGGCGACTCCTGCCGGAATAGCATGAGCTGAAGACCCTGGACTGAGCGTAGCGAGGGAAGCGGCTGAAGCCATGCCGGTGGAAAGCGTCCGCCTGGAACGGAATTTAATGGGTCGATAAGTCAAATATCCAACTAAATTTAGTCGTTAGCTACTCTTTTATCATTAGTAAACTCACACATAAAACGTTCAACGCCTGGATATTTTTCTCCTAAACTCGTAATCTCAAATCCACACTTTCGATAAAATTCAACTGCATCCCTATCGGTTTCGGTATGAATAGAACAAGAAGAATAGTGAGCACAAATAAAATTAATCATTTGGCTCCCTATTCCCTTTCCTCTTTCACTAGGTGATACAGCGATGTGTTTTATTTCAATAGTATTTGAGCTTATAATTTCAATCCCAATACAACCAATTATTCTTTCTTTTAACTCAAGCCCATATAAATTTCGTTCATTTGAAGACACGTATTTTTCATATTCTTGATTAATCTTATCCACAGAAGTCGCAAAAGACAGAAGCTGCCTTTGTTCTGAATGTATCGATTTGGCACTAATTTTTATCAATTGTTACCTCCTGTTCGTCGTTCCACTCTTTTCTTCCACACTTATTTTTTTTAGCTCTATAAGCCCGCCTATAAACGAAGCAAACCCTCCCATTCCTATAATTACTGGAAAAAATGAAACAGTAGTCATTGTATCATTTGTCATTAAAAAATACATTATATAGAAGAACAAAACAAGGCTACTAGTAGCTCCTATTATTACACTTATTTTTCTCATAGTTATTCAACCCTTCGACACTGCGGTATTAGAAAAATAGAATAAATGAAATAACAAAATATACAATACCTAATCCTATTTCCGTAAGTACAACCTTTCTTTTAGCTTTGTGATAATAACTTTCAATACCGTCTACTGTAGAGCCAATACCTCCCATAACAAAGACAAAGCTTAGTAAAGAAATATCCAAGTCGTTAACTATTGCCATTATTAAAAAGATAACCATTGCCAAGAGTATAAAAAATCTCGTAAACAAAATGGGCTTAGAACTTTTCTTTCTGTTCACTTTTTCAATGAATAATTCCATTAAACTTACCTCGTGTCATTTATTAATTGCTGTTATTAGTATTCCTATTTTCAAACATTCCAATCATTATGGATAACCCTGCGACAATTGCTGGAATACCTAGTTCATTTATCCGGTGTAACCAATAAGGAATAGGAACAGTAAAATTAGATAAATCAGGAGTTGTATATTTTACAATAGTGAATATAACTGGGCTATAAAATGCAATAAGCAAACTTGGTAAACTTACACATAATAGTAATGGCCAATTTATATTAACTGTCCAAGTTTTGATAAATAGTATTGATATATATAAGCCAAATATTAAAAATATAGTTGCACTGAACCAAAAATAAGGAAGCATGTCGAACGTTATTGCGCTATTATCTCGAATTCTTTGCCGTAAAAAGGAACTTAATAATGTCAAAGCAATTAAACCAACGACCCAACATAATTTCCAAGCGTAATTCGACCAATTAGTACGCATATGAAATCCCCCTATCATAATCGTTTCTAAGAGCACTTTTATATCATACGTTTTTAATTGAAAATTAGTTTCATTTTTTGCAAAATTTTCCGTTTTAAGATCATACTCTTTGAATTGTCGTTGGTTTTATAGCTAAAATGGAGTATATAAAAGAAATGGGTGATGATATGTTCCAAGGAAAAGTATGTGTCATAACGGGTGGAGCCAAAGGAATTGGCAGATGTCTTGTAGAAGAGTTTTCAAAGCTTGGATGCTCTATTGCTTTTATTGATAAAGATGAAAATGCAGGTCAGAAAGTGCTTACCAACTTATCTGGCAATCATTTATTTATAGCTGGGGATTTAGCTAAAAAAGAAGATATTGAGAAGTTTGCCAATCAAGTTATTCAAAAATATGGCTCAATTGATTTCTTGCTTAATAATGCGTGTTTTAGCAATAAGGGAATTATAAGCGATTGCAGTTATGAGGATTTTACTGAAGTATTAAATGTAGGAATAACAGCACCTTTTATGTTGACAAAGCTATTTCTGACTCATTTTAGCAATCATGCTGCTATCGTCAATATGTCGTCCACTCGAGCACTTATGTCCCAAGCGGACACAGAGAGCTATAGTTCCGCAAAGGGAGGTATATCAGCACTAACTCATGCTCTTTCTATTAGCTTAGCAGGAAAGGTACGTGTGAACGCAATCAGCCCTGGATGGATTGAAACTACTGAATATCATGAATCAAATGAAAGCTATAATGCTTCTGATGAAGATTTACTTCAACATCCATCTCATCGAATAGGAAATCCACTTGATATAGCAAGAGCTGCTATTTTCTTATGTGATCCCAAAAACGATTTTATCAACGGAGAAAATATTACAATTGATGGCGGTATGTCCAAGCTAATGATTTATAATGGAGATGGCGGTTGGAACTACAATAAACAATGAAAAAGGAAACACTTGGTGATTTAATCCCGAGTGTTTCCTTTTTTAATCGCTTTTACAATCATAAAATGTGGATTTTTCATTAGACGTTCATATTTTTCAGGTTCATTCATTTTAAATTCTTCTGTAGGTTGAGGTTCAATTATCCGCTCAATAAAAAAATGCACAAGTGTATCATTTAGTATCTGTTGAAGAGGTCTCCGGTAGAATGGAACTTCAATCACTCTCCCTTTTCTTTCCCATTGGTCGATAATGAATTCATTTGAAAAATAATCTCCATTTTCGGATAATCTAAAATCCATAAAGGGATGGTGGACGGAAAATAACAGTTTTCCACCGGGATTTAATATTCTCTGAAACTCCTTGAAAGTGCTGCTCCAGTCCTTTATATAATGAAGTACTAAAGAGCTAATGATCCAATCAAATGTTTCATCTTCAAAAGGAAGCTTTTCTCCCAAGTCTATACAAAAAACACTTGCAGCTTCCCCAACTCTTCTTTTAGTAGCCTCTACCATTTTAGGACTAATATCGGTGGCAGTTACATCTGCTCCTAAATGGATCAATTGTTTTGTATACCACCCAGCCGCACATCCTGCATCCAGAACTTTATTATTTCTTAAATCGGATGGCAAAAGGTTCATCATCGCAGGTCGTTCATATTGCGTGTTGAATGGACTATTAGTATCCACGTTATGTTCATAATCATCCGCAAGCTGATTGTAGGTTTCTTTCACTCTATTATTCATATTTCACCTCACACTCCTTCAAACAAAACTTTTCTTTTGAGGATTCGATACAAAGATAATAAACGATAAAATGCCAAGTAGTAAGGCAACTAATACTAAAAAGCTAATACCTTCAAATAGCTGAATAAAAAGACCGCCTAAAAAGGGACCAGAGAGACTTCCAAGACTAAAGAAAATACCACAAATTAAATTACCTGTAGGAAGCAGTTCTTTCGGTGTTAAGTCAGCCATATAAGAAATCCCCAATGAGAATGTCGACCCTACAAACATTCCAGCTATAAAAAATAATATGGCTATTATCATGGTAGAAGTTTCAAAAAGACTGGCAATTCCAAATGTAATTGCGCCAAGGCCAAGCATTATGATTAACACTTTTCGTCTTCCTATTTTGTCACTTAATACGCCAAGTGGCAGTTGAGAGACAACTCCTCCAATAGAAAATGCTGCTAGTATGTACGACAAGCTTGTAACTTCTATAGCATTTCGAAGTGCATAAACCGGATAAATGGCGTTTAAAGAAGATTCCAAGAATCCATAACAAAACGGAGGAATAAATGCTACCCAAGCAACAGCGAACGCTGCTCCAAATCGTTTCCATGTTCCTGTGTGAGCTGATGAGCTAGTATGAATTTCTGGTTTTTCATTTTTAACAAAAAAGACTAACAACCAGGCTCCTAAACAGAGAAGACTAGATACGATAAACGGCAGCCCTTCAAAGATTTCTACAAGTTGGACAAACAAAGGTCCTACTGCAAAACCCACACCAAATGAAAGCCCGTATATCGCTATATTTCTTCCTAATCGATGTTGTGGGGAGAAGCTAGTAATCCAAGTCTGTGTGGAGAAATGAAGGGCATGATCCCCAATCCCTATCAACAATCGCAATACAAACCAAAATGCAACACTCTTCCATAACGGAAAAAGCATTAGTGAGACAATTACGAGTAGCCCACCTATAACAATAATGGGCTTGTACCCAAACTTACGAAGTGGAGGCTCGATAAATGGAGATATTAATAATGTACCTATATAAAGACCTGTTGCACTTAATCCATTTAAAGTCGCACTTACCCCGTCTTGCTCAAATATTACGGAGATGAGTGGCAATAACATCCCTTGTGAAAAACCTGATATAGATACAATCGTGACAAGTATCCAAAATCTCTTACGTTCAACTGCTGTAAATTGCTGCATATGCTACCTCTTTTTATATATTCTAAGTTGTTCTAAACAGTAGTGTAGCAGACAAATCGATCACATTATATATATTTTTCTTAAAAATTGGGTAAGCTATAGAAAGCAGACATCAACAAAAGGCCCAGTCGATATCTACGTGAGATCTGACTGAGCCTTTTACATATAACTATTATTCACTTGTATATTCATAACTGCATTTGCGGCGTCTATGCCGGTGAAATGTCTGAACCCCCTCCTTCTCTCGATTGAATGGTTTTCGACTATTCACTACGGCCTCCCTTCTATGTATGCCTTAAAGAAACTTTAACACATAACGATAAAAGAGTAAATATTCTAAATACAATAATTATTAAAATAACTCTTTGGACCTATCTTTTATACCTATTTTCATTTATTCTTAAATCATAAAGTGAGGTGTTATTCTGTGGGTAAACAAATTTCAAATCCAGAACAACAAGTATCTTATTTAAAAGATCGTCTGCAAATGTTTTTAGAGGTATTAGATTCAATTGAACCTGAAACGACTGAACTGGAAGATATAGATCGACTTATTCAAATGATGGATGACTTAGAGTTGAAAATGGAACAATTTAAAAGTTCAAACGATTAATTCGCATGTCAAAGAAGTTCGAAATGCATCACATTGCGAACGCTCAGATTGTCGACAAAAGGTATCGAGAGGCCTCCTCACGATACCTTTTGTCAATTTAAAGAACCAGATTAGTAAATCGTCCGCAAACTGATCAACACTCATTCAGCGGGCGGGGCAGAGCCGCTTCCTTCCCTACGCTCCAATCAATCAATTGGATAATTACATATGAAGATACGTTAAGGCTCTACATAAAACTTACATGAATCCTCTCTTTTTTTCGAAGTGATTAAATAGTATACTTGTAATGTTTAAGATACATATACATAGAAGGAGCGTTTGACCCATGCAATTGGAGCAATTAGAAAAAAGTATTTATGACTTAGTAACCGAAACATCGACAAATTTACCAAAAGACGTCCGTCGAGCAATTAAAAAAGCGAAAGCAGCTGAAAATGCTGGTACACGAGCGGCGATGAGTTTAGACACCATTACAAATAATATTCAGATGGCGGATGACAACGTATCCCCTATTTGCCAAGATACTGGGTTACCAACATTCAAAATTAAAACTCCTGTTGGAGTTAACCAACTAGAAATTAAAGCAGCGATTAAGCGTGCGATCGTGAGCGCTACTAAAGATGCGAAGCTTCGTCCTAACTCTGTTGATTCATTAACAGGGAAAAACAGCGGCGACAACCTTGGCGAAGGTGTCCCAGTAATGAAATTTGAGCAATGGGAAAAAGATTATATTGAAATGAAGCTAATCCTAAAAGGTGGCGGCTGTGAAAACAAAAACATTCAGTATAGCCTTCCTACAGAACTAGAAGGCTTGGGCCGAGCTGGACGTGATTTAGACGGAATTCGTAAATGTATTTTACATTCTGTTTATCAAGCACAAGGGCAAGGATGTTCTGCAGGCTTTATTGGAGTGGGCATTGGTGGAGATCGTTCCTCAGGTTATGACCTTGCAAAAGAACAATTATTCCGTCATGTAGAAGATACAAATCCTAATCCAGATCTAGCAAAATTAGAAGAGTATATTGTTGAAAAAGCAAATACATTGGGTATAGGAACTATGGGATTCGGTGGAGAAGCAACTCTGCTAGGCTGTAAAATTGGTGTGATGCACCGTATTCCAGCAAGCTTCTATGTATCTGTTGCTTACAACTGTTGGGCATACCGTCGAATGGCAATTAACATTCACCCAACTACAGGTGAAATCATAGATTGGCATTACCAAGATGGAGAAAAAATTGAATTTAAGGAAGAAGCTACTGAAGAAGCCCCTAAAAAAGTGGTGGAACTTCAGGCTCCAATTTCGGAAGAACAAATACGCTCCCTACAAGTAGGTGATGTTGTATCAATCACTGGTCGTATGTATACTGGCCGTGACGCAATCCATCATCACTTAATGAGTCATGATGCTCCAGTAGATTTAAACGGACAGATCATTTATCACTGTGGTCCAGTAATGCAGAAAGACGATGAAGGTAAATGGCATGTACGTGCTGCGGGACCAACTACTTCTATTCGAGAAGAACCATACCAAGGCGATATTATGAAAAAATTCGGTATTCGTGCGGTAATTGGTAAAGGTGGTATGGGACCTAAAACACTTGCTACACTATCCGAACATGGTGGAGTATATTTAAATGCGATTGGCGGAGCAGCTCAATACTATGCAGACTGTATTAAAGGCGTCGAAGGCGTTGACCTAATGGAATTCGGCATTCCGGAAGCAATGTGGCATTTACGAGTGGAAAACTTCACAGCTGTCGTAACAATGGACTCACACGGCAATAGTTTACATGCGGATGTAGATAAGTCTTCGTTAGAAAAACTATCTGCATACAAAGAACCTGTATTCAACTAAACGTATCGATTGACATTAAATAACTTCTAAATTATAATAATTATAAAGTAGTAATGAATATAAAATGGATTTCCAACTGGGAATCCATTTTCGTCATTTTATAAGCTTATTAATAGTGAAATTCATTATCAAGGAGGTATTTACATGTCTACTATAAAGGAAACAAATGAGAATCCATCATTTTTAAAATCCCTATTTCCCCATATGGAGCTAATTGCCGCTCTCTTCTCTGGAGTATTAATTCTCGGTGCTTGGTTGCTAAGTAATGCTGGCCAAGAGACAGCTTCTATCGTATTTTATTTGTTAGCATTTGTCATTGGAGGCTTCGCTAAAGCAAAAGAAGGAATAGAAGCAACCATTGAAGATAAAGAATTGAATGTGGAAATGCTAATGATTTTAGCAGCGATTGGTTCTGCTATTATTGGTTATTGGACGGAAGGTGCTATATTAATTTTTATCTTTGCTGTTAGTGGTGCACTTGAAACCTATACAATGAACAAAAGTAAAAAAGAAATTTCTTCCCTCATGAAATTACAACCGGAAGAAGCCTGGAAACTAAACAGTGATGGCTCTACAATCCGTGTCTCCGTAAACGAACTTGTAGTCGGAGATCAATTGGTTGTCAAACCTGGAGAAAGAATACCTGCAGACGGCATCATTGTAAATGGTTTTACTGCTGTAGATGAAGCTGCTATTAGCGGTGAGTCCATTCCTGTTTCCAAACAAACAAAAGATGAACTATATGCTGGTACCGTGAATATTAGTGGCGCTATTACTATGGAGATCACAAAAGCAAATGAGGATTCACTTTTCCAAAAGATTATCCAACTTGTTCAATCTGCCCAAGATGAAAAATCTCCCGCACAACAATTTATTGAGAAATTTGAAGGTACTTATGTAAAATTCGTATTGCTTGGCGTGGCAGTTATGATGTTTCTTCCACATTACTTACTTGGTTGGGACTGGACGACCACGTTGTATAGAGCGATGGTTTTATTGGTAGTAGCATCACCTTGTGCTCTTGTAGCTTCTATTATGCCTGCAACACTCGCAGCTATTTCAAATGGAGCCAAAAGTGGGATATTATTTAAAGGTGGAGTCCACTTAGAAAATGTCAGTGAAATTAAAGCAATTGCTTTAGATAAAACAGGTACATTAACACAAGGCAAACCAGTTGTAACAGATTTTTTTGTTCGAGAAGATTTAGATCGGATAGCAACTCTAACATTACTGGCAACTATTGAAACGCAGTCGAATCACCCACTTGCACAAGCAATAACTTCCTATGCCAAATCAGAAGGAATTGGTCAACTTCCCCTTATTCATATTGAGGATAAACCTGGATTTGGGTTAGAAGCAACTATTGACGGTCAAACAATCATTGTGGGAAAACCTGAATTTGTGAACAAAAAGGATGCATTTGCTTTCCAAAATGGTATCGCAGCTACATTAGCTGATGAAGGAAAGACTGTCATCTTCATGCGAGATCAACAAGGAATTGCAGCTGCTGCCGCTTTGAAAGATACAGTACGGGAAGAAGCAAAAGAAGCCATAAAGTTACTTCAGTCACTAGGAATAAAAACAGTGATGCTAACAGGAGACAATGAAAAAACAGCGAAAGTGATTGCTAAAGAAGCAGGAATCGATCAATATATCGCTGAATGTCTACCTGAAACGAAAGTAGAACATATGAAAGCATTATTGAAAGAGTACAAATTCGTCGGAATGGTTGGGGATGGCATTAATGATGCTCCAGCACTAGCGACTGCAACAACTGGATTTGCTATGGGTGAAGGAACAGATGTAGCACTTGAAACTGCTGATGTAGTGTTAATGAAAAATGACTTATCGAAAATCGCATATGCAGTTAAAATGTCTCGAAAAATGCAAAGAATTGTAAAACAAAACATCGTCTTTTCTATTTCAGTTATAGGCGTACTAATTATCTCAAACTTTCTCCAAGCAGTTGATCTTCCCCTTGGAGTAATAGGTCATGAAGGAAGCACTATTCTAGTAATCTTAAATGGTTTAAGAATGTTAAATAGAAACATTTAAAAAACACTCCTAAATAATCGTAGAACTCAAAAAGGACTTCTTATAGTCCTTTTTTGATTTGTTCTTGAACAAAAGCCTCCGTAGTTGAACAAGGGAGTTATTGTCTTCACTCAAAACGGTATTGTATTCGAATTACCCTCGTGAATCGCAATTGGTTCAACTTACCTTTCCCTTGTACATATACTGTACTAAAGAGGAGGCGAAATAAAATGGATCGATTAATTCTTTTAATGTTAGCTAGTATATTAGCTGGTTTTGCATTGTTAAAGGTTCCCTTAGAAGGTACTTTCTTAGCAGGTTTAGAGCAAATAATTAACTTAATAGGTATTTTAGCAATTATTATTTTCTCTCTTTTCCTAATTTTTAAAGGTTTAATGGCACTGCTGGGGAAATAAAAAAGTTGCACCACCTATTGCTTAGCCAAACAGACAGCAAACAATAACCAAAAATGTAAAGAGACTATGTATAGTGGGTATACCATTGTACATAGCCTCTTTACATTCCTATATTAAGACAAAATTATTGATCATTTGTGTTTGTTCGAGTAAATGTCATGCTTTCAAATAAACGAACTGCTGCAGTTGCTACTTCAATGTCTTGTGCGCTTGTTGCTCCACTTACTCCTATACCCCCAACTATTCTTTTATTGTATATAAGCGGAATTCCTCCACCCAATATGACAATTCTCCCTTGGTTTGTTGTATTAATTCCAAAGGATGGCCCTCCAGGAAGTGCTGCACTAACGAGATTAGCTGTTGGTACTTGCAAAGCAACACTGGTCCATGCCTTATTAACTGCTATATCGATCCCGGCGATTTTAGCATTATCCATTCGATGGAAGGCTATCAAATTTCCTCCTTCGTCAACAATTGCTATATCCTCTGTAATACCCATCGCCATTGCTTGTTTTTCTGCAGCTTCTAATAGTGCTTTTGCAGTTCTAAGAGAGATAATCAATAATTGTACCCCTTTTTACTTTTTCTTTATTTTATGAACAAAATGATTTTCCGTTACGAAAGTTAATATATTTTTATGTATAAAGAAGTTCTCCTAATTTGCACTATGCAGCAAATTAAATGATCATGACATTTACCAATTATTTGAGACAAAAAAAACAGAAGGGCTAATGCTGCCCCTCTGCTTCTTTTTGTTCCAGTACAATTTTTCTCTCTTGCATCACCGCATTCACTTGCCCACCTACAAGGAGCATTATTCCGGAAATATATAGCCAAAGCATCATAACGATGATTCCCCCAATGCTTCCATACGTAGAAGAATAATTTCCGAAGTTACTAACATAATAGGAGAATGCTAACGAAACAACGATCCATCCAAAAGTTGCAAAGGCTGCTCCTGGAAAAACGCTTCTTAAAAATAATTTTTTATTTGGTACAATCCAGTAAAGAGCAGCTAATATTAAAAACATAATAATCGGACTTATTGTCCATCTAATATTATTCCATAGCTTTATAAAACTCTCTTCAAAACCGAAATAAGAAAATAGAATAGTTCCGATTTGCTGACCAAAAACTGGTAGAACAAGTGCAATAACCAATAAAAATATTAAAAGTAATGTGAAGACAATCGATAAACCTCTCACAATAAAAAAAGGTCTCGTTTCATCTAGATTATAAGATCTATTTAATGACTTAACAATTGCATTCATCCCATTGGATGCTGACCAAATAGTACCTATAATCCCGAAGGATAATAGTCCTCCATTTCGGTATTGCAAAACATCCGAAACTGTATCTTCAATTAGAATATAAACATCTTCTGGAGCATAGTTTTCTAGAAAGCGAAAAACTTGTGCCTCGTCCAAATTTAAATATGGCAATAAGGTAACTAGAAAGATAATCATTGGAAATAATGATAATAAGAAAAAATAAGCTAGCTGAGCAGCAAGACCAGTAATATCTGTTTCCTGAATATGTTTAATCAGATGCTTCACGTATCCTGACCATGTAGTTAAGTCTTGCTTCTCACTTTTTTTCTCTTCTTTCTTTTCATACCATTTAGTGGAGGACGAAGTGTTTGTTTCAGATACTTCTTTATTTAAATGATTATGTTCCACCTCATCCCCACCTTTCTTATGATTTATTACTTTTTTTCTTCATAAATACTTGTATATTCCGGTTCCGGGACAACAATTGATTTGTACTCGTCTTTTGATTGTGAAAATGCATCTTTCGTGTCAGTCAGTAAAGTTTTCACTTGAGGAGTCATTTCTTTTACCTCGTTTACTTTTTGAGATAAATACTTAGCATCCGAAGAAAATTGATCATAAAATGCCTTCCATTTTGTCACTTGGGATTCAATGTTAGTTTTTAATTCTTCACGGTTTTTACTGTAGTATACAATTTCATTTCTAATATATCTTGATTTGTTCATAACAGAATCTCGAGTCTTTCTATCCATCATTGTTATTGCACCACCAAGTAGTGCACCATACATAATTCCTTTAAATAATTTATTTTCACTCATATTCTTACCTCCATTTTTCGCTATATCTGTATTCAATTATACCCTTGTCATAATAGAATAAAACAAATTAATTGAAAAATAGTCTTGACTATATCTCTGAATTTTAAGAACATTGGTAATAAGTAAAAAACAATATAGAAAGGGAGCAAGACTTAGAAAGTAAAATTATAATGGGGGTTAATAATCGATGGAGAAGTTAAATGAGTTTTTAGGAAGTGTATCATCTTTTTTATGGGGCATACCGCTCTTAATCTTAATCGTAGGGACAGGCATTTATTTAACAATTCGAGTAGGATTTTTACAAGTTAGGCTTTTACCTGTAGCTTTGAAACTAGTATTCTCTAAAAAGCATGATAAGTCAGCGGAAGGAGATATTTCACAATTTCAAGCACTTACAACTGCGCTTGCTGCAACTGTAGGGACAGGGAATATTGTCGGAGTTGCTACAGCTGTAGTTCTCGGTGGACCTGGTGCAATTTTTTGGATGTGGTTCTCTGCATTTTTTGGTATGGTTACGAAATATAGTGAAGCCATATTAGCGGTAAGATATCGTGTAAAAGATGCAAACGGTCAAATGGCTGGTGGTCCGATGTATTACTTAGAACACGGACTAAAACAAAAATGGCTGGCAGTTTTATTTGCAATCTTTGGTGCGATTGCAGCATTCGGTATTGGAAATGGAACACAATCTAACTCCGTTGCCGGAATTGTAGATTCAACATTTGGTATAGATACATGGATTACTGGAATTATACTTACTGTATTTACTGCACTTGTTATCCTTGGTGGGATTAAATCTATTGGTAATGTTACTGCGGTATTCGTACCAGTTATGGCATTATTCTATTTATTAGCCGGTTTAATAGTTATGGTTACAAATATCACTGCTATACCAGAAGCATTCGCTACTATCTTTAGAATGGCATTCTCTGGTGAAGCTGCTGCTGGTGGAGCAATTGGTGCCGCTATTCGTTACGGTATTGCTCGTGGTGTATTCTCAAATGAGGCTGGTTTAGGTTCTGCTCCTATTGCTGCTGCTGCTGCAAAAACAGATTTACCAGGACGACAAGCACTAGTTTCTATGACTCAAGTATTTTTAGATACTTTCTTAATTTGTTCAATTACTGGAGTTACGATTGTATTGTCAGGACTTTACCAGGATCCAAATCTTGCAGCAAATGAATTGACTTCTGCTGCTTTCGGACATTTCTTAGGTGACTGGGGACCAATTGTTGTAGCAATCGGATTAGTTTTCTTTGCTTCCTCTACTATTTTTGGTTGGGCTTATTATGGAGAAAAATGTTTCCAGTACTTATTTAAAAGTCCTTCATCATTAATTGTTTACCGTATTGCATTCGTAATAATGGTATTTATTGGTTCAGTTGTTTCTCTAGATTTAATCTGGACTTTCTCTGATATAACCAATGCATTGATGGCAATTCCGAACTTAATAGGATTACTTGGTCTATCTGGGGTAGTTATATATGAAACAAAACGGATTCAAGATAAATTAAAAGAAGAAAAACTAGCGCAGAAATCTGCGAAATCTATTTAGTAATTGACAATCGTTGCGTAGCGTGAAATGATACTTAATGTATGAAAGGTAGGTACAAAAAAATGAATTTATCTGAGCCTTCGGTTGAAAATGTTACGTATATGATTGAAACAATAAAAGAAAAGCTTCGCATGGTAAACGTTGATGCAATGAAATCAGAACATTTTAATGCTAGCCAATATGAAGATTTAGTTTACCTATACGAAATGGTTAGTAAAAGAGACTCTTTCTCTCCAAGTGAAATGCAAGCTATTGCTGCTGAATTAGGTAATTTAAGAAAATAAAATAAAGAATCCTTCACCCATATTAAGGTGAAGGATTCTTTATTTTAAAGATTATTCAATTCAACTGCGATCTTCGCTCCAACTTTTGCATTGTTATAAACAAGTGCAATATTCGACTCTAAGCTTTTACCTTCTGTTAATTCTTTTACTTTTCCAAGTAAGAATGGTGTTACGTCTTTCCCTTTAATACCATTTTCTTCTGCTTCTGTTAAAGCTTTTTCAATGATATTGGTAATATACGCTTCGTCCAAAGAATCTGCTGCTGGGATTGGATTCGCAATGATTGCTCCTCCATTTAACCCTAATTCCCATTTCACTTTTAGCATTTCTGCTACTTCCTTCGGCTCATCCAAACGGAAGTTTGAATTGAATGCACTTGTTGCGGAATAAAATGCTGGAAACTTGTCCGTTTGGTAACCTACAACAGGAACCCCTTTAGTCTCTAAATATTCAAGTGTTAGTCCAATATCCAAAATAGATTTTGCTCCTGCACATACAACCGCAACATTCGTAGAAGCTAGTTCTTCCAAATCCGCAGAAATGTCCATTGTTGTTTCAGCACCTCTGTGCACTCCACCAATGCCACCAGTAACAAACATTTTAATACCCGCTAGCTCAGCACAGATCATTGTTGTAGCAACAGTTGTCGCTCCGATTTCTCCCGAAGCTATCACGTAAGGAAGATCTCTTCGTGATGTTTTTCGTGCATTGCTACTAGTACCTAAAGTTTCTAATTCCGCATCGGATAGTCCAATTTTGATTTTACCTTCCATTATTGCAATTGTGGCAGGAACTGCACCATTATCACGAATAATCTGTTCTACAGTTCTAGCCATTTCAACGTTTTGTGGGTAAGGCATACCATGTGAAATAATAGTTGATTCTAAAGCAACAATAGCTTTGCCTGCTGACATTCCTTCTTCTACTTCTTTTGAAAATGTTAAAAATTCTCTCATGATAAATATTCCTCCAATTCATTATTTAAAATTACATTTGAAAGCTCTGTTCGAACTGTTTCAGGAGATTGTAATGTTTTACTTGCATTGACCATTCCTGCATTCAATGCTGACTCCATTGTTAATCCTTCCAACCAAGCATGAATCGTACCAGAAACAAAAGCATCTCCAGCGCCAGTGACGTCAACAACTTCGCTCACTTCTATCGCGGGTACGATTATCCCATCGTTAGAACTACTAGCATACATAACTCCTTTGTTACCTTGAGTGATAACAACATGTTTAATACCCTTCTGCACAAAAATTTGAGCAGCTTGTTTCCATGTCTCTTGATCAGTTATCTCCATTTGTAAATAGGCTTCCGACTCATCCTTATTCAGAATAAGTAATTCTATTCCTTCTAATTCATCTGGCATTCTCTCCATTTTAGGAGATGAGACCGGAATAATGGCTAAAGGAATATTCTTGCCAATCGATAACGTTCGTAAATATTCAATGACTTCCTTTGGACAATTCATATCTACAATTATTAATTGAGCGTTTGTGAGATAAGCTTCTTGTCTTTTTATATATTCTACGGATAATTCATCATATATTTCCATATTGGCTAATGCTAATAGCATTTCACCTTCATTATCTAATATGGCTGAATACGTTCCCGTTGAATAGTTGGCAAGTTTCTCTACTGAAAATAGGTTCATCCAATGACTAGATGCTTTTTCAATAATTTGATATTCCATATCATTGCCGACTACAGATAATAATCGAACACTATGCCCAAGTCTACCTATGTTTTCAGCGATATTTCTTGCTACCCCTCCAACACTTTGCATGCTTATTGTCGGATTAGAAGTACCCATCTGTAATTTACTTTTCACTATATATTTTCGGTCTACATTAGCACCTCCAATACAAATAACCTCTTTGTTTTCAGGAATAATATATGCTCTCCCTGTGATTTTCCCATTTTTAATTAATTGAGAAATCGTATTTGCTACTGCAGGTCTAGACATCTGAAGATTATCAGCTATTTCTTGTTGAGATGCGTAAGGATTATTTTTAAGGTACTGAAAAACTTGAAGTTCCTTCTGTTGCATATTTCAACCCTCCCTCAAATACAAACTTTTGTTTTAATTATAAACTTTTGTTTGAAAAAGTCAAAACAAAAACTGACAACTTAATAAAAAAGTTGTCAGCTAGATTTTAGACAAAAGTCAGATGGCTAATTGACCTCGCTAATTATTTTGATTTTTTGTCCCCATTTTCTATATACTCAAGATTATTCTTCTAGAGTATATATGAACGACAAGTTGTTCATATACTCTATTTTTATTTTGAACCCGTTCATTTCCGTTCCAGGCGTACGCGTTCCGCCGGCATGGCTTCAGCCGCTTCCCTTGCTCCTGCGCAAGCTCGTCGCAAAAAAACGATGCTCCTGCGCGAGCTCGTCGCAAAAATTAATTTCGCTACGCTCAGTCCAAGGTCTTCAGCTCATGCACCTGACGCTTCGCTTTGGGTGCAGAAAACATTTGCTATTCCGGCTGGAGTCGCCGCCTTCCACTCCAATCAACTATTTTCCGCTTTTCAATTAGAAAACCATCATGCCATTAATAGAGCAAGTTTTATCACTTCAAATAGTATTTATTGAAAATCGTTGAAAAAGGCGACACTCCTGCGGGAATAGCGTTAGCCGAAGACCCCACAGTTGAGAGGAAGGCAATCTAAGTTCGCCGCATCCTGCGGCAACGATTTCATGACCAACATCGTGTTGGCCTAGGATGCTAAGGCAACGCCCGCGGAAAGGGAGTCGTTTCAACGATTTTCTTATTTATCGGAGGAAAAAAATAAAATCGAGTTTGTCTACAATCCCAAACTGACAACTTAATATAATAAAGTTGTAAGCTTTGATTAGTCAGATTAACATTCCAAGATGTCACTTCAGGCTTTTCGACCGATATTATTTTGGTTCGTCGTTTAAAGTTCCATCTTCCAATACGCGTGGTTGAATTAAAACTTCTACACGTCTATTTTTTGCCCGACCTTCAGCAGTATCATTTTTTGCTACTGGTTTAAATTCACCATACCCCTTTGCACTAAAATATAGGGGATCAATTGTATTATTATTTACTAAAATCTTCAAAAAATTCACTGAACGCATAACACTTAGTTCCCAGTTAGAAGAAAATTCACTACTGGAAATTGGAACATTATCCGTATGTCCTGTTATGACAACATGTCGAGGGGGATCAAACACTAATAGATCGGATATATCTTCAGCAATTTGGCGATACTGTGGATTTACTTCCGCTTCACCTGTATCAAACAAAATACTATCTCGAATTGTTACTAATAGGCCTTCATCCGTTAATTGTGTAGCGAATTGCTTTTCTAATGCATTCACAGCAATATATTCATCTACACTATCTTGAATCTCTGACAATGCTTGTTGGTCCTCAATGTAAGCCGAACTCTGCTCATTACCATTTGTTTTATTTGGTGTAACCGGTACGTCTAAAGGAGAAGGATTTTCCATTAATCCTACTCCGCCATCAAACACTTGACTAAAAACTTGGGACATCTGCTCCAGTTTTTCCTGATCCACTGTACTAGATGCAAATAAAACGATAAACAAAGCTAACAATAAAGTTAAGATATCCGCATAAGGAAGAAGCCATGATTCACTCATTTCCTCTTCTTCTTTATGTTTCTTATGCTTCTTTGCCAAGGCCAGCCTCCCCGCTTTCATTTAAAACTTTTTTTCGCTCCGACATAGAAAGATATGAAGCTAGCTTTTGTTCGATTACTCGTGGAGAATCTCCTTCTAATACAGAAAGAATACCTTCTAACATCATTGTTTTTTGACGTATTTCTTGCTTAGATTTACGTTTTAATTTATTTGCAAATGGATGCCAAAGAACATACCCAGTAAAAATCCCTAGCAAGGTTGCTATAAAAGCGGCAGAAATGGCGTGCCCTAGTTTTTCTATATCGTTCAAATCACCCAAAGCAGCTATTAATCCAACTACGGCTCCTAGAACCCCTAGAGTAGGTGCATAAGTACCAGCCTGTGAGAAAATATGTGCTCCACCTGCATGTCTTTCTTCCAATGCATCTATCTCTTCCGTTAATACATCACGTATATAATCTGCATTCTGACCATCAATCGCAAGTGTCAAACCATTTTTTAAAAATGGATCTTCTACTTCCGTTGTCTTACTTTCTAATGCAAGCAATCCTTCTCTTCGAGCTAAATCAGCCCAGCTAGAGAACATTTTAATAACCTCATAATCAGGCAATAACTTAGTCTCTTTAAATATAACTCCAAAAAGCTTTGGAACGCGTTTTAACTCATTCATCGGGAAACCTATAACAATTGTAGCGATTGTTCCAAAAATGATAATTAAAATAGCTGCAGGATTAAAAAGAGCAACTAATGGAACCCCTTTTAAAACTATCCCAACTAATAAAGCAACAAATCCTAGTACAAGACCAATTACGGTAGACTTATCCATTCATTTACCCCCACATTCTATATCTGTCATTTATTTCGGCAAATTTATATATTTTTTAATATTAAACTTCCTTTTGCATAATATAATTTCATAAAATATGTACTATCTATGTCTTTTGGCCTGGAATATTTTGTGTTCATACGTCATAAAAACTGATATTATGAAATTAAATACAGAAAGGAAGTCGAAATATGTCATCTTTTAATGAAAACTTAAATAAGTACGCTGCTTTGGCTGTAGAAGTTGGAGTTAATATTCAACCAGGTCAAAATTTATTTATCGCTGCATCAATTGATAGCGTAGAACTCGTTCGATTAATTACGAAAAAAGCATATGAAATTGGCGCTAACCAAGTTTTTGTAGATTTTTCAGACGATGAAATTACACGCTTACGTTATGATTTAGCTCCTAAAGATTCATTTGACATCTTCCCATCATGGAAAGCACAAGAAAAAGAATTATTAGCTGAACAAGGTGCTGCTTTCATGAGCATTATAAGTCAAAGTCCAGATCTTTTAAAAGGAGTGGACACAAATAAAATTGCGGCATTCCAAAAAGCGGCAGGTACTGCATTAAGCAAGTATCGTCAATACACACAATCTGATAAAGTAAGCTGGACAGTTATCGCTTCACCTTCTAAGGCTTGGGCAAGTAAGGTGTTCCCAGAGGTTGCCGAAGAAAAACAAGTTTCTGCTTTATGGGATGCAATTTTTAAAGCGGTACGTGCAGATTTAGAGAATCCAGTGGAAGCTTGGAAAGAGCATGACGAATTACTTCATACTAAAGTAGATTACTTAAATGATAAGAACTATAAAAAACTACACTATACAGCACCAGGGACAGATTTAACGATCGAGCTTCCAAAAGGTCATCTATGGTGTGGAGCTAGTAGTGTAAATGAAAAAGGAAACGATTTCATGGCAAATATGCCTACAGAAGAAGTTTTCACAGTTCCTTTAAAAACTGGAGTAGACGGGTACGTAGCTAGTACAAAACCTTTAAGTTACGGAGGAAATATCATTGATAATTTCACAGTAACATTTGAAAAAGGTCGTATTGTGAAAGTGGAAGCTGAACAAGGTCAAACTGTGTTAGAGAATCTTGTTGCGACAGACGAAGGCTCTCACTATTTAGGAGAAGTAGCGTTAGTCCCACATGATTCACCTATTTCTAATTCAAACTTATTATTCTATAACACGTTATTTGACGAAAATGCTTCTAACCACTTAGCAATCGGAAGTGCATATGCATTTTGCATAGAGGGTGGTAAGAAAATGAGTCGAGAAGAACTTGCACAAAACGGACTGAATGAAAGTATTACTCATGTAGACTTCATGATTGGATCAGAAAAAATGAATATCGACGGAATCAAAGAAGATGGAACGATTGAACCAATCTTCCGCAATGGAAATTGGGCTTTTTAATCTACCTAACTAAATTTCTATAATATTCTACTTACTTTTTATACTATTATAAGTTATAATGATAATATCATGACTAGTGAGGTGTTTAATAATGGGCTTATTCACAGTTACAGTTCTTGGAGTTGCTGGTGGTATAGGAGTAGTAGGCTACGTAATTCTTAGCTACTTTGCAAAAGCAATGAACTCACATGATTCAATTACAGTTGATCCAAAACCTTCAAAATAATTCAAACAACCGCAATTATATTGCGGTTGTTTTTTTATGGGTGAATAGTTTAAAGTTGATACTATTTCTCTTTTTCTTTTCATTTTCAATACAACTTTATGTCAAATCAATGACCAACAAGGTCTATCTATTTATTTTAAACAAAACTAACAGGATAAACGCACTATTATCTTTTGAAACAATTGTAAACTTCCAAAAAGTAACAAATGGCAATCCCTCCTTTATCCTTTATACTATATAAGTATGATTGAATGGGAGGTTTAATATATGTTTTCAAATACTCATATTGGAATAGATTTAGGAACAGCAAATACATTAGTATATACAAAAAGCAAAGGCTTACTTTTAAATGAACCGACTGTTGTCGCAATAAACACTAAAACAAAAGAAATTATCGCATTTGGTGAGAAAGCAAAACAAATGATCGGTAAAACCCCAGCTTCTATTGAAGTTATTCGACCTTTAAAAGATGGTGTCATTGCGGATTTTGATGTTACGACAGAATTATTAAAACTGATAATGCAAAAAGCTGGCAAGAAGCTAGGCACTGCTTTAAGAAAACCGACTGTTATTGTTTGTACCCCTTCTGGTGCTACATCCGTTGAACGCAGAGCAATCCAAGATGCGGTTAGACAAAGTGGAGCAAAAGAGGTCCAACTGATGGAAGAGCCGGTAGCTGCAGCAATTGGTGCAGGACTTCCTGTAAATGAACCAGTTGCAAGCATGGTGGTTGATATTGGTGGTGGTACTACAGAGGTTGGAATTATCTCATTTGGTGGAGTTGTTGCTTCGAACACTGTAAAAGCTGCTGGAGATAAAATGGATGAAGCTATTATCAATTTTATTCGTAAAGAATATAATATTTTAATTGGAGAACCAACTGCTGAAGAAATTAAGAAAACAATCGGACATGCATTGGTGCCACATTCAGTAGAACAAATGGATGTAAGAGGAAGAGATGTTGTTACAGGCTTACCAAAAACAATACATCTTTCATCTACACAGATTCAGGGAGTTTTAGCAGAATCACTGGAAACTATTTTAGAAACTATTAGGGCTACATTAGAAATTTGTCCTCCTGAGTTGGCTGGTGATATTGTAGATCATGGCGTTGTATTAACAGGTGGAGGCGCTCTATTAAAAGATATGAAAGAGTGGCTTTCAACAGTTATTGAAGTACCTGTTCATATTGCCCCTGAACCTCTACAATCAGTAGCTATCGGTACAGGAAAATCATTTTTTATCTCTGAGAGAAAACAAAGAGTAGCAAAATAAAAAATTGGCGCTGTTAACATACAAGTTGTCATTGACGAAATTTCGCTCGCTTTCCACAGAAGTCTCGCTAATTTTCACGACAATAAAAATGACAATCATATTAATAGTGCCAAATAATAAAAAATGCCACTCAAGTTCTCTCTCCTGAGTGGTTTTTTTCATGAAAATTTATTAATAGTTATTACACTAAAATACATAATAGAGGAAATATCAATTACTTTCATATAAAATAATAATGTAGAAAATTGAAAGGGGAATTACATGCCTAGTTTAAAAGAAATATTATCTTACAATGAATCCTTTGTACAAAATAAGTTGTATGAACCATTTTTAACGACAAAATTTCCAAATAAACGAATTGTAATATTAACATGTATGGACACAAGGCTCGTAGAAATGCTTCCTAAATCCATGAACTTTAAAAACGGTGATGTTAAAATTGTAAAAAGTGCTGGCGCTGTTATAAACCATCCGTTTGGTGGCATCATGCGCAGTCTAATCGTAGCAGTTTATGAACTTCAAGCGGACGAAATATACGTTATTGGTCACTATGATTGCGGTATGAGTGCTATTCAAACAGATAAAATCATCGGCAAAATGACTACAAGAGGTATAGATCCAAAAATATTTGATGTATTGAAGAATTCCGGGGTAGAAGTAGAAAAATGGTTAGAAGGTTTTTCTGATGTTAAAGACAGTGTTTTACATAGCGTCGATATGATTAGAAATCACCCACTAATGCTAGGTAGCGTACCTGTTCATGGGCTCATCATTGATCCTAATACTGGTAGATTAGATTTAGTGAAAGATGGCAATCTCGACGTAAAATAGAATATTTCCCGGGAAATCGACAAAAGCTGGTTATCCATCAATTGATGAATAACCAGCTTTTCGTTTTGGAAAGAATTTTTTTATAAATACTCTTACCCTTTCAGAAGTCCTCACTAATGCATGCATAAATATAATGATCTTCCCACTTCCCATTAATATAGAGAAGACTTCGAAGTAATCCTTCTCGATGAAATGCATTGTTCTCCAAGACTTTAATTGACCCAAGATTTCTAGGTGATACATAAGCTTCTATACGATTCAAATGAGCATGTTCAAACCCAAACAATTTAACAAGGTGTACAGCTTCCGATGCAATACCTTTACCCGTTAAATTTTCGTCTATTGAATAGCCGATTAGTCCACTAGAAAAAGGCATTCTTTTTAAGCTATACAATGAAATACTACCTATCATCCGATCGGTATCATGTTGAAATACCCCAAAGCTGAATTCTCTTTTTTCATTCATTAATAATAGCGACTCTCGAATTTTCTCTCTTTGCACAGAGGTTGTATAATAATCATCTCGATGCAATGGTTCATATACAGCCCAATATTTTTTGTTTCTATAAACAAGATCTGCAAGATTGGGTGCGTCCTTTACATTTAATGTCCGTAAATAACATCTGTCACCTTCTAAATAGATCAAACATCGTCACCCTTTTGCATTAGTTAATTGAATGAACTCGTTTACATCTTGAATGCAAAGATTAATCCCTTTAATCCAAAATTCCTCTTCAGTAATATCTTCACCAAGATGCTTCATCGCTAAATCCTCTACTGACATTACGGCAGTATCTTGAAGAAGTGCAATATATTTTTCTTCAAAATTTGCACCTTCGTTAATTGCTTTCGCATATATACTTAATGAAAATAAATAACCAAATGTGTATGGGAAGTTATAAAAAGGTACCCCTGTAATATAGAAATGCAATTTAGAAGCCCAGAAATGAGGATGTGTTGTTTCTAGTGCCTCACCGTATGCTTCTTTTTGAGCAATTTCCATCAACTCATTTAATCTTGTAGCTGAAACGATCCCATTTTTACGTTCCTCATAAAATCTTGTTTCAAATAAGAAGCGAGCATGAATATTCATAAAGAAAGCAACACTTCTTTGGATTTTATCCTCTAGTAAAGCAATCTTTTCATCGTTCGTTTTTGCTTCTTTTACCGCTGCGTCTGCTACAATCATTTCCGCAAAAGTAGATGCCGTTTCCGCTACCCCCATTGCGTACTGGCGATTCATCCAATGTACTGGTCTTAAAGCATATGAATGAAAAGCATGTCCCAATTCATGTGCAAGTGTAGAAACATTGGACATAGTTCCACTGTACGTCATGAAAATACGGGATTCTTCTGAAACCGGCATTCCTGTACAAAACCCTCCTGGGCGCTTGTTTGGGCGGTCTTCTGCTTCAATCCACCCTTTTTCAAAGGCATTTCTTGAAAAGGATTCTAATTTTGGTCCAAACTCTTTAAAATGCTTTAATATAAATTCTGCACCTTGTTGGTAATCCATTTTCTCGGTTGAAGCACTTACCGGTGCATCCAAATCATACCAATGCATACCTTCTTTTCCTAGCATTGTCGATTTTACATTTAAATATTCGACGAAAGGAGCTTTATTTTTGGAAATAGCACCCCACATCGCATCTAATGTCTCCTGCTTCATACGATTTATCTCAAGTGGTTCTTGTAGCACAGATTCCCAGCCTCTTTTTTCATAAATAGACAAACGGAAACCTGCTAAATGATTTAAAGTTTTAGCAAAAAATTCTTCTTTCTCTGTCCAAGCTGCTTCTAATACTTCAAATGCTTCTTTACGTGTAGTAGCATCTTCGTGAGAGCTTAAGTTATTAGCTTGACCTACTGAAAGTTCTTTTTCTACTCCATCCACTTTAACTTTTACTCTAATATCCCCTACCAACAAATCATATAGCTGCCCCCATGCATGGTAGCCATCTACACCAAGGGCTGTAATCATAGACTCTTCTTTTTCAGAAAGCATTCTCTTTGCTTCTTCTCTCCACTCATTTAGAACAAAAGAAAATTCGAGTAATTCATCTGTTTTTATTAATTCTGCCCATACCTCATCTGGTGTCTTGCTGATCGTTTGTTGTATGCCTAACAGCAAGGAAGAAAACTTTGCATAGATACTTCCTATCTCTCCTTCCAAAAGAGAAGCTTTTTTATCTGTAGTGTCTTGTGCTTGAAAGCAACCAATAACTGCTCCAGCTTGAGATAAGTTAGTCGCAATGTCCTTTAATTCATCAATGATACTAACGATTTTACTTGCTTCCTGAACTGATGTCGGAGTGGTAAAACTTTCTAATCTTTCTCCAAAATCCTTTAATTTTTCTTTCACTTGATCTAAATGGTTTCGTAACTCTTTAGATTCACTTCCACCTTCAAAGAACACATCTAAATCCCATGTAATTGGATATACTACTTCTCTCATTATTTTTCCCCCTTAAAAATTCATACTAGTTCGAATTATATTATATCATGATTTTTATGTTCCGTTTATTCTGTATTTGCCATGAAACATTCACAAATCAATTTGTCGCAATAAAATTTCAAAGGTATACTATAATAATAGGAGGGATGCGTATGATTAAAATAATCATTTTGATTATAAGCTTGTTCTCTACCATCTTGGTAAATTTACTCGCAAATACTCTACCGATTAATCATCATACAACCGGAGAAATTTCAAATAGACTACCTTCATTATTTACTCCCGCAAGCTACGTATTTCTCATATGGATCCCCATATATTTATTACTAGCATATTGGATTTGGAATAATGTTAAAGAATTTAAAAATGGAGAGTCCATATCCACGATAAGAGTTATATTATTTGTTTGTAGCTCCATTTTAAATATTCTTTGGATTTTCTTGTGGCATTATGAGTTATTTTTATTATCGCTTATAGATATATTTGCTTTATTAGGAGTCTTGTTTTTATTTTATAAAACGTATTCTTCTGAAGAGCAATTATGGATAAAGCGGCTCCCTATTTCTATTTATTTAGGATGGATATTCGTCGCTACATTTGCAAATATCGACTACTATCTTACTTATGTAGAATTTGGTGGTTGGGGCATGACGAAATCACTCTGGGCTGTTATTTTCCTAACAATTGCTACAGCAATTGCTTTACATTTTCGCTACCATTATAATGACCCGACAATCGTGTTAGTCTTTATTTGGGCGTTTTTAGGGATTGCCTGTCGACATATGTTAGATGAATTATTAATAACTGCCGCATCCATTTTTTTAAGCTGTGTACTTATAGTAGGAATATTATTTATAAAAAAAATGCCTCAGAAATCATAATTTCCGAGGCATTTTACTATTTAATTTTTCTTAATCTAATTTTGTTAATAAAAGCGGGCCCTCTTTTGTTACGACAATCGTATGCTCAATTTGGGCAACTAACGATTTGTCTGGTGTCACGAATGTCCAACCATCTCCTGATTCCACTATATGTTCAGCTTTTTGAGAAATAAATGGCTCTACTGCTAGCACCATACCTTCTTTTAAAATTGTCGGATCCCAAGCATCATAATAATTGAGCACGTGCTGCGGAGCTTCATGCAGTGATTTACCAATTCCATGACCAGTAAGATTCATAATGACGTGCAAACCATTTTCTTTTGCTTCTCTTTCAACCGCTTTTCCAATTTGATTCAATTTAGAACCGACTTTTACTTTTAACATTGCCCGGTTAAATGCGCTTTCTGCCACTGCACATAACTTTTCTTTCTCCTCATAACCTTCACCAACAACAAAGGAAATACCTGTGTCAGCAAAATAACCATCACATGAGCCTGATACGTCAATATTGACAACATCACCATCTTTAATGATACGGGAACCTGGAATACCGTGAGCAACCTCTTCATTAACACTTATACAAGTGTATCCTGGGAAATCATACTCACCCATTGGACCTGAAATTGCTCCGTGCTCATTGAAGAGCTTACCACCAATTTCATCCAGTTCCTTTGTTGTAATACCTGGCTTCGTTGCAGCTCTCATTGCATCCCGAATTTCAGCAACAATACGACCTATTTTTTTTAAAGCTTCTAATTCTTCATTTGTTTGTACAATCATCTTTATAAGATCCCTTCTCATATCTAATGCGCCCCGGAGTATTTGCGTCTAGATATTATATCATGACGAACGATTAAGTCCCTATCCAAAAATCTGTGACGTCCACCGAAGGCTTAACCTGTATTAGCATATTCTAAAACTGGTTAAACTGTACAACAATCATATCATATTTATGCTTTATTCGGCAGTATAAGGCGAGGAGCCTTTAGGAATAGTATCATACAAACGAATGCTGCTAGTAAAAATACTGGAATCATATAAGTAGAATTATAGATTAATGAATAAAGGATAACGTTTTGATCGCCAGCAAATTCACCAAAAAACAGAATACCAGAAGTCACATGTGCAAGATAGCGAAGAAATGCTGCAATAAAAGCTCCAATAATTACCGCAGTAGCCATTTTCATTTTATCTTTGTTTTCATATGCCTTTAAAAAGGCAGGTCTAAGTAATCCTGCAAATCCTGCTACCATGAAAGCAATAAAATAATCAATTCCCACTTGTAGAATGACAACTTCCAATGATAATGGTGCTGCATAAAAACGGCCTGTTACTACTTGCAGCATTCCTATTAAAAATCCTGTTATAATGCCTGCGACTATCCCACGACGAAATGCTATTAAAATTACAGGAACAAGCACAAATGTGACTGTACCACCTTGTGGCATACCAAATCCTATAATATCCAAAATATATCCAAGAGCCGCAAAAATTGCGATTTCCACTAACAATAAAACGCGTTGATTTTTCATAGTAATCTCCTTTTTCGACCACAAAAAAACGACGTCGGGATAGACCCAGACATCGCGCGATTGTCAGTTTCCATCCACATCCCTACGCAAGCATGAACTTACAGGTTCGAAGGGTACTATCTCAGCCGCATAAGCGACGCCCCTTGTGGTGATAAATTATTTAGTTCGAGTTCATTGTAGCCCAATGAAATAAGTTATGCAACCCCCCACTGTACATTGTGAGGGCACTGAAAAAGTCCTCCATGAGATTTTATAACAATATGTGAACGACAAGTTGGTCACATATTCGTTTTTATTTTGGATCCGTTAGTTTACGTTCCAGGCGGACGCGTTCCGCCGGCATGGCTTCAGCCGCTTCCCTCGCTATGCTCAGTCCAGGGTCTTCACCTCATGCTATTCCGGCTGGAGTCGCCGCCTTCCACTCCAATCAACTTTTATCCGCTTTTCAATTAGAAAACCATCATGCTATTAATAGAGCAAGTTTTTATCACTTAAATCTTTTCAATTAGTATTTATAGAAAAATCGTTGAAAAAGGCGACACTCCTGCGGGAAAAGCGTTAGCCGAAGACCCCGCAGCGCAGCGAGGAGGCTAAGGCAACGCCAGCGGAAAGGGAGCCGTTTCAACGATTTTCTTATTTATCGGACGACATTATTTAGTAAAATTAAATTCTAAGTACTTCTTCAGTGACCTCGTACATTGTTATAATTATGAAAATAGTATATGTAAATGGAGGTTCATGCATGATAGATTTATTGAAAGACTTAATTCGTATAAAAAGTGATGATGTGGATGGAGCAAATGAAGCACTTTTATTTTGTCAAAATTGGCTGGAAGAAAAGGGAATTGGTACAACTTTACATCAAAAAAATTCAAAGCTTATGCTTGTATCAGAAATCGGCGTTGGAAAGGAATGCATCATTTGGAATGGCCATGTTGATGTGGTTCCTGGCAACAAAGAGCAGTTTAATCCTTTTATAGAAGGTGACAAATTATTTGGTCGTGGCTCTGCAGACATGAAAGCGGGAGTTGCTGCTATGATGCAAGCATTCTATGAACTTTCAAAAGCGTCAGATCAACTAACGAAGAGAGTCCAACTACATATTGTTACCGATGAGGAAACAAATGGAGAAACGTCCGAGTATTTAGTTGAACAAGGATATCATGGTGATTTCGTTATTTGCGGAGAACCAACTCACCTTCATATTGGCCTCCAAGCAAAAGGAATTGTCCAAATGGATATTAAAATGAAAGGCAAATCCAGTCATGGCAGTCGTCCTTGGGAAGGTATAAATGCAATAGAAGAAGCAATTGCTTTAGATAAAGAAATTCGACAACTCTCTTTTTTAACTGCTAGTAATAAATTTTATGATTATCCTTCTTTAAACTTGGCTAAAATACATGCAGGTGAAAGATACAATATCGTTCCAGATGAGTGTATCATAAGCTACGATATTCGCTATGTGCCTGGACAAGACCCTGCAGAGATAATTCAAGAAATAACAGATGTTGCGCACAAACATTTCCCTGGAAATGAAGTGCTCATTTATGCCTCTGAGCCAGCGGTCACAACTAACGACAATAATCCCTATATTATTCAGCTACAATCCGAAACTACTATAAAAACAGGACGAGATACTAACTTATTTGGACAACACGGATCAGCGGATACCCGTTTCTATGCAAAAAATGGAGCAGGAGCTGTAGAGTTTGGTCCGTCAGGAGCGGATTGGCATGGAGAAAAAGAGTATGTCTCTATTTCATCCGTAGAAACATATAAAGATATTTTAGTCTCCTTTGCCAAAAGTTGAAACTAATTATGTAAAGAGACGTATATTAGATATCTAATCGGAAAGGAGTGTATTCAAATAGAAAACAACCGAATTTTATCTGCACTGTCTTATTTTAGTGTATTGTTTGCGCCTTTTATACTTCCGATTATTGTATTTTTTGTTTCTCAGGATACCGAAGTGAAACATCATGCGAAACGTTCGCTAATTTCGCATCTGATACCCTTTGGATTTATGATTATATTGTTTATAGCTCTATTCTCAAGCTTTTTTTCAGTATTTATGAATGCAGCTGTTAATGAGCAATCGCTTTTTATGGCATCAGCACCGTTTTTGTTCATATTATTGTACTTAGTCAGTTATATTATTATCCTTGTATGGAATATTATCCAAGGTGTAAAGGTACTAAGATAATGTTTATACTATCGTTAAAACGGGAAAAGAATTAGTACTAATTAAACTTGGGAGCGATACTAATGAATATAAAAACCATAGCAAAGACTGCAATAAAATGGGCACCTGTAGTCTATCCGATTATTCGTAAATTAATGAAATCAAAAAAGACGATAAAATAAAAAATCTGCTCCCACATAACTTTATGGGAGCAGATTTTATATTAATGCACTAATCTATGCGCATTCGCAATGGGATTAAATAGGTTATAGGTTAAATCGAATTCTACTTATCTATAAGCATTCGCGCTGGCCGCACGTCTGCATGAGCCGTGAAATGTGCTAGCACATTTCGCCTGTCTCATACGGCATGTCTTGGAGGGCACTGAAAAATTAGATAGAATTTCACTTTACTAAATAATGTCGTCCGATAAATAAGAAAATCGTTGAAACGGCTCCCTTTGCGCGGGCGTTGCCTTAGCCTCCTAGGCCAACACGATGTTGGTCATGCAATCGTTGCCGCAAAAGTTCTTTTGCGACGAGCTATGCGCAGGAGCAGGATGCGGCGAACTTAGATTGCCTTCCCCCTCAACTGCGGGGTCTTCGGCTAACGCTTTTCCCGCAGGAGTGTCGCCTTTTTCAACGATTTTCTATAAATACTTGCTCTATTAATGGCATGATGGTTTTCTAATTGAAAAGCGGATAATAGTTGATTTTCGTATCAGGTGGAAAAAGACCCTGGACTGAGCGTAGCGAAATTAATTTTTGCGACGAGCTTGCGCAGGAGCATTGTTTTTTGCGACGAGCTTTGCGCAGGAGCAAGGGAAGCGGCTGAAGCCATGCCGGCGGAACGCGTCCGCCTGGAACGGAATTTAACGGGTCCAAAATAAAAGTCGAGTATGTGAGCGACGTAGGAGCTACTCATCCTGCGGAGAGCTCATACGTCGCGAACAACCGTGTTTCTAATCTCTAAGTACTGAACAGTCAATTTTATTCAAAATTACCCAATAATAGAGACTTTATTATATCAATGGCTTTAATTCCGTAAGTGACAAATAACGATCAAGACCCTCTACTCTTGAAACGGGAGTCTCTGCTTTTTCCTTTTGACTATTAAGGATTTGTTCAAAAGTTAAAGGATTTGGAGCAGGCAATTCCTTTGGATTTACTTGTAAATTCGCATTGTACTTTTTGAAAAAAGCATTAGCCATCAGACGGTATCCTTCCATTGTAGGATGCACATCCGATACATTAGGTAGCAACTCTTTTTCTTTATTAGAAAAATCTTCCTCAACTGATACGTATGTTGCTCCATTGGCCTCCGCTTCCGTTTTTAATATGGAATGCAGTGCATTTAACTCTTTTCTTATACCTACTTTTTGTGTATCTCGTAAATGAGGATAGGAAAAATAGTAACCCAACACATATATCTTTGCGTTTGGTGCAGTCACTTGAACTTCTTTCACAATTGCTTCCATATTTTTGCGTACCATATTTAAGGCATAATTTACTTGAATTTGCTTGTACGAAATTGAACCATTCGCTGCATTTAATTGCACAAGCCTTAGTAAATCATTTGCCCCTGCTGAAATGGTAACAATTGATGCATTTTTAAGTAATTCCTTTGCTTCATTTGTGCGAACTGTTTTTAACACATCAGCTGTTGTATATCCTGAAAATGCAAGTGCCTTCGAATAATAAGCAAGCTGATGAGATCTTTTCAACTCTTGTGCTATTAAATCTGTATAACCAGTATCTATTGATCTGTTCGGAGTTTGGCCGGCAGCTAGAGAATCTCCTAAAGCGATATATACTTCAGCACCATTTGCCTTTACAGAAAAAGACGTGAAAGGAACCACAAGGAGTAAGATTATAACTATCCACTTTTTCATCTAGATTTACTCCTTAAAAAGCCCAAGAACCTTTTTTGAAGATAGGCTCTATTGTACCATCTTCTAATTCTCCCATAATATCCATATCAGCAGAACCAATCATGAAGTCTTCATGAACAATGGAAGTATTGAGCCCTAAGTTTTCAAGCTCACTTGGAGATAATCCACGCGCACCTTCCACACATGTCGGGTAAGCTTCTCCAATAGCAAAATGATTCGAAGCATTTTCATCAAATAGGGTATTAAAAAATAAAACATTAGATGCAGAAATTGGAGATTCATGTGGAACTAGCGCAATTTCCCCTAAATATTTTGCACCCTCATCTGTTTGTGTTAATTCTTTTAAAAGCTCCTCACCAGTAGTTGCTTCAACTTTCGTAATAGCACCGTTTTCAAAAGTTAATGTAAAATTATCTATGACATTCCCTTTATATGCTAGCGGTTTAGTGTTTTTCACATAGCCATTAACTCCTGTTTTTAATGGAGCAGTATAAACTTCTTCTGTAGGCATATTAGCTATAAAAGGAACGGATTGCGCATTTTTACTAGCCCCTGACATCCAAATATGACCTTTTGGTAGTTCCACTTGGATATCTGTTCCTTCTGCTGTGTAATGTAATTTTTTATAACGCTTCGCATTTAATAGTGAAGCACGGCTTTCTAAATTTTCGATATGCTCTTTCCATTGTTGAACCGCTGTTCCTTCACCAATTCTTACTACTTGAAAAATTAAATTCCAAAGAGCTTGCATTTGCTCTTCTGCTTGTAAATCCGGAAATACCTTTGCTGCCCATTTTTCAGAAGGCATCGCAACAATTGACCAAGTAATGACATCATTCATCACTGCTTTTCTATAATTTTCAAGTGCTTTCCCGCTTGCTTTATGGAAGTTTGATATTTTTTCAACCGAAACACCTTCAAGTAAATCTGGATTTTCCGCATCTATCCATAATAAAGCACCTTTGTTTTCAATTAACTCATCTCGTTGCATAGCAGCCCATTTCGGATATTCGTGGAATGCTTCGTCTGGAGCCAAATCATAAAATGATCTTGTATTTGGTCCATCAGAATAATTTACATCTACTCGCTTTGCACCAGCTTCATACGCTTTTTTTACAACAAGTCTGGTAAATTCAATCGTTTCCGTAGTTGTATTAATAAGTAACTGTTGATTTTTTTGAATATTTAAACCTACTTTAACGATAAGCTCAGCGTATTCCTCTAATTTTTGTTGAAAATTCATTGTTTATTTCCCCTTTTTCTGTACTGTTTTCGATGAACCTTCTATTAACTCCCCACGATACCATATTTTCTGAACTGGCTTGCTCGGAAGCTCCTTTGTCCATTTCTTATACGTTTTTTCATCCCCATAAGTTAATAAGGTCAATACTTCTCCATCATTTCCAGCACGTCCAGTACGGCCAGAACGATGCAAATATTGTTCTATAGAATGCGGAACATCAACATGAATTACATGTGTTAATCCAGAAATGTCCAGACCTCTAGCAGCAACGTCAGTTGCTATAAGTATATTTACTTTACCATTTTTAAAGTCATCTAATGCTTTTTTTCTTTCCTCTTTTTTCATTTCTGAATGTAGAGAAATAATAGGAGCATCTCTATAAGAGAGCTTTGTATCCTTCATTAAAACTTGATCTAAACTATTTACAAAGGCTAGTCCCTTCATACCTTCTAAGTGAGAAAGCTTTCTTAATAATTCCGTTTTGTCTCGCACTTCCGTTTTGACAAAACTATGAATAACTTCACCCTTTGAAGGAATTTCCTCTGCTGTAACTTGAATGCGGACAGGATTATTCATGATTCTTTCTGCAACTAGTTCAATTTCTTCCGTAATTGTGGCAGATGTAACAACCAGTTGTCTTTCAACAGTTGCATCTATTAACCCCTTAACAGTCGTACGATTTTCTCGACTTAACAACTGGTCTCCTTCGTCTAGTACGATTGTTTTGATTTCATGCATCTTTAATTTTTTTAATTTCACAAGTTCTTGTAAACGTCCAGGTGTTCCAACTACAATTGTTGGCTTCTTTTTAAGTACATCGAGTTGTCTTTGAATATTTGCACCACCAATAAGTTGCGCTACAGTAATATCGGTACCTGCCACCCATTCACGAAATACTTCCACAATCTGCATGCCCAGTTCTTGAGAAGGCACAATGACCAATGCTTGTATGTGCTTCTTTGATGGATCCACCTTTTGCAATATAGGTAGCACATACGCTAATGTTTTTCCTGTTCCAGTTGGAGATTCTGCAACGATATCTGAACCATCAAGCATATGTGGTATTAATTTAGTTTGGATAGGCATTTCAGATACAAAATTAGCCTTTGCCCATTTTTCTTGTAATGTTTCATTTAAATTTTGTAAAAAAGTCAATTTGTTTTCCACCTCATCTGTGTTTGAGACAAGTGTACCACATTTTTCTTCTAGACAATTAGCTATAAATAGCAGAATTGGACGTTTTTCCGAGACCAGCGTCCGTAATAAGAACAGACGAAAAAAAGTGCCGATATTATCGGCACTTTTAGTTATCTTCTTCTGTTATATACTCTTTTGTTAGTTCATACAGATTCAGCTCATATAGTTGTCTTCCATCAATTTTAAATACGCCTTTATTCACTAGATCTTCAATCATATGCTCACGTTTTTCTTCAATTTTAGATTCTTTTGGTATCATCATTTTGTTACGCTCCTTGCATATTGTTTCCGTTATATTTTTACCCAGAAACTAATGATTTCAAACTTTATTCCTTTATTTTTTTAAATGCCAAAGTGACTGTTGGTAATTTCCTGTTGATGATTAAATAAAATAAATAACCAAGTAAGGCACCAAGTGTATTTAACCATAAATCATCTACATCACTACTTCTGTTTTGGGGAAGTTGCATTATTTCAATAAAAAGAGAGACCAATAAACCTATGACTACAGTGTAAGGGAAATCCTCCATTCTTCTAGAAAGAAGGGGAAGGAGAAAACCAATGGGCATGAAAAGAATAATATTCCCAAGAAAATTAATATAAAACGGCTGCCAGAATCCTAAATATTTTATAGCATTATAGGTTTCTTTTATAACCCGAAACAAATCTAAATTTACATTTGTTAGCGAGGGCTGCATCAATCCATACCTTGGAATAATGGTTTGTGAAAACAAACCAATGAGCACTAATACAAGTAGAAATATACCTAACTCGTGGAAACTTTCTTTTAGCTTAAGGCCTCTTTTTCTCCATCGACTAAAACGCCAAACAAAAACAAATGGAAGTGCTACACAGACGAAAAAAAGCATATCATCTAAATAATGAATTATTACGTTCATTTATTTCACTCCCAATACAAGATAGAACGAATTTAAGTCATTTAAAGTTTCATTTTCAATCACCTTCTAATAGTTCTTTCAAAAATTTCTCTCGGTGGTCCAAAAAATATTTTGTTATTTGATAATGATTTGTCATTTCATATTCTATTTCTTCAATCTCTCCATTATCAAAACTAAAGATTGTCGCATTTGGATAGCCTAATATAATAGGTGAATGAGTTGCAATTATGAACTGGCAGTCTTCCTCCGTTACAAGATCATGCATTATTTTTAAGAATGCAAGCTGTCTTTGAGGGGATAGTGCAGCTTCCGGCTCATCTAATAAATAAATAGCTCTACCATTAAATCTATTTAAAAATAAGGACAAAAATGATTCTCCATGAGATTGTTTGTGAAGTGACTTACCACCGTAACTTTGATTGCTACCTGGATGTAGTCTTTCCATCTCATCTATATGCGATGCAAATTGATAAAAAGATTCCGCACGTAGAAAAAAGCCATTTGTGATTTTCGGCATCCATGATAAACGCATGTATTTCCCCAATGCACTTTCCGACGCATCTACTTCATATACATTGTTTCTACTTCCCCCAGCTGTATTGAACTGACAATTATCAGCAATTCCTTCTAATAAAGTAGATTTACCAGTCCCATTTTCACCAACTAAAAAAGTGACGTTATTTTTTAATTCTAATTCTCTTAAATGATTTATAGTCGGAATCGTAAATGGATAGCTTAGTTCTTGATCTCGTAAAATTGTAATTTTCTTCAAAAACATATGTAGTTCCCCCACTCATATAAAATAACAATTGGAAAGGTGGTGAAAAATGGATTTACCTATCCTCATAAAAACAAAATATGTTCAATCACCAAAAGTAAACGTATCTTACCCTATTGTAACGAAATTACCTCATCCTCAGATAGAAAAGAAGATAAATAATGAAATTATTTCTACTTTGAACAAAATGTTGATTGAGGAAGGTTTTTATACTGAGAACTTAGTAGAAATGATCGGTCATTACGAGGTAAAAACGAATGAACGCGGAATTTTAAGTTTATCCTTATTAATTTATTCATATACTGGTGGCGCTCATGGATTAACTATTATTCAATCATTAACTTTTGAAGTGGCAACAGGTAAATTAGTTGAATTAAAGGATTTATTTGAACCAAATAGCCAATACGTAAAGATTTTGTCAGAAATAACCGAAAAGAAAATCGTCGAATGGGAAGTCCCTGTTTTAGAGGAGTTTAAAGAGATTCGTATGGATCAAGATTTTTACCTAGCGGACCACAGTATTGTTATTTATTTTCAAGTTTACGAAATAACACCTTCTGTACATGGCTTTCCATACTTTCCAATCGCCATAAAGGATATAGAGGAAATTATTCTTGCTGGTGGACCTCTTGATAAATTGTTGCAATTCTAGTCATTTAACATCTTTTAGCGCGGTATGAATATTATAAGAAAAAGGAGTGATTTCAGTCAGTTTATTTGTGACAAGATCATTGGATGAGATTCGTTTTTGGTCAAGGATAATGAAAGAGCATGCCTTATTTTTAAGTTTGGGATTCAGTTTCGACGACAAAAAGTTAATTCAAGAAGCACTAGAATTTGTTGCTTTGTTTGAAAAAATCGAAGAAAAACTAAATACCTATTCTTCACAATCCGATCCAGAAGAAATAAGAAGATTTAATATTCAAGTGTATCAGGCAGCTACTGCGATATGGGCTTATAAAAGAAAGGTACTTGGACTAATATTACGTTGTGAAATTAGATCAAATAACTATGCTTTATTAGTGGATCATACAAGCAGAGAAGCAGCTTATTTTGTTAACCGATTAAAAGAGCTTAATGCCGGAAAGCTCGAACCTACACCTGATGACATTATTAAGGAAAATGTTTTCTTCCTTAAAATCATGGCAGATCATTCTAAATTCATTGGCCACCTTTTGGATCCTTCCGAAAGAAAGCTAGTAGACCAAGCACGAGAGTTCAGTCATGATTTTGACCAGCTTGTTTTTCAGGCACTCGATTTAGATTCCATGCGTCCAGAATCAGAAACTCCACCTATATTGGATCAATTTTTGGATCAAAATCGTGTATCTGTTGTATCCCTCAGAGATTTTAAAAAATCAGCAAGAGACCTAATAGAAGCTTGTCGTATAAAAAGCAATATTCATCCCCTTTTGGCAGACCATGTATTCAGAGAGGCAGAAAGATTCCTTCATATTATAGATATGTTTGAAGAAACTCTTATTTCGAACAATTAATTATTTTGATTTGAAATTCTTACGGTAACTCTAATGACAGTCTCCCTTTACTGAGGTAAAGTAAATAGATAAGAAAGTGAAGGGAGTATTTAATAAATGAAGGCTATTTTTTTTGATTTAGATGATACTTTATTATGGGATAAAAAAAGTGTGGAAACCGCTTTTCATAAAACGTGTGAATTTGCAGCTAAGAAAGTTGACATTGATCCAATAGCTTTAGAGCAGGCAGTTCGAGAAGAAGCAGCCAATTTATACGATACATATGAAACACGTCCATTTACACAAATGATTGGAATAAACCCTTTCGAAGGATTATGGGGCACATTCGATGACCCTACGGAAGAGTTCCAAAAGATGAAAGTAATCGTTCCAGTCTATCAGCAGGAAGCTTGGACACAAGGACTATACAAATTAGGCATTGAAGATGAGACGCTTGGAAAAGAATTAGCAGAGTACTTCCCAAAAATGCGAAAAGAAAGTCCTTTTGTTTATGAAGAGACATTTGAAGTTTTAGATCTATTAAAAGATAAATACATTCTTCTATTAATTACAAATGGTTCACCTAGCTTACAAAATACGAAGCTGGAAATTACACCTGAGCTAACCCCTTACTTCGACCACATTATTATATCTGGAGCATTTGGTAAAGGAAAACCAGACCCTTCCATTTTTGAACATGCACTAGAAGTTGCTGGAGTTAATAAGGATGAAGCGTTAATGGTAGGCGATAATTTAATGACCGACATCCTTGGCTCCTCTAAAATAGGTATGAAATCAGTTTGGATTAACAGAGAAGACAAACCACAAAATGAAGAAGTAAAGCCTACTTATACGATTAAAAACTTACATGAGTTATTCACAATCTTAGGATGATAGAATAAAAGCATACTCATGCCAATGAGGGCACTGAAAAACTTACGTATTAAATGACATGATTTTGAACAAAAAATAAGGCACTTGGGCACTTTCTGTTCAATTTTGAATAGAAAGTGCCTTGTTTTGATTTTTTCTCCTGTGCGATTTCATCCGTTTTCCCAATAAGTATATCCAATAGAATGACTTCTTTTAGAAGCAATCTGCGGAATTCTGTCTTATGAGCACTTACCTTTATTTCCTTTAATTTATTTGTAAGCATACAATGGTTGATTTTCGTTTTAGGCGGCGACTCCAGCCGGAATAGCAAATGTTTTCTGCACCGAAAGCGAAGCGGCAGGTGCATGAGCTGAAGACCCTGGACCGAGCGTAGCGAGGGAAGAGGCTGAAGCCATGCCGGCGGAAAGCGTCCGCCTTGAACGGAAATCAATGGGGCACAGACAAAAAGCGAGAATGTGAACGAAATGTCGTTCACATTCTCGCTAAAAGATACTTTGAAAAGTTTTTCAGTACCCTCTATCAATAGCTTTTATTATTAAATTGATTGGTACGTGCATTAAAGATCAATTGTTGTTGCATCTGATATATCTTCTAGTTGTTTCAACTGCTCAATTCCTGTTTCTTCGACATGTTTGTCAATAGAAAGCATCATGATTGCGTCTCCACCCACTTCAGAACGGCCAACCTGCATCGCCGCGATATTGACACCTTCACCAGCTAATAGAGTTCCTACACGACCGATTGCTCCTGGTTGGTCTTTATGACGAATAAATAATAAATGGCCTTCTGGCACTACATCAACGATAAAGTCATCTACTCGTAATATACGTGGTCCTAATCCGTTTAATAACGTTCCTGCCACTTTTCTTGTTGCTGAAGCTGTTTTTACTTCAACCGTGATTAAGCTTGTAAATCCTTTTGCTTTAGTTGTTTTTAATTCATTTACTACAATCCCAATGCGATCAGCATGAAATTTTGCATTTACATCATTGATCGACTCTCCTAGCTTGCTTTTCAAAAGACCCTTTACAGCATTTCGAGATAATGGTCGAACGTCGATATTAGAAAGTTCACCAGAATACGTAATGTTCACTTCTTCAGGAACACCGTCTGTCAAATCGCTTAAGAATGAGCCTAGTTTCTCAACAAGGTTAAAGTATGGCTCTATTTTAGCTAACACATCTTTTGGTACAGATGAAAGGTTAACTGGATTTTTTACTACCCCATCTTTTAAAAAGCTTACAACATCATGTGAAACGTCGATCGCTACGATTTCTTGCGCTTCCACGGTGCTTGCTCCTAAGTGAGGTGTCGCAATAACTTGCGGTAAAGTCAATAATCGATGATCAACAAAAGGTTCTTCCTCGAATACGTCTAGTGCTGCCCCTGCAACTTTACCAGAGACAATCGCATCGTATAATGCATCCTCGTCGATAATTCCGCCTCGTGCACAGTTAACGATCTGTACGCCATCTTTCATTTTTTCAAATGCTTCTTTATTAATTATATGACGTGTTTCTTTTAACAATGGTGTATGCACTGTAATGAAATCTGCAGCTTTAATAACATCTTCAATAGTCCCAAATTGTACTCCTAGTTTTTCCGCTTTTTCTGGAGTTAAGAAAGGGTCATAAGCGATTACATTCATACGTTGCCCTTTTGCGCGAGCAGCAACCTCTGCCCCAATTCTACCTAGGCCTACAACACCTAGTGTTTTATTTTTCACTTCTACCCCAATAAATGATTTGCGATCCCATTTCTGATTTTTCAATGCATGGAACGCTTGTGGGATATTACGTGCAAGTGACATCAACATGGCAATTGTATGCTCCGCAGCAGAGTTTGTGTTTCCGTCTGGAGCATTGACAACAATAATCCCACGTTCAGTAGCTGCAGTTAAATCAATATTATCTACCCCAACACCGGCGCGACCAATAATCTTTAAGTTTGTACCTTTTTCAATAATTTCACGGGTTACTTGAGTTTGGCTACGCACAAGAAGTGCATCGAATTCACCGATTTTTTCTCCAAGTTGCTCTGGAGTCAACTCTGTATCAATTACAATATTAAATCCTTCTGCTTGTCTTAAAGGATAAATACCATCTTCGCTAAGTGGATCACTGATTAAAATATTATAAGCCATTTTTTATATTCTCCTTCTGTTGTATGTGTATTTGTTGTGTTACAAATTTTATCTTGGTTACTATCCCCCTTTATTAAAAGCAAAAAAGCCCTTCCCCCCCTACATAAATGTAAGGGGCGAAGAGCTTGTATAAACTCACGCGGTACCACCCAAATTTACTGCATAATGCAGCATCTTAGTTAAAATGCTTAACGCGCATGACACGAATGAACCTACTATAATTGTTCAGTTCACCAATTCAAGAGTGCTACTCTACAATAGAAATCACTGATTTGCACCATCCATCAGCTCTCTTTAGATTCCAAAAAGTAAAGTTTATCTCCGTCAAAATTGTTTATGTTGTATTAGATTAAACCCATCATACGTTCACTCTTTTCAATTGTCAATATAGTTAAAAAACTTGAAAACGCTATCATTTAAAAACATCTTAAAAAAAGCCTGATTTGGCGCTAATTAATTCAGCAAAAAAAATTATAAAAAAATTTATTATTCGTGTTTTGATTGTTTATAGAACTAATTTTATGTAGTATTACAACTAAATTATACAAATATACGAACTTTATTTATTAATATAATAAAATCATACATCTTAACATAAAATAAATTATACTTTTTGAACCAAATATATTGACGTTTTACCGTATAATTTGTACACTGTATAAAATCATTTGTTTTTTCTAGAAATACAATATAACTTAATAAGTAAGGATATGATGATATGAAAGTTAGTAAATTCGGGGGAACTTCTGTCGCAAGTGCAGAACAGATTAAAAAAGTAGCAACAATCGTCCAGTCAGATCCAACTAGAAAGTTTATAGTTGTGTCAGCACCAGGAAAGCGTTTTGATTCAGATAAAAAAGTTACGGATTTACTTATAGATCTAGCAACAGCAGCTTTAAACGAAAAAGAAGTAGAAGCAAAACTTCAACTTGTATTAGATAGATATAAAGAAATTGCAGCAGGTCTTGGTTTAGAACAACCAATATGCGATGTAATTGAAGAAGATTTACGCCAACGTGTATTATTAGACACCTCGGACGAAGAATTTTTTATAGATAATATGAAAGCTAGTGGAGAAGATAACAATGCAAAGCTTATTTCTACATACTTTACAAGTATTGGACTATCAGCTCAGTATGTCAGTCCTAAAACCGCTGGACTTGTAGTAAATGATTATCCAGAACGTGCATTAGCTCTTCCACAAGCTTATGAAAACTTAAGCAAATTAAGTGATGTCAATGAAATAGTAGTATTCCCAGGATTCTTTGGATATACAATGGATGGCCAATTACGGACTTTTGATCGTGGGGGATCAGATATTACTGGATCTATTTTAGCTGCGGCTGTTCATGCTGACCTATATGAAAACTTTACGGATGTGGACTCTGTATTTTGTGCAAACCCTAGGGTTGTAAACGACCCAATGGAGATCGAAGAAATCACCTATAGAGAAATGCGTGAACTTTCTTACGCAGGCTTTTCCGTATTCCATGATGAAGCTTTGATGCCTGTTTATAAAGCTGGTATACCTGTTTGCATCAAAAATACGAATAATCCATCTGCTCCAGGGACAAAAATCGTCTCTGTCAGAAAAGGAAAACATCGACCAATTACAGGAATATCTGCAGATAGCGGATTTTCAATATTATACGTAAGTAAGTATTTGATGAACCGAGAAATAGGATTCGGAAGAAAATTACTTCAAATTTTAGAAGAAGAAAACATTTCATATGAGCATACACCGTCTGGATTAGACGATATTTCTGTAATTTTCCGCAGTCATCAGCTAACTTCTGAAAAAGAAACACGGATTATCAAACGTGTAAAAGAAGAACTTCATGCAGAGGATGTCCATTTTCGCCATGAATTTTCTATGATTGTTCTTGTAGGAGAAGGAATGAATAACAATACAGGCCTTGCAGCACGTGCAGCAACTGCTATTTCAAGAACAGGAGCAAACATTGAAATGATTAATCAAGGATCCTCTGAAGTGAGCTTGGCTTTTGGGGTTCATCGAAGTAACGAAAATAAAATTTTACAAGAACTATATAAGGAATTTTTTGCACCAGTTACGATAGGTTAAACAAAAAAAGCATCCTAACACAGTTAGGATGCTTTTCTTATCAAAGAGCCTTCATTCGTTTTATATTAGAAGTTTTAACGTAGTGAACTAGTGTCATCTTATCATTGACTTTCCATCTATCTTCGGTTTGATCATATCCCATCTTTTCATACAGATAGCAGTTTCTTTCCTCCTCTAGAATAGTGTCAAGTTCCCAGCTGTCAGCTTCTGGGTACATAGTTTCTAGTCGATCCATCACTTGTTGGGCAATCCCCTTCCCCTGACAGTCTTCTAGAATATTTATCATATGTAGTCGCATCACTTGTGGGGATTTCTTATATACATGGACACTTCCAACTAACAAATCATCCATATGGATTTTATAGAAGTCTCCAGTCTCTAAACGATCTTTAAATCTTTCAAATGTTTGTAGCACAGGACTTGTTTTATGATCCTCATATTTTTCATAAATAGGTGTGAAAACTTTTTTCTGTAACTCAAATAACTCCAATGCATCTTGTGGTGTTGCCTTCTTTAAGGAAATTTTAGATTGAATAATTTCAAATAAGGCTTTAAGTATAGAATAAGGTATAAATTCTCCGCTTTCGACAAGTTTAAAGATTTCTTCCATAGTAGCCCATTTCGCATTAGCCACTTCCTCATATTGTAGACTTAAATTGTCGATATCCACGTTTTGCTTAACTAGCAGATGATCATCAAAACCTCGCGAAAACTTAATTGTAAATAACACTTCACATTTTTCCACTTGCAAATCAATTCCTAATTCTTCTTTTGTTTCACGTATAGCTGCCATTTTACAAGTTTCCCCAGCAAGGGCAGAACCGGCTGCAGCACAATCCCACATATTGGCCCATCCCTTTTTCCACGGTTGGCGCTGCTGAATTAACAACTCGCCTTCTTCATTCATTATCCAAACATGAACTACTGTATGAAAATCTCCTTCTTGCAACTCCTCGCCTCTTATATGTGATTTTCCAGTTCTCTCTCTTCTTTCATCATAAATATCCCAAACTTCCATTCTCTCACCTTCCCCCTTAAGTTAGATTGAGATAGTATAGCATGCATTCAATAAAGAAGTATATTAGATTATTGACTTTATATGTAATTTATGCTATGATGAAGTTTGTTAACATTTTTGGTAGTGCATAAATCAAGAAATTTGGCATTCTGCTTTATGTGTTTTTGATTATACTTATTCACACTGGAGCGACTAAAGGGTCGCAAGGACGTAAAAGAAGGTAGGGTTTACGTTGCTTAGGTTAGAAGGCAACCAGTGGAACAATTTACCGCGGCATTGAAAGCTGAGGCTTTCATGGAGATTCTTCCCCAATGTATTGGGATGAAAATTAAATTCAAAATTTTATGTGTTACCATATACACAAATCAAGGGGTGTTTTCATTGAAGAAACACTCTTTAGATTGTTAGACATTATCATTCTTCGAAGGTGTACTATCAGACTGACTTGAAAACGTTTGTCAGTCAAGGCGCGCCGTACAAGGCTTAAGCGAATAGAACTTAAGTTCATGAGCTTAAGACGATGTGCAAGCAACGAAGAATGCGAACGTTTTTCAACAGTCTGAAGGGGTGTTCTCAATGAGAACACCCCTTGTCCAATTTTATACACTTATTTCATTTTGTCTTTTGTTATATTCCTTAAATGTTATTAGATAAATAACTCCACTTAAAACTGCTAAAATGGCTAAAATAACAAAAGTCCATGTAAAACCGATCCACGCTACTAATGGGAATACCAATGGTGCAATTGTCCGTCCAATAGTATAACGCAAACTAGCCGCCGCAAAGTATTGACCACGCATGTCTTCTGGTGCCAGTTTAGATACAAAGCTTTCTTGTAATCCTACTGTCATTAATTCTCCTAAAGTGAATACGGCCATTGCAAAAAGGAAAACCCAAAAATTTGCTGTGAGTGGAAAAATCAGCATAGCAACTGCATACATAATAGACGATAAAAAGAATACGCTTTTCTCCGGATATTTCGTCATCCATTTAGTGACGAAAACAGTGAACAGCACAACTAATAATCCATTCTCCGATAAAAGTATACCAAATGAACCTTCTCCAGTGACTGTCCATTCTCTACCAAATAAATTACCGAGCACTTGAACATCAATAGCATCTTTCATATAAACAGGTATCAACATATCTAATTGCATATACGTTTGAGCAAGTAAAATGCCTGCAACGACGAAAAGAAAAAAGACTTTATCCTTAACTATTAAGCCATATGCTTTTATTTGATTGACAACTACTTGTATCCAACTATTATTCCCGCTATCCTTAAGCTGTTCTCGCACTTCTGCAGGGAGCGTTTCCTCTGTTAAAAATCTTATTGCTATTCCAACTAAGATAAATATAATACCAGCTACTAGTAATAAAGCAAATCGATATTGAAAGAATAAAACTGCCCCAACAATAGGTCCTATAACAACAGAAATATTGATGGACGTATAAAAGACTGAAAATACACTACTTCTTGCTTGTTCAGGTACTACATCTGCTACAATCGCCTGACTTGCCGGATGATAGAAAGATCCAGCCATCCCAGCAATCGTAAATGCAATGAAACTAACAATTGGCGAATCCATCCATGGAGAATTAGCAAAAGCAAATAGTATAAACGCTATCCCTTCTACGGTAGCAGACAAGAAAATCATTGTCCTTCTCCCAAATCTATCTGCACAATATCCACCTATTAAGTTGGCACCTACCGAAAAGACCTGTGAAACCACTAGCAATATCCCCGCCATACTCGTTCCAAATTCATCAGCAAAGTAAATTGCTAAGAACGGAAACACCATCCAAAAACTTAAATTACTAAAAAACTCCCCAAATAAACGTACTTTTAAAGCTCGATCCCAATCTCTTATTCTCATCTTCTGTTCCTCACATCTTGTGTCTGATACAATTCTACCATAATATTGAAATAGTAGAAATATTGTTTTATCAATTGCAGTATGGGAATCATTTAGTATAAAAATTAGAAAAGTCGTAAGCTCATAAAAGCTTACGACTCCTTATAAAAACCTCTTTAATTAGTCACGGTATGTAACAGCAGTTCCCGTGGCAACACACATCATCATGCCTTCTCGAATAGTTTCAAAATCAAGATCAACCCCAATAACAGCGTTAGCACCTAGTTGATTTGCAAGAACCTTCATATCTTCCAATGCAATTTTACGACCTTCTGATAATTTATTCTCGTAAGCAGAACTTCTGCCCCCCACAATATCCGTCACAGATGCAAATAGATCACGAACTACGTTTGCACCCATAATTGCTTCTCCACTCACGATGCCATGATACTTTTCGATCGTTTTACCTTCTATTGTATTCGTTGTAGTTACTAACATGTAAATCCCTCCCTTTACTGATTATTTTCATCATACAATATTATTTTTAAAATAGCTTTTTCAAACTGATTTACATGCTAAATTTGCTTAATTGTATTATCTAACAGCTTTGCTGAATCTAAAATTTCGAGAGATGCATTTCCAATCGATTCAACAGCTGTCGTTAAACTATTTATTTCTGTTCCAACCACTTTTGACTCTGCAGCAACTTCTTGTATCATTAATGAAATATTAGAAAAAGCTTGTGCAGTTAGATTACTTTCTGTTAAGCCTAAATTAGCTAATTGTTGAATAACCTGAATTGCATCCACAACGGTTCTTTGTGCCTCATTCGATTCTCCTACAAGTATATCTATTTGTTCCACTGAACTTTTTGTTTGTTCTGCTAGCTTTCGTACTTCCTCTGCTACAACCGCAAAACCCTTTCCATATTCACCAGCTCTTGCAGCTTCAATAGCAGAGTTCAAAGCGAGTAAGTTTGTTTTGTTTGCGATGTCTTTTACAATTTTAACGACATTAAGTATTTCTGTAGAAGACTGATTTAATTTATCGATCATTTTAGACATAGAGGAGGTTTTATCAAATATTTCTTTGGTGTTATTAGTTAATGTATCAATTGTTTGTTTACCCTTTTCAGCAGTACGAATTGTTTCCATAGACGTTTCAATTCCATTCTTGACATCGACCTTCAATGTGTTTGTAGTTCCTATAAGCTCTTCTACGGAAATACTTGTATCAGAAGATTGATATTCTAAAACGCTTACAATGCTCCCTAATGTTTCTTTAATTTTCTCCCTGATTTCTTCCTGTTCTTCCCTTGATTTTTCTGCAGCATATCGATCAAACTCTTCCACAACTAATTGTTGTTCATAGCTTATAATCTTACTAATTGCATCAATAAAAATTCGCTCTTTTTGCTTTGGAAGGTCCTTTAATAAAATTTCCTGTATAAAACTGTTGTGCAAATTGTGGCAAGCAGCTAAATACCATTTTGTTTCTAGTCCAATATGAACATGCATTTTTGCTATTTGCTTTCTTCTAATAATATAATCATCATCTATTATCCCATTAAACCATTCGGCTATGTGGCTTCGTAAAGTTTTTTCTAAACGTACACGTGAGCTATAGGTACTTATTATTTCCACCAACTGAGGATTTTCCATTATGGAATCGTAAAAGTGGCTTACTGCTTGGGGAATATAGTCTTCTAAAGTTAACTTCATTTCATTTAATGATTGAAGTACTTCTTTTGTTAATTTTATTAATTGAAGTTGTCGCAAACTTTCTTTCTCAGTCACGGTCAGTATCCCTACGAGATTTTCCACCGGATGTTCTACTTTTTTTCGTTTAGTTAGAAACATAATCACTTTCCTCTTTTCTATTGAAAATAGTAAAAAAGACTCCCTTTATATTTATGCTAACAAATCCACTATATAATTACAGTGACTTTTATCACAGATTAAATACTTCTTTAGAAACAAAAAAACACGAAGGCAGTATACCTTCGTGTAATATAAATATCCTAATTGCTATTAATAATTAATTTAGGTGCATAATCGGCAGTTTCTCCTCCGTAAAACTCTATGAAATTAGAATTGAACCCCGCTAAAGTGTCAGCCTTTAATCGGAATTGAGTAATACCGTTTAAGTTAATCAGAGATAAACTATTGGCTGGAATATTAATGTCAAAATATTCACCTTCCACAGGTGAGAAACTACTTATATTAGATTGGGTGGCTGAATTGGAGTAATCAAGTTGTTCAATCGTTGAATCACTTCCAAATACCCCAGTTTTAATGTCTAATCGAAGTAATGAAATCGTTCCTTGTTTCGACTTAGGATATAGTCTTATTTTTGCAGATTCTATTGGTTCTGTTAGTGTACTTGTATCGAAGGATAAAATACCTCTATACGTATCCGTATTATACATTCCTTTATCCCCAACTTTAATCGTTGCATTGCTCTTTCCATCTGCAGTGTACTTTCCGACAAATCCATCTTCATTCCCAATGGATGATACAGATGTTTCATTTCCAGGATCATCTCCTGTTTCAATTGTATACGTCTCTGTTTTGACCGATTCGGAGTTATTTTCATTGTCACGACTAAAGAATTTTAAAGTGGTGTTTTCTGTTATTGTAAGCGGTTGCAAATATATAGGCGAGTTAGTAGTTGGTTCAGTTCCATCTGTTGTATAGTAGGTCTTTCCTGGTTTATTAGAAATAAGCTCGACACTTACGGAATTATTGTATTTTCCACCAGGTGGGGTTGCAGTTGTTACAGGATTAGTTACAGGGGGTTTTACGTCAGATTGAAAAAATTCCCACATTATTCTACTAGCATCGGGACCTTGTGGATCCGTATAGCTTCCTTGAGAACTTCCTCCTGACCACGCATGCCCCATATTTTGTATGTTTACTTTTTTCATCCAAATTTTTTCATCCTGTGCCTTGTAATCATATACGGTATAGCTTTTTCCTGATGGTACTTGTAAATTCTGAGTGTTATCAGCTTGATCATCTAGCCATCCTTCTGCTCCAGTTGCTGCTAGGCTATTCGTTACTGCCCATTGAGAAATGACTTGATCTCCGTTTATTTTATTTACTGTGTAGTCAGAAGTACCATGAAATACAATTACCTTCAATGGCTTAGCTCTACTTCCCATTGCGTTATAAGCATCTCTTCCTCTTTGAACCGGACTTGATCCACCACTAGACATCGCTGTAAATGCTTCCGTCATGCTAGTCGCCGCCTTATATTCTAATCCTGCCCCAACTCCTATACCCGAAAAAACATCTGGATAGGTTGCGCCCATAATGACACTCATTGCAGCCCCAGCTGAAAGTCCAGCAACAAATACTTGATCATTCTGAATAGAATAATTCGATTTAATAGATTGCACCATGCCAGCTATCACGCTAGGCTCACCACTTCCGCGATTTTGATGACTTGTTTCAAACCAATTCCAGCACTTATTAGAGTTAGCGCTAGAGTTTTGCTCTGGATAAAGTACTAGAAATCCTTTTTCCTCTGAAAGCGCATTCATTTTTGTCCCTGTTGAAAACTGAGTTGCATCTTGTGTACATCCATGCAACATGACATACAATGGATAACTCTTACTAGAATCATATTGACTCGGCACATACAATTTATAGGTCTTTCCTCCATATGTTCCGGAGATTACCCCTCCTGAAGCTTTTGTCATAGAAGGTAAACCGACCATAGAACTAATTAACACTAGACAGAAAATCACTAACCAAATTCTTTTGAATCTTAACAATAAAACAGCTCCTTTCCTTTAGTTTGACCAATGGTAAGGGATTGGAGTTACAAATTAGTTACAAAATACTTCAAGTTCAAGATGTTGTGTTTTTATCGCTGAAGAAAAGGCGAAGGCGCTACACTTGTTCATAGCTCCTCCATATTCTAAAAATCAATTCAGTAACAGGTTGGCCTTTAGAACCTACTATTTTGATAACACCGTATCCAGGAGCAAAATAGCATGTTTTATTACTCTTGTATCTTCACATATAAAAAATGCCACCTACAAGTAGGCGACATTTCATTTTAAAGACCAATTTTATAGTTTTACTACTTTTTTCGAAGGAAGCATATTGAATAATATATTTAATATAATCGCTGTCATACTTCCAGCTACAATCCCATTACTCGTTAAAATTTGAATGCTTGTTGGAAGTGCTCCAAACAAATCAGGCACTACTGTTACTCCTAAGCCGATTCCAATAGCACATGCAATAATCATAGAGTTTTCTTGAGATTCGGTAATAATCGTGCTTAGCATTTTAATACCTTGCGCTACAATCATTCCAAACATCGCAATCATCGCTCCACCTAATACAGATGTAGGAATAATCGTTGTAAGTGCAGCAATTTTTGGAATAAAACCAAGAGCGATCAACATTCCTCCAGTGATATAAATAACGTTTTTCGTTTTCACACCAGAGATTTGCATTAGTCCAACGTTTTGTGAAAAGGTTGTATATGGGAATGAATTGAAAATACCTCCAAGTAAAACAGCAATTCCCTCTGCGCGATAACCCTTCGTTAAATCTTCTTTTTTGATTTTTTTATCTAGAATATCACCAAGTGCAAAATATACACCTGTAGACTCAACTAAAGAAACGATGGCAACCAAAGTCATCGTAATAATTGGGGACCATTCAAAAGTCGGTGTCCCAAAGTAAAATGGTTGAATCATATGGAAAATATCAGACTCTCTTACCGGGGTGAAATCTACTTTCCCCATAAATGCTCCAGCGACTGTTCCTGCGATAATTCCTAGTAAAATAGAAATAGCTTTAATAAATCCAGTAGCAAATCGATATAACAAGACGATAAAAATTAATGTTCCAAATGCTAACGAAATATTTGGAATGGAACCGAAGTCACTTGCACCTTGTCCTCCACCCATATTATTAATTGCAACAGGGATTAGAGTTATCCCGATAATAGTCACAACAGAACCTGTCACTACTGGCGGGAAGAACTTAACGAGCTTTCCGAAAAAACCGCTTATTACAATTACAACAAGCCCGGAAACAATAATAGCACCGTAAATAGAAGATACCCCGTATTCAGCACCAATAGCGATCATTGGACCCACAGCAGTAAAAGTACATCCTAAGACAACAGGTAATCCTATACCGAAAAACCGATTACTCATTACTTGTAAAATCGTTGCAACTCCGCACATCAAGATATCTACTGCTACTAAATAGGTTAATTGTTCAGAGTTAAGCCCGATTGCTCCCCCGACAATAAGAGGAACAAGTATTGCTCCTGCATACATAGCAAGTAGATGTTGAATGCCTAAAGCGGTATTTTTAATTGCATTATTCATCGCGTTGGTGCCTCCTCAAAAAATTCCACTTTTCCATTAGCTAACGATTTGATATTAGCAAGAGAATCTACTCGAATCCCACGTTCTCGAATAATGCTTCCACCCGTTTGGAAACCTTTTTCAATGACAATTCCAACCCCAGCAGTAGTAGCATTGGCTTGTTCTACAATATCAAGTAAGCCAAGCACTGCTTGTCCATTTGCAAGGAAGTCGTCAATTATCAATACAACATCTTCACTTGATAAGAAGTTTCGTGAAATAGATATATCATTTGTTTCATTTTTCGTGAAAGAATGTACCTTTGACGTGTATAAATTGTCTGAAAGAGTTAAGGATTTACGTTTTCTAGCAAATACAACAGGCACACCAAGAGTCAATCCAGCGAACATGGAAGGTGCAATTCCAGATGATTCTATCGTTACTATTTTAGTAACTCCTGCATCTTTATAACGAGTAGCAAACTCTTCTCCAATTGCTTGCATTAATGCAGGATCAATTTGATGATTTAAGAATGAATCTACTTTTAAGACATTTTCCGATAGAACTTTACCCTCTTGAGCAATCTTGTCCTTTAATAATTTCATGTTATTTGAATTCCCTTCAAGTATATTTTTACTAAATACAAAAAAGCTCGAAGACATTACCCATCCATATTTGGAGTGGAATAATGTCATCCGAGCTTGAAAATTTCGAATGGAAATAAAAGAAATATCGACAAAAAGTCCTACTTCTCTTATTTCATTTTCCACTCATAGTCAGCTTATTTACGGTAAGCCGGTAGAAACTTGCAGGCCTTATTCCTGCGATTATACGAGTAAAATGCTATTAGAATATTTCCCATTATAGCACGAATGTTTTCAATTACAACGAACTTGTAATATATTTAATAATTCATAAAATTATGTAGAAATTTGTCGAATTAAAGTTATAAATTTCTTATTTTTAAAGACTTGAAAGTTTGAATAAATGGATCTGGATCATCTTGAATTTTATAGGAAAATACACCTTGATTGGTATGTAAGTATAAAATCCCCCCACCAAACGAAAAACGCTTATGGGAAACATCATGAACATGCTGAAGCTCGAATTGATGTCGAGCCGACTTAATTCCTTCCATATTCAAACGAAGCTCATATTGGAGCTCTATTTGTTTCTGTTGAAAATAAAAATCTATTTGCCGCTCAATTTCTATATAAACAATTGAATGCTCACTCAACATCCATCCCTCCAATCCCACTATTTAGTGTACCATGTCCGAAAGAAATTATTACAAAAAGATTACTGGTGCCTGGCACCAGTAATCTTTCCGTAATCTATTTGCTAGATGAGTTTGATGAATTGTGCAGTTTGGGTTTCTAGCTTTTCTGATGCTTTGGATATGTCATTGAATTCTTCTAATGCAATTCGAATTTCTTCTTGGCTTTTTTCTATGCTAGCTTGAGACTTCCCATTACTAATTGTTACTTTATCAACTTCTTTTGTTATTCCATCGATATTCTCACGTACCTCAACGATGGATGCTTCCACTCTTGCTGCGAGCTTGCGTACTTCTTGAGCGACTACATTAAATCCTCTTCCGTGTTCACCAGCGCGAGCGGCTTCGATTGCAGCATTCAAAGCTAGTAAATTGGTTTGAGCAGCGATTTCTCTAATTGTTTGAACGATGCCCTTAATAGAGTCTGCTTGCACTTGTAGGTTGTTCAAGGTAACCGTATTTTCACTAGAAACTGCAGCAATTTCATCAATAGTTTCTAATAACTCCTGGCTTCTTTTAATACCTACTTCCGCACGAGTACTTAGCTCTTCGGACATATCATTTAGCTCTTCTGTTACAGCCATAATGGTTTGATGGCGATCAGTTACATTCGTCGCTACTTTTGTAACACCTAACACTTGCCCTCTTTCTCCAAATATCGGCATATAGGTTGCTTCAAACATAACGCTATTACCTGTTGCGTCTTTACGTTCTACTTTGTTTTGAATCGTCTTCCCACCAAATAATTCTTTCCAAAACATTTCATATTCTGGGCTCTTTGAATATGTTGCAAAACAAAAATCGCGGTGGTTCATTTTCATCACTTTTTCTTTAGTATAGCCCAGTTCGTTAGCAAAGTTATCATTTACATAAGCGACATCCCTATTTAAATCAAAACGAATAATCGCTAGGTTTTTTTCTAAAGCATCTACAACCGACATATCATTTACTTCTTCTACGTGAGAATAATTCATCCTTTTTGCCCCATCTCTTTATAATTTAAACTGGTGCGTATGCGGTTAAATCCAATACTGTTTTTTTCCCTAATGCTAACTGAGCTAATTCAGCTCCAACAAATGGCCCTGCAGTCAATCCAGAAGCACCTAATCCATTTGCAAAATAAATAGTCTCATATCCAGGTAACTTCCCAATAACGGGTAGAAACTCTGGTGTATAAGGCCTAAACCCTACGCGCACTTCCTCAATTACTGCAGTCCCCAAAGATTCCGCTATATATGTTGCCTTTTCTAATAACTCTACTTTACCTGCCTCAGTCACACGGACATCGAAACCGGTGTTTTCTTCATATGTGGAACCAGCCACCACTTTTCCACTGTCAAAGGTTAGTAAATATTGGTTCGTCGGAGGAAGAACAACCGGCCAATCTCCCGTTGATTCATTTTCTATCTTAAAATGCATGATTTGGGCTTTTTGAGAGCTCACCTTCATATTAACTCCCAGTGTTGAAGGAACTTCATTTCCCCAAGCACCAGCTGTTAAAATGACTGCATCCGCATCTATTTGATTTCCATCTACTAATAGAACTCCATTAGAAAACTCTGCATTTCCACTAATCACTTGTGCCCCTAGCTTTTGTGCCCCTTGAATTAATGCATCTCGCATAGCTCGCCCATCGACACGGGCTGCTCCTTCCACAAACAACGACGTAAAGTCCTCTGAAATAAGTGGAAACAATGCTCGCGTCTCATCACGAGACAGTATTTTTAACTCGCCGATTTCAGGTGCATCCACTCTTTTTTCCAATGCTCGCTCAAGCATTTTTTGCAGTTTTTTTTCATCATTCTGAAGTGCTATTGCTCCTACCTTTTTATAGCCAGTAGATGTTTCCCCTAATGCTTCCAACTCTCCAACGAGCTGCTTATAATATTTAGCACCATTTTTCACAAGCTCGTACCATTTCTTATTTCTTCGTTGGGAAATCCACGGGCATATAATTCCTGCTGCCGCTTCAGATGCCTGTCCTAAATCATTTCGATCAACGAGAATTACTTTCGCATGATGTTTTGCAAGATGATAGGCAGTGGAAGCACCTAATATCCCACCACCTACTACAATATAAGAAGACACAATTACTCAACTCCACTATCTAAAATAGAAAAAGTTACTCTCTCACAATCTATTTCAGCCATCGCTCCATATGGAAGAATAAATTTCGGTTCCGTATGACCAAAATTTAAATTATAAAGTATTGGTAACTCATTCAAATCTAGTTCCTTCATTATTCTTAATATAGATTCTTTGTATTCCTCATAATATCTCTCATGTTGAGGCTTTGCAAAAACTATTCCTTTTATATTTTGCAAAATTCCTTGCGAGCCATAATTCCTTAGCCAATATTCAATATAAGATGGCTCAGGTAGGTCCTCTGAAGTTTCAAAGAATAGTATACTGTCTTTCCAATACGACTCTTCCGGCCATAGAGAGGTTCCTTTAGCAAACTCTAAAACCTCAATACATCCTCCGATTAATCTTCCTTGCACGACTCCAGAGCCTTGCAGCAATTCATAGCCTTGATTTGGATTCATTTTACGTTGTTTATCTTTGTTTTCTATAAGCCATTCTAATCGTTCACTCGTCCATTCAGGCGCTGCTTTAACTTCTCCGATTACTTCATTTGTGAACAAAGTCTTTTTCACAGCCTCCACCGTATACGCATGCATCTCTACATTTTCAGCAAAGTCTGTCAGTATTGCAGGGCCATAAAATGATGAAATTCCAGCTTTATGACAAAATAAATGAGTTACTGTTGCATCTGAATAACCTATAAAAATCTTCGGGTTATTACGGATGACATCAAAATCAATATAAGGTAATAGTCTGATACTTTCACTCCCACCGATATTAGAAACAATCCCTTTTATGGTAGGATCCTTAAATGCATTCATCAGATCCTCTACTCGTGCTTTTGGATTATCATATAAATACTCCGCACCCTTTAAGCTATTTGGCATAGATACTACTTCTAACCCAAAAACCTTTTCTAATCGTTCGACACCCTGCTCATATCGCCAGTTCAATTCAGGTTCTCCAGCTCCACCCCATGACAAACTAATTGTCGCTACTTTATCCCCAGCTCGAAGCATTTTCGGTTTAATAAGCATGATAAACACTCCCCTTTATTACATTATAATCCAAACCATCCAAGTTGGATGTCTAATTTTATAAATTTTGGGTATAAAGACAATATACATGTATTTCCGTTTGTTGATAAAGACAGTTTTCAAAGGCCTCCCCAGACTGTAAGATCTCATGGTAGGATAAAGCGTTTGTCAACAGTCTGATGAAAAGGAGTGAGATAAATGAAATGGAAGGGACGAGCTAAAAGCTCTAATGTAGAAGACCGGCGTGGTATGAGCGGAGGAAAAGCGATAGCCGGTGTTGGAGGGGGTCTTGGATTAATTATTGTAATTATACTTTCCTTTCTTGGCGGGAATCCGGGTGATCTTCTTGGAAATCTTGGAACTTCGGAACAATCAAGTACAATCCCCTATGAAGAAAGTGCACAAGAAAAAGAATTAGCAGAATTTGTATCGGTAGTATTAGCAGATACCGAAAAGGTTTGGACAGAAATATTTGAGGAAAACGGTCTGGAATATGTGGAACCGACGCTTGTACTATATTCGGGCAGTGTAAATTCAGCATGTGGAGCAGCGGGAGCCTCTGTAGGTCCTTTTTATTGTCCAGGTGACCAAAAGCTTTATATTGACTTAAGCTTCTATCAGGAATTACAAGAAAAATTCAATGCTCCTGGTGATTTTGCGATGGCATATGTGATAGCTCATGAAGTGGGACATCACGTCCAAACACTTTTGGGAACAACGGAAGAAGTAATGCCATTGCGCCAAAAATTGAGCGAAGAGGAATTCAATAAATACCTTGTCCGATTCGAACTTCAAGCTGACTATTTATCGGGTGTATGGGCTAAGCATGCACAAGGATTAGGTTACTTAGAAGAAGGTGATTTAGAAGAAGCATTGACTGCAGCAAGTGCTGTCGGAGACGATACATTGCAAAAGCAAGCAAGAGGTTATGTCGTTCCCGAAAGTTTTACGCATGGTACTTCAGAACAACGAAAAAGCTGGTTCTATAAAGGTTTTGAAAACGGAACAATTCAAGGTGGAGAAACCTTTAATACAAAAACACCATAAAAAAATAATGGCAGTCGCAATAATATCTTCTTTTGCGACTGTTTTTTCTATAGTCATCCATTGACCATGTTGGTTTGTAGTAACTATAATGAATGAAATTGTATTAATAAGGAGATTTCAAATAATGAATATTACATTTACAAAAATGCATGGCTGTGGAAATGATTATATCTATATAAATTGTTTAGAAAACATGATCGAAAATCCTGAAGGACTTAGTCGTTTAGTTTCAGATAGACATTTTGGAATTGGTGGAGATGGTGTTGTATTAATATGTCCATCTGATATTGCGGATGCAAAAATGAGAATGTTTAATGCGGATGGTAGTGAAGGTAAAATGTGTGGTAATGCCATTCGTTGTGTTGCAAAGTATTTATATGATCATCAGATTGTCCCGAAAAATAAGATGAATATTGATACTTTAAGTGGTGTAAAAATTATTCAAGTTTTTGCCGATAATAACAAAATGACTTCTGCAACTGTTGACATGGGAAAACCGAATTTAGATCCTTCCGCATTACCTATCTTAATCGATCAAACTGAAAATATAGTGAATATGCCATTTACGATTGAAAATGAAAACTACCATATTACTACTGTATCTATGGGAAATCCTCATTGCGTAATTATAACTGAAAATATAGAATCTATTAATCTTCCATTAGTAGGTCCAACCTTCGAATTTAATCCTGTCTTCCCTGAGAGTGTGAACACTGAATTTATTGAAATAGTAAGTCGCACTTCTATTAATATGCGTGTTTGGGAACGTGGCAGTGGAGAAACATTAGCTTGTGGAACAGGAGCTTGCGCTGCTGTTGTTGCAGCAGTCTTAAATGGTCATTGTGATTTTGACACAGATATTGAAGTAAATCTTTTAGGTGGGAAGCTTATAATTAGATATTCTGATCATGGAGTATTTATGACCGGACCTGCTACTACAGTGTTTAAAGGTGAAATAGAGTGGAATGGTTCTTTCATTAACTAATATTGATAATATGTAAGGAGGTTTTCAGTTGTTCACTAATAACTCAACTATTAATTCTCACAACAAACTGGGACTTCTTTTGTTAATTGCAGAAGATTTAGTGGAAGTATCTTCTATTAAAGACGACTTAGAAAAGGAAGGCTACACAATCTTAGTAGCACCTAATGTTGAAAAAGGAATTGACTTATTTAATACAAACGAAATTGATGTTTGTTGTATTTCAGCAAATATGTCTGATTCTTCGACTCTTTCTTTTTTAGATAAAATGAAGCAGACTGCTCAAGTCCGTTTTATTCCAATAATTGTATTGAATTTTAATAATGAATTTTCTTCGATAAAAACGGAGTTCATCCGTCATGGAGCTGCGGATATGATACATCCTAGACAAGGAAACCATCTCCTTCTTGCAATCGTTTCAAACTTTTTATCACATCGAAATTTTATTAAGCACCTTCAATCGATTGATCCACTTACAGGTGCACTTAACTATGCAAGCTTTGAAAAGAAAGCGCTCGATTTAATAGACAATTTTAATAATGAAGGCACCACTTTTTCCATCTCAATAATAGAAGTACATCATATACAACAGATGAATAAAGACTTTGGATTTTCTTATACAAATGAGATACTAAGCACTTTTAGTGAATTGATGCACACTAACATTCAATCCAAAGAAAGCTTTTATCGATTACACGGGGGAACCTTTGCTCTCCTTCATCCAACAACTAAAGAGAAAGAAGCACTTGAAAAATTGGACAAATTAAATAAAACCTTTGTTTCTAACACTTATTATAAAGATGGTCAAAGCTTTCATATTCAAATTGTATCAGGTGTTGCAGAATGGAACTCTTCTTATAACCATATTCAGCAGCTAGTAGTGAATGGCAAGCAGGCTTTGAGTGTTGCCAAGCAATCCACTGAGCCAACATGTATTTCATATAATAATATGAACTTGGAGTCTATTATGCCAATCGTCCGCGTCATTATTGTAGATGATAACAAACTGAGTAGAACGATGCTAGAAAAACAATTTCTATCATGGAAATCCCCTCGATTTCATATAGAAGTCTCTGTATATGATAACGGGTATGAGTTTATACACTCTGATTGGTATCATCCAACAGATTATCATATCCTCCTTTTAGATGTTGTAATGCCTAAAATGGATGGTTTAGAAGTTTTAAATCACATAAGAGAAGAGTATCCAAACGACCGTATCATCATATCAATGCTTACTTCCCGAAACAGCAATCAAGATATTTTACATGCTTTAAAAAGAGGTGCAGACGATTATTTAGTTAAGCCTTTCCATCCACAGGAAGTACTCGCTCGAATTCAACGCCTTGCCAGTAGGTTGTTTGTATGATTATAGAAATGATTTACTTCTATTGGGTTATTGGTATTCTTTTAGGATTTCAATTACTATTATTAGCTCTGCTATGCATTAGAAAGTGGCTCAGAAACAGAGAGAATGATAGACAAGACAAAGTGTATGAAGACAATCTAGAGCTTTTTGTGGACTATCTAATGTCAGAAAACTGGATGATACCTAAGGCCCTTGTAATTAGAGCGAATTTTGAAGTGGCAGAACGTATTTTTAGTGAAACATTTACAGATGTTAAAGATGCGCATATACGAGAGAAACTCGAGCAAGCAGCAGAATCTATATTCGCTGAAACCTATTTAAAACGAATGAAAAAAGGAACTTGGTCTACACGAGTAAATACACTATACTTCATCGAGGATTTTAAACTTATATCGTTAAAGCCTTTTCTCCAAGACCACTTATCGAAATTAAAAGTGTGGGATGAGGAAAAGAATCAAACTGTCCGAGCACTTGCAGCATTAAATGACCTTTCCATTGTTGATTATTTAAATAGAGATAGAACTGCAACATTACAACATTATTTAGATGTATTTAGTAGATTGAATGAGGATACTTTTGGAAATGCTATAAAACTGAGTAAAGAAAGCTATAATCCGATGTGCAGGATTGCCATTCTTTCCTTTATTGGGCTTACAAAAAATCTACGTTACCAACCATTATTAGAAGATGAATTACAAAATGAAAATTTGGAAATGCGTATACAAGCGCTTAAAGGCCTTTATAGGTTGAATTATATAAGCAATATCGAACTACTCATCCCATTTTTCGAATCCTCTTCATGGCAAGAAAGAATGTTCAGTTGTCGTATTTCCGGAGTACTAATGTTGGAAGTCTTTGAGCCATTTTTAGTTAAATTATTGGGAGATAGAGAATGGTGGGTTCGTAATGCGGCTGCAGAATCCATTCTTCAAATATTCGGAGAGGATAAACTTTATTTTCTTTCAAAGAATCATTCCGATTTATATGCAAGAGATATGGCAGTACAATGGATCACTTCCAAAAAAGGGGGAAGTAAGGAATGAAGGATATTGTTATTTTCTTATTTCAAGTAACCTCCTACTTCATCATATTTTATATGGGATTTACTTCAATTAGTTACATCGTCTTGTTTTTATTTTCCATGAAAAATGTTATGCGTGAAGGAAGACTTATTAAGACGGAATCACTTGAAGATATAGCAGTGAGCGAAAGAACATATCCAGTTTCCATCATTGTTCCTGCCTATAATGAAGAAGTTGGAGTAGTTAGCACTGTTCGTTCATTGTTAGCACTCAATTATCCTGAATATGAGATCATTGTGGTAGATGATGGTTCAAAAGATGGAACGTTATTAAAATTAATCGAAGAGTTTAAATTAGAAAAAATAGAACTGGCTGTTCGAGAACATATGAAAACCCAACAGATACAATCCTCTTATCGTTCGACAATTTATTCAACCGTTATGGTCGTCTCAAAAACTAACGGTGGAAAAGCAGATGCTTTAAATTGCGGTATAAATGTATCCAAGTATCCATATTTTTGTGCAATCGATGGAGATTCTATATTAGAGAATGATGCTTTATTGAAGGTAATGAAACCAATAATCGATTCGGAAGGTAAAACGGTTGCAGTTGGTGGTTCCGTACGAATTGCAAATGGGACTACCATTTCGCGAAGTAAGGTGGAGTCAATTGATCTACCTAAGAACCCCTTAGTCATCTTGCAAATCGTGGAATATTTTAGAGGTTTTTTAATTGGGAGACTTGGATTTACTAAAATTAATCAGCTTCTTATTATTTCAGGGGCATTTGGTCTATTCCATAAAAATACGGTGATAAAATCGGGTGGATATAAAGTGGATACTGTAGGTGAAGATATGGAACTTATCGTTCGCCTACATCGAATTATTAAAGAGCAAAAACTCGATCTTCAATTAAAATATATTCCCGATCCAGTTTGTTGGACGGAAGCACCTGACTCCTTTAGAGTATTGAAATCTCAAAGAATTAGATGGCAAAGAGGCTTAGCAGAAACATTAAATGCACATAAAAAGATGTTTTTAAACCCCAAATATGGACTACTCGGATTCATCGGCTTTCCTTATTTTTTTACAGTCGAATTATTAGGTGCAGTTATGGAATTGATTGGATATATTTTAATAGTTGGTGGAGTATTTTTTGGCTTTTTAGATCCTTACATTGTAACAATACTATTATTGGTTACAATGCTTTACGGATCATTCATCTCAGCTTTATCTATTCTTCTAGAGGAGCTTACTATGTTTAAATATCCAAAGGTGAAGCATTTATTATTGTTATTCTTTTGGGCATTAACAGAGTCCTTTTGGTTCCGTCCCCTTCTAGTTATTTGGCGATTTGAGGGCTTGATTAAATCATTTCGTAGAAAAGAGGCGGAATGGGGAAAAATGGATAGAAAAGGAATATCTTCAGATTCCAAATAAAAAATATGGCTATCCCAAAAGAAAGAAAATCATTAAAATGGCTCCCTTTCCGGGGGCGTTTCCTCAGCCTCCTAGGCCAACACGATGTTGGTCATGCAATCGTTGCCGCAAAAGTTCTTTTGCGACGAGCTTTGCGCAGGAGCAGGATGCAGCGAACTCTTAGATTGCCTTCCCCTCAACTGTGGGGTCTTCGGCTAACGCTATTCCCGCCGCCGGAGTGTCACCTTTTTCAACGATTTTCTAGAAATTAAAAAGTAGAATAAGGGTTTTTTAAAAGTTCCCACTCTACTTTTTAGTTTTTTAGACAACTCCATCTCGCTTGTTTCATCTAGATAGGACAATTTGGATGCACTTTCGCAACTAAAGTGTCCTAATTTTATCTAAGAAGGCGCTCGAATTCGTCCGCCGAGCTTATGCTTTGGAAAACCCATAGAATAATATATAAAATAAAGGGCTGCCCTCAAAAGTCGTTTTTCAATAACTTATGGGACTGCCCTATTTTTTTTAGTTTACTTCTTTAAATTTGTCTTGGAGAATATAATAAGATTGTTTTAAGCGTTCCTTTGATTGTGGTGCTTCCCACTTATCCCAACTGTATCGAGCTACAGACTTAAAAGGGATTACCCCATCCTTCATTTTTGGAAAGGTGTGCAATTTACCATTTTTTCTAAAGGTAAAAGCAACGCCTAAATCCTCTATTTCTAAGTTAGTTTCTAGTCCGTCTTTATATAAATCTGATAGGACTATTTTTGAACTTGGATCCTTCACGTTTAATAATAACCAGGGAATCCTCATCTCTAATACACCTGTTTTAGGATCAGCATAATAATCAGCTAATGAATAATAATCCTTTGCTGACGAATTACTATTTCCATACTGCATTTTTCCAGTTTCATAGCTTTCAAATGGCAGCTCTTCTCCCGTGTCTGGTCTTACTAATCCTTTACTCAAAGCATAACGTATTGGGTTAAATACTCCAGTACTTTTTGTTGGTATAGGCTCCCTTTCATGAATCAATTGTAATACATGTCCATATTGGTAAAGAAACGAATCGTAATAGGCATCTACGTATAAATTCGCACTTTCTTTATTTTGTATATTTGCCCAAAAATCGATAGCTGGTCGGTCTATTTGAATATCTGGTTGACCTTCTATTACAGCCTTTCCACTTTTTGGCGTTACATCGAATAGAATATTCACTTCGTTTTGATTAAACCAGTCACTCTCTTTAGTAGGCTTCTTATCCAATCTAATATACAAATACGCCTCATCATGCGTGATAAAAGCAGATTGAATTGGTCCAACAGTAGATTCATAAATTGGTTCAATCCCTTCCCAATCCTTGGAGTTACCATCCAATTTTATTTTTAATGTATTAAAACTTAGTAACCCAAAGTTTTGTTCATTAGTTTGTAGATTAGACCAAAACGGACGTCGGTTTGGATCATCCAAATCCATTGTGTTCCACGTACGTTTAAACCATTCATCCTGCCAAGTAAAGATGAGTCCTCCCATCATTCCTTCTTCTAAAATATCGTCATATAAAGAGACTAAAATTTCCCCTTGCTCTTTCTCCGAATGTCCTCCTTGATTCCATCCAAATTTGTTCAAATGAGTAATTCCCCGAGAAGCAGGAACGCCAAATTCTGCTATCAGAATAGGCATAGAATGACTCGCTTTCAAATCATGTAAATAACCTGCATAACTGTTTTTATTTCCACGATGATCAATATATTCGGTATATTTTTCTTCTAAATTCAGAAAGTCCGGGTAGTATGGATAAACATGATAGGATGCAAACAGGCCAGGCAATTCCAACCCATCTTTTATCGTAATATGATTTGGATCAACGGAAGCCAAATCTTCTATTTCTAATGGTTCCGCTGGCTGTTCTAAATTATCTGTTGGTACCCAATTTGTAAAACTCATTGGTCGCGTCCAATTATATTGATCTGCTTCGTATGTCATTAATGTATCCATTTGCTCGGCCAACCAAATTTCAAAGCCTTCCGCTTGTTGTGTGTTTATAAAAGTACCTTCAAACTGTGAAAGATTCGTATAAGTAGTTCTCATATGATCTACCATAGGAGGATACCACTCTATTCCAAGCATCCATCCGATTACGTAAGGAGAAATATCTGAATCGTATGTTCCATGCGAATGGCCTACCTTTTCCGGAACTACTGCATTACCATGAATCACATCAACCATTTGTTTATATTCTTTTTGAAAAGCTTCTGTAATTTCTGGTGTGTATGCATCTAGTGTTTCCTCCAATGGTTCCTCATCAATCCAAACCCCATGAAATACATAGATAGGTTTCTCATGCGTCTCATTATACTGTTTCAGTGCTTGATAAAATGCCGGAGGATGCAGAGTATATACTCTTATGGTGTTTGCATTCATCTCACCGATATCTTCAAGCCAACGTGCATATTCTTCTCTTGTAATAGCAGCTTCTCCAGGAAATGCTCCTGGTTTTCCCATTCCAAGATTCACACCTTTTATCGTCATCGTTTCCCATTTATTATTTCTGTACACTTCAAACTTATCCTTTGAAATTCGACTATTATATGTTAACCCTTCTTTTGTTTTCACAGTGCTCAATGTCTGTGTCTTATCCACCATCTTTTCTTGCTCAAAAGATTCTATATCTTTTAGGATAGATGTCATAATAGGTACATAAACTTGCCAATAGAAACTTTCTCCCGGAAATAAAAAATCTACAGTCAACATTTCTCTAATTTTAGTGAACCCTTTATATTGGTAGATTCCTGGAATTTTCTCTACTGTACTGAAATTACCTGCAAAGTAATAGCTATTCGCTGCATTCTGTTTTTTCATTACAATAGCTGGTGAGTTGGAGGAAATCCCGATTTTTTGGAGTATCTTTTTTCCTTTTTCCGTTGTATCTATTTCAAATTCTGCAAGTATTTTAGCATCTGCCTCTGAATCTATAATGTCAAACCAACCATTATACATACTCGCTTTACTTATAGAGAACGTTTCTTCACCTTGTTGGGTAGTTTTGAATAATAAACCGTGTTTTTGAAGAGTCCCTTCATTCACCGAAAGCACTTCAACTTCTTCTGAGGATTCATTATAAAAAATAACACCTTCTCCATCAAAACTCCATTTTTTATTATTTTTTTCATAGGCATTTACAACCCATTTCGGTACCTCTCCGTCATTCAGTGCTAATGACTTGCCATACTTAGCAATCCAACCCGTTTGTTTAATACCCAAATATTTGGATGCTTTATCTCTTACATTATTAGAAATTGAATTATATTCTACTACTAGAGTTGAGTGTTTATCCTCATTTGCTGATTGAATGGATGTCCACTCTTCATTTGTTAATCCACCTTTTAAATCTTTTTCGTCTACACCATATGTATCTATTACATATATAAAATCCGAACCTGCTAAATTCGTAGGAAGTGGTTTTTCAATGTATTCGTTGTCCTCAAAAGTGTAGCCATAATAATCTTCAGAAGGATTATATTTTTTATTCTTTTCATTATTTATTTTCAAATAGTCTAGTAGCCAAAAGAATCCTTGGTGTTCACTAATATTCCCATGCGGAGTTGTTTTATTTATTACAGTAATGTTACGTTGTTTATCATCAGACATAAACCAAAATAACCACGGCAATAATAATAAAGTCCCTATTAAAATTATCCATTTTACAAATTTCATTGAAATCAGCCCTCTTTCGATAGTACTTTTCCAATATACACGATTCATAATATAGCAACAATATATCTACTATTTGTAATGCTATTGGTAAATTACCGTAATATTCCTGTAACAATATATTGCTAATATATGATTAGACTAAATAGCAAGGGGTAGAGTATTTGAAGAAAATTCTTGGATCACTCATAATCACAATCGTACTATTAGTCAGCGGAGTAACACAAGGCTTCGCAGCTACTACCGTTCACACAGTAAATAAAGGCGAAACTTTATATTCTATTTCCAAAAAGTATAATGTATCAATCGCCAACTTAAAGTCTTGGAATAACTTAAAATCAGATAGTATCAAAGCGAAACAAAAACTTAAAATAACAGGCAAGGAAAAAACAAAAAATCCTTCTAGATCCGATTCAGAGGACAAGGTTGCAAAAGAAATTGTTGTATCTGCGAGCGCTTTTACTGCAAATTGCAATGGCTGCTCAGGTGTTACAAGTACAGGAATTAACTTAAAGCGTAATCCAGATATAAAAGTAATCGCAGTCGACCCTGAAGTTATCAAGCTTGGCACAAAAGTGTATGTAGAAGGCTATGGCTATGCTATTGCTGGTGATACAGGTAGTGCAATTAAGGGAAACAAAATTGATGTATTTTTCTCTTCTAAAAAAGAGGCATATAAATGGGGCCGTAAATCTGTAACTATAAAAATATTAGAATAAAATAAAAGCCAACTTTCTATTTAAGGAAGTTGGTTTTATTATGTCATAGAAGTGCTTGAATTCCTAAAATAACTGCTTTGTAATAAGAGTCCTCATGTGGAACAAAGGAGTCCCTTTCAACTATTTTTTTTAGTGGAATCCTTTCTCCTAATTCATTCAACTGATATCCCTCGACTTCAATGGCAAGAACTTCATTCCTCCAAAGTGCTGTAAACTGTTTAAAATCTGCCCTTACTATTCCTGAAACTTCTTCTACTTGGAGGTTAAAGTCTTCAAAATTTACATTATTATTATATATAAAGACATTTGCTAACTCGTTGTCTATAAGTTCTCCTGTTGTGACGGAATAGTTTATTACACCGAGCGGAACGAGCTCGTCAAAAGTTACCTCTATTCCAAGTTCTTCTCGTACCTCTCGTATACCGTCAACCACATTTTCAGTAGCCATTAAATGTCCAGCCGCAGTAATGTCTAGTAAACTAGGATAATCTTTTTTAGTCTCACTTCGAATTTGTAAATATATATACCCTTTCCCTTCCTCACTACAAATAAACCAACAATGAAACGTTTCATGCCACAATCCAAGCTGATGAACTTTTTCTCGTGTCGCTGTTCCTATTTCTAATCTATTTTCATCAAATATTTTCAGCATTTCATTTTCCATTTATAAATCCTCCTTATATGACAATTATATTTTAGGTGCCTGGCACCAAAAAACGTGAATGTTTAAACATTCACGTTTGTTTTGGTTATACATACAATTTAAGAGCCGATGATTAATTCTACAAATTCATCTAGTTTGTCATGGGAAACTAAATTTTGATTACATTTATGGCTGTCCTGGCAAATATAGTTCCCTCTTTTAATATAGGCGTCTTGTGTCGCACCTTTTGTGGCAGAAGTAAACATACCAATCTCTTCAAAGCGATTACATATAGTACATATTCCTTTTTTGTTGGAATTTTTATAGCCACCGGAAATCCCTATAAGCTTACCATGGTGTTCTACTATTAAGTATTTTTTATTCGTCCCTTTGTCCAACCATCCCAAATAAGATATTTCACTAAAGTCTACTTGTTCTAATGAAGGCATTTTTAGTTTCTTTGCTTTTGGAAATAATTTCTTTATTGTTTGTTCTTTTATTTCTCTAAAAGGAACTACATAGGGTTTTATTTGCTCCAAAAACAATTCCGCATCTGATTTTTCCTTTACTTCAACTATTGGATTTAGCAATAGTTTTTGATCTTCATGTAACTCTTCGAACAGCCCTAAAACTTTTTCAATCGTTAGCGACTTTAATGCATTTAATACAGCTTGATCATTTACAGTTGCATGCCCATTAATTAAGTTTTGTGTCTGATATTTAATAAAGTTGTATTGATCACTTTTTATGAAAGGATTCATTTCCATCCCTCCTATTTCACTTTTTAACAAATCATTTCTAATTTATTGTAGCGGAAATGACTTTTTTTATAAATGGTAAAGATGGCTATGAAATGTTCTCGCCATATAAAAAGCTGATAACCCTGTATAAAAGGGTCACCAGCTCCTGATTTATTTAGAATAAATGATCTTTTTAACAGTTTCCACAGAAAGAAAATGTTCTGTAGCAAGCTGATTCATCGGAACCCCATTTTTATAAGCTTGCTTAAGATAGGCATTTCGTTCGTCAATACGCTTTCTTTCTCCTGAAAGCGCCCCCCACTGTTTATAACTCTTTTCTGGTTTCGGAATATAAATTGTTTCCCCTTGAATATACTTTTGAATTTCCTTCACAAGCTCCTCAGGTAAAACAGAATTCGCTTTTATATAAGTCATTGCGCTCGCTCCCTTATTTTTATCACTTTCAATAAGGTGCAAAGCCACAAGTTGAAATGGCGATTAATATTTATTTAATGACTCCCCACGCAAAGTATCGCCTTTCCAAAAATAGGCTTTGCATGAGACGTTGCGCTCTCTGGCAATTTACATCGATTTGCCATTACACTCACCCCCCTAGTAAACATCTTAATATAAGCATACCACGATTACAAAATACATATATTTTTTAGATGGCAAAAAATATATGAACAGGTGGTTATAATCATAAAAAAAATTACTATTCTATGTGCAGCTCTTTTCATCTCTATTATTTTTAGTACAACCACTGGACAAGCAGCAGTAGAAACACATTATGTTGGCTTTAATGATCAATTATTAGATTTTAGTGATGTACAAGTTATCAATGAAGACACGAAAGTTCCGCTGGAAGAAATAGCAGCTTATTTAGATATTCCGTATGAAACAGAAAAAGGAAATACTTTTATACGAAAACAAGACTTAGAGATTATTTATAACGAAACATCGAACATAACTACTAAAAATGGAACGCCACTTAGTTCGGTTCCATTTGTGCGAATAGATGGAAAGCTGTTCATTAGTGTTAAATTTATTGCTACAGAAATAGGATATAAAATTGAAAACTTTCCAAAACAGAAAACACAGCGAATCTATAGAGATGACTGGATTCGTATGTCTCATCCAGAATATGAAATATATTTAAACCAACAGTTGAAATCTAAACAAACACAAACAAAACCAGGAAAAGCAACTATTTACTTAACATTTGATGATGGACCAAATAAATTCACAGCAGTAAACAATGCCACTTTAAAAAAATATAAAGTGCCAGGTACTTTCTTCTTTTTAGGAAACAATATGAAAAAGAACTCCTCTATTATCAAATCTGTCGTAAAAGAAGGCCACTATATCGGAACACATAGTATGACACATGATAAAAACAAGGTCTACAAGTCCGCAAATTCTTTTATTAACGAAATGAACGAAGGAACCAAGCTAATAAAAGAAATGACCGGGTTGGATTCAAAACTCGTTCGAACCCCATACGGCAGCAAGCCCCATATAACGACAGCCATGAAAAATGAATTAATTAAAAATGACTACAAACTATGGGATTGGGACGTAGATTCACAGGACTGGAAATACACGGACAAACAATCAAACCAAATCGTTAAAAACGTAAAAGTCGGAGTAGAAAAAGCCTTTAAATCAGGTGATAAAGACATCATCATCCTACTACACGACCGAAGCCAAACAACAAAAGCCCTACCCCAAATTATCGAGTGGCTTCAAAAAGAAGGCTATACACTAAAAACTTACGAACCCAAACAGCATATCGTCCAAAACTTCCTATATGACACATCCCTCTAACCAATTATTACAACAGTATTACTGGTGCCAGGCACCAAAACAAACACGAATAACACGAATAACACGAAAAACGCGATTAACATGAATGTTCGAAAATTCATGTTAATCGTGTTTGTTTTAATAATTATGAAAAATTCATTATTCTTTATTACCGTTTTTTAATTGTTCTAATAAGCTTTGAATTTTGTCTCTTTGGTCCATTGTTTCCTTTTCATGAGATTCAATTTTATACGTATCACCCAAAACTGTTATGGAGACAATATCACCTTCCTCTAAAGGCACCTTTATCTGATCACGAGCTACGAGAACGCTTTCTGTTTCATTTGGATGCTTTAAAAATACTGCATACTCACCATCAAAACGATCTAATGTATACTTATTTGACCTCACTTATAACCTCTCCCTTCTCATTTATCAAGCTAGCTGCATCTCCGTCGTTTCTCCAAACCTGTCTCTTTGTCCAATGAAGGTATCCATGACCTTCCTTGGCACTAGGACCACTTGTAATATAGATAGTTTTACCAGCTTCTAAATCCATGTTTGGAAACGTAAATACTTGATTACCTTCCGTGGAGATAAGTTGCCAGCCCTCTAAATTTACGGCTTCATCCCCAGTATTTTTTATACCCACTATCTCCCCTTGTAAGTCCTTATTCAAAATCACGATGGATGGGGTGGATACCGTTTTTTTCGCTTCCACTTTGTCTGGACTGTCTTGGGTCGAAACAGAATAATCAACTCCGTTTGTCGTTACTACAATATTTCCAACTTCCGCTGTTGCATATGCTTGGGATTTCACTTTTTTAATATGGTTCACTACTTCTTGCTTTGGATGACCGTAGGAATTATCTTTTCCATAACTTAAGATTGTGACCTCTGGTTTAACTGCTCGAATAAAATCTTCTGAGGTACTAGTGTCGGAGCCATGATGTCCTGCTTTCAAAAAAGTAGACTGCAGGTTGTATTGTTTCATCATGCTTTTTTCTACCTTAATATCCGCATCACCAGTTAAGAGAAATGATACTTCTCCATATTGCACTTTTAACACGATAGAAGCTTCATTATTATCATCCGATCCCTCTCCTACATTAAAAACAGTAATATCCATATTAGAATCTAATGAAATCTTATCCCCTTTATCTGGCACGACAAACGGGATTTTCTTATCAACTATAAGCTGAAGCATATTTTCATATGTCTGTGATGTATGTATTTTCCCTGAATCTATAAAATGATTAATTGAGATGGAATTTAACACAGCAAGAAGACCACCTATATGATCGGCATCCGGATGAGTTGCGACGACATAATCTAACTTCTTCACTCCCTGAGAGCGTAAGTAATCCACCACTTCTTTACCTGAGTCTCTCTTGCCACCATCTATTAACATAGTTTTTCCATCCGGTGATTGTATAAAAATGGAGTCCCCTTGTCCCACGTCAATAAAATGAACTCTCAATTCATTCCCAGGATTTATTTGGGTGGCAGACGTTTCCACTTTTGTATCAGTTTTTTCTGATTGCATCTCTGTCGTGCAGCCGAAAATGAGAAAAATCATGCATGCACTTAGTAATGTAAAAAAATGTTTCATATAAACCTTCCTTTTTTAATACTGTTTCCTATTTTAACATAGAATTTCTATAATCCTTGACATATGTCAAACCCTGTCATAGAATTAGCAATTGTGATTTATCAAACGTGGTTCGTGAACCTCCCACTTAAAAAAACTAAGGAGAAATGAATAATGAAAACTAAAACACTTGCTACAAGCGGTATTATTGCTGCTTTATATGTAGCTGTATCTTTACTGGTGGCACCATTTGCATTTGGTGCAATACAATTTCGAATAGCTGAGATGTTTAACCACCTTGTCGTGTTCAATAAAAAATATATTTTTGGTATTGTTCTCGGTGTATTTGTAACAAATCTGTTTTCCCCACTCGGTTTATATGATTTAACTTTTGGGGTAGCACATTCGATTATCACTTTGTCCATCACTATTTTTGCATCCAAGTATATTAAGGGGCATATTCCTCGTATGATATTCAATACATTACTCTTTACCGTCACAATGTTTATCATTGCAATTGAATTAAACCTAGCATTGGGATTACCTTTCTTTTATACATGGCTTACTGTTGCAGCTGGTGAATTTGTCGTATTAGCAGTTGGTATTCCAGTAATAACTGCTTTAAATAAACGCTTGAACTTTAAATCACTTTTGTAGGAAATATTTAGAGGGTGACTCAAAATAGGTCGTTAAAAACGACTTTTTGAAGTCACCCTCTTTCCTTTTAGGGTTTGTTCACTGATATGATTGGTTGCTCTAATATCACAATTGGTTGCTTTTATATAATGAATAGTTGCTCTCATACTCTATTTTGTTGCTCTTAACCAATTTTTAGTAAATAAATTGAGATAATTACTACTTATCAATTAACCCCTTCTCCACTAAGAAATCATGTGCGACATCTTCCGCCTTATCTCCATCGATATCCACCCGTGCATTCATTTTTAGCATATCTTCTTCAGATATTTTCCCTGCCAAATCATTTAGCACTTTTTCAAGCTCTGGAAACTTCTCCAATGCTTCCAAACGAACAACCGGCGCTGCATCGTACTTAGGGAAAAAGCCTAGATCATCTTTAGTTGTTTGTAACTCAAAGCGTTCAATTCGACCATCTGTTGTAAATGCAGGAATAATATCCACGTCTCCATTTTTCACTGCCTCATACATGACGTTTGGGTCTAAACTTTCGGTTCTTGTGAAAGTAAATGGGTACGAATTAATAAAGTCATCATAGCCGTCTCCCTCACGCTCATAAAATGCATGAGGTGCACCAAATACCATATTTCCAGTTCTTGAAACTTCCACAAGATCCGAATACGTTTTTGCATCATAATCTTTATCCTTGGCATACGCGAGTGTGTACGTATTCTCAAAACCAAGTGGACTTAACCAAGTTGCTTGAAACTTTTCTTCATATCCTTTTTTCACTCGCTCTAAAACACTTTCAGAGCTTTCACCGACTTCCGACTCTTCCTTTAACACATCCTTCAATCCTGTACCTGTATACTCCACATACAAATCAATATCGCCCTTTTCTAAGGCAGGAGTCATAATTGCTACCTCACCAAGACCTTCTTTATACTCAACATTATAGTCCGTCTTCGATTCAATATACTGTCCTAATATTTGAGGCAGAATAAATTGTTCCGTCCAAGGCTTTCCACTTATTACGAGTGTTTCCTCTGAGTTGGAGCTGGAGCAAGCCCCTAATAATAAAGATGCTGCAATCCCAATCGTTAATAATGATCTTTTCATTCCCGTTCATCCTCCTGTTTTCATACCTTTTGGTGTAGCTTTTCTCTCAATCCATTTCAAAGCAAAGTCAAACAAAATAGCCAATAAAGCAACAGGTAAGGCACCAGCTAGCACAAGAGAATTATTATATGACTGCAATCCCCGATATATGACATCTCCCAAGCCACCTGCTCCTACAAATGTTGCTAAAGTCGCTATTCCGACAGTTAAAACAGTTGCTGTTCGAATACCCGCCATAATAAACGGTAAGGCCAAAGGAAATTCAATTTGCCATAGAAGCTGGTTTTTAGTCATTCCCATCCCTTTACCTGCTTCTAATATCGAGCCATCAATACTTGTAACGCCTGTATATGTATTACGTAAAATCGGTAAAAGTGCGTAAATTATTAAAGCAATTAATGCTGTTTTAGCCCCAATCCCAATAAGAGGAACTAGAAATCCAAATAAAGCTAAACTAGGAATCGTTTGAAACACAGCAGTAATTCCAATTATCGGTTCGGCAAACTTGCGATACCTTGCAACGAAAATGCCTAATGGCAGGGCAATCGCAATGCCAATAGCAAGTGCAATAAAAGATAAGTAAATATGCTGAATAAAAGCTTCTTGGATTAAGTCTGATCTACTTTGAATAGTTTCTATAAAGCTTCGCATCTAAACCACCTCTTCCTTTGCAATAATTGCACGAAGAAGGACGGATTGATTTACATATCCTAGCGGTTCATTTCCCTTTTTAACTAACAAGCTCTTCACTGCATCATTATCTAGTAAAGCAATTGCTTCCTCTAACAATAAAGTGGCATCTACCTCTAAATAAGGTGTTTCCTTATCTTCTTCAAAGAACGTCGTAAACTCTTGTATTTCTCGCAATGAAAGGGACTTTCTTCTATTTATTCGCTCAATACCTATGAAATCTTTTACAAAATTATTAATCGGTTTTTCTATTAACTCGGTTGGGGAGGCTATTTGCTCTATCTGTCCTTTCCTCATTACAATGATCGTATCTGCAATCTTTAAAGCCTCATCCATATCATGCGTGACAAAAACAATTGTCTTCTGAATCTTCTCTTGCAGATACTTTGTTTCTATTTGTAATTGCTCTCGACTAATTGGATCTAGAGCACTAAAAGGTTCATCCATTAAAACAATTTCCGGGTTTCCAGCTAAAGCCCTTACGACTCCAATACGCTGCTGTTGTCCTCCACTTAGCTCTAAAGGATACTTACCTAAAAACTGTTCCGGATCAAGCCCTACCATTTTCATAAGTGCATGAATTCGTTCGGTAGTTTTCTCTTTTGTCCACCCTATTAAATTTGGAACAAGTGATGCATTTTTTTCAATTGTCATATGTGGAAACAAACCTATACGTTGAATTACATAACCAATAGTTCTTCTGAGCTTTACCTCATCAAGCGAAGAAACTGCTTTACCATCTATAAACATTTCTCCTGAAGACGGCACTACTAAACGATTAATCATTTTCATTAAAGTTGTTTTCCCACAGCCACTCGGTCCTATAATTACAGTTAATTTCCCTTCTTCTATTGTTAAGGAAACATTATGTAAAGCCTCCGTACCGTCTTCAAATACTTTGGACACCTTCTCAAATCGAATCAACCATCTTTCCTCCTTCATACACTATATTTAACTGTTACTATATATACCCTAAAAAGTTGGATTAAAGCCTCTCTTAAAAATAAAAAACCAGATTCTACATTAGAATCTGGTATACATTATAAAGATTTCATACCCGTTACCTCGGCAACTATCTCATATGAACGCAGGCGAGCTTTTGGATCATATATCGTTGTATTGATAATCATTTCGTCGGCATCCGTTTCATCTAGAAATGCTTGAAGTTTTTCTTTTACTTCGTCTGGATTTCCGATAATTGTAGATTTCAACTGACTCAAAATACTTTCTTTCTCAAAAGTTGTCCAAATCCCTTCCATCGTTTCTACTGGAGGTTGTAATTGACTTGGCGTATTTCGAATAAGACTTAAAAACTGTAATTGATGAGATGTAGAAAGAATTTTTGCCTCTTCTGTAGTATTAGCTGCTATAACATTTAGCCCTACCATCGCATATGGTTTATCTAATACAGAGGATGGCTCAAAATAGTTGCGATACCTCTCTAAAGCAGGCAACGTATTTTGAGGTGAAAAATGACTTGCAAATGAAAATGGCAAACCTAATTGGGCAGCTAAAGTAGCACTAAAACCGCTAGAACCAAGCAACCAAATCGGAATGTCTTGCCCTTCCCCTGGTATCGCTCTCACTTTATTGAATCTCGAATCAACATCCAAATACCCTTGCAGTTCTTCTAGTTGCTGAGGAAAATCTTGCCCATTATTTCTAGGATCTCTGCGTAATGCCATCATTGTCACTTGATCTGTACCAGGAGCTCGACCTAATCCTAAATCAATTCTCCCTGGATACATTGCCTCGAGTGTGCCAAACTGTTCTGCTATAACAAGGGGGGCATGGTTAGGAAGCATGATTCCACCAGAACCTACTCGGATTCTTTCTGTCGCCCCCGCTACATATCCAATGACAACCGAAGTAGCTGAACTTGCGATGCCAGGCATACTATGATGCTCCGCTAACCAAAATCGATTATACCCCCATTTTTCTGCATGTTGTGCTAAGTTTTTTGTATGTTGAAATGCTTCGCCTGGATTGCCACCTTGTGTAATTGGCGCTAAATCCAATACAGAGAATTTAATCTGATCTAATGATTTTTTTTCGCTCAATTTATCTCACTTCTTTCTAGCATTAAAAAATGCTAATTAAAAGATAGCGTACATTTTCAAAAATACAAAATAATTGAACTGAAAAAGGTAGCAGCTCGCAAGCTACTACCTTTCATATTTTATTTTGCCAGTTTGAATTCAGAAACAATATCTTGAAGCTGCTCAGACATTTCTGCCAGAGACCTAGAAGCGGCAGTCATTTCAACCATAGAAGCGTATTGTTCTTCCGCTGCAGCAGCTACATTTTGTGTATAACTAGTAGACTGTTCTGTTACTTCTTTCGTTTTATTCACTTCGTTTACAAGAACTTCCGTATTACTATTTATTTCTTGAATTTCCTCGGAAATAATAGAAAGCTTATTATTAATGAGATTTACATCCTCTGCTATTTTTTCAAACGTTTTTCCAGCGTTCGAAACATAGCTCATCCCACTTTCTATCACTACTTTTCCTTCGTTAGCAGTTTGGACAGTATGCTTCGTATTTAACTGAATTTCACCGATTAAAGAAGATATATTTTTAGCTGCGTTCCCGGATTCTTCCGCTAGTTTTCTTACTTCATCCGCTACAACTGCAAACCCCTTACCATGTTCTCCTGCTCTAGCCGCTTCTATAGCTGCATTTAAAGCTAGTAAATTTGTTTGCTCTGCGATACCAGTTATTACATTAATAATCTCGCCGATTTCTTGTGATTTATTTTCTAAAAGCACCATAGATTCGGTCGTTACCGAACTTTGATTATTAATTTGCATCATTTGTTCTACTGTTTGCCTTATAACCTCATTACCTGCTAATGAATCTTTAGACGTTGCGATGGATAGTTCGTTTAATTCCTTAATATTTTTCGCTATTTCTGTAATACTTGTAGAGATATACGAAGCAGAGTTTTTAGCTCCCTCTATTCCAACTAATTGACTTTCCTGGCCAGAAGAAATTTGTTGAATAGATTCTGTGATTTCCTCCGAAGCTCTACTTGTCTGTTCACTGCTAGCAGTAAGCTGTTCGGATGTTGCAGCTACTTGCTGTGCCGAATTGGAAACAGACGCAATTACTTCTTTCAAATTGGTTGCCATGGTATTTATTCCAATAGCTAAATGACCAAGTTCATCTCTATTTTTTATCTTTATACTTTCAGTAGATAAGTCTTGCTCGGCAATTTGTGTAACACTTTGAGCGATTCTTTGTATTGGTATACCAAGATGTCTAGAAAATAAATAGATTACAACAATACCAATCAATGCACTAATTGCCAGTGTTATTAGGATAGTGAAAATAATATTATTCGTACCTTCATTAAACGCTTTCATATAAGTCCCTGCACTGATTACCCATCCCCAATTAGGATCAAGCGCATTATACGTAATTTTAGGAGCTATCGTTCCTGGTTGATTTGGTAAATCCCATTTATATTGAGTGAAACCACCACCAGATTGTGCAACATCGATCATTTCCTGAACAAAATAATTTCCGTCTACATCTTGTTTATCCCAAACATTTTCTCCCTCTAATGAAGGATGGGCGATTTCTAATCCATCTGTTCCATATACGACAAAATATCCATTCATACCTAAATCTACTTTAGATGTTATTTTTCGAGTACCATCACTTTGTAAATCTCCGAGTAAATATTGTTTTGCTTGTTCCTGCGCCTCTTCTAATGTCAAATCTCCATTTTCCACCGAAGTATTCAATGACTCGATAACTAAAAGAGCCATCTCCACACTATTTTTAAGCGTTTTTTCTCCCAGTTCATCTAAGTTGTTTTTAGCTGAATAATAACTACTTAGTCCAATTATTAAACTCGGAATAAGTAATAAACTAATAGCAATAATAAAAAGCTTAGAACGAATATTCATTCTTTTCCCCCCTAAGTAATAGACAGCTTACAAAAAATCGTAGTCTCCTTATAAACCCCTCTAATTGAAAATAAGGATTTTCTCTATGTATTTTTAACCACTTATTTATTATATCGTCATTTTTTCTAAATATTTAGTATGTTATGAATTTAGTATTAATTACTTATTAAATGATAAAAAAGCCTACTTCGTAAATAGAAGTAGGCGCGATAATATTAATATTCTTTTTCAAATTCCTTTTTACTTCTTACAGTATCGAAATGGCGTACCATACTTTCAATCTCTTCCCGTTTTGGTTCTAAAAATGGAGGCAATGATAACTTTTCTCCAAGTGTTTCGTAAGGCTCGTCTCCCATGAATCCTGGACCATCTGTAGCGAACTCGAACAATAGGCCTGGCGCTACTCTTGCGTATAAAGATTGGAAGAAAAAGCGGTCTACAAAACCAGACGTTTGAAAACCGAAGTTTGCCATACGTTGAATCCACTCTTCCAATACTGCACGGTCTTCCACACGGAATGCTGCATGGTGAACTGTCCCAAAACCTTGACGACCTGGCGGAAGAATAATGTTTTTCTCAACGATTACTTGTGCACCATTACCACCTTCTCCGACCTCGAATAAGTGGAATGAGCCCTCTTGTGCAATCTCTTTAAATAACAAAACCTTTTCCATTACTTCTTTTAAATAATCGAACTCAGCAATTCTAATATGAATTGGCCCTAGACCAGTAATAGCATACTCTAAAGGAATTGGCCCTTTCTGCCATGGAGTTCCTGTTGCAACTCCTTCATTATTTTCATCTGAGATTAATTGATATTGTTGGTCATCAAAATCTACGAAAGAAAGCACTTTTGTTCCAAATTGATCTTCAATTCCCGTATGCTTTACTTCCAAACGATCAAAACGCTTAACCCAATAGTCTAATGCAGCATCACTTGGCACTCTGAAAGCTGTTTTATAAATTTCATTTGTGCCATGAGTACCTTTTGGAATATTTGGGAAGTCAAAGAAGGTCATATCTGTACCTGCTCCCCCAACATCATCCGCAAAAAATAAGTGATATGTTTGGATATCATCTTGATTTACCGTTTTCTTTACTAAACGCATCCCTAATACATAAGTGAAAAATTCATAATTTTTTTCCGCACTACTTGTAATTGCTGTTACGTGATGCATGCCTTTTAAATGATTCATATATTTCCCCTCCGAATTTATCTTTAATTTAAATATCTCTAATTCAAAGTAATTTTAACATGTTATAAAATGCTTGTCAATTAAAGTATTGCCATTTAAATTTTTATAATACTAATTACAAGTATCAAACAAATAAAAACACACTTAGCAAATAAGTGTGTTCAGGTCGTAAACTATCTCGAATTTTTTTATATAGATTTGAACAGGTTTTCCGAAGCTTATCGCCCGCTTTCCGCGGGCGAGCGTCGAGCCTCCTCCTCAGCTCTCGCTTCGTGCGGGGTCTCGTCTGTCTCGCTTTCCCGCAGGAGTCGATCGAACGCTTCTCCAAACCAATAAAATTCTACCTTATTATTTTCTATATGCGCAGGAAAAATAATCTTGAGGTAATAGTGAATAATGACTAAAAATCAACATAACACGGACTAATTAGCCAACTGCTTTTTTTCTTCCATCTGAACACACTTAAAAAATAAGTGGGTTTTTTATAACGCTATTTTCTCACTATTATTCGAAAACTTATCTAGCCACTCAAAGGATTTATTAAATAACTCTTCTTCCAATGCATAACTGGAAAAGGTATGATCAGCTTGCTCCACAAAATGCTTATCCACTTCTTTTTTACATCCTCGTTGACGTAGCGCATCAAAATAGCTATATGTATGTTCTGTAGGAACGTCTTCATCCTCTTTTGCATGAATGATGAAAGCTTCATCTTTATAGGAGCAAATAGCTTCTAATGGGTGATGATTTTTTAAGTCCTCTAAAAATGAATTACTTACATAAAATCCGTTATAATCCACTCTTCCGTTTAGTTTCGCAGTTTCTACTGCCTCATTTCCCATAATGTTTGTAATATCTTCGTAAGGTTTACCTACTGGTGACCACAAAATAAGTTTTCGAATGCGTCTATCCTGAGCAGCCGTAATGGAAGCTACAGCACCGCCTAGACTATGTCCAATCAGAGTAATATTCTCGGCATCCACTTCTTTAATCGATGATAAATAATTTAGTACAGTCTGTACTTCCTTTAATTGTTTTGTAACCGCTACATTAGAATAATCACCGTCGCTCTCACCACATCCACTAAAATCGAAACGGAATACACTAAACCCTCTTTTAGTAAAAAAACGAGCTGCCTTCACAAACATTCGATGCTCTCCTACTTTACTACCTAAAAATCCATGTAAAATAACAATGAGAGGAACTTTCTGTTCAACAGAGTTTAGAGGAAGATGGAGTACTCCGGAGAGACATAATTCATTTGAAAGGATTGATACTGTTTGTTGTTTCATATTTAACTTCCTTTCATAAGTTAATTTTTTTCTGTTTCACTAGTATGTTAATAGATATAATAATGGAAATGACTTCTTTAGTCAACTAAATATAGTAGTTTAGTAGGAATTAATAAGATACAACAAAAAGAGGCTTCCATTATTGGATGCCTCAGATGTTATTACGTATTCATTTTTACACATCTATTTCTGTTCCTATTTGTTGTTTTTTCGCTTTATTATATACACCTTTTGCTACTGCTAAATCAAAGTAAGCTGCTCCTACCGATTTAAAAAATGTAATTTCCTCCTCGTTTTCACGACCAATTGTTTGACCGTTTACAAGCTTTCCTAGTTCGCCATGCACATCGTCGAATGACCATTTCCCAATTTTTTCTGCATGCATTAATTCTCCTGCTTCATCTTTAACACCGGCTAGGTCATCTACTACAATTTTTGACGCTCTAGTAATTGTGGTGATGTCTACTTCCAACATATGTGGCAAATAAGAGCCCACCCCATTTATATGAGTTCCTTTTTTTAAATCTTCTCCTTTAAAAACAGGTTCATTAGAGCGAGTTGCACAGCATATTATATCTGCTTGTCGAACGGCAACTGACACATCTTCAAATATTTCATAAGGTACCTCTACACCAAATGAATTTAATTTTTCACCAAACATTTCAGCTTTTGAAGTAGTGCGATTTACTAGTATAATACGATCAATTTTACGAACAGCAAGAACAGCTAATACTTGCTCAAAGGCCATTGCTCCTGTTCCAATAACAGTAACCACTTTCGCATCTTTTCTCGCTAAATAATCTGTTGCTATTCCACTTAAAGCACCAGTACGAAGTCTTGTTAAATAGGATGCATTCAGCATTGCTATATGCTCTCCATTTTGTGCGTCTGATAGTAATACTACCCCTTGAGTAGTCGGTTTACTTTTTTGAGGATTGTTTGGAAAAATTGTCACGACTTTAACTGCAGACACTTCTCCTACTAGATCAGCACTTGGCATATATAACGCAGAAGCTTCGTGTTGAGGAAATTCTATTACTGTTCGATGCGGATTTGCAATTTTCTCTGCTTCTTTCGCTATTAAAACGTCTTTCACATCTTTTATTGCCTCTGTCATTCCATATGTACGCATAATCTGTTCTTCATTTACTACTAACATTTTTGCAACCCCCATTTATATAAAAAACTCGTCTTCCCTAGTAATGGCAAAGACGAGTTATTCTAATAACTTTATACTTGACTCAATTCTTTTGCTTTTCTTCTATTTGTAGGCTTTTTTAAACCAGCATCATTATTTACATCATCTAAATGTTGTTGACTTCGATCCTTAACAGCCCAAATTGCAACTAAAGATACAAGTGCTGTAAAGATTATATAGCATGCTACTGGAATATAGGAGTTGTTAAATTCAAGCATTAAGCTTGTAGCAACTAGTGGAGCAGTTCCTCCAGCTACTGCTGCACCTATTTGATAACCAAGAGTGATACCAGTGTAACGAACTTTCGCATCAAAAATTTCTGAGAACATAGTCCCTAGAACCGCAGTAATAGGTGCCCAAATAATTCCTAATGCAATAACTGTAGCAATTACTAATAATACCACTGATTGTTGCTGTAACATCCAGAAGTAAGGGAAGGCAAATAACGCCATACCAACCGTTCCAGTAATATACACTTTTTTACGTCCAATTCTATCTGATAAGCTACCCATAATCGGAATAAGAATAGTTGTTACGATCGTACCAATCATCACAGCATTTAAAGTAGTAGTTCTTGAGAAACCTAAATTTGTTGTTGCATATGAAACAACAAAAGTACCAAAAATATAGAATGGAGCTGTTTCTACTACTTTCGCTCCAATTGCAATTAATACTTCACGCCAATGATACTTAAAGGTATCAACGATTGGAAGCTTTGGAATATCTCCTGATTCCTGCACCTTTTTAAAAGAAGGAGTTTCCTCAATACCTTTACGAATCCATAAACCAAAGATAACCAATAATGCACTGAATATAAATGGAATACGCCAACCCCATGTCATAAACGATCCTTCAGGTAATAATGTCATAAGAGATAAAGCGATTGTTCCTAGAACCATCCCGATTGTCACACCCATTTGAGGGATAGCACCATATAATCCTCGTTTTTCTTTCGGGGCATACTCGACTGCTAATAGAAGAGCTCCACCCCATTCTCCCCCAATACCTAACCCTTGAACTAAACGAAGAGTGATTAGAAGAATCGGAGCCCATACTCCAATTGCTTGATATGTTGGTAGTAATCCCATTCCAAAGGTAGCTACTCCCATTAAACTTAACGTGATAACTAATGTCTTTTTACGTCCAATTCTATCACCAATATGCGCAAAGATTACCCCACCAAATGGTCGGATAAAAAAAGCCAAAGCAAATGATGCATACGCTAATAGTAAACCAACTGTTGGGTCTTCTGTAACAAAAAATAATTGATTGAACACTAAAGCTGCTACTGTCCCATATAAGAAATAATCAAACCATTCTATTGAGCTACCTACTAAACTTGCAATCCATACCTTCCGCATTTGTTTTGAATCCATATTACTTCCCCCTTTATAAAAATTGAAGTGCCACTTTAATTCCCCCTTTTTTTATTGTAGATTGTTGAAAATTTTCTGTCAATAGGTTTTTAATCTATTAACATTGAGAGTTCTTTCAAAAGTAATGTATGATAATAGAAATAACGTGATAATTTAAAAGGAGAATTATGTATGTCTTCTAATATAGGTATGGTTTTAAAAAATCTTAGAAAAGAACGTAAACTGACTTTAAAAGAGTTAGCAGAACAAACGGGGGTATCCATAAGTTTCCTTTCACAAGTAGAACGTGGTAAATCGAGTGTCACTTTAGAATCTTTAAAAAAAATAGCAGATGCTTTAAAGGTAAACCCAACTGTATTTTTTCCTGAGAACGATAAAGAAAAAGATTTAAAGGAAATACGGGAACAATTCTATTATAAGGATTTATCCTGTGGTATACGAGAAGCTGCCTACTCTCCCATTTTAGTTATACTACAGCCTGGAGAAAATGAAGGAAATGCATTTTCACATGGTGGACATGAGTTTATTTTTGTTATTAAAGGAACATTAACTGTGGTAGTAGATGACCATAAAGAAGAGATACAAGAGCACCAGTCAATTATGTTCGATGCGAATAAAATGCATTATTGGTATAACCTAACAGATGAACCGATAAAATTTTTAGTAGTCTCCTCGAAATGAACAAAAAAAACGCTTGGAACAAATCCAAGCGTTTTATACTGTAGACAAAGTACCCCGAGAGTTCGTCTCTCGGGGTACTTTGTCAATTTTGAAGGTTTTTGATTTCAAATTTCCCTATGATTTTTACTTTCTGTACACTGAGTAGGCACGTGTTTCTTTCCTAACGATTTTCTTGCCATACTTGCGTTTATTGGCTCTCGCCTTCACATGAGTTGAATCAATGAATACACGGTCTTCTGATAATAGACCACGGTCCATAATCTCTATTAAGATCCGGTAAAAGATTTGTTCAAAGATGTCGGTCTCTTGAAAACGACATGCGTAGTTCTTACCGAAGGTTGAGAAGTGTGGTATTTCTGTATGAAAACCAAATCCTAAAAAATAGCGATACGCCATATTCGTTTCAATCTCTTTTATTGTTTGGCGCATCGAAAGGATGCCAAATGTATATTGAATAAACGTCATTTTAAATAACACAACAGGATCAATCCTTGGTCGCCCAGTAGCAGAGTAAAGATGTTCTACTAATGGATAAATGAAATGGAAATCAATCGCGGCATCTAATTTACGGACCAAATGTGCCTTCGGTACAAGCTGCTGTTAGCATTTCAAGTTGTTCACGTTCATTGATTTGGTTTTCAGTCATCATTCAACACCTTAACATCTTAGAAATTTAGAAAATCAACACTTTTTATATAAACCAACACTAGTCGATTGGAGTGGAAGGCGCGAAGACTACTACGGGAACAGCACGAGCCGAAGCACCCGGACTGAGCGTAGCGAAATTAATTTTTGCGACGAGCTTGCGCAGGAGCATTGTTTTTTGCGACGAGCTTTGCGCAGGAGCATTGTTTTTTGCGACGAGCTTTGCGCAGGAGCAAGGAAGAAGGCTGAGGCCGTGCCCGTGGAAAGCGTAGCGCCTGAAATGGAAATCGACGATTTCATACTATGTATTGTAATTAAAAAAAGACTATAGACAATTTCAAATTTCTTTGAGTTTGTCTATAGTCTGAAAATCTTGGAACAAATCCAAGCGTTTTATATCCTAAACTAATTGCAAACAGTATTCTACTTCACCTTCAATTATTTCGCCCGTTTCCTTAAATCCAAAACGCTCATATAGCTTTCGTGCTAATTCATTATCAGGCTCAGTTGATAAATAAATTGCATCACAGTCTTCTATCCTTTTCATTTCATCTATTATCAATCCAATTGCTCGCTTGCCATATCCTTTTTCTTGATATCTCCTATCAATCATTAATCTGCATATTTCATATTTTGAAAGATCTTCTGAAAATCCATACATTGTAAACCCTATTAATTTGTCATCCACTTGAATTCCTTTAATAGTCCATCCTGTCTCAAATACGGATTGAACAATTGAAAGAGCATTAGAAGCAACAAACTTCTCTGTAATGGTTGCATGGCCATTTTCATTTGTAGTTAAAAAAACTGTTTTCAACCAATTTTCCTTTGTTATATCTACTAAATTCATACTTATGATTTCCCCCGATAATACTTGCTTTGTCTATATTTCTTATTACTTACTTTTAATTAACTTTTTTCAGTCCATTCCAATACATTTCTCTTAGTCGGAATTTTTGAAGTTTACCTGTGGCCGTTTTTGGTAAAGCCTCTACAAAGTCAACCGCCTTCGGTGCTTTAAAATGTGCCATAGTTGAGCGACAGTAATCAATAATCTCTTGTTCTGTCACATGGCGATCAGGATGGAGAACAATTATGGCCTTTGGTACTTCTCCCCATTTTTCATCAGGCACGGCAATCACGGCTACTTCTAAAATATCTGGATGTTTATAAAGAACCCCTTCAATTTCTGTTGAAGAAATATTTTCCCCACCTGAAATAATCATATCTTTAATACGGTCTTGAATCTCAATATATCCATCTGGATAGGTTACGGCTAAATCACCTGTATAGAACCATCCATCTTTTATAGCTTCGGCCGTTTTTTCAGGATCTTTATAATACCCTTCCATTACAACATTACCGCGAGTGATGATTTCCCCTAATTCCTTTCCATCCCATGCCACTTCTTTTCCATCTTCTTGACTTACTACTTTTGTTTCCCCATTAAACGCAAGCTCAATACCTTGTCTTGCTTTAATCGTCGATTGCTCTTCTGCAGACTTATCATCAAATTCTTTTTTCCACTCACAATATAAGATGAAAGGAGATGTCTCGGTTAACCCGTATACATGCATCATGTTCAGACCTAAAATGGCTTGTGCTTTTGCAATAAGAGCTGCTGCAGGTGGAGCACCAGCCGTAGCCATACGAGGGTTAGTTGTAATCTTGACCTCTTTTGCCTTTGGTTCGTTAACTAGCATGTTCACTACTGTAGGTGCCCCACACAATAAAGTGATTTTATGCTCTTCAAATAAATCTAATATGAGAGGAGGATCTACTTTTCTTAAACAGATATGAGTAGCTCCTGTAGCTGTTATTGCCCAAACTCCTCCCCATCCATTCGCATGGAACATTGGCAATGTGTGCAAATATACATCATCATGATGAACGCTTAAGTGGTACATAAAATTAGCTGCATTCAAATAATTACCTCGATGAGTTAGCATAACACCTTTCGGTTTTGAGGTTGTACCACTTGTATAATTTACGGTTAGCAATTGATTTTCATCAATTGGTGGTAATGAAATCTCTTCTAGATCCTGTTGAATAAAGTCCTCAAAATCAATTCCATTTAACGAATGGGATTGCCCTTCTACAGATACAATGACAACTTGATCTAAAGACAAGTTACTTTCAATTTTCTCAATTGGCCCAGTAAACTCTTCATCTACGATAAGCATCTTGGAATCACTGTGTTGTATGATATATTCCAAATCCTCTGCATTTAATCGATAATTTAGGGGTACCATTACGGCTCCAAGCTGACAAACACCATAAAAGCATTCCAACATGTAGTGTGTATTTGGAAGCATAACTGCTACATGGTCTCCTTCGCTTATTCCTGCTTGACGCAAAGCGTTGGAAAGCTTGTCTACACGTTGCCCAAACTCTTTATATGTAAACTTTTTCTCCCCATCTATTACTGCTATCTTTTCCGGATAGTACTTTACTGCTCTGCGTTTCCAGTCTAACGGTGTTAATGGTGAAAACATATGATCAGCTCCTTTTCTATTTATCTATTTTATTTATATTGGAATAACCTTATTCTTATTTGTCCCAAAAACTCCTTTTTGAGTGAACAATTGAATAGTCTCTGATTGGAAACCAATTTCCTCCATAATCTCCATAGAATGTTCTCCCGTTTGTACTCCAGAAAAACGGTATTCAGGTAAGTTATTAGAGAATTTTATAGGGAAAGCAATTTGATTTTGCGAGCCTCCTTTTTGCTTTGGAACGGAGATAACCATTTCTCTTGCTTTAATCTGCGGATGGTTCACTGCTTCTGAAAAACTCAATACAGGTTCAACACAGCCATCGAATTTATCTCCAAGAATATTTAGCCATTCATCAAAGGTCTTTTGTTTAAATGTTTGTACTAATAACTCTTTGAAAGTCTGCTGGTCCTTTTGCCTCTTACTACCACTTAATGTTAATAAACTTTTATCACCGATTAGTTCACAAAGCAATTCCTGAAATTTCGGTTCTAAGCTCCCAACTGAAATGTATCGATGATCACTAGTCTCATAATAATCATAAAAAGTACCGCCATTTAATAGTAAAGACTCTTCTGTTGGCTCTTCATTCCCCACCAAATATCCTGGTCCATACATAGCATTTAAAGAAAAAGAAACATCTGTCAGACTAATATCGATATGCTGTCCCACTCCAGTTTTATCTCGATTGTATACCGCTGCTAATATACCAATAACAGCAGGCATTGATCCTCCAGCTATATCAGCAACTTGTATGCCAGACGGAACAGGAACCTGTTTTTTCCTAAAAGAATAACTTGGGATGCCAGCTATTGATAAATAGTTAATATCATGGCCAGCTTTATGCTGTAAAGGGCCTGTTTGTCCATAACCTGTAATGGAGCAAAAAATAATTTTCGAATTAATCTCTTTTAATCTGTCATAACCAATTCCAAGTTTATCCATAACTCCTGGCCTAAACTGTTCAATAACAATATCGTAATCTTGAATTAGTTTATATATTATTTCCTTTGATTCCTCTAATTTTAGATTCAGAGCCAATGAGCGCTTGGAACGATTCAGATGAGCGAAAGTGGCTGATACATCTCCATCCTTAGGATTAATATGTTTTAGAAAGTCCTCTCGATCTGGTGATTCTATTTTTATAATATCTGCACCCATGTCTGCCAGCATCATTGTTGCAAAAGGACCCGGTAGTAATGTAGAGAAATCTAAAATCTTTAAACCTTTTAATATCGACATCCCCATCTCTCCTTATCTATACACTACTTTATCTAACTATTCAAATAATTCTATATAATTTAATTGTAAAGAATTCCACGATTGCTTTCAATATAATTAAACTATTTCTAACAGTTAATTCGGTTTGCGTTTACACTTTAGCGGGAATATCTCTATTGCAGATAATATAAACTAGGGGGAACTACAGATGGCTAGAAAGCCGAGCAAGCCATGGAGTAAGAGAAAGAGAATTATTATGGGCTCAATTGGTGTTATTGCACTTATTTATATAGCCTTGATTTTATGGCATACATATAAACCTCTTCCGGAAGGAGTTTCATTCGCCGGAAAGATGCATAAAACGGATACTGTAGAATTTATCACCGATTTGACGTATGCTCAGGACCAAAAAGGAACCGAGATGGTACATGAGAATCATATATTCGAGGAAGTTTATACGATGATCGAGGAAGCGGAAAAATTTGTAGTGATAGACTTTTTTCTATTTGATGGATACTATGACGACGATATAAACTTCCCTCGCATTGCAGATACACTTTCTATTTCTCTAGCTAAGAAAAAGAAAGAGAACCCTGACATGCCTATAGTTTTTATCACAGATCCTCTAAACCAAGGCTATGGATCCTATGAAAACAAATGGTTTAAAAAAATGAGAGATGCAGGAGTCGAAATCATATACACTGATTTAGATTCTTTAAGAGATTCTACTCCAGTATACTCCGGTATATATCGATTATTTTTTCAATGGTTTGATATTGGTGGAGAAGGTTGGATTCCAAATGGAATGGCCAGTGAAGCACCCAAAATGACAATTGCTTCTTATATGAAATTACTTAATGTAAAAGCTAACCATCGCAAAACAGTTGTAACAGATAAAGAAGCCATGATCACGTCCTCCAATCCACATGATGCAAGTGGATTCCATGGGAATATTGCTTTAAAAGTAACCGGTCCTATTTTAAATGACATATTAGAGGCAGAGGAAGCTGTTTCTTTATTTTCAGGAGGCCCTAAGCTTCCAAGAGTAGATGTGGAAAATTCAGATGGACAATATGAAGTACAATATTTAACAGAGAAAAAGATATTGGATGCACTACTGAAAGATTTGTCCGCAACAAAGGAAGGAGATAAAATTTGGCTTGGAATGTTTTTTATTGCTAAGCGAGACATTGTAAACGCCTTAATAGAAGCTGCAAATCGAGGCGTAGAAGTAAAGCTCATTCTAGACCCAAATAAAAATTCCTTTGGGCAAGAAAAATCCGGACTTCCAAATCGTCCGGTTGCACAAGAAATGATCGAGGATACAGAAGGAAAAATTGACATTCGTTGGTATAATACAGTTATTGGACAATACCATACAAAAGCTATTTGGATTCAATCAGACGAGCATACTATCATTTCGAATGGTTCCGCAAACTATACAGAACGGACATTAGATAACTATAATCTTGAAAATAATCTACGTGTTATCGCACCAAATGATAGTGATTTAGTAATCGAAATGGAAGATTACTATGAAAGACTCTGGAATAATAAAGACGCCATGTACACTGTCGATCAAGATAAATATGAAAACAACTTCACATGGTGGCAACGTTGGATTTACTCTATTCAATTTTTCTTTAAAGTAACAACCTATTGAAAATAACCCCCAAAACTTGGGGGTTATTTTAGTATGCATATCGTTTTTTTGTTAGGATAATGATTGCGATTGCTGGAATCGTACAAATAATCATTCCAAGGAAAGCCAATCCAGAAGATATTTCATATAAATATCCTCCTATTAAAGTTAATACGGCAGTGCCCCAGCTTAATGCAAAAGCTGAGTACACACCTTGCGCATTTGGAAGCTGTCGCTTTGGTAAGTTTTTTGTTAGATAACTGATAAATGCAAAGTGGGCTACGCCAAAAGACAATGCGTGTAAGCTCTGAGAAAAAATAAAAACCCAAACATTTGGAAACAAAAATACAAGCACCCAACGTAAAGTAGATCCAATTGCAGCTAATAACAACAAGGATGAAGGCTTCCAATTTTTAAATAATTCCGCCTTAGAAAAATAAATTATCTCAAAAATAACTGCTATATTAATAATCATTCCAATGTAGAAGCTATTTACACCTAACTCCTGTAAATATATATAGCCATAATTATAATAGGATGCATGTGCACCCTGTAATAGAATTACAATCAGAAGCACAATAGGAAAACTTTTAACTTTCCACAGACCGCTTAGTGAAAGATTCTCCTTCCGATCTGTTTTTGTTGGCTTTACTAAAAGTTCTGGTGGGGATGGGAGAAAACGTATCAATAGCAGTAAACACAGCCCCACCATCATACTCCATAAAATAGCCCCCTCACCGAAATAGCCTGTGAGCATACTAATGATAAGAACTGAAATTATAAAGCCAAGTGATCCATAGGAACGACTCTTGCCATAGTTTACTCCACTTTGTTGGACTAATGAGCTTGCGGTGCTTTCAATAGCAGGAAGTAAGGTCGGGTAAACCGCATTAAATAAAATTGTTACCACAAAAAGCATTCCAAACGAGGTAACAGGAATATAAAGTACAGTTACTATTAATGAGATTATCGTTAGCATAAACACAACAGCTTGGCTGCTCATATATTTTGAAGCTATTGGAAAAACAAACATTGTAGAAACTCCACGCGCAACTAATCCAAAGCCCATAATTAAACTCGCATTTGTTACACTTAATCCTTTATCTTCAACTAGCCAACCTGTCCAATAAGGTAGAAACACACCCCAAGTGATAAAAAACACAAAAAAGTTCTGTGAAAGCCATCGTTGTTTATTCATTTTATTCCCTCCGTAATAATTGCATCATACCACTTAAACACATACAATAATGTGAGATATCTCATACTTTTTCACTCTAGGAGGAAAAAATGAAATTTTTAGATGAGCCTATGCGTAGCTATTACATTGAAAAATATCCAATACAGTCCTTATTTTCTTTTCCAATTATTTCTTATATTCAAGTTTGTCAATTTGAACGTGGTGAATTTATTTTAAAGGAAGATTCCAATCCTGAGTACATATACTATCTCGTAGAAGGAAAGGCAAAGCTCTATGTGACACATTCTAACGGAAAAGTTTCCCTAATCAATTTTTTAGAGGCTCCTATTTTTATAGGAGAAGTTGAATTATTAAATTCTGAGAGGTATTCAAAAGGAATACAAACCGCTACTCAAACAACCTGTTTTGCTATCCCTATTCATTTATGTAAAGACAACCTTTTAAAAGATGCCACTTTCCTTCGATATTTGTGCATCTTTATCAGTCAAAAGATGACTACAATTTCAACAAAATATACACAAAGTCAAGCATTCCCACTAGAAAATCGTCTTGCAGAATTTATCCTTTTATCTGCAGATAATGATTTTTATAAAGAGAAACACACAGAGGTATGCGAATACTTGGGGGTTTCTTACCGTCATTTACTACATGTTCTAGCTCAATTTTGTAAATCAAATATTATTGAAAAAAAATCACGTGGCTATATTATTCGAGATAGAGATCGATTACAAGAACTAGCAAAGGAAGTCAAAATAAATTAACACACAAAAAAATTTCAAAGCCACTGATAATCCAACAGTTACAACAGTAAACCCCAATATTTAATTTATTTAGAGTTTATATAAAAAAGGTAACCACTTGAATGGTTACCTCGGTCTACTTTATTTACAATTTGATTTCTACTAAATGCTCAATTTCTAGAGGTAAATCTGTTATTCTCTCTTTTAAAAATAATGGATAAAGATTTAAATCTATTAATTCTTCAAAAGGCTTCCAGTAATACGTGTGTATTTTTCCCTCTTCATTCACTGAAAATTCGTTCCCTCTAACATAGAATTCTTCGTCTTGTAATTCTAGCAAATAGAAAAAACAAATTTCATGAAACTTCTCTTTCAATGTTGCTTCCTCGAAAAAGTTTTCATTTACCCATAACATACGCTTAATATTCACTTCTAGTGAAAGCTCTTCTTTTATTTCTCTTCTTATTGCATCTTCGCTTTTTTCATGCAGTTTTACCCTTCCGCCAGGTACATAATAATAAGGTTGATTTTCATCGTTCATGATTAGTAATTTTTCATCATGAACGATTAATCCTGCCACGCGATAATTAAATCTACCTACAGCTGTTTTAAATGAACTATCCATATTATTATTTACTCCCATCCTTTGCAAACATCGACCCATTCTTGCGCTTTTGCATATGTATATAATTCTTCACAAGTAAGTTCTATTGCACTATTGCTACTACCACAAGCAGGGTAAACAGTTTCAAATCGTTTCAATGATTCATCTACATATACAAGCACATGATCTGGAATACCAAAAGGACAAACTCCACCAACAGCATGTCCCACATTCTCCAATACTTCATCCGGGGACAACATTTTAGCCTTAACACCAAATGTACTTTTAAACTTTGCATTATCGATTTTTGTATCTCCTGCTGCTACTACAAGGATACTATTATCCTCCTTCTTGAAGGAAAGTGTTTTCGCAATACGCGCAGGCTCTACATCTAGAGCTTGGGCAGCAAGTTCTACAGTTGCACTCGACGCTTCATACTCCTGTATCTTATCAGCTATTCCTAGTTTAGAAAAATAATCTCTTACTAATTCAATTGCCATGACATACACCTCTAATTGATTTTTTGATTAATCATAACAGGTATTCATACATATAAGCGCGTGTTATTTCTAACAAAACATTTTGATCCTATCCACGATAATCTCCATTTATACCATATTAAATTTCAACATTCGTAGAATGAATATCGTATTTATAACAAGTTACTGCCTCTACTTGCTCAAATCCTTCTTGCACGTATAAGGCTTTTGCATGGTTATTATCTGCGTTTACACAAAGGATGGTTCTTTTATAATTTTTTTCTTTCGCAAAGTGTAAGGAAGCCCTTAGCAGAACTCTACCTAATCCTTGCCCTTGATATTCGGGTATAATAGCAATTGGTCCTATATTCATAATTGGTGCATTTTCGTATTCATCTACTGTTCCTCGAATAACCCCCACAGCCTTGTCCCCATGATATAAAATCATGGCTCCTCCCTCAATATGGTCATCATCTGACATCATTTTCTTTACCATCCCAGGTGTGATAGGAGTCTCACTTCCTTTAAGTTTCGCAAAGCTCGGGTTTCTAACTGCACACCAAGTCTCTTCATTTCCAGGTTGAAGCTTTTTTATCTCATATCCATTTGGTAAATGGAATTTCGGTACTTCCCTATCCTCTCTCACAAGAACAAAAGTGTATCTTTCGATATTGAACTTTAATCCTTCCATAACTTCCGATAGCTTCCTATTTTCAAATGGTACAAACAAGAAAACCTTCTCTATCTCTTTCGTATGCAACATGATTGCTTTCATAAGCAAAGTATAAACCTCGAAGCTTTCGATTTCAGTGTGAAATATTCGAAACCGTGCCTTATTCCCACTTCTATGATATTCATCCATTATTAACGAAACAGCACCTACAATACCATCTTGTTCATTCAGAACAATATAAGTTGGGTTTTCTACTGTCGACTCGAAGCTTTGTAAATCTTCGTCATATAAAAATGAATCATCCAACTGCGCTCGGTGTTTCTTGCAATACTTTATAAAGTCATTGACTCGATTATTTTTTAATTCTTCAATTCTCATCAATATCCCCCTAACACGTTTTTGGTGCTATTAAATTTGTATGTCTCTTAGGAAACAGTATATACAAAATCGGTAACTATTGAATAGCTTATATTAAATTGAAAGTAATAGAAGGGAGGTTGCTAATTTGTATCAGAGAAGGAATAGGAATCGTCGATTTTGTTTGTTTCCAGGATACAACTGGTGTGGACCTGGTTGTAGTGGGCCTGGTGCACCTATAAATGCTGTGGATGCAGCATGCATGGCACATGATAAATGTTATAGTAGAGGCATTAATCCTTGTGAATGCGATCATGAATTTCTCCGTAATCTCCATCCTCTTATTAACCCTTATACGCAAGAAGGAAGACATGCTCGAATACTCTATAATTATATGAAATTACAAACAGTATTCACTTGTTTTAAAATTTAACAAGACAAAAACTCTAGATTCCAGGTTCTTATTAGCACAAATAGGACCTGGAATCAAAAGTGAAAAATTGATCATACAATTTTCCAATTATTTTACAATGCCTGCTCTCAATTCTGTAATACCAAATTCCAAATAAGCTTTTAAACAGGTCAGCATATAAACCCAACCTTCTTTATTATCCACCAATGTATTAATAATCTCATCTTCATTTTCATTAAATCCTTCTTCATTAACCTCTATAATCGTACTCAATTCATCTACTTCTTTCATGGAAATAGTTACAGTGTTTTCCTCAAGCTCTCCCCATTTGAATACAATCTTCTTATTGATGTCGATTTCGGTTACTTTAATATTTACTTCTGCGTTATATTCATCGTATCTTAATGTGATCGTCTTTCCTTGCTCCCATCTTTCTGAGCTCGATGACCACCAAAAGTTCCCGATTCTCAAAGGATCCACAAAAGCTTCAAATACCTCACTTGCAGGTTTTAATATTCTAAATTTTGTAAGTATGTTCATAACTACAACTCCTTTTTTATTGTGTTATTACTTCAAGTATAGACTTTTATCTTATAAAAAAGAGTCCATTTTATAAGAAATAATAAGAACTATGATTTATTCAATTGCTCATAACAGCTATTTTAAGGGATATATTTTTTTTCTAATTTCACAATCATATCTTCTATCATTACTTCATGTGTTCCTAACATTCCTTCTAAATAATAGATAAATTCCTTTTCAAGTACAAATCAACTTAAAAAGGTGCCATGGAATTCTCCACGACACCTAAATTTATTAAAAAGTAATACGGAACGCTTTTACGACAATTCCATCATTAGTTGGTTCAAAATCAAATTGTGGCAAACGCTCAAACCCAAGATGACCATATAATTTTATAGCATTCTCCATAAAATCAGCGGTATGTAGTCCCATAGCAGAGAACGCTTTAGCTTTAGACCGTTGAATACATTCGTTAATCAATGCTGTTGCCACACCTTTTCCTCGAGCTTGTGGTGAGATGGCTAGCATTCTTAGTTCTGGATAATCAAGTTCGTCTTCCAGTAAACCTTCATAAGCTTTTATTTCAGGAGAAAATAAAGCAACGCTTCCTACTATTACTCCATCAATCTCTGCTACTATTCGTTCTACGCCGGGCTGAATGTCTCCATCTGATAGGATGGATTGTTTTAAAACTTTCCAATGTTCTTCCGGAATTTTAGGAGCATGCTCGGTATATGCGTCTAATCGTTGTTCTCGGATAAAAGATAATTCATCCTCTATTGCATTACGTATAATCACTATTTCCCCATCTCCTTAATTACTTGTATGAACAAGGAATTTTTCTTCTTTTCCACTTAAAGATTCTCGATTATGTGCAGAATTGAAGTTTGAAACATCCGGTCCTTTTGGTAATATGTTTAGACTTTTTTGATCATCACTCGCAATATGGTTTGATAAATGGTAATGGATTTTAATTGCTTCAAAATTAGTTGTATCTCCAAAACCAGGCGTTTGGAACAAATCTCGTAAATAACCCCATAGATTTGGAAAATCAACAATACGATTTCTATTTGCCTTAAAAGCTGAATAATACGCTACGTCAAACCGTGCTAATGTTGCATATAGTCGAACGTCTGAATCCGTAATATAGTCCCCAAACAAGAAGCGTTGCGTCGATAAACGTTGCTCTAATTCATCTAAACGATTAAATAATACATCATATGCTTCTTCATATGCTTCTTGTGAACGAGCAAATCCACATTTATAGACACCATTATTAACATCATGAAAAATGACATCATTTAATGCATCAATTTCCTCGCGTAAATTTTGTGGATATAGATCAGGCGCATTTTCTTTATGAAATGGTGCCCATGCAGTTTCTAAATGATTTGTTAATCTAAAGTAATCGTTATTCACTACTTTTTGTTCTTTTACATCAATGATAACTGGTACAGTTGGTCTTCCTGCGTATTCTGGATCTGTTTTTTTATACATTTCGCTTATATATTGAATACCTAAAACAGGATCTACACCATTTTCATCTAAAGAAAATTCCCAGTCTACACGGCCGATATTCGGACGCATTGGACTAGCAGTACCCAAACTGATGACATCTTCTAAACCTAGCACGCTTCGTACGATCACTGAACGATGCGCCCATGGACAGACAGCAGCCCATAAAAGACGATAACGTTCTTCTTCAACAGGTAGTTCACCTGGTTGATTTCCAAATAGCGTGTCAAATTGATTTCTTTGACGAACAAATTTTCCTGTTTTATCAACTTCTACTGGTACTTCCTTCTTTGTTTTTTCCACTTTTCATCATCCTTTTCCAGTCAAAGTTTGTGTCAAATATATAAAACATAGTTATCAACTTTGTTTAGTTAATTTTATTAATTATTTATCTTGAAGTCAAGATAAAAATAGTTTAATTACATTCTTGATTGAATGTCACAACTTAATTAGCTTCCTCGTCTTAATTTATGAAAACATAATAGGAGGTTATCATCGTATGGCTCAAAAATGGGACGTTGTAATTGTTGGTGGTGGATTGGCAGGGTATGTGGCAGCAAACTATTTGGCTAAAAAGGATTTGTCTATTTTAATAGTTGAAAAAGGTAAAAAGGTCGGCGGAAGGGCTAGGACAGATAAGATTAATCAACATTATTTTAATCTCGGCCCACATGCCCTATATAAAAAAGGAAAAGCGGCTCCTATTCTCGAAGAATTAGATATCAAACTGAATGGGAAATCACCTATATTAGGAGGTACTTTAATTGAAAATAAAATGGAGTACACTGCTCCTTTTAATCCTTTGGGACTTTTAACGACACGATTATTGAACTGGAGAGAAAAAGTGGAATGGGTAGCTATATTAAAGAATATAAATAGCTTGGATACAGAAAAGTTAGCAGAGCAAACATTTCAACAATGGGTCATGCAAGTTACGATATCTAAAAAAGTCCAGTCTTTATTATATACACTCGGCAGACTTACCACGTATTGCCATGCCCCTGAAATGGTTAGCGCCAAGATAATTGTATCTCATATGAAGATTGGAATGGGTGGAGTACTTTATTTGGATTACGGTTGGCAAATGGTAATAGACCAACTGCATAATAAAGCGGTCATCTCTGGTATTCAAGTTCAATCAAACACTGTTGTAAAGCAAATTATCAAACTTCAACAGGAACATTTTAAATTGGTTCTATCTAATGATGAGGAAATTTCCAGTAAGTATGTACTGAATACCACAAGCCCTCAGGAGCTTAATAAAATGTTAGGTGAACAATCGAGTATTTCGCAGCGTGACTTTTTTGCCAAAATTACACCTGTAAAAGGAGCTACACTTGATGTTGCATTAACAAAGCTTCCTAATCCAAAAAAATTGTTTGCCATGGGTATAACTGACCCCTTATATTACTCAGTACATTCAAATTATGCCAGACTCTCTGAAGATGGAGAAAATACAGTTTTACATGTTTATAAATACCATCACCCGAATGATCAAATAGATGGTAAAGAAGTAAAAAAGGAGTTGGAACAATTTTTAGAAAAGATGCAGCCAGAATGGAAAAAATACGAGATTACTAGTCGTTTTATGCCTAATATTACAGTTAACCAGCGTCTACCTCAATTAGGAGATGAGCAAAAATTGGCATGTGCTAATATAGAAATCCCTGGATTATTTTTAGCAGGTGACTGGGTTTCTCCTTATTCTGTTTTGTCAGAAGGAGCAGTAAGCAGTGGAAAGCAAGCAGCGAAAGAAATAATACAACTACTCGAGCAGAGGTGATAAAGTGCAAATTAGTAATGAAGATTATCAACTATTTAGACCACTGTTATTTACAATAGGCTATCGTATGCTAGGTTCCATTGGGGATGCAGAGGATATTGTGCAAGAAACTTTTTTAAAAGCATATCAAATGGATGAACAAGAGATTAATAATATGAAAGCGTATCTCTGTAAAATGATGACAAATCGTTGCCTTGATTACTTAAAGTCAGCACGTTATAAACGAGAGAATTACGTAGGACCTTGGAATCCCGAGCCACTATTGTTAGAGAAATCTAATGATCTAGATCCAGCTGATGTTGTTCTTCAAGCAGAAGGATTAAGCATTGCTTATTTAAGGATGATGGAACATTTAACACCAGACGAACGGGCAGTACTTCTATTAAGAGAGGTATTGGATTTCTCATACATGGAGATTGCTAGCATTATTGAAAAAAATGAAGATAACTGTAGGAAAATATATAGCAGATCTAAGCATAAAATTGCACGCATAGATAGTGAAAGTTTGAACTATGAAAACAATAAGTCGATTATCAATCGGTTTATCCAAGCTTTTGAAATGAAAAATACAAATGTCTTGTTAGAATTAGTATCCGAGAATGTAACACTATATTCTGATGGTGGAGGAAAAGTTAAGGCTGCTATTCGTCCAATAACATCCCTTCCAAACGTTTTGGCATTATTATACGGTATAGTGAAAAAAGCTCCTAAGGATTTTTATTTTGAAATAAGAAATGTCAACGGTCAGCCAGCAATGGTGAATTACATGAATGGCTCTCTTCAAAGTATTATTAGTTTTTATATTAGTGATGAAAAAATAAAGGAAGTTTACATTATGATGAACCCTGATAAGTTACCTAAACTTTAGATACTATTAAAAGTATGACTGTCCCCTGTACAGATGAAAAAAGGGGCAGTCTCTTATTTTAAATAAATATTATTTTTCTTTTTTCTGCTTTTTCTCGGCTTTATTTTCATTCTCAGCGGCTCTAAATTTAACTATTTTGCTGATTAGTTCATAAGGCAATGGTTGTTCTAAAGGAAACTGGACGGATCCTTTCGCTCCTTTATATTGTGCAATTTCCTCTTTAAAAGCTTCTATTCCGCTTGGAGCTGGATAAAATCCTATATGGTTTTTATAAGCAGCAAAGTGGACTAGGTTCCCATGGAAAACAAAAGTAGGCATTTGATAGCTTATTTTCTCTGTCGCTTCAGGAGCAGCCTCTTTTATTACTTGCCATATTGTTATTAGTTTTTCTTGAACTTCAGGAGGAAAGGTTGAAATATATTCATCTATTGAGTTAAAAGTGACTTTGTTTCCTTCCATAATTTCTCCTTCCAAAACCATTTATTTTAGTATAGCATTGCTAGATTAAACTTAAAAAGCATCCACACAATAGTGTGAATGCTTAATTTAACGAAGGTTTATAATTCTGCTAATCCTTTGAAAAGCTCTACAGCCGTTTCAATTATATCATCACGGAAATCATATTCATACGTATGTAGATGTGGATAATCTTCACCGTTCCCTATATAGCACATAGCACCTTTTGTTAGCTTTAAGTAATGGCCGTAATCCTCAGAGCCACGGAATGCTTTTGTCATTTCCACTACCTCAAAACCCTTATTCTTTGCAACTTTACGAATTTTATCAGAGCTTTCTTTGTCGTTTACAGTTTCAGGGAAAGAATCCGCAAAGGAAAAACTAACTTTCAAGCCGTATTCTGCTGCTTGAGCATTAGAAAGATCCTCTAGGTTTTTCTGAAGCTTATCTAGTTCTTCTTCATGAAGAGCACGAATAGTTAACAGCAAATCACCCTTACTTGCAGACATACCGAAAGCTCTTTCGCCTATATCCACTTGTACAACTGTGCAAAGTACAATCCCTTCATTATTCTCAGGTGAGATGAACTCAGGAATCGCATCAATAACTTTAGCAATAGCAAAAGCTGGGTTTGCTCCATTCTCCGGTTGGCTAGCATGTGCTGGTGCACCTTCCATATGGATCGTCATCCCTTTGGAAGCACAGTGTGCAGTCCCATCAATAACATTTACCGAGTTAAAAGCCATGCCACTCATATTATGATAAGCAAAAATTTCTTCGATATTATGTTCCTCGATAAATGAAGCGCATTGAGCAGCACCGTCCCCGGTTTCCTCCGCATGTTGGAAAAGGAAGAAAATATTTTTGTCTGCACCCTTTTGGTCAATTTCTAATGCAAATCCGGCAAGACTAGCAGAGTGGCCATCATGCCCGCATTTATGAGAAATGCCTGGAGACTGAGAAGCATATGGAATGTCAATTACTTCCGGCATAGGAAGAGCATCAAAATCTGCACGGTATGCAATATTCTTTTTGCCTTCCCCTGCACGATATACCGCATAGAACCACTTTTCTTTGTCTACTATTTCTAATTGGGTATGCGTTTTTAAAAAATCTATTAAATGTTGTTTTGTCCAAACCTCATGATTTGAAAGTTCAGGATGCTTATGTAGCTCATGTCGTAATTGGATTGCTAATTCTAGATTTTTCTTTTCCAAAGCTTTTCTCTCCCTTAACTCATTTTTTTTGATAATTCCTAAGTGTATCTTATTAAAATATTCCTATATTTATAGTAGGCTTCATTGTCAGAATGATGCTTATTTCTAAAAAGCGCATTTGGCTAATTAGACAACTTTTTATTATTTATGCTATATGACTATTGTTCCGTAATACCTTTGAAAAGCTCTACTGCTGTTTCAATGATGTCATCTCGGAAGTCGTACTTAGATGTATGGACATGAGGGTAGTCTTCTCCATTTCCGATGTAGCATATTGCACCCTTAGTTAACTTTAAATAATGACCAAAGTCTTCTGAGGCACGAAATGCTTCTTTCATTTCAACTAATTGAAACCCTTTATCTTCACATACTTTACGAATTTTATCTGAACTCCCTTTATCATTTACAGTTTCAGGAAATTCATCATTATAAGAGAAGCTTACCTGAATACCGAATTTTTCTGCTTGATCCTTAGCAAGATCTTCTAAATTTTTCTGAAGTTTATCTAATTCCTCTTCGTATAATGCTCGGATCGTTAAAAGTAACTCTCCCTTACTCGCAGACATACCGAATGCTCTTTCACCGATATTTACTTGAACAACTGTACAAAGTACGATTCCCTCGTTATTCTCTGGGGAGATAAAATCAGGGATTGCATCAATTATTTTAGCAATGGCAAAGGAAGGATTTACTCCATCCTCCGGTTGACTTGCATGTGCAGGAGAACCAACCATGTGAATTGTCATTCCCTTTGATGCGCACTGAGCCGTTCCGTCAATTACGTTTACCGAATTGTAAGCCACACCACTCATATTATGATAGGCGAAGATTTCATCTATATTATTTTCTTTAATAAAAGTAGCACACTGAATAGCGCCATCTCCTGTTTCCTCCGCGTGTTGGAAAAGGAAAAAGATGTTTTTGTCTGCACCCTTTTGGTCGATTTCCAGAGCAAATGCAGCGAGACTTGCTGAGTGACCGTCATGACCGCACTTGTGAGAAACTCCAAAGAATTGGGAAGCATGTGGAATATCAATTACTTCAGGCATAGGTAGTGCATCAAAGTCAGCACGGAAAGCTATATTCTTTTTGTCTTCACCGGCACGATAAATAGCATAGAACCATTGGTCGTTGTCGACTATTTCTAATTTTGTATGCGTTTTCAAGAAATCGATTAAATGTTGTTTCGTCCAGACCTCTTGATTCGAGAGTTCAGGATGCTGATGCAACTCATGTCGTAGTTGAATTGCCAATTCAAGATTTTTCTTTTCCAATGTATATCTCTCCCTTTTAAAATCGAAATTATACAATATAATAGATTCACTATTTTTAAGTATAGTAGTATATATTGAAAAACAGTAGATTCGATAATTTTTACTAGTAAAAAAAATTTTACTTTCTTTGTATATACGTCATCCAAAAACTAAAAAAACACCCACACGATGTGTAGGTGTTTTAACTATTTAACCATGTTCTAATCATTTGCAATTTTGACTCTTCTTATTACATTTGCCATATCATATATGAGAAATGAAAGGATGAAAACAACACTTTTAAATTTCATCATATTATGTAATATAACTAAAAAATATGGAGGTGATTTTACTGATTCATACAGTAAAGCCAGGAGAAACACTAACTCAAATATCTAGAGACTATCGTACACCGTTATCCACAATCATAAGAGCTAATCCTTCAATAGATCCAAATGTACTATATATTGGTCAATCCATTGTTATACCAGGTTTTCCAGACCCCAATACACTCCCCTATAAATTGGAAGTTTCCATTAACAATCGTTGGCTTCGTTTACTATTGGATGGTGTTTTACAAAAACAGTATCCTATCGCAGTTGGGAGAATGTTATTCGCTACTCCAGTAGGAAATTTTATCATTATTAACAAAGCACCTAATCCAGGAGGACCATTCGGTACTATGTGGATGAGTTTATCGAAAGAACACTATGGGATTCATGGAACTAATAATCCAAGTTCCATTGGTCAAGCAGTATCACGTGGTTGTATCCGCATGAACAATAAGGATGTGGAGGAATTAGCACGCCTAGTCCCAATAGGAACTCCGGTTTTTATACACCCATAACATCAAGAGTGACTACCAAAAAAGTCTTTGAAACTGACTTTTATAGGTAGTCACTTCTCTTCTTTTGTCCTTATCGTACATCATCAAGTGATTTCACAACTGTGTGAGCAATTGGTTTCCATTCAACATGCTTAAACAATGCTACGACAGAAATTGGTATATAGGTAAACATGAAAATTGGAAAAGTAATTGTAAAAGCGATTTTTTTCCAGGCAGAACAATGGATTTTTCTCCACTCTGATAGTGTTGTCATTAAGCCCAGAACAAAAAGGATTCCATAATACCAAACAAAAGATTCTATTATGGCCGTAGTTGCTCCTTGCATAATCCCTTTCCCCTCAAATATTCCCATAAAGATGCCCAAGTATAGTAAACCATTCACCATAATGCTGATACTAGAAACAAGCATGGCCGGCATGATCATCATCGTCATATCAAAGCATGAAAATCTGTTACCCTTACCTCGGAATATATTTTCAATTAAGTCCTTTCCATATTTAGAAAATACCTGATAAAAACCTTTTGCCCAACGTAATCGTTGATTCCAGGATTGAGCAAAAGTGACTGGTTGCTCGTCATAAAACACCGCGTTTCTACAATAACCAATCTTTTCACCTTTAATAATTTGAGAAACTGAAAACTCGATGTCTTCCGTTAGGAGATGATGTATCCAACCTCCATTGTCTCTGAATACATCTGCATGTACTAAAAATCCTGTTCCAGATACCGCACAACTAGAGTTAAGGGCCATTCTTGGAAGGTTGAGATATTCAGCTTCATGCAGGAACCAAAGTGCATATCCTGCTGAAATCCAATTCTGATCATAGTTCTTAGAATTTCTATAACTAGTGATCACCCTGTATCCTTTATTGAATGTCTTGTTCATCTCCGTTATATAATTCTCGTCCAAGAGATTGTCGGCATCAAACACGAAATATCCATCATATTTATTGGATGAGTAGTCACTTCCAATGATTCTAAGCATATAGTCGAGCGCGTATCCCTTGCCAATCTGAATCTTATTGAAACGCTCTCTAACTATAGCTCCCGCCTTCTCCGCAACCTTAGCAGTATTATCGGAACAGTTATCTGCCACAACGAAAATATCAATCATTTCTTTGGGATAATTTTGATTTTTTATACTTTTGATCAGTTGTCCAATAACGAGTTCTTCATTTCGAGCTGGGATAATAACTGCAAATTTATGGTGATGAACATTCTGTATTTCAGTGTACTTTTTCTGCTTGGCTTTAAATGTGATAAACATATAAACAAATTGGTAGGAATACATTAATGCAAATAATAGGAACATAAGTGAATTAAAATCATTCATAAAAGTTAGTAAAGTTGAGTCCAAACGGATACCTCCACAATTTCTTCATTTTATTTTCTTCATTCTTCAAGTTGGGTATACAATGCAGAATAATGAAATATAGCTTGGTATAACGGATTCTCCTGCTTAAATGATTAAACAAATAGTATGCCCTGTTTAAAAAGAATCGATTTATCTGTTAATATTCCCTAAAGTTAAGCATATATCACATAAATAAAAGAAAGATTAAAGTCATGTTAAGTCCACGTAAATTTTTAAACACTAAATAATACAAACTTCATTTTTAGATACATGGATGTATCCTTTTATTCAGTTCTATTTCAATGAAAGCGGAAATATGGCGGGCGAACTGAAATCTTTCATTTTGAATGTATTTCAGACGCATAGAAAATTGAAACACGGAGTGCGCTTGCTGCACGCTTCGCGTGAACCTCCATCGGATGAAACGCTCCTGCGGCGTGTGAGGCGTGCATCCTGTTAACCACTTTTGATGAAAAATTTTTGATAGCAATATTTTGGACTTTCAATACTATTTAGCACATTTTAGAAAGAAACCTTTTATTTGTAATGGCTGACACCTGCATTCGCGCCTTCCCAGCATCATGACGTGCCGTATGAGACAGATGTAAGCGTCTAGCACATTACAGCGGCTCATGCGGACGTGCGGCATCCGCGAATGCATATAGATAAGTAGTATTCATTTTTAGGACTCGGATGTGCGCTTGCTGCACGACCTGCCTTATGAGACAGTAAAATTTAGAGCTTAAACCAGGAGTAAAGACGATACCAAAATAAAAGATCATAGATATTTGCATATCCATGATCCATATATAAAAATTGATTAAATTGTAGTAAAGCCTAAAAGATTGTACCCAACACTTAATGATCGCGATTTATTATAAAGTTTAAAAAATGCTTCAAGAAAGAAGTATTGCGTGGCACTTCCTGTAATACTTCCATTGCAATACAGTAATTTTCCCACATCTCTTTTTTGGCACCTTCCAGACCCAATATAGATACGAAAGTGGAGTTGTTGTTTTCCTCATCCTTGCCAATAGGCTTTCCGAGTATGGCAGAATTACCTTCAACATCCAGTAAGTCATCCTTAATCTGAAAAGCAATGCCAGCGTGACGAGCAAACTTTTTCAAAACCTCTATTTCTAAATCATTTGCTTGGGCTAGGATGGCTGGCATTATTAGGGAAGCTTCGAAGCCTATGCCAGTTTTATAAAAGCACATCATATTTAATTGATCTAGTGTCAGTTGTTTCCCCTTTGAATCTAAGTCCATCGCTTGCCCTCTACACATATTTGCAGTTGTTTGTGCTGAATATTTAATCAGATTAAGTACAGTCTTCGAATCGAACTGATCCAGAGAGGTTTGTTCCTCAATTGCCTTTTGTGTTAAAAAAAGACCCGTTATTTCTGATATAGCAATGTTGTACACCTCATGAAGAGTTGGACGTCCCCTACGAGTGGATGAATTATCCTGTGAAGGTAGATCATCAAAAATAAGTGAAGCTGTATGCATATATTCTAATGATTTCAAAAGTGGCTCGATAGCCGTTTTATTTAATCCATATGCTTTTACGCCCATGAACCAAGTAATTATTGGCCTTAAACGTTTTCCTTCACCCATTAGGCTGTAATTTGCAGCATCTTGTATAGGGTCTGTTATTAACCTCTTATTCTCGATTGTAGGGAGATTTAAGATACTATTAATCTGATTACGTAAAGTCTTGCTCACATTTGAAAATTCTTCCTGTTCTTCTCGATCCTTTTTCAATATGGTAATCATATGGTCACGAAGCAATTTATCAAAGAAATCTACATCATCGGCTTTTCGAACCATCTCTTGAATCAGTCTATTGAATTTAGGATTACTAGAAGCAAAGAGATCCATAACTTCATTGTACTTTTTAATACCCATTCGCTCTTTAAATCTTTTCAGCCCGTTTATAGCTCGATCCAAAATTACCTCACATGTCTTCCTGTCCGAGTCATACACGTTATGAATTAAATTAGAGATAACTGTCCAGTACAATTCAAATGGGTTTATGAGATCCAAGCGTTTATCATGATACTTCATATAATAAGTATATGGTGTTACCGCACCGTCCTTCATGTCATCAAACATATCTGCAAAATCATCAGCAAGCTGATTATAAATGCCATAAAAGAATGTTCGGTCGTCCAATTCTTTATCCTCAGGAGCACCGATTACTGAACGTACAATCAATCGAGAAGAAGAGGATTTTAATATAACAGGTATATAAAGTTCTTCATTGGTGTAATTTGCATTCGATAAATCTTTTATACGATCAACTTCTTGGGAATTAAAAAAAACATAGGATTGCGCGAAAAAATTCTTTGTTGTCTCTTGCCTCTGCTTGCTCTTAATATACGTAAAGGCTTCTCGAAGCTCCGCATGAATATACTTGATTAGAGCTACGTTCTTCCCCTTCCACTCTCCCAATTCCGGCACTACTCCAGTAATAATTGTGGTACGAATCAAATCCGAATATTGTTTTTCCTCTTCTTCAGATAAAATTTTTGCATCCAGAAGATCATCAATAAACGGATAGGTTAAACCATAGGAATAGCCAAGCCTAATAGCTGCATCAAGCCTCCGAGAACGTTCTTCAGGAGATGTTTTGTCGTTCATCTCTTCAACCTCTTGCATGATTACTCCGGCAATGATTTTAATTAGTTTTCGTTGGGCTTGCTCAGCATCCATCCCGTTCGGAATTTTGGAGGATACAGTCTTCAGCTTGTTTATAACCCAGATTAGACTCGATTCCACTCCTTCTTTCTGTGCAATTCTGTATAACCAGGCCATGCTAAATGTCTCGTCTTTGTCTCCTTTTGTTAGGTGATTTTTTAAACTATTTACTACACGGTCAATTCTGCTTAGAGTATCAGGTGAATCCAGTGCTCTTCCCAGATCACGCATAAAAATATAGGACATGCTTCTATCGAGGTAATTATCAAGTTTACCTGTATAATTTAGCCATTGAATATAATGGTGATATCCGCGAGAATCAGGTTTTCCCTTTCCACGCGATAAAAAGGAGAATAATGAATGATGATGAATATGATTGTGTTTCCACAATCGTATATCTTCCGTTAGGATTGGTATATAAGCCTTTTCCATTACTTGCCCATAAAGTGATTTAAAATAAAGAGCAGCCTTCTGCTCAGCATGCTGATAGCATTCATCAGCATTTATTAATAACTCCTCGATCATTCCATAACACACCTTCACTTTATGTTCTCTATTTTCCATCTTGTAACTATTAAAATCTCATCATATAGTATTTTCTTCATTATATCACCCGACACTTTCTCTAGCTTGTTTTCGACTTCTAGCCTCCACATTGTATTTATTAACTAATTTAAATCTATTCTTCTTTAAATGCCTAAATTCCTATATTTCACCAGACAGCTAAGCGATTGTTTAGTTTCATTTATTTGGTGACATACTAAACGAAGAAATAGATCTTTAGAATCCTAAAAAACTATACGGTTTTCCATAACTAGAAATGATTATATGCGCAATTATTTGGAGGGTGTGCTTTTGTGAAACTGTTTCAAGTAAGAAAAGGGCAATTTGTATATTACAATAATGAATTGCACAGAGTTTATTCGGTAAAACCTATGTATAAACAATCTGTTCATCTTATGAGGCTGAGGGATTTGTCCCAACATTTAAGTAGTGCGGCCGAAGTAGAAAAATACCAACCAAAAGAACTCGATAGCTTTATTTTCAATAAAAATATGTATACCCTCAGTAAAGATAGAAAAGCAGAGGAAGGGGATTTCATATTAATTACGAACCCAAATCCCGATTACCTCGATCATTATTCATTAAATGAAATCGAAGTAGTGGCAGCGGTTGAAAACAAAGGCGTTATTACGAATAGGTCAAACGGGATTAGGCATAATGAGTATCTATTAATGGTTCCTGGACGTCATGACCAGAGTAATCCAATTGAATATCGAGATATTCAAAATATAGATGAGAGTACCTTGAATGAACAATTAAATGTTATTAATGACATGTTACCAACAATAGGCGATGTATATAGAAAAAACGATTCGGATACTGTAATTGAAGCGATGGTTGTTGGCATAAAAGGCAATTCGATATTTCTTGGATGCGAAATAGAATTACCCTATGTAGAGTTGATGAACACTGAAAAATGGGAATTTCTCTATAACCTCCTTGATAAATGATTTTTGTATATTAGTCTTCACAATTATTAACACATTTCCTGTTGGAGGTTTCCATGAATGTTAACAAGCTAAAAGAAAACAGTGTATTTATCATCTCACTTATACTAACCCTTATTTTTATTGCATGGGGGGTCTTTTTCACAGATCTTCTTACAAAGGTCACCAATACTATTTTCAACATTTCTATTGATTACCTTGGATGGGTCTATATTGGCACCACCCTTTTCTTTGTAGTATTTTCCTTTTACTTACTATTTTCTAAGTATGGTCATATACGTTTAGGTAAGACTACAGACAGGCCTGATTTCAATACTGCGTCCTGGCTAGCAATGTTATTTGGGGCAGGAATGGGTATTGGGATTGTTTATTGGGGTGTAGCTGAACCGGTTACTCACTATACGAAACCCCCATATGGAGAGGGCTATACCATTGAAGCAGCCAATGTTGCCATGCAATATACCTTTTTTCATTGGGGTCTCCACCCTTGGGCGATTTATACTGTTATTGGATTAGCTCTTGCTCTCTGCCAATATAATAAAAAACTACCTGCAGCCATAAGTTCTGTTTTCTATCCGTTGCTGAAGGATAAAATTTATGGACCTATTGGTAAAACAATTGATATTCTGTCTGTATTTGCAACTGTCTTTGGAATAGCAACGTCTCTTGGACTTGGAGCATTACAAGTTACAGCCGGGATGCATTCCATTTTCGGTGTTCCAAATACTTTAGTTGTTCAACTGATTGTTATTGTTGTCGCTACAGTTATTTTCATTATTTCGATTAACACTGGCTTGGAAAAGGGAATTCAATATTTATCTAACGCTGCAATGATCATATCTTTTGCTATTTTGTTGCTAATATTAATTGTCGGACCAACTTTGACAATCATTAAAATCTTTTTTAATACGTCTGGACTCTATATCAATGATTTTATCCATATGAGTTTAAGGATGACACCATTTGGTGAAGGAGAATGGATTGCATCATGGACGTTATTTTATTGGGCATGGTGGATTGCTTGGGCACCTTTTGTCGGTATGTTTATAGCCCGAATATCGAGGGGAAGAACCGTAAAAGAGTTTGTTGTAGGTGTGTTGATTGTCCCTACTCTTGGAACTTGTTTATGGATGTCTATCTTTGGAGGCTCCGCGCTTGATCTTGTGATCAACTCAGAAAATCATGAATTGGCTAAATATATTGCAGACAACGTGTCTTTAGCTATCTTTTCATTCTTTGATTATCTTCCACTAAGTTCTATATTAAGTCTTATGGGATTTGCTCTAGTAGCTATTTATTATATTACTGTTGCAGATACCTCTACTTTTGTATTAGGAATGTTGAGTGAAGGGGGAACATTAAATCCCTCCAATAAAATCAAAATGACATGGGGTATTATTCAATCTGCTGTTGCAGCAGTTTTACTTTTATCCGGTGGATTAACCGTATTGCAAACAGCCTCTATTGCAGCTGCCTTTCCATTTGCCATAATTATGATCTTCATGTGTTACTCCCTACTTAAAGTGCTAGATAGTGAATTGGCAGTACAATCAAGGAAAAAAAAGTGAAAGAATATTGAATACTTAGGCTTGGTTCTGCTTCAACAGAATCAAGCCTATTCTCTTATAAGCTTAAAGAGTCACTGAAGTCATTCCCCTTCAGCTTCCCAACGTTCTATTTCTGCACGAACCAATGGTGCCACTTCTTTTCCTAGTAGTTCAATTGCTTTTAACACTTCATCATGAGGCATCGAACCGACTGGTACGTGAAGCATAAAGCGTGTGATGCCTACGTTTTTACGAAGAAAAATAATTTTTTCAGCAACTGTTTGTACATCACCTACGTATAAGGCTCCTTCTAAACTGCGTGCATGGTCAAAGGTGGCACGAGTATATGGACCCCATCCGCGTTCTTTTCCTAAGACGTTCATAGCTTGTTGAGTTGATGGAAAAAATTTGTCCACAGCACTTTCGGTACTTTCAGCAACAAACCCATGAGAGTGTGATGCAACTGTCAACTTCGTTACGTCATGCCCTGCCTGTGTAGCTGCTTTCTTATAAAGTTGCACGAGTGGTGCAAACTGAAGTGGACTACCTCCGATGATTGCTATAACAAGTGGCAACCCAAGAAAACCCGCACGAGCAACAGATTGTGGAGTTCCTCCGCTAGCTATCCAAACTGGAAGTGGATGTTGAACAGGGCGTGGGTAAACACCCCGGTTTTGAATATCCGGTCGATGTTTTCCGCTCCAAGTAACCATTTCTGATTCCCTTATTTTCAATAATAATTCTAACTTTTCATCGAATAATTCATCATAATCCTTTAAGTCATAACCAAATAGAGGAAAAGACTCGATAAATGAACCTCGTCCAGCCATAATCTCTGCACGACCATTTGAAATTGCATCTAGCGTAGAAAATTCTTGGTATACTCGAACAGGATCGTCCGAAGATAATACGGTAACCGCACTTGTCAGCCTAATTTGCTTTGTCTGAGATGCTGCAGCAGCCAACAAAACTGCTGGTGCAGAACATGCATAATCCTTCCGATGATGCTCTCCAACACCAAATACATCTAATCCTACTTGATCCGCTAATACAATTTCTTCTATAACCTCTCGAATTCGCTCAGCATGACTAATTACCTTACCAGTTTCCACATCCGGTGTTGTTTCTACAAACGTAGTTACGCCAATTTCCATTATACTTCTCTCCCCACTGCTAGTTATTTAACATACATATTACATCATCTCACTAATATACTTAGCAGATTATGCCTTCAAATAAAATAAAAAAGAACCATGTGTGTTTCTCACATGGTTCTATATAAAACAAACAGCTGTAATTGTGACTATCTCTTTTGAACCTCATGCATTAAATATTCCACAAACAAATCATCCCTCACCAGCCATGCTTCAAAGTTTCTTTTTAAAAATCGTTCGCATTCATCAAAGCTTATAAAGGTATGTTCCATTTCCCTTTTATTTTTTTCAATCATCCAGTTTTGTTCATCCTCTTGGTAAATAAGAAAAACATCATCATTTCTATTTTTGTATAACGAACCGAATGAAGATTGTTTCAAATTATATCGATTTCTTTTGGCATCTTCCTGTATTGGTTCCAAGTGAAATGTTTCGACCACAAATTGATTGTACGCTTCCTCTGTTAAAGTACAACCAGACGCTTTCTGATGTCCACCACCACCAAAATATCCTGCAATTTCAGAAACATCGATATGATCATGAATGGTGCGCAATGAAATTCTTTTCCCTCCCATAATTATAATTGCAATATAATCTAGATGAGGATATTCTTTACCAAGTTCGTTCCCTAGTTCCGAATGGTATGATTCTGCATAAACGATTCCAGTAATATATGCCCCTACTGTTGACTGTACAATCTCTCTTTTTTTACGGCGAATATATCTTTCTATTTTATCTTCTTCCATGTTCAACAATGTCTTTTCTAATTCATCAAACACAAAATGTTCACTTGTCTGTAGTCGATCAATCATTTTTTCTTCAAAATCATCAATTGATACTAAAAAGAATAGCGAATTTAAGGAATGAGCTTGATGATTCTCATTTTTCTCCCACTCCCATGTATCGTATTGCCTAACCAACTCTACAAATTCCGCAATTGAATCCTTTGGCTCCAACAGTCTATGTTTGACTAGATATTTATAAAACAATGAAGTAGCAGACGTTAATTTGCCTTGATTATCTTCAACTAGGACATAGCCCCACTCATAATCATTTAAATGTAAAGCCGTTTTATGATGATCAAGTAGTTGGATTTTTCCTTTTGAATGATAAAAATTATCGAGCCTTTGTTCATTTTCTTTATTCGGAGACAAATCCGTAATAAATAAAAACGTATCTGAAGAATCATGTTCAAGAAAGAATTCAATCTCTCTATTTAAAGATGCTACAGAATTATATCGCACCTTCACTTGTTTACCAAAAGCTAGCTTTGCTAAAATCCCACATCCAACCCCATCTAAATCGTTATGAGTCAGTAATTTATACATTGCTTTCACCTCAAACATAGTATGGTTTTTAAAAGCTTAAATTATTATTAGGACTAGTTTTTATTCTTCCGTAGAGTAATTTGTGTAACTGGTTATCCGAATAACTTAAATAAACAAGGAAATAATAAAAGTTAAAAGAGAGGTTCATAAATCATGAAGACAGTTTTAGCGATTCAATTAGTTCTAACCTTAATTTTCGGTAATTTTACGGCTTTTCATGTGAACAATGAAGAACATGAAGTTTCCCCACCCTATGCTAAATGGGGACAAATTGCTATACAAGAGACGAAGAAAAAATATCCTCAAGCAAGTATTATCGATTATCTTCATATTGGAAAGGAAACAGGTACAGATTCCTCAACAGAAAAGTTCAAACTATGGTTAAGAGAAAACAACAAAGAATTTGGTGTATTTGTTGATATTTCCTTTGATAATGAAACAGAACAGATAATTGATATTAAGTTAACCGAAACAAGTAACTAGACAGCATTTCTTACATTTAAATATAACTAAACCCCAATTATTAGATGTCAAATCTCACAATTGGGGTTAATATATTTTATTGAATACAGCTTAGAATTTCATGTTCTATGTCTAACAGCCAAACCTTTTAGGAATTTACGCGCAAAATTATCACCACATACCTTATAATTTCGGTGTCCTTCTTTTCGTAAAATAGCGCCTAATTCTCCTTTTGACACAGCTATACCACCATCATCAAGTATATCTAGCATATCTTCTGCTGTTAATTGAAGTGCCACTTTCAACTTCTTCAGAAGCATATTGTTAGCACTCTTTTCAGGCGGTTCAGGGTTATTAGGCTGGTCTGGTTTTGAATCCTGTTTACCTCTTTTAAACGTAATAAACCCGTTCAAAAATGCCGCTAACATCTTATTATTGCATTTTATTTGATATTCTGTTTCCTCTGCTTCATCAAGATTATCGAATTCATCTTTTGATTTGGTTAGTATCTTTATTACTTCCTCTTTTGTAAATTCCATACCACCAAGTTTAAATATCTCTATCATATCTTTATTTTTAATATCTAGAGCATATCTAAGTCTAATTAATATATCGTTATTATCCATGTATAAACCTCCTAATAATGTTACCAATGCTACCTTACCATTTACTAGCCATTAATCACAACCAACAGTAAATTTTGAGATTTCTTCAACTATTCTCGAACCCTTTTTCTACTGTTACATCTTGTTATAAGTAAGTCTTTCCTATCCTCTTTTTCTCAAACTTAGTAGCAGTTTGCTTTTCATAGAAAATAAATTTAACTAAAGAGTTGAATTTTATTTTAACTCAGATAAATATTACAAAACTAAAATAACCACCTTTGAAAAGTATTCAAAAGTGGTTATTAATTTAATGTATTTATTTTTTGTTATTTAATTCTCGCCAACTATTTTGCAGTGAAAAATTTTATTTTGCGTTCTTATCTGGTTGATGAATTCCGAAAATATTTCCTTCAGGATCATGATAGTATCCTTGCCACGCCATTCCTGGTAAGGCATATTTAGGCAATGCAATCTTGCCTCCATTATCAAGAATTTTAGATTCCGTTGCTTCGTAATCTTCCACTCCCATTGTACAAGCAAACCCATTTAAGGCTTGATTTGCTTCAGGAGGTGCACTTTGTCGTTGCATCAAAGCTCCATTTATTCCAGGTTCATTTTCATCCCCAGTCAAAGCTCCAAAATAAGGCATTCCCGCATAACTACTATAATCCTCAAATGACCATCCAAAAACCTGTCCATAAAAATTCTTTGCACGTTCCATGTCATCTACATGGATTTCAAAATGTATTAATCTTCCCATGATTACCTCCAAATTTTTTTATTTTAATATCCTAATTACATCCTCTTTAATGTTCTATAAGTATTAAAATTATCCTGCTAAACAATACATGCTCCAATCAAGCGACCGCTTCACAATGTGAGGAGTGTGTGTGACAACACAAGGGGCTGATGGGATTATTAAAAATATATTTCACTATTTAATTAGAATCAATTTAGCTTTGATATAATTGCTCATTAATAATATTTCTTACAATAAAACGGAGGGGCTTTCCAATAAGTCCTCCATCTGCTTTTGTGTTTAAATCTAATAATGTTGATTGAGTGAGTGAAATAATTGATTGGAGTGAAAGGCGGCGACTCCTGCGGGAAAGCGAGACATGCCGAGACCCCGCACGTAGCTTTAGAGAGGAAGGAAGGCTAAGGCCGCCTCTTCCTGAGGCAACGCCTTCATGACCAACATCATGTTGGCCTGAGGAGGCTCGGCGCTCGCCCGCGGAAAGCGTCCGCCTGGAACGGAAATCCTTCACACTTTTTAATAGAAGTTAGGAAGAGAGGGGCTGCCCTTAAAAGTCATTTTTTGACTTTCAGAACAGCCCCTCCGTTTTTATATCTCATTTTCTTAGTTATAGTGTTCACAAATCTTTTTTACTTTTATGAATTGAAATCATACATTTGACCTTTAATCAAATATGCTGTACTTTCAGCGATATTTGTTATATGATCTGCTGTTCTCTCTAGAAAACGATTTACAAATAATAATTGTACAACCTGATTTGTTTCTTCTGGATGCTCACTTAAATAAGTAGTAAGGTTTTTATATGTTTCACCATTATATTCATCCACTATATCATCTAAGTCGCCAACTTCTTTGGCTAGTAGGATATTTTCCTCTAAAAAAGATTGTAGTGCTTTTCGGAGCATTTCAATCGATACTTCTTTCATCTTCTCTAGATGAGTAATCTCCATTAAAGATTTTGTATTACGAATCTTGATAGTTGCTTTTGCGATATTTACTGCAAAATCCGCGATCCGCTCAATTTCAGAGGAAATTTTAAGTACACCAATGATCTCGCGTAAATCTCTTGAAACCGGTGCTTCTTTTGCCATTAGCCAGATTGCGAACTGATTAATCTCCAACTCAAGGCTATCAATAGTTGTATCTCCCTCAATAACTTTTATAGCTATCTCGACATCTTGTGTTTTCAAGGCCATTAAAGATCTTTCAAGAGCAACAATTGATAGTTCACCCATTTCGGTGATTTTTCTTTTTAATTCCCCTAAATTATTCTCAAAGTTCACACGAATACTCATTTATTTACCCCCTATTATCCAAATCGACCTGTAACATAATCTTCTGTTCTTTGATCCTGTGGTGTAGAGAAAATTTTATCTGTATCATCGTATTCAACCACTTCTCCATTTAAGAAAAACGCTGTTTTATCAGAGATACGTGCAGCTTGTTGCATGTTATGTGTAACAATGACAATTGTATAGTCTTTTTTCATATTTGTGATTAGTTCTTCTATTTTTAACGTAGAAATCGGATCTAATGCTGAAGTAGGCTCGTCCATTAAAATAATGTCTGGTTTCATCGCAATAGCACGAGCAATACATACGCGTTGTTGCTGACCACCTGACAAACCAAGTGCTGATGTTTTTAGACGGTCTTTTACCTCGTCCCAAATGGCTGCACTTCGCAAACTCTCTTCTACAATATTATTTAATTCTTTTTTACTTTTAATACCTTGCATTCTTGGTCCATAGGCAACATTGTCATAAATGCTCATTGGGAATAAATTTGGTTTTTGAAATACCATTCCTACTTTTGTTCGTAATTTGATTACATCATTTGTTTTATAAACGTTTTCATGATTAATGACAATATCTCCTGTAATTTTCACGCCATCAATTAAATCATTCATACGATTTAATGTTCGTAAAAAGGTTGATTTACCACAACCTGAGGGTCCGATTAAAGCAGTAACCTCTTTTTCATGAATAGCAAGATCGACTCCAAATAGCGCTTGTTTCTCACCATAGAATAAATTTAAATCCCTTACATTAATTTTAGATGTACCTTCTTTACGTTGCTCCATTTGCGAAAATACCTTCCCTACTTGTTTTTTTGGTCGTTAGCTCACCATGTTCTATTTCTGATGACCTCATTAACATACTTCTTATTTATTTGTTGCTTTGTTAAATTTCTTCGAGATAAATGTTGCTATAAGATTGATTGCTAAAATAATTACTATTAAGACAATACCAACTGCAGCAGCAAGTTCAATGTCTCCAGACTCTTGTGTTACTAAATAAGAATGAACAGTTAAAGTTCTAGCTGATGATAGAATGCTCTCTGGCATAGCTGCTACTGTCCCAGCAGTTAAGAATATTGCAGCTGATTCTCCAACAATTCTTCCTACAGAAAGGATGATACCAGACAAAATTCCCGGCATTGAACTTGGTAATATGACCTTATATAATGTTTGTAATTTTGTCGTTCCAAGTGCTAATGAACCTTCACGATATGAACGCGGCACTGTTTTTAATGCTTCTTCAGTTGTTCGAATGATTACAGGTAACACGATAATCGTCAAGGTTAATGAAGCAGCTAGAATCGACATACCTAACTTTAACGTAGTTACAAAGAATACCGCTCCAAACAAACCATAGATAATGGAGGGAATCCCTGTTAAGCTTTCTGTTGCAAAGCGTATTAGTCTTACTAAACGCCCTTGTTTAGCATATTCTTGTAAATAAACAGCTGCTAATATTCCGATAGGTGTTGCAATGACTAATGAAATAAGAACTGTGTATATCGTTGTTACGATCATTGGCCAAATACCACCACCTCCAGTTGGAGAATAATCACCAAAGATGAAGTCGAAGCTAATCAAATTAAAACCTTTATAAAAGATAAATCCAACGATCATAACGAGGACGGCAACCGATAAGAAAGCTGATAACCATAGAAGTCCACGTAACAAGTTATCTTTAAAATGTCTCATCTTAGTTACCTCCCTTCGCACTTATTTTTGCTAATACAAAATTCAAAATTAATATAAATGAGAATAAAACAATTCCGGTTGCAAATAACATTTCTTGATGTGTACCGAATGCATAACCCATTTCTAATGCGATATTTGTCGTTAGTGGACGAACACTATCTGTTAAACTAGTTGGCACGATTAAACTATTACCAGCTACTAAGATAACTGCCATCGTCTCTCCAATTGCTCGACCTAAACCTAATACGATTGCCGTCATAATACCTGATTTAGCTGCTGGTACAATGACTTTAAAAATTGTCCCAATTTGTGATACTCCTAAGGCGTATGATCCTTCACGATATGTTTGTGGTACTCCACGAATCGCTGTCTCTGCTACCGTCACTATAGTTGGTAACATCATGATTGCTAGCACAAGAATAACAGCTAATAAGCTTTGTCCTTTTACTAAACCTAAACTGTTTTGTAAAAACGGAACAATGATTGCTAGTCCAAATACACCATATAATACTGATGGGATACCTGCTAGCAACTGAATTGCTGGTGAAATAATTCTTGCTATTCTTTTAGAGGCAATTTCTGCTAAGAAAATAGCTGTAAATAAGCCAATTGGGACTCCAATAATTAATGCTCCAATTGTTGCAAATATGGATGCAACAATCATTGGGAATATACCAAATTTATCTTCACTCGGTACCCAATCACTACCCAAAATAAAGTCTATAAAGCTATAGCCCTCTGCTACAAAGGGATGAGCTCCTTTATAAAATACAAATCCAATGATTAACAATAATGTTAAAACTGAAAGAAGTGCACAAATCAAGAAAATTCTTGAGGACACTTTTTCTAACATATACTTCCTTTTATTTGCTTTACCGATTTCTACGGCCTGCTTGTTAGTTGTTGGGATAGACACTCTTTACTCCTCCAAGATTCCGTTAAAAATTATGTTATCTTCTTCTTTATCAAATACGCCTCGGCGTATTTGCGCCCAGATTTTTATCGAGCTTGCTCGATAAATTCCTCTAAAAATCTGTGGCATCCGCCGGAGGCTTTAACTTTATTCAGCAAGGGTTTGTGGACCCCTACTGAATTGATGCTATGCATTCATTTCACCACTTATAGAAGTGAGATACTTCTGCTGAATCAAGTTATATAGTTATTTATTTTACAGGGATTGCTCCTGCTTCAGCTGCAATGAGTTGTCCATCTTCACTTAAAATAAAATCTATAAATCGCTGTCCTGCATCTGTTAATTGTCCTTCTTTATATACAAACAAGAACGGTCTAGACAAACTGTATTTACCTTGTAGAACATTTTCTGCATTCGCTTCAACACCATTAACATCGATTGTTGAAATCGATTCATCGATGTATTCAAATGAGATAAAACCAACAGCATGTTTATTGTTCGCAACAGTTGTTTTAATATTTCCATTACCACTTGCGATAATTGCGCTTCTGACTAATTCACCAGAGCTGTAGTCAACGATTTCTTGGAACGCATCACGAGAACCTGATCCATCCTCACGAGAAACAACTACGATCTCCATGTCATTTCCACCTAGTTCATTCCAGTTCGTCACTTCTCCAGTAAAAATCTGCTTTATTTGCTCCATCGTAAGGTCTTTTACTTTATTACTTGGATGAGTCACTACTACAATTCCATCATAAGCAATAACTACTTCATTCAAACCACTTGCTTTTTCCTCTTCTTTTAAATCCCGTGAAGACATCCCTATCTCCGACACTCCACTGATTGCGTTGGTAATTCCCGCAGAAGAACCAATTTGATTTATTTCAATATTCGTATTATCTTCCTCTGTATATTTTGCTGCTAATTTTTCAGCAAGCGGCCCTACAGATGTAGATCCTGAAATAGATACTGTAGCACCACTACCATCTGACACCTGTGTATCATTATCGTTATTACTTGTACATGCAGATAGTACAGCAAGAATAGACAGCATTAATAATCCCATTTTTACTTTTTTCAAACTGATCATTTCTTACCTCCAAGAAATATGTTAGTAATTTTTCCATGACGTATTTTGTCTATTCTAGAATAATTGCATAGTGTAAATTTTCAACACAATATTTGTAAAGGTATTGTAAATTTTATTAATAACAATATGCTTTGTGTTAATTTTTGCTAAATATTTTAAATAAGGAGATAACTTATGATGAGTTTAAATTGAAATAATAATACTTCTTATTTATTTCAGTTTTTTATTAATAAATAAAATCGATTTATTTAGCACAGAAACAATAAAAAGCTCGAAAATTCAACGTTGAATCTTCGAGCTTTTAATATTTATATTTTATTTAATTCTAACCATGCCACTGTTTCATTATAGCTTTTAAGCTTTATTAATACTTCCAAAAGAAAGCTATACATACTTCGATGACAAATTTAACTTTAAATAGCCTTTTATTAAAATGTCATATGTTCTTTTTAAAAAAGTCCATGATATATTTTTTAAATTATAACACTGCACACGTTTTTGAGTTTTACTTTTTATATCTTATTTATCCCTAATTCCTTGAAACCCCAAATAAACATTTCTCTTATTCAGAAAAACCATATCCTTTACTCCAATAATTTATATCTCCTTTTGAAATTCCATTTTCTGCATTATAATTAGCAATACTTTATCTTCATATACAAAATAAACATTATTCCTTATGCCCTATAACTAAATAGTATAATTTTATCATTTTTAATAAAAATCACAATATTTACACTATATTTACCTTCTATTAACCTCGTATATATATTTACTTCCTATAATTCAAACCGTTGGACAAATAATTTTAGGAGGAACTTTCAAATGAAAAAAAGAGCAAAAAAGGCAATTCCTTTAATCGCAACAACCGTTCTTGCAACTACAGCTTTTGCAACTCAAGCTTTTACTACTAATGGAAATAGCCAAACAGTAGCTGCAAACCAATTAACACAAGAAGAAGTAAAACAAAGTAACGGTACTTGGCTTGCTGGTGATCATCACGTCCATAGCGAATGGAGTGTTGGTTGGGACAACTCTACAAATCCTCCTACACCTATTCAAGGTGGAGATGCTATTTACCCAATTGTGAAAAATGCAGAAAAAGCAACAGAATACGGACTCGAATGGGTTATGACAACGGATCATGGTGGTCCTAACCATTCAAAGGTAAATTTAGAGCAAGCTTATCCTGAACTATTAAAATCACGTGAAGCATATCCAGAACTAATTCAATTCTATGGAATGGAGTTTGATACACCTGCTGCAGACCATAGTACATTGATGATTCCTAAAGTAGATAACGAATCACAAATTCTTTATGATATCGAAAGTCAATTTAATAAACGCGAACCATACCCAAACGATGGTAGCAGAGATACTGAATCTACAATGATTGAAGCTTTAAACTATATGTTAACTGAGTTGGATGAGGACGAGCAGCCAATTCATATCGCTCACCATCCATCACGTTCAGCAAAAGGTGATGGCGAATGGGGGCAAGATACACCAGAGGAATTCCGTAATTGGAACGATATAGCTCCTAATATCTCCATTGGGATGGAAGGTGCTCCTGGCCATCAAGCGGCCGCATTAACTCCAGATGGTGAACTTGATGATGGTGCTCGTGGTTCATATGGTAACTACCCAACAATGGGCGGTTATGATCAAATGGCTGCTAAAGTCGGCGGATTATGGGATTCTATGCTTGGTGAAGGAAGACACTGGTGGATTACAGCTACTTCAGATTCACATGTTAACTGGCGTGATGGTGGTAGTGACTTCTGGCCTGGTGAATATTCAAAAACTTATGTAAAAGCAGATAAAGACTACGACGATATTATGGAAAGCCTTCGTGGTGGGAATGTATATGTAACAACAGGTGACCTAATTTCTGAACTTGATGTGAAAGTGCAAGCAGGTGGAAAATCTCCTATCTTTGCTCAATCTAAAGGAAGTTCAGCGACTTTAGGAGAAACTCTTACAATTCCAGGAAAATCTAAAGATGTAACGGTAACAATTCGCATCAAAGATCCAAATGCCGCAAATGCTAATGGAGATACACCAGAAGTAAAACGTGTTGACTTAATTATGGGTGAAGTTACTGGTAAAGTAGAAGATCGTTCAACTGCGACAAACCCAACTACGAAAGTTGTTAAACGCTTCACAGAAGAAGATTGGACAAAAAATGGAGAATACATTGAAATCTCTTATACTTTAGAAAATGTTGATAAAGACAGCTATATTCGTTTACGTGGTACGAACACGGATCAACTAGAACCCGAAACAGACCCTCGCGGTGAAGATCCATGGACAGATCTTTGGTTCTACTCAAATCCTGTGTTTATCAAAACTGCTAAATAATCTAGGAAACTAGTAAAAGACGAGGAGACACAGCCCTCCTTGTCTTTTCTCATTATTAAATGCTAAAAAGAATCAATTGAAAATGGAGTAGATTTTATGAGAAAGATATATTTAATTATTATATTAATACTTTCAATTACCACTACCCTTCAATCCCCTTCTGCCTATGCTCATACCAATAATAGTGAAGGTTACTCTCTTATTGAGGTTAATGATAATCATATCAATTATGAACTGAAGGTTGACCTCACAGAACTTGGTCATGCCATGAATCAAGAAATGGCACAGAAGCAATTTGACACGAAAATAGTTCAGGACTATGTCAATTCTCGTATTGAACTTTATGCGGATAGTGTAAAAGTAAAAGGAACGCTTGAAGCAACTGATGTTGAAATAATTAATGACAAACAGTTTGCTGTCATGAACCTAAAATACCAATTAGAAGACAACCCTGAAAAGCTAGTCTTAGATTATAATATGTTTCTAGATGATTCAGATCCAAGTCATGCCAATTATGCAACGGTTAAATTAGATGGTAAACAACAAGAAGGAGTTCTTACTTTCGAGTCAAGAGAGCTTGAAATCGGTGAAGTGAGTTTTGTTCAAACTGCAACACAGTTTCTTTTACTTGGCTTAGAGCATATCTTTACAGGCTACGATCATATTCTGTTTGTTATTAGCTTATTATTTGGAGCAAAGACCATCAAAAATACATTCACTTTAGTAACTGCGTTTACGATTGCCCATAGTATAACTCTAATTCTTGCAACATTAGATATCGTACAGTTACCAGGTAGATTTGTAGAAGCTACAATTGCGTTGAGTATTATTTACGTAGCACTTATTAATATTTTTAACCCTGACTCAAAGCGTCAACCATGGCTTGCCTTTGCCTTTGGTCTCATCCACGGATTTGGTTTTGCGGGAATTCTTTCAGAAATGCAATTAGATGGAAGTCACCTTGCCACGTCTCTATTATCTTTCAATATCGGGATTGAAATTGGACAACTGATTATTGTAGCTATCGTATTCCCTATTCTTCTGTGGTTAAAGAAAATAACTGTTAAACCAGCTAAATGGGTGATTCCTGGAGCTTCAGTAGCAATCTTAGCCTTTGGACTCGTTTGGTTTATGGAAAGAGCTTTTTAATGAAACAACTGTAAGAGATTTTTTTCTTAATAGGACCGACCCAATAGGCCAACAAAGTCTTTATTCATTAGTTGATAAAATTACATGTACTCACGAAGGTAAAATCCATATACACTATACCTTGTTAATCCGTTGCTTGAAGCATAATACTCTACTTAAAGAGGCATCTAGTATATGGTAAGTTACCCTCTTTTAAAATAAGATACGATCACACTCTCCTTAACAAGCAAAAAAGAACGAATTCCTCCGTCGAGAATTCGTTCTTTATTTATTACTATATTAACTTAAACCAAGCAACCGCTTCACAATGTGCAGAGTGTATGTGGCAACAAAAGAGTGTTGATGACTTTACAAAATTTATGTAGTAACAAAAAAAGGGACAAATCAATAAGGAGTAAGATATCAAAAAACATTCTTGAGATATCTTACTCCTAATATTGAAAGAATCTATTTTTCTTCGTTATCAGTTTCCTCTGTTATATCCTTATTATAATTGTACTGAGAAGGATCAACTTTAGTAAAACCTTCCGGTGTATAGAATCTCAATAAGTCACCATTCACAACTTTATCAGATAATTGTAATTTATAATCTACTACTTTTTTATACTCATTCGCTTTTTCTAATTGATTATCATCTAGTGGTAAACCAGTTTTAGCATCATAGAATTTCCCATCAATTGAATAGATAGTAGGACTGACATAATCATCATTTCTAAACGTTACTACCTCATTATGTTCTTTTGATAATAAGTCGGTACCAAATTGAACATAATTTTGTGATTCAATTCCAAGTAAGTGTAATAAGGTCGGAAGAAGGTCAATTTGCCCTCCGTAAGTATGATTGACTCCACCTTCACCTTGCATTCCTGGGACGTGAATAATTAATGGTACACGTTGTAAATTAGCACTTTCATAAGGTGTAACTTCTTTTCCGATGATTTGTTCCATGGCTTTATTGTGATTTTCTGAAATACCGTAATGGTCACCATAAAAAACAAGCATACTGTTATCATATAAGCCTGACTTTTGTAATTCACCAATGAACTGTTCAATCGCTTCATCCGCATAACGAGCAGTTTGGAAATAATCATCTACACTTGCATCACCAGTATCAGCTTTACCAATTGTTGTTAAGTCTTGATTCATTTTATATGGATAATGGTTCCCAACCGTAATAAATTTCGAATAGAAAGGTTGAGGTAAAGTTTTTATTAGATCTAATGATTGTTCAAAGAATGGCTTATCCAATAAACCATATTCAGCCATATCTTCTTCAGAACTAGTGTCATAATAATTGGCATCAAAGAAATGGTCATAGCCAAATGATTTATAAATCTCATTACGATTCCAGAAACTTCCGCTATTACCATGGAATACAGCAGATGTATAGCCATCCTCTTTTAATATTGCAGGAGCTGCTTGATACGTATTCTGACCTTTTGTAATAAATGCAGAGCCTTGCGGCAAACCAAATAAAGAGTTTTCAAGCATAAATTCAGCATCCGAAGTTTTACCTTGAGCTGTTTGATGGAAGAAGTTATCAAAGTATAGTGTATTCGGATCTTTAGTTAATGAATTTAAGAATGGCGTTACTTCTTCACCGTTTAATTTATAGTCAATCAAAAAGTTTTGGAATGACTCCAAATGGATATAGATGACGTTCATCTCTTTTGCTGCGCCAAAATATTCTGGGTTAGGCTCCGCATAGTTTGATTTTGTATAGTTAATAACTTCTGTCATATCATCGCTATCAGCTAAAACCCTTTGTGAAGAGGCCTTTATAGTTTCAGTAGCGTCATAGATAGTATAGTTATACATTCCTAAATACTTAACAATATAGCTTCTATCAAAACCACGAGTTAATAACTGTGGACGATCAAAGTTAGCTAGTCCTAAATTTAAAGCAGATATCCCTATTGCAAAAGCTATCACTGCAATTGCTTGTTTGTATCTAATTTTACTATTATCTTTTTGTATTTTTTTAGATAACCATAGGTAAATCAATAAAAATACATCAATAAAGAACAATATATCGTATGGTTTTAATAAAGAAATAACACTACCGCCTAAGTCTCCAAAGTTTTGCGTTTGAGTAATGGTTGGTATTGTAATAAAGTCACTAAAAAATCTATAATAAACTGCATTTGCATATAAAAGAATGGACATAAGAGAATAAATTACAACAAGTAATGCATATTTCCCTCGTCCTTTGAAAATGAATGAAAATCCAAGAAATAACATAGCTGAACCCAATGGATTCAAAATTAAAAGGAATTGTTGAAGGATTCCTTCTACCCCTAAATTAAACTGTGTTACTTGTATGATATATGTTTTAATCCATAGCATGAAAACGGCAAATAAATAAAAACCAAAAAACTTGTTTAAAGAGACAGCTTTTTTATTATATAAACTTTCCATTTATTCACCCTCCTATTAGTTTAATAATTAAGTTTTACATTAAAAGATTAATTTGGTAAAATATAATTTTACTATAATTTTTACAGAGCTAGTACATCCTACATTATGTTAGGAATTCTGTCAAGTACTTATTTCTCTATATCGTACTTTTATTTAACTTATTGAATGGATATTCTGACTTAAACTGTCAATGATGTTCCATGTTCATTATTTACCAAAATAGACGAATAATATCCTCCAACATTAAATTATCAAAACAAAAAAACGGATTCCTATATAGGAATCCGTTTTTGATTATAACTACACTAACACCAACCACGCGACCGCTAATTATTAGTAACTTTATATGTAAAGGATGTTTTTTTCAGGACTGTTTCTAATGTTCAAGACCTGCAATGCCGAAGCCCCCAGGTCCAGAGTGAGTAGAAATCATAGCGCCTGCTTGAATCCATATTACATTTTCAAAACCTGATTGATTTGCGATTTCATTCATCCGCTGCTTGATACTTTCACTGAGTCCGATTGAATATATAAAATAAAGTTGTTCTCTATCAATATTATATTGATTTAAATAATCTCGCATGAGTTTTTCTGCAACTCCACTCATTTCCCCACGGTATTTTCTAATTGAAACAAGATTCCCTTCTATTAATTCAATACAAGGTTTTATTTTTAACAACGCCCCGCCGAGATAAGCAATATTACTAACGCGTCCACCAGCTCTTAAAAATTCTAAGCTGCCGGGTACGAAAGCCAGTCTTGATTTAGGAACCTTTGATTTTATTTTTTCTATGAATTGTAAAGGTTCAATTGCAGGTTCTTTCTCTAGCATAGTAACCGCATCCATCACAATTGCAGTTAATCCACCAGTAACATTCAAAGCATCAATTAAGAAAAGATCTTCAAAATCTTCTGCCGCAATTAACGCATTTTGAAAGGAAGAAGATGCTTTTGATGTATAACCAATGTGAATAATGATGCTTTCAGGAAATTTTTCTCTAATTCTCGTAAAAAATTCTTGATATTCATGAACATTAGTGGCCGTTGTAGATGGTATCTTTTTTGTGCGATCATGAAAGTCATAAATTTCTTTTACGGATAGATCACCATCTAAATAGTCATGTCCATCCATGATGACATGCATCGGCACCACCTGAACATCATGTTTGTCTGCTAAATCTTTTGGTAAATCCGCTCCACTCTCTGTCGATAAAATAATCCTACTCAATTGTACATCCCCCTAATTAACACACTACGATTTACTCTAACTATACACTAAATGGGAAAATCATTCGTTAAATCTTCAGAAATTTTTAAACTTTGAAAGACTTCGATTTCATACAATGCTCCATTAGTATGAAGAGAACACACTCTTAGGGTACGCGTGAACTCTAGTGGGAAAATATCACACCAATAAAAAAATTCTAATTTCGTAATAGTTTTTACGAAATTAGAATCAAATTAAAAAGTATATTTACTGGTACTTGAACTGAATCCCAATGAATACCTCAACATTGATCTGAAGTACTCGGTGCATTCGAGATTGTACCCAAGAAGCTAGCAGCATAGTAAGGTCATGGCGTAAACAGTTTCCAATGCCCTTCGGATACAACTTCGACCGCTCCATCGATTACTTTGATAGCGGTTTGATCATCAATTGCATACGCCGGCCCTTGCATCCCATTGGCCCATCTCTCTGCAGCAGCCATCGTGTTTCCCGGCAGCATCTCGTGATCCAGGTGCGGAAACATAGCAAAGTCGACCAGACTCAGCGTTTCATCACCTCCATTGGGTGGAGTCCAGCCAACGAAGTATTCCCCGATGTTAGGTGCCATCACCATGCTCCCAGCACTCATTCCCACATAGACTGCGTGCAGCGACGGCAAGAGGTCTGCCAGCCCGGATTGCCGCATCCAGTGGCACAGGTAGAGGGCGTCGCCGCCCGCCACCAGCAGGACGTCCGTCTCCCGAACCAGCGGCACCCAGCGGTCTTCGTCGATGCTTGGCAGCGCTGTGAGCTCAAGCACGCCGACGGACTTCCATCCCAGGTCGACCATGGGATTCTCGGAATTCCCGCTGATGAACTGCCAGGCATTGACGCCGGGGCCGACCCAGGGGTGTCCGTACATCGCGGTGGGAATGCACAAGGCGCTAGACTCGGCAATCGGTTTGTCCAGCATGTCAACCAACGCGTCATGTATGCTTTTGTTATTGATGCCTGCAGATGTAAGTAGAAATTTCATAACTCACTCACCTCCTAGTCTTTTTGTGCGTCTAACGTATGCAGCTGCATGCTGTAACTTAATGTTTACTTCAGGGTCTAGCATGAGTCAAGAAAATTCTAAGTAGATTTGTAGTTTTCATAAGGCAAATGGGTCCCACTCGCGGGTTAATAAGTACCGATAACAATTAGTTTGATCAAACACAGCATGCATTTTCATTTGATAACTCCTATGAATGAAATAATTGGTAATTTCCATTTTCTAATTCTTAAAGTCATTAAATACTGAGCCATGATGTTTAGGAGCATTGACATAGAAACGTGAACTAGTGTGAGTGAAGCTTATGAACTCGGTTAAATATTGTCCAATCGTAATTGTTTTCACAATCACTCACCTTATGGTAATTATTCGATATTATTACGGAAAATCCTTCAAAAAAAGTACCATTCCAGTTAGGAATGGTACCAATTGAAGAAGTTGTATAGAACTATAAGGAAGCAAATAGTAAACTGATTACTTATCAATGTAGTGTTATGTCGCTAAATTCAAATAGAATAACGTAAAATAATTACCGTTTTCCCTTTTTGTGCAGTACGCTCAAAACTGGGGATTTTTGCAAAGGTTGAGGGGGTAAATCCCCCTTAATCATTTTTGAAAATTAACTGTAAAACGCACTCCACATGTGTTGAGTGTATGTGGCAACACAAGGGTGCTGGTGGGTTTAGTACATTTTTTAAGACCTTTTTCTTTCAGAAAACAGACTTGATCAAACTAAAACAAAAGTAAGTAAAACGTAACCTTTTTGAAGATAACGCAAAGCCACGAATCAAACAATAACAAAGGTTGCCAGCAGCAAAGGAACTTAAAACTGAATAAAATAAGTACACATGAATTGATGGGATTCATTTTTTCTCTAACTTTTTGAGAGGTACATCATTTCACTGTCCCCATCCCATCAACCTTCTTTTTCAAAGTTATCAAGCAATGCACGCACTTCATCTGTTGATTTCGTGCTCATCAATTGATTTCTCAATTCACCAGCTCCACGGAATCCTTTGACATAAATTTTGAAAAAGCGATGAAGCCCTGTGATTGAACGTGGTAGAGCTTCCGCATATTGATCTTGAAGATCAAGCTGCAGTCTTAAAAGATCAAGGTACTCTTTACTGCTATGCTCTTTTGGCTCTTTTTCAAAAGCAAAAGGATTTTTAAAAATACCTCGCCCGATCATAACGCCATCAATACCATATTGTTCAGCAAGCTGCAGCCCAGTTTGACGGTCAGGAATGTCTCCATTGATTGTTAGTAGTGTATTTGGTGCGATACGGTCACGTAATTTTTTGATTTCCGGAATTAGCTCCCAATGCGCATCTACTTGGCTCATTTCCTTTCTTGTACGTAAATGTATAGAAAGGTTCGCAATTTCCTGTTTTAAAATATGCGTTAGCCACTCCTCCCACTCATTTACATCGTTATAGCCAAGTCGTGTTTTCACGCTGACAGGCAGTCCGCCCGCTTTTGCTGCTTGAATAAGTTCTGCAGAAACGTCTGGACGCAGAATAAGTCCACTACCCTTCCCTCTCGATGCCACATTCGGTACAGGGCAGCCCATATTAATATCGATGCCTTTAAATCCTAGCTCTGCCATGCCAATACTCATTTGACGGAAATATTCGGGATTATCTCCCCAAATATGTGCCACCATTGGCTGTTCATCTTCTGTAAAAATCAAACGGCCACGCACACTTTTCATTCCTTCTGGATGACAATAGCTATCCGAGTTTGTAAACTCGGTGAAAAATACATCCGGTCTACCGGCTTCACTTACTACGTGACGAAAAACAACATCTGTCACATCTTCCATTGGTGCAAGTACAAAAAATGGTTTCGGTAAATCCTCCCAAAAATTTTCTGTCATATTTAAATTCAAATCCTCTCATTATGGTTACATAGTGTTTCAATTTCTTTAACACTTATGCCATGTGTAATAATTAATAGATTAGGTCCACCAGTACCTAATAGAGTTAGGTATATCTGTGGACATTCGAGTTAAAGGTATTAAATCATTTTTAAAGTATAACCTAGCTTTATTAATTTATCTTCACACAATGTCATTTTATACTTTTAACAAATTTTCTCCTACAATATTAGCTTGATTTATATGGTAAATGTAAAAGCAGATTATTTAGAAATACATTATCGTACTTCTAAACCATCTGCTTTTTATATTCATTTTAAATTATACTAACTCCAAACACGCGACCGCTTCACAATGTGTTGTCTGTGGGAACATGTCTACTGGCTGAATTTCTTTTGTTTTATATCCACCATCTTCTAAAATACGCAGATCACGGGCAAGCGTCGCTGGGTTACAAGATACATAAACGACTCTCTTCGGTCTCTGTTCAATTATCGTGTTGAGCAGTGCTTCGTCACAGCCTTTTCTAGGTGGATCGACTACTAATACGTCTGCAGTTTTACCTTCTTTGTACCATTTTGGAATGATTACTTCTGCAGGCCCTGCCTCGAAATATGTGTTAGTGAAGCCGTTCAACTCAGCATTTCTTTTAGCATCTTCAATTGCTTGTGGGACGATTTCTACCCCTAAAACTTGTTTAGCTTTTTGTGCTAGAAATAAAGAGATTGTTCCGATTCCACAATAAGCATCAATTACTGTTTCATCACCCGATAGCTGTGCATAGTCGAGCGCTTGTTTATAAAGAACTTCGGTTTGTTCAGGATTTACCTGATAAAAGGATCGTGCAGATATTTCAAAACGTACATTACCGATTAAATCTTCAATAACCTGTTTACCCCAAAGAGTATTTGTTTCATCACCGAAAATAACGTTTGTATTACGTTTGTTTACGTTATGAACAATTGACGTAACATTCGGCTCCACCTTACGAATTAACTCAATGATTGCATCTTTTTTAGAGAGTTTTGGATGCCTCGTAACTAACACAACCATTACTTCCCCTGTTGCTCTACCTTTTCTAACAACAAGATGGCGTAACTGACCTTTCTTCGTATCTTCATTATATGGGATTAAATCCAATTGTAATGCGTTTTCTTTTACCTCACGCATTAATCGATCTGCTTCATCTGATTGAATTAAACAAGTATTCGTATCTGCAATACGGTGAGATTTCGATTGATAAAAACCGGAGAGTACTTGTCCATCTTCTAACGCAAAAGGTATTTGGGATTTATTGCGATATTCCCACGGCTTCTCCATACCTTTTACCGGAAGAACAGGAGCATCTATTTTCCCAATACGTTTCATGACATTTCGGACCATGTTTTCTTTCCATGCAAGCTGACCTTCATAGGATAAATGCTGTAATTGACAGCCCCCACACTCACCAAATACTGGACATGGTGCATCTACACGATAAGGAGATGTCTCTACGATATTGATTAATTTAGCGAAGCCGTAGTTTTTTAATGTTTTTAGCACATGAATTTCTGCCGTTTCGTTTGGTAAGCCACCTTGTATAAACAGTGGATATCCATCAACTTTAGCAACTCCTGCTCCATCATGTGTTAAATCTTCTATATGAACTGTGAGACGATCATTTTTTGTTACTGGTGTATTCACTTTATTTCTCCGTTCTAGTTTTGATTGATTTATTATACCATCAGGAACAATGGTTTTCAGTACATAAGGTACTTTTCCAACTAAAGCTCCCGTTTTTCCAACTAATCAACGAATTTTTCCAACTAAATGCTTTGAATTTCCAACTAAAACCTCTATTTTTCCAACTAAGCCCTATCCCGCAAAAAAAGAACCTCTATGTGGAGGCTCTTTTGCATTATTTTACTTCCATTACTTGCTTGTTTACTATATATGCGAGCTCTGACCAGGAATTGATTTCAAAGGTTGGCTTAATGTCTGTTGCATTCTGCTTTCTCTTTGGATTAAACCAGCAAGTATCAATTCCAAAATTATTCCCACCTTGAATATCGGAAGTCAGCGAATCCCCAATCATCAAAACACGTGAAGGATCAGAAATTTGGAGTTTGTCTAATGTATATTCAAAAATTTCTTTTTGAGGCTTTTGAAAACCCGTTTCTTCTGAAGTAATAACGGCTTCAAATAAATCTTTTAGCGATGAACCACTAACCCTAGCATGCTGTGCATCTTTAAAACCATTTGTTAGTAACGCAAATCTACAGTCGGTTATGCTCGCAAACATTTCCTCGACTCCGTCAATCATGTGAACTTCTTTCCCTAAATTTTCTATATACTTCTGACCAAAATCTGCTGGATCTATATCAAGCATATGCTCTATAAATAAACGTTTAAATCTCTCCACTTTAAGTTCTTCAAGAGTCGTACGACCATGCTCCAAGTCTTCCCATAATACTTTACTAATGGCTTTGTAACTTGAAAGATAATCATTTAACCCATTTGGGAATCCATATTCCTCAAACAAAAATTTAAATGCATTCTCTTCAGTCATCCCAAAGTCTAATAGCGTATCATCCAAGTCAAATAGTAATACATCGTATTTCATTTTATTTCCGCCCTTCATTTTATTACTAATCTTATTTTAACATATTGAAAAATGTCTGCTTTCAAGAAAAAGAACCCATCAATATGGGTTCTTTGGTTTTATCAATGGATTATTGGAGCAAATGGAAGCGACTCGCCTACTTTTGGGTTCTTCTACTTCTCGTCAGAGACTGCTCCATCTTTAGAAGCAGCCCAAAATGCTACAACAATTGCTCCAATCAGTACTATAAATGGTGCATAAAAAATAAGAAAGTCAGACATGTGAACTCCTCCTTATGCGTGATTGTCTTTTTTACCACGAACGTACTCTTTATTGAACAAGAATAGACGTAATAATAAATACAGAGACGGAATTAGTAGTGCAAGCCCTAATATGAAGGCAATAATTAACGATATTGCCATGGCTTCATTCGTAAAACTATCATAAATCGTTAAGTATGGATATAACAAATATGGACGATGTGCAAATCCATATGCAAAGAAGGCAATAAGAAATTGGCCTCCTAATAACCAAAATGCCATCCCGTAATTCTGTTTTTTGACTAATAACCAAACGGTTCCTATAAATAAAAGAAATGATAAACCGAATGCCCACCAAATTTCAAGCAAATTAGAATAGTGTTCTGGGTTATGTGTTCGTAGTTCTACCATAATTCCAAGTGCAGTTATTATGGTTGGAAATGCCCAAACTAGTGCATATTTACGCATTAATTTTGTTGCTTCCCGATCTCCTGCTTTGTTTGCATACCAAGTTAAGAAAACAGCTGATATATATAGAACTGCAGACAAACTAAGCACCACAATTGACCAAGTTAACGGACTCGTAAATAAAGCATAATAATCTAGCACTGGAGCATCGTTTACCATCGAGATAAATCCGCCTTCAGATATCGTCAGCACAATGGACAACGCTGCCGGAATAAATAACCCTGCCAACCCGTACATAAATGAGTATCCCTTATGTCCTCTAGAGCCATATGTCTCAAAAGCATAATACGATCCCCTAATTGCTAATAAAATGAGCGCAATACTTGCTGGTACTAGTAAAGTCGTTCCATAGTAAAATGCTGTTTTTGGAAAAAATCCAATGACCCCTACAAAGAAGAATACGAGAAACACATTTGTTACTTCCCAAACAGGTGATAAATAACGCTGAATAACATTCGTTAAAATATGCTGTCTTCCTGTTAATAAGCTATATGCATTAAAAAATCCAGCGCCAAAGTCAATAGAGGCTACAATCAAGTACCCAAATAAAAACGTCCATAATACCGTAATCCCGATGATTTCTAATGTCATGAAATATCACCGCCTCTTTCAGCATGTCGATCCTCTAGCTCTTGTTCCACTGGATTTTTTCTAAACATCCGAGTAAGAACTACAACACTTCCGATTCCAAGAACAATATATAACCCCGCAAATAAAACTAACATCGTATCTACATGTGCACTTGTTGTAGCTGCATCTTCTACCCGCATGATTCCTCTTAATATCCAAGGCTGTCTTCCTACTTCCGCTAACCACCAACCTGCTTCTATTGCAATTATCGATGCTGGTCCTCCTAAAACAATTAGCCAACGATAGAACCTCGAATCGACGAAAGTCCATTTCAGACGCTTACCTAGCCAGTACAATCCTGATAGAGCAACCATTCCCATTCCTATCGTCACCATTAAGTCAAACAAATAATGAATATGTAAAGGTGGTATTTCATCTTCTGGGAATTGGTCCAAACCGATTACTTCTGACGTCGGATTGCCATGTGCAAGAATACTTAAAGCAAAAGGGATCTTAATGGCGTATTTCACTTCGCCGTCATCCATAACTCCGTACAAGATTAAAGGAGCATTTTCTTCTGTTTCAAAATGCCATTCAGCCGCTGCTAATTTTTCAGGTTGGTATTCAGCTAAATACTTTCCAGAAAAGTCACCGATAATAGCAGTAGCTATTGCAAAAATAAGTCCTACTTTCATCGTTAAATACAATGCTTTTTTATGATAAATATGATTTGAACCTTTTAGTAAACGGAAAGCTGCTATTGCTGCCAAAACAAAGGCAGCAGTCATATAAGCAGTTACGACTACATGCGCAACTTTTGTAGGCATCGCAGGGTTGAACATCGCTAAAAGTGGGCTAATATTCACTAACTCGCCGTCCACTACATCAAATCCCTGTGGTGCATTCATAAATGCATTTACAATTGTAATAAATACAGCGGAAGCAGATGCACCGATTGCAACAGGAATTAGTAACAATAAATGCTTCTTTTGATTCTCAAATCGGTCCCATGTGTATAAATAAATTCCGAGGAAAATCGCTTCAAAAAAGAAAGCAAAAGTCTCCATAAATAATGGAAGTGCAATAATATGACCTGCAAGCTCCATAAAGTTGGGCCAAAGTAAAGAAAGCTGCATGCCAATGGCTGTTCCAGTTACTACTCCAACTGCAACAGTTATGACAAATCCTCTAGCCCAACGTCTTGCCAGTAATATGTAATGTTCATCATTTTTCTTAATACCCACCCACTGGGCAATCATAATCATTAAAGGTACACCTACACCGATGGTTGCATAAATAATATGAAAAGATAAGGTCAATTCGGTTAATACGCGACTAAAAAATACTGCTTCTTCATTTCCCATCTATTAAACCTCCTCAACTTCCAAATATTCTACCCATAATGGACAGCATCATAATCCCAGCAACAACAAAAGCTAGCCACATTAAATATTTTTCTTGTTTTTTATACATGCCTTCCACTCCTTCGATACAATACCATTCCCTCTCATAGTTAATTTATAACCTATTCCCGGTGAAATATAACTAAAGTGAATGAATAAAACCCAGCATGCTCTTAAAAGAGTGCTGGGTTTATTTTTAAGGTCTATCTTGTTCACGTATTTCATCAATTGGCACAAAAACCTCTACATGTCTATATAAGTTTTTAAAGGTCGCTGGAATAGTGCCACCATATTCCCCATCCAAATTAAGAAGTACTTTATCTTCAGATGTAACCGTTATATGGGTAGCTTTCTCTGAAATAACGAGTGGATCATTTAAATGCTCCCCACGAATTGCTAAAGTAGCAAGGCGAATAAACTCGGCCATATTACATTTCTTTAAAATTAGCAAAGTAAATTTTCCATCATTTATACTTGAATTTGGTGCGAGTTTTTCAAAGCCACCGACAGAATTTGTTAAGCCAACCAAGAACATCATTGCCTCATCTTCAAAAACTTCCCCATCATATTCAATCTTTACTTTTGTAGCATTAATGGAAGGTAGCATTTCTATCCCTTTTAAATAGTATGCAAGCTGGCCTAGCATCGTTTTTAGCTTACTTGGAACTTCATAGGTAAGCTCTGTAATCCTTCCACCACCTGCAATATTGATAAAGTAGCGACCATTTACTATTCCAACATCAACAGGAATCGTATCGCCTTTCACAATAATATCCACTGCTTTATGGATATCACGTGGAATATGTACTGCCCTCGCAAAATCGTTTGTAGTTCCCATCGGAATTAGTCCGATTTTAGGTCGATTTTCAAATTCACTCACTCCGGCAACTACTTCATTCAACGTTCCATCTCCACCAGCAGCAATAACTATATCAAAATCTCTTTGAACTGCATTCTTTGCTGCTTCTATAGCATCTCCTTCACCTGTCGTAGCATGACAAGACGTTTCGTACCCTGCAATTTCTAGAGCTTCCAGTACTTCAGGTAAGTGTTTTTTAAAGAGCTCACGACCAGAAGTTGGATTGTATATGATTCGTGCACGTTTCATACAGATTTCCTTTCCACTTTACAATTTCTTCATGTCATATAGACACTAATTCTTAACAAAAGGTTCCCTTTAATTAACATTAAAAGAGCCGACTAATGCCGACTCCAACTACTTTTAATTGTGTTTATTTTTGTAGTGCTTGTAACCAGTTGCTACGAATATCTTCGTAAACAGCTAAATGGAAGTCTTTGTTCTCCACAAATTCCTTTGTCATTTGCTCAAAGAAAGCTTTTTGAATCTCTTCAAAAGTTGGATCTTCTTTTGGTGGGAACTTTTCTCGGTTTTCTGTTACAAATTGCTGAACTTTTTCAGCACGAGGTCCCCATTTAGATATTACCTCTCCATTTTCATTTAGCAATAAATAAACGGGAATAGAACGACCACCGTTCGTTAAATATTGATCAATTAAATCTAGGTTTTCATCGCGATAGACAGCTCGTACCTCAATATCAGCAGCTTCCGCAATTCTACGTAAAATCGCATTATTCATCATAGCATCCCCACACCAGTCTTCTGTAATAACAAGTATATGTGGATTTTTTTCATTTAAAACGCTAATAAATTCATCATCCGCAGGGACTTCAAATTTTTCATAAATACTAAATGATTCCTCTTTTTTCGTCGTCATATCATCCATATATTGTGTAAGTGGTTTAGCTTGCTCGAAATATTGTTGTTCTGTATGCATTTGAGAAACCCCCTTTTATTTTTAGTATACTTCGTTCAGTCGGCTAATTCAAATTAGTTGGTTCCTTGTGATAATCGGGTGGTTCTATTCAATATTCGGATGGCCCACGAATATTCGGATGGCTTCTCCTTATTATCGGTTGGTTCAATTCAATAATCGGATGGCTTATTCTATTAACCCACGAATAATCGGATGGTCTACTCCATTTATCTATCTGTTGGACTATTCTTTTTATAAGATGGCTTTCCTCAAAAAAAGACCGACTCAAAATGTTCATTTTGAGTCGGTCATTATCATTTAACGTTTCACAATTTCTTCTTGTAAGATTTTATTTACAAGTGGTGGGTTTGCTTGTCCTTTTGTTGCTTTCATGATTTGTCCAACAAGGAAGCCGATTGCACGGTCTTTACCGTTTTTAAAGTCTTCAATCGATTGTGGGTTGGCATCAAGTGTTGAAATAACAATTTCACGAAGTGCGCCTTCGTCTGAAATTTGTACTAAGCCTTTAGCTTTTACAACTTCTTCTGCTTCTCCGCCGTTATCCGCAAGCTCTTTAAATACTTTTTTCGCAATTTTAGAAGAAATGGTACCATCGGAAATTAACTTAATCATTCCTGCAAGATTTGCTGGAGTTAATTTAGTATCTTTCAATTCTATTTGGTCTGCATTTAAGTAAGCAGAAACTTCACCCATTAACCAGTTGGAAGCAAGCTTTGAGTCTGCTCCAAGGGCAATAGTTTCTTCAAAGAAGTCGGACATTTCTTTTGTTAATGTTAGAACCATTGCATCGTAAGCAGGCAATCCTAGCTCTTCGATATAACGTTTTTTACGAGCGTCCGGAAGTTCTGGGATTTCTGAACGTACACGTTCTAACCAAGCGTCATCAATTACGATGTCTACTAAATCTGGCTCAGGGAAATAACGATAATCGTCAGTACCTTCTTTAACACGCATAAGAATGGTTTTACCCGTTTTTTCATCATAACGACGAGTTTCTTGCTCAATTACTCCACCTGAAGTAAGTACTTGTGCTTGACGTAGTTCTTCATGCTCTAGCCCTTTACGTACGAAGTTGAAAGAGTTTAAGTTTTTCAATTCTGTTTTAGTACCAAATTTTTCTTGTCCATATGGACGTATAGAAATGTTAGCGTCACAACGTAAAGATCCTTCTTCCATTTTACAATCAGATACACCTGTATATTGGATAATAGACTTTACTTTTTCCAAGTAAGCATATGCTTCTTCAGGTGTACGAATGTCTGGCTCAGATACGATTTCTACAAGAGGAGTCCCTTGACGATTGAAGTCAACTAAAGAGTAGCCATCCGCATGTGACAATTTCCCAGCATCTTCTTCCATATGAAGACGAGTAATTCCAATACGTTTTGTCTCTCCGTTTACTTCAATTTCAACCCACCCGTTTTTACCAATAGGCTTATCAAATTGTGAAATTTGGTACGCTTTCGGATTGTCTGGATAGAAATAGTTTTTACGGTCAAACTTTGTGTTTTGTTCGATTTCCATGTTTAATGCAAGAGCTGCTCGCATTGCATAATCGACTACGTTTTTATTTAATACTGGTAGTACTCCTGGATACCCAAGATCGACCACTGTTGTATTTGTATTTGGTTCTGCACCAAAGTGATTAGGTGCCGCTGAGAAGATTTTTGAGTTAGTTTTCAACTCTACGTGTACTTCTAATCCAATAACTGTTTCAAAGTTCATGTTATTTTCCCTCCCAAATTTGAGGAGTTTGTTTATGGAAATCAGTCGCTTGCTCGTAAGCATGAGCTACGCGATAAATTGTCGACTCATCAAAGTAATTACCGATAATTTGTAAGCCCAGTGGTAGTCCATTTTCAAATCCACATGGAATAGAAATAGCAGGTACACCTGCAAGGTTAATCGGAATAGTTAAGATATCATTTGCATACATCGTTAATGGATCTTCAACCTTCTCACCAATTTTAAAAGCGGCTGTTGGAGCAGTAGGTCCGATAATAACATCATAATCTGCTAATACTTTATCGTAATCTTCTTTGATTAATGTACGAACTTGTTGCGCTTTTTTGTAATACGCATCATAAGTTCCTGCGCTTAACGAATAAGTTCCAAGCATTATACGACGTTTTACTTCATCCCCAAATCCTTGAGCTCTAGTTTCTTTGTAAAGTTCCATTAAGTTTTGTACATTCTCTGCACGGAAACCATAACGTATACCATCGAAACGAGAAAGGTTAGATGATGCTTCTGATGAAGAAAGAATATAGTATGTTGCTAAAGCGTATTTAGAATGTGGCAATGATACCTCTTCCCAAGTTGCGCCAAGAGATTCGAGTACTTTCAACGCGTCTAGAACGGATTGACGAGCTGCTTCTCCAACGCCTTCTCCTAAATATTCTTTCGGAACAGCAATACGAAGACCTTTAATATCACCTGTTAATGCTGCAGCAAAATTTGGTACTTCAACGTCCGCAGAAGTAGAATCATTAGAATCAATCCCTGAAATCGCCTCTAGAAGAAGTGCGTTATCTTCCACATTACGAGTGATTGGTCCAATTTGGTCTAGAGAAGATGCGAATGCAACTAATCCAAATCGAGAAACACGACCATATGTTGGTTTCATCCCGACAACACCACAATAAGCGGCTGGTTGACGAATAGAACCGCCTGTGTCAGAACCTAATGAGAAAGGAACTTCTCCTGCTGCGACTGCTGCTGCAGATGCACCTGAAGAACCACCAGGAACACGGTCCAATGCCCATGGGTTTTTCGTTGTTTTATATGCAGAGTTTTCATTCGAAGAACCCATTGCAAATTCATCCATATTTAACTTTCCGATTGTAACCATTCCTGCTGCTCGTAGCTTTTTCACAACAGTTGCATCGTAAATAGGATTAAATCCTTGTAGGATTTTACTTGCGCAAGTTGTTTCTAATCCTTCCGTTACGATGTTGTCTTTTACTCCGATAGGTAAACCAAATAATGGTCCACGTTCTTCGAAAGGAATTTGGTCTAATTCTGTAGCTTTTGCTAATGCTTTTTCTTCATCTAATGCTAGGAAAGCTTCTACACTTCCATCTAACTTTGCAACTCTTTCATAAGCTTCTTTAGTTAGATCATTGATCGTGATTTCTTTGTTATGTAATAGAGCTTGTAGTTCTTTCGATGAACGTTCAAATAACGTCATTAGTTTCCCTCCTCACACTTCTTAATCCATTATGGATGGTACTTTTACTTGACCTGCTTCTTGTTCTTTTACGTTTAACATCATTGTTTCTCTATCTAATCCCTTATTAGCTTTGTCTTCACGCATAACATTAACTAGGGGTAAAACATGAGAAGTTGGTTTTACATTCGTTGTATCCAACTCTTTTAATTGTTCAGCAAAATCCGTAATTGCACCAAGTTGAAGAGCAAATTTTTCTGCTTCTTCTTCCGTTATTGCAAGTCGTGCCAAATGTGCTACATGCTTTACTTCTTCCTTTGAAATATTCGCCATTATTTACACCTCCGAATTCAATAACCATAAGCAATATCATATCATTTTTCACTCTAGTTGAACAGAGTGCTACTTTTTATTGTGTATATATATGCACAAACGGATCTTCCTCGCCCGGTTTCTTAACCAATAACGCTTCTGTTCTGTCTAAGGAATTGACTTGAACTTCTACATTCATCGAAGTATTAAAGTGAGTTTTCACCAATCCTGCAAGATGCTGTGTAAAACCAATTACTTCGGCAGTGCCATAAAACTGAATAGGAATGTTTATCGTTAATTTCTGCAGCTGATTTTCTTTAAAATATCCAGTCCCAATAATGCTTGTGTAATTGGGAAAATACAACTCCACATCTTGTTTAAAGTTTCTGAAAATCGTATCTAAATCACGATATTTTTCTTTTGAATCTGCTGAAGGAAATAAAATATACTCCTCATTGACTTTCTGCCAATCGGAAACGTTTTTTCCACCAGGAGCTACGCTATAGGTGAAGTAGGTCCCTGGAACAACAGCATTCTTACTACTTTGTTTGAATAGACCAACAACAATTGGAATATTTGCTAGAGCTTCATCTTTTCGCATACGGGAAACTACCTCTTCTGCAATTCGTTTTCCGTTTTCTTCAATAAGTGCCTGAGATAAAGGCTCCTCAAACCATGCTCCATAGTCCTCTTTTTGATAATAGTATATAGAATTTAAAGCAAGTCCGACTGATACGCCTGCAAGTTTTACCGTATTATCTTCTTTTTTTAAATAGTTTTGTTCGACAATATGCGTAATATAAACAGGAGCTTTTTTTGCTTTCTCTTCACCAGTCAAACCTGCACTACTTGGATTTAATCCGCCTTCTGCTTGATTAGTTCTAGCTAACCATTTTTCTAACGTCTTTGTGTCTAAGTATTGGCCTTCCTGAAATAAATACGTATCCGGAGAAAACTCATTTTGAGAAATTCGAAGAAGCCCATTTTCTACTTCTTTCATATCGTATTTAGTCGCAAGATTTGATACAACTAGCCCTCTACTCGCACTTTCCTCATAAGGCATTAAAGTTCGGTAGTAAGTTTCATCTAATTGTAAACTTGGAATAATTACAGTTTTTGTCGTTTCTTTCTCTGTGTCTTGAATTACTTCCGTTTCTTCATCCAACCTAGGAGTACACCCAGAAACTATAAGCAATAAAATTAGACTGGATATTCCTATTAATTTTTTTGCCATGTTCAAACTCCTTTACTTCGGTAAATTGTCTAGCAGTTTTTGTTCATCCCAGATTTCAATTCCTAAGCTTGTTGCTTTTTCAAGCTTTGACCCTGCATCTTCTCCTGCAATGACTAAGTCCGTTTTCTTACTAACACTACCTGCGACATTTCCACCTAAATCTTCAATTTTTTCTTTTGCTTCTTGCCTTGTTAATTGTGTAAGTTTTCCTGTTAGAACAACCGTTTTATTAGCAAATGGGCTATTTTCTATTGCAGCTGCATCCACAATTTTACCCGTATAATGTAGAGTGAGGCCTGCTTCTTTTAATCTCTCGATTAACAGTCTTACTTCCTCTTGTTCAAAATAAGTCACAAGTGAATCTGCCATTTTATCTCCAATTTCAAAAACTGCCGTTAACTCTTCTTTCGTTGCTCTCATCAATGAATCGAAGCTATGAAATGTTTCCGATAAAATTTTTGCTGCTTTTTCTCCTATATGACGAATACCAAGTCCAAATAACACACGTTCCATTGAATTTGATTTGGAAGTTTCAATTGCTTGCACTAAGTTAGTTGCAGATTTCAATCCCATGCGCTCCAAACCAACTAAATCCTCTACAGTAAGCTTGTATAAATCAGAAACGTCCACAATAAGCTGCTCTCTAAATAACTGCTCCACCACTTTTTCCCCAAGACCTTCAATATTCATGGCATTTCTAGATGCAAAATGATAGATCCCTTCTTGGATTTGAGCAGGACATTGAGGGTTCACGCAACGTAGTGCAACTTCCTCTTCAATTCTAATTAATTCACTATCGCATACTGGACAATTTTTCGGCATTTCATACGGAATTTCTGTTCCATCTCGTTCCTCTGTAATTACGGATACTACTTCGGGAATAATATCTCCCGCCTTACGAATAATCACACGATCACCAATTCGTATGTCTTTTGCACGAATTAAATCTTCGTTGTGTAATGTGGCACGTTGGACAGTTGAACCTGCTACTTGAGCTGGTTCTAAAATAGCCGTTGGTGTCACAACTCCAGTACGGCCAACCGTTAAATCGATATTTATAATAGTCGTTAAGACTTCTTCTGCTGGAAACTTAAAAGCAATAGCAAAACGAGGACTTTTCGCTGTAAATCCTAGTTCCTCTTGCTGTGCATAGTCATTAACTTTTATTACGATACCATCAATCTCATACGGAATATCGTTTCTTTTAGCTGTCCATTCTTCAATAAATTGGAGTACTTCTTCAATAGAAGAACATTTTCTTGTTTCTTTATTTGTAGGTAGGCCTTGCTCTCTCATAAATTCTAATGCATCGGAATGTCGATCTATATTCTGATCTTCTCCGTCACCACCAAGTCCATATGCGAAGAAAGAGAGTTTTCTACTCGCTGCCATTTTAGGGTCCAATTGACGAAGAGAACCGGCTGCAGCATTTCTTGGATTTGCTAATAATTCTTCTCCTTTAGCTGCCCTTTCTTCATTTAGTTTTCTAAATGAAGCTTTTGGCATGTAAGCTTCTCCTCTTGCTTCCATCGTAACTCGGTCTTTTAAGCGTAATGGAATAGCTCCGATTGTTTTTATATTGCTTGTAATGTCTTCTCCAGTAGTCCCATCTCCACGAGTTGCCCCCCGCGTTAGAAGACCGTCTTCATATAAAAGTGATATAGCTAGTCCATCAATTTTCAACTCGCATACATACGTAGGTGTTTCATCAATAATACCACGGATTCTGCTATCAAAATCTCGGATATCCTCCTCATTAAATGCATTTGATAAGCTAAGCATCGGATTTGCATGCGTTACTTTTTTGAACCCCTCGATGATCGTTCCTCCCACACGTTGTGTAGGCGATTCCGGTAAAATGAGATCAGGGTTTTGCTCCTCTAATGCTATCAATTCATTTAAATACTGATCATATACTGCATCTGGGACAATGGGGTCATCCAACACATAATAGGCGTAACCATAGTCATATAAAAGCTTATGCAGCTCTTTTACTCGTTGTTCTAATTTATCCATGGGCTTTCCTCCACTGAGTGAATTATCCTTTTTCTATAGGTGCAAATTTAGCTAACAATCGCTTAATACCAGTTGGGCTTGGAAAGGCAATATCAAGCTCTGTATTTTCACCTTCGCCACGAACACTAACAACCATACCTATGCCCCATTTTTTATGCACTGCTTTATCCCCAACTTGCCAGCCCAACTTTTCTCCACCTGTCGATTGATAAGCAGGTCTTGAAACAGCAGCCCGCTGTGTTGTTGGAGATATTGCTCCAGAATCTCTATGTTTATTCATTCTTATATCTTTCGTCCATCCAACCACTTCAACTATGTCATCTGAGATTTCTGCTATAAAACGTGAAGGACTGTTGTAGCTACCACGACCAAAAATAGTACGTGATTGAGCGCAAGTAATAAATAATCTTTCCTCTGCTCTTGTAATTCCAACATACGCTAAACGACGTTCCTCTTCCATTTCATCATCGTCACCAATAGAACGAGAGTGTGGGAAAATATTCTCTTCCATACCAATGATGAAAACTACCGGGAATTCGAGCCCTTTGGCAGCATGCATCGTCATTAGAATAATATTCCCTTTGGAAGTGTCTTCCTCTTCGTCCAACTTATCAATATCTGAAATAAGTGCTAAATCAGTTAGAAAAGCAACAAGCGATTTATCGTCACTTTTTTCTTCAAAGGCTTTCGTAACAGATAAAAACTCTTCAATATTTTCTAATCGACTCTCTGCTTCAATGGTTTTTTCATTTTTTAGCATTTGACGATATCCAGTTTTCTCAAGCACCTGCTCCACTATTTCGGTTACAGATAAGAATTCCTGCATTTGTGTAAAGTTTTGAATCAGTCCGTGGAATTGAACGACGGAATTTACAGCACGAGCAGGTAATCCCATGAAATCAACTTCATTCAGTGCATCTAAAATTGAACGATCTTGTTCTAGTGCATACATCGCTATACGTTCAAAAGAAGTTGCACCAATATTCCTCTTTGGTTCATTAATAATACGTGCAAGTGATAAATCATCGTCATTATTGGCAATTAGACGAAGATACGCAAGTAGGTCCTTAATTTCTTTTCGATCATAGAACTTAGTTCCACCTACAATCGTATAGGCCATATTAGATTTAACGAGTACTTCCTCCATTACACGTGATTGTGCATTAGTACGATACAGAATAGCAAAATCATTTAATGTCCGATTTTCTTGCTCCATTAAATCTTGTATCTTTTGGACGACAAATTGCGCTTCCTGCTGCTCGTTATTTGCTCGAAACATTTCAATCTTTTCACCTTCGAGATTGTCAGTTCGTAGCACTTTTGGATATCTACTTGTGTTATTACCAATGACGTCATTTGCCGCTTGGAGGATTCTACCTGTCGAACGATAATTTTGCTCTAGCATAATTACAGTCGCATTCGGATAATCTTTTTCAAAAGATAAAATATTTTGGATGTCTGCTCCACGCCAACGATAAATAGATTGATCGGAGTCACCTACTACACAAATATTTTTAAATTTTTGTGCAAGCATTTGAACTAATTCGTATTGGGCCTTGTTTGTATCTTGGTACTCGTCCACATGAATATATTGAAATTTACTTTGATAATACTCCAGTACTTCTGGAACACGCTTAAAGAGCGTTAATGTCGTCATGATTAAATCATCAAAATCCAGAGACTGGTTTTTTCTTAAACGCTTTTCATACCCTTTATACACTTCTGCTACCGTTTTTTCGAATGGGTTAAATTCGTTCATTTGTGCTTTATACGTATCTGCATCTATACAAATATTTTTTGCGCTACTTATCGCATTTAGCATCGAACGTGGATCATACTTTTTAGAATCAATATTTTGTTCCTTTAAAATATTTTTAATAACCGTTAACTGATCGGTTGTATCCAATATTGAAAAGCTTTTAGAATAGCCAATTCTATCAATATTTCTTCGTAAAATACGTACACACATAGAGTGAAACGTAGAGACCCACATACTTTCACCTGTACCTGCACCTAAAATACCATTTATACGCTCGCGCATTTCACGCGCTGCTTTATTCGTAAAGGTTATCGCAAGTATTTTCGATGGATAAACTTCTTTCTCCACGATTAAATAAGCAATACGATGTGTTAAAACCCGTGTTTTACCGGATCCCGCTCCTGCCATAATGAGGAGTGGACCTTCTGTTGTTTTAACCGCTTTTTCTTGTTCTTTATTCATACCATTCAACAAGTTTTTTGCTATCAGTTCCATAATACACACTTCCTTAAAAGAACGTTTGTTCTTATTATTATACCGTTGAATAAGAAATTACTCAAATATCACTTAATAGCTTTTACAGTTTTCAAAGCTTCTGTTAAGTTTTCATAAACATGATTTCCTACAATGATTGCATCTGCATGCGCGGCCATTTCACGTGCTTGCTGTTCGTTTTGGATTCCTCCACCATAAAAAAGCTTTGTATGATCAAGACGAGATTTAACCTTCTTAACAATTTCCACGTCTCCATACATCCCGCTATATTCCATATAAAAAATAGGGAATTTAAAAAGATGCTCTACCATTTGTGCGTATGCTATAACATCATCATCAGTAGAAGGATGCTCAGCATGCGTCAGCTTAGCTGCTTTACAGTCAGGATTTAGAATACAATAACCCTCTGGAATAATTTCTTCCCAATTCATCACTTCTCCAAATTCCTTTGTGGCAGCATGATGTAAATCTTTTACCCATTTTGTATCTGTGCTATTTAAAATACTTGGAATAAAATAATAGTCAAAACCAGGAATAATCGACTCGATTGTTGATACTTCTAGCGCTACAGGTACCGCATAGCGCCGAATACGCATCAATAAATCTATAACGTTATCTAGTGTTACTCCATCCGAGCCACCAATCATAATCGCATCGGTTCCAGATTCACAGATCTTTTCTAACGCATCCGCACCAATTTCTTTTGCCGGATCCAATTTAAATATATGTCGCCACTCTTTATAATCCATTTCGTCACCTACATAAAATTTATATGAAATGCGTCAGACGCCGTTTAGCTACGCAATGTCGGTTACTGAGTAGGCAGTTCCACTAAAACCGAAGGAAACTGCATTTGACCTCGAGTAGCTGGTGTCTGAAGCTAGACAATACTGAATAGTAAAATCCACTCTTTCTCAAATCATTATAACAAAAAAACTGAACAGAGGCTTCTGTTCAGCAAATATCAGACTTTCTAGAAAATAGGTATCAATTGTCTACTTTGTCTCTTGGATTTTGAAAGGGCTGCTCATCTGGATACAAACGTCCAAGCATTTCATCATATGCTTCGTTTCCATAATCAAAGCAACGTCTCACACGTGAAATAGTTGCGGTACTTGCACCTGTTTCTTTTTTAATTGTTTCGTATGTTTTTTTCAATCTCAATAAATGGGCAACTTCAAATCGTTGTGCCAAAGATTGGATTTCACTTATTGTACATAGATCATCAAAAAATCGATAGCATTCTTCCATATCTTTTAACTCTAAAACCGCTTTAAATAACTGGTCTGTTTGATGTCCTTTTATTTTATCAATCTGCATATACTTTCATTCCCTTCACTTCAGTCTACTCTTAGGGTAAAAAATTCACCATATTTTCTAATCCGGGATTTGTTGGAACAAAACTTATCCATGACATTCCTTTTACAAGTTTTGCAGGAACCCCATTTTCCATTGGAACTAAAATTCCATCAACATTTTCCCATTCAATTTCTTTCATTATTCCTGCTTGGAAAAGATAAGCTCTTCCTCCATCATTTAAAGCCAAAGCTTGTCTTCCAGCATTATCAATCGTTTTATGTGGGATTTCCATGAATATTACATTCGATATTTTCACAGGTTCTTTTGTTTCTTTATCTGTTGTCAAATCTCCTGCTGATGTTCTTTCATAAATACCTTCTTCTTGTAAATACGTATATTGATTTTCAAAGCTTGCTCCATTACCGTAACGAATACTTATACTAGATACTGGATTACCAAGCTTTGCGCCTTCCTCCGAATCATAGAAAGATAGTTTAGGAATTTTGTGAAGCTCCATAGAAGCACCTATTTTATCTGCACCCGCTACTATATTGTCTTTTGTTATGTAGGAGTTGTGTGGCGCTTTACGCTCCTTCGACCTTTTAAACAGTATACCATCATATTGCATTCCATTAATATTATCAACGACTCGTGCATTTAACATTTTTTGAGCGTCCGGACTATATCCGTGGGCTATGTAAAAGGCATCCAGCCCTTGAGCAATCGTTACAAAATAATCTCGTGCACTTCTTACAGGACCAATCATGTCAGGTATCTCACTTTGATAAAGTGCAAGAAATCTCGTGACATTCCCTTCAGCAAGCATTTCATAAACAATGTCTGCTTGAGCAATACCAGATTGAGGACGTGCAAGAGGATGATTATTCATAGTTACAAGCACTGCTCTTTGTTTTGATTCAACTTCGGATCCGACTCCAGTAAAAGGAGCAATATAAGGAAGCTCTTTCTCTTCTATTTCCTCTTCTGCTGCTACTGGTTCTTCCACTATTTCTATTATATCTTCTGTCATCTCTTCTTTATCTGAACAAGCAACTAATAAAAGAATACTTATTGCAAATATAAAACCCCTTTTTTTGAACACAGTAATCCCCCTACCTCATAACAGCTGGAAATAGTACTTGTTTTTTCATTACATCGAAAATTCCTCGTTGTGTAATTCGAACATAAGGCAAATGTGTGGATTGCAAAAATAGCAATGTATAAATGGCATCACCATGCTTAAATCCTCTTGCTGCCAACTCTTTCTTTAAAAGAATCTCTTCTTCTATCAATTCTTCCATTGGTTTGTCAGACAACACTCCTCCAATTGGAAGTTTAAGAGAACAAATAACTTGATCGTCTTCTACAAGAACAATACCACCATTCATTTTCTTCATTTCTTGAAAGGCCTTTAGCATACTTTTTTTATTTTTACCAATTAATATTATATCCCCGGTATTTGAATAAGAGGATGCAAATCCTTTTAATGATGTTGCAAATCCTTTGATTAGCGTCGTAACTTTCCATTTACCGTTCCTGTCGATTAACATTAAAAAACTCTGATCATGTTTACTAGAGAGTTCGTTGTCTGTTGTATCAACTGATATAGAATACGGTTTTGTAATAACGTCGTTTACCATTTCAATTCCAAATGGCATGGAGAACTGAAAATCTGCATCTTTCAATTCAAAATTTAAATTTAAATCTGGCATATGAGACCAGTCTACTGGCGATAATCCATGCACTTTTTCTCCATCTCTTTTTAACCACACACCTTTGGATAAAACACTGATTGGCACTGGATTATTTTCATCTTTTAAAAAGTTTAATGTGGCAAATCTGCCAGTAGCAATTACGCCATGTAAGTTTGATAGATTGTAATATTTTGCAACATTAAATGATGCCATTAAATAAGCATCTACCGGTTTTACTCCCGCGTCTAAAGCTACTTGAATACATTTGTCCATTACACCATCTAGATGAAACGAAGGCGTAGCTCCGTCAGTCGTCATCATTAAATGATCAAAAATCTGAAGATCCTTCTCTAAAATTCCTTTAAGAAGAATTGGTAAGTCTGGACGAATAGAAGAATGTCTTAAAGTCACAGCATACCCGTGGAGAATCCGTCTCTCTACTTCTTCTATGGTCATAGCCTCATGATCCCCATCGGCTCCAAGTAATCGCATTCTAGCAAGTGTACGTTCCGATGCACCTGGGAAATGCCCTTCAATTTTCATGCCATTTGTCTTTGCTTGCTGCATCCAATACAACATTTGATCATCACCAGATTGCAGTCTAGGCCATCCAGTCAACTCACCACCCATAATCACATCTGGACGGTCAATCCATTCACCGATTGATTTAGAAGTAAACAACTTTTCTTCACTCTCTAATTCAGTTTGTGAATCAAATCGTGCCCACCAATAAAATGCAAAAGGTAATTTGTTTAACTCATCCATGATTGAAAACGCTTTCTTGTTTTCAAGTGACAAAAAGAAGACCAAGTTATCCGCAATAAAAGTTGTTGTTCCAAGCTGTGCAGCATAATCTGCAAAAGAATGAGGCTGATAAAGTTGAAATGGATGTACGTGAGGTTCTATATATCCCGGTACAATTTTTTGACCATTCGCATCATATACTTCCGTGGTTTCCGTAACTAATGGCATTTCATTACCAGTGTAGACGATTCGATCCTTCACGATCCAAATGTTTCCGGTAATCCATTTTTTTAAGTGGCTATGTAAATACGTTGCATTTTTTATAAGAATGTCAGGTGGCTTTGTTCCATTAACCACTTCTATCTGATGCCTAATCTCTTCAATTTTCCAAATTGGATATTGCATCGCATCCATTCTCCCTCCTGTAGTTTCGCTCATAAAAATAAATATAGCACATCACTTTAGTAAAGCAAAGTACCGAATTGTATTTTTAGTAAATTCTGAGAAAAAATATTTATTCTTAGAGTAGTTTAATAAAACAGTTAATTTTTCTATTAAACGATTTCAGATCCACGGAAGTGCGCTTGCCGCATGACGTGGAAGGCGCTGAAAAAGTCCTCAATGAGATTTCATCAACAATATATGAACGACAAGTTGTTCACATATTCGATTTTTATTTTGGCCCCTTAATTTCCGTTCCAGGCGGACGCGTTCCGCCGGCATGGCTTCAGCCGCTTCCCTCGCTACGCTTAGTCCAGGGTCTTCACCTCATGCACCTGACGCTTCGCTTTCGGTGCAGAAAACATTTGCTATTCCGGCTGGAGTCGCCGCCTTCCACTCCAATCAACTATTATCCGCTTTTCAATTAGAAAACCATCATGCCATTAAAAGAGCAAGTTTTTATCACTTAAACTTATTCAAATAGTATTTATATAAAATCGTTGATTAAGGCGATTCTCCTGCGGGAATAGCGTTGGCCGAAGACCCCGCAGCGCAGCGAGGAGGCTAAGGCAACGCCCGCGGAAAGGGAGCCGTTTCAACGATTTTTTTATTTATCGGACGACATTATTTAGTAAAGTCGAATTCTATAGACTTTTTCAGTGCCCTCCATGAAGTCCCCGGCTCATGCGGACGTGAGGCCAGCGCGAATGCATATAGCTGGTGATTATTTGATTAAGTCTATGACTAGCGTCTTGCGTCGTGAAAAGCACACATTCTAACAATGAAGCTTAACAAGGTCAAAATAAAAACAGGATAACTCCAAATACGGAGTTATCCCATCAAATTAAAGAAAAGTTCGCCAACCTATATCTTTTCTGAAAAATAGACCATCCCATTGTAAAGTAGATAGACCCTCGTATACTTTTTCTTGTGCTTCTTTTAAAGTAGTTTCACTTGCAGCAACTAAAATAACTCGACCACCATTGGCAATAAATCCATCATCACTAGCTTTAGTACCTGCATGGAAAACATGTAGCCCTAATTCTTGTAGGGATTGAAGATTAGGAAGCTCAGCGCCTTTTTTCACGTCTCCTGGGTAACCTTCTGAAGCAATGACTACGCCCAACATGGATTCCTTCGACCACTTTAGTTCATACGGTTTCTCATCCATCAATGCAGTCATGAATTCACCAAAGTCACTTACCATTCGAGGAAGGACTACCTGTGTTTCTGGGTCTCCAAAACGTGCATTAAACTCGATAACCTTTGGACCGTCGCTCGTTAAAATAAGTCCTGCATATAAAATACCAGTAAAAGATATTCCCTCTTTAGTCATTGCCTGTACGGTCGGAACAACGATTGCTTCGTATGCTGCATCGACAATTGTTGAAGAAATCTGTGGAACAGGTGAATATGCGCCCATACCACCAGTGTTTGGACCCTTATCTCCGTCATAAGCTCGTTTATGGTCTTGTGCAATTACCATTGGATAAATTTGACCGTTATGCACGAATGACATGAAAGAAAACTCTTCCCCGTCCAAGAATTCTTCAATTACAACGCGAGAAGACGATTCTCCAAATAATTGATTGCCAATCATATCTTCCACCGCATTGTTTGCTTCTTCCACCGTCATGGCAACTACTACCCCTTTACCTGCAGCAAGTCCGTCTGCTTTTACGACGATAGGAGCTCCTAGCTTTTCAATATATGCTTTCGCTTTATCTACTTCTGTAAAGGTTTCGTACTCTGCTGTTGGGATATCATATTTTTGCATAATCTCTTTTGCAAATGCTTTACTGCCTTCTAGTTGTGCAGCAGCCTTTGTTGGTCCAAAAATACGTAAGCCCTCTGCTTGAAAAAAGTCCACGATCCCACCTGCAAGTGGTTGCTCTGGTCCAACAAAAGTTAAATCGATTTTATTTTCTTTTGCGAAAGTTGTAAGCTCATCAAAAGCCATAACATCAATTGGTACAATTGTTGCGTCTTCTAACATACCAGCGTTACCTGGAGCCACAAAAACTTTGTTTACAGAAGGGGAATCATTGAACTGCTTTGCAATAGCATGCTCACGGCCACCACTACCAATTACGAGTATATTCATATATGAAGTGCCTCCCTTAATGTTTAAAATGACGAACGCCAGTGAATACCATTGCGATTCCGTATTCATTTGCTTTATCAATTGAATCTTGGTCTTTAACAGAACCACCTGTTTGAATAATCGCAGTAATGCCAGCCTTTGCAGCTACTTCTACTGTATCGTTCATCGGGAAGAATGCATCTGATGCAAGTCCTGCTCCTTTTGCTCGTTCACCTGCTTGCTCCAGCGCAATCTTTGCTGAACCCACACGATTCATCTGACCTGCACCGACTCCGATTGTCATATCTTCAGTAGAAACAACAATTGCATTAGACTTAACGTGTTTCACTACGCTCCATCCAAGTTCTAATGCTTTCCATTCTTCTGGTGTTGGTTCGCGGTCTGTAACAACTTTCACATCCGCGTCTTTTAATCCAAATGTATCAGGAGATTGAACTAATAATCCACCTTCCACAGATACGGTATTCCATGCATCTTTTTTTGTTTGCTCATAAGAAATAGTTAACAGGCGAATGTTTTTCTTTGCAGTTAACATAGCGATAGCTTCTTCTGAAAATGAAGGAGCAATAATGATTTCCAAGAAAATTCCTGCCAAAACCTTTGCAGTTGCTGCATCTACTTCACGGTTTAATGCAACAATTCCACCGAAAATAGAAGTTGAATCTGCTTCGTATGCTTTATTAAAAGCTTCTGATATCGTATTACCAGTTCCAACACCACAAGGATTCATATGTTTTACTGCAACTGCAGCGGGAATTTCGAATTCTTTTACGATTTGAATAGCAGCGTTTGCATCTTGAATATTGTTGTAGGATAGCTCTTTCCCATGTAATTGAGTTGCAGAAGCAATAGAGAAATCAGATCCAAGTGGACGTTTATAAAATGCTGCTTTTTGATGAGGATTTTCACCGTAGCGTAAAGCTTGCTTACGTTCATATGTTAATGTTAGTAATTCAGGAAATTCTTCGCCAGTTAAATCCGTCATATAACTAGCAATTAAAGCGTCGTATGCTGCTGTATGGCGGAAAACTTTTGCAGCTAATCGGCGACGTGTTTCTAAAGTAGTTTCTCCAGTTTCTTTTAATTGACCTAATACTTCCTCATAGTCAGATGTATCTGTAACTACTGTTACGTATTGATGGTTTTTGGCAGCAGAACGTAGCATCGATGGGCCACCAATATCAATATTTTCAATAGCATCTTCAAATGCTACATCTGGTTTAGAAATTGTTTCGCGAAAAGGATATAAGTTCACACAAACTACTTGAATTGGAGTTATTTTATGTTCTTCTAGTTGTGCCTGATGAGAAGGGTCATCATGTTTTGCTAACAATCCACCGTGAATCATAGGATTCAATGTTTTTACTCGACCATCCAAAATCTCTGGAAAATTTGTTACTTGGTCTACTGATGTAATCGCAACACCATTTTGTTCTAAAAATGATTTTGTTCCACCAGTTGATAAAATTTCATATCCAAGCTGTTCCAACTCTTTTGCAAATTCGAGAATCCCTGATTTATCTGAAACACTAATTAACGCACGTTTTGCCACAATGCTTCCTCCTCTTGTAGTTAGAAAAGCCGGTATAATCACCGGCTCCATAGTTTTTGTAAAGTCTTCGTATACAATTCATGCTCCACAGCATGGATTCGTTCTTCTGTTTTCTCTCTATCTCCATCCACTACTTCGACAGCTTGCTGAGCTAATATTGGTCCTGTATCCATTCCTGCATCCACATAGTGAACTGTTACACCTGTTACCTTGACCCCGTGATCAATTGCTTGACCGATTGCATCTTTTCCTGGAAAAGCAGGAAGTAACGAAGGATGGATATTAATGATTCGATTAGGGTACGCTTCGAGCAACACATTCCCAATCAAGCGCATATAGCCAGCAAGTACGATCCACTCCACTTCAAGTTCCTGAAGCTTCTTTAGAATTTCTTGTTCGTATGCATCCTTAGAGGAAAAACTTGTTTGCTTAATAGCAAGTGTTTCGACACCTGCTTTTTTCGCCCGTTCTTCTACAAATGCACCCGGTTTATCTGTGACAACCAATACTGCATTAGCAACTAATCTTCCAGCTTTTACTGCATCGTAAATAACTTGAAAATTACTTCCACTCCCAGATGCAAATATTGCAAACTTCGGTTTTCCCACCATTACACTAAACTCCCGTCATGCGCTCCAGTGAATATAACACCTTCACCTTTTACAACACGACCGATTGTATATGCCTTTTCTCCATGGGCTTCTGCAATAGCGATTGCCTTATCCGCTTCCTCAGCTGAAAGGGATAGTACAAAACCAATTCCCATATTAAAAACGTTATATAAATCACGATCAACAAGCGATCCTTTTTCTTTTAAAAATTGAAACACAGGGAGTACTTCCCATGAACCCAAATCAATTTCAACAGCCAATCCATCTGGCATCATACGAGGTAGGTTTTCATAAAAGCCACCCCCCGTTACATGTGCCATCCCGTGAATAGAAAGTTCCTGATGCATTTCCATAACTGGCTTTGCGTAAATTTTAGTTGGAGTTAGAAGAGCTTTACCGATTTCGCCAAGTTCCTCGTAGCCTTTAACAATCGTTTCTGGAGTATAGCCTTGCTCTTCAAATGCAATTTTACGAACTAGAGAATATCCATTAGAATGGACGCCACTTGAAGCAATACCTACTAAAACGTCCCCTTCTGCAATATTCTCACCGGTAACAATTTTTGATTTTTCACAGGCACCAACAGCAAATCCAGCTAAGTCATACTCATCTTCTTCGTATAAACCTGGCATTTCCGCTGTTTCTCCACCAATCAATGCTGCTCCTGACTGAACACAGCCATCCGCAACACCTTTTACGATTTGCTCAATACGAGCAGGTACAGCTTTGCCAACTGCAACGTAGTCAAGGAAGAATAACGGTTCTGCGCCTTGTGCTACAATATCATTCACACACATCGCTACACAGTCTACACCGATTGTATCGTGGGAATCCGTCATAAATGCAAGCTTCAGCTTCGTTCCAACACCATCTGTACCTGAAATTAATACAGGCTCTTTATAATTTAATGAAGACAAATCAAACATTCCGCCGAAACCACCGAAAGTACCCATAATTCCTTTTCTTGCTGTACGTTCGACATGTGACTTCATTCGTTGAACTGCTTCATAGCCAGCTTCAATATTCACGCCTGCTTTTTCATATGCTTTTGACACGTCATGTCCTCCTATCGAACAAGCTCTTTTTCATGTGGTAGTTTCGTATCTGCGAAAATATCTGTTGGATATTCACCTGTAAAACAAGCTAAACAGTGACCACAATTTTTCTCGCCTTCTGGTCTACCTATTGCTTCAACCATTCCCTCTACAGACAAGAATGTTAAAGAATCAGCACCAATCAACTTACATATATCATCTACGCTATTATTAGAAGCGATAAGCTCCGAATCTGTACTAATATCAATTCCATAAAAACATGGATTTTTTAGTGGAGGAGAACTAATAACTACATGTACTTCCAGTGCACCTGCATCTTTTAACATATTTACAATACGTCTTGATGTAGTTCCTCTTACGATTGAATCGTCTACCATAATTACACGTTTACCTTTTACAACTTGGCGCACTGGGGAAAGCTTCATCTTCACTCCACGTTCCCGTAAATCTTGTGAAGGTTGGATAAAAGTTCTTCCAACATATCTGTTTTTAATAAGACCAAGTTCGTAAGGTATGCCAGTTGCTTCTGAAAAACCGATTGCTGCAGAAATACTAGAGTCTGGTACCCCAGTCACTACGTCCGCTTCAATTTGAATTTCCTTTGCTAGTTGTTTTCCAAGGCGCTTTCTTGCCATATGAATATTAATTCCATCGATATCCGAATCAGGGCGAGAAAAATATACATATTCCATCGTGCAAATTGCTCGATCTTTTTTCTCTACATAACGTTCAGAACGACAACCATCATTATTGATAATTAATAACTCACCTGGATTAATAGAACGAACTAATTCTGCTCCAATTAAATCAAAGGCACTTGTTTCAGATGCAACTACCCATGCACCATCCAATTGACCTAAAGAAAGTGGTCGCATTCCTTGTGGATCTTGCGCAACTATCATACCGTCCTCAGTTAAAATGATAAAAGCAAACGCACCTTCAAGTAATCTTAAAGCTTGCTTAGCTTTTTCTTCAAACGATGGAAGATTACTCTTTTTCAATAAGTGTGCAAGTACTTCTGTATCAGATGTTGTTTGAAAAATACTACCTTGACGTTCTAAGCTTCGTTTTAAACGGGTAGCATTCACAATATTACCGTTATGAGCGATTGCTAGACTTCCAGTCGTAGAATTGAAGAGTAATGGTTGGACATTTTCGATTCCAGAGCCACCTGCAGTTGCATAACGTACATGCGCAATTGCAGCGTGACCTTCTAGCTTTTCTAATTTTCCATTATTAAATACATCATTAACCAAGCCTTCACCCTTCACAGCACGTAAATGTTCTCCGTCTGTGACAACAATTCCAGCACCTTCTTGTCCTCTGTGTTGCAGTGCATGTAATCCATAATAGCTCAAGGCAGCTGGGTTAGGATGTCCCCAAATCCCGAATACACCACATTCTTCATTTAAGCCTCTGAGTTCAGCAAGCATGGTATTGCTCCTTTCCAAGCGGAACGGAATTCGTCAACAGAACCGCTAATCCATTCAGTTCCGTCTTCGTTAGTTATGATGATTTTATTAGAATCTGTGACAGTACCAATTTGAACTGCATCTTGTAAGATTTCTTCAAACTTTGCAGCATTTTCAGGTTTTACAGTTACTAAGAAACGTGATTGAGACTCACTGAATAACGCTGTCGTTGCAGAACCAGTTAGTGTTACTTCTACTCCAAGGGATTTCGCACCAAATGCTTTTTCTGCTAAAGCTACCGCAAGTCCACCTTCTGAAATATCATGCGCAGACTGCACGATTCCAGCTTTGATAGCGGAAAGAAGTGCCTTTTGACGTGCTGCTTCTACTTCTAAGTCAATTGTTGGCGCTTGCCCAAAAATACGCTTTTCTACTAATTTTTGAAGCTCTGATCCACCAAATTCTGTTTTCGTCTCCCCAATCACATAGACAATATCTCCAGCAGCTTTCAATGATTGAGTTGTCACATGTGCTAAGTCTTCTACTAGTCCAACAAGACCAATAGTTGGCGTTGGGTAAACAGCTGTTCCACTACGCTCGTTATACATGGAAACATTTCCGCCGATAACAGGTGAATCTAAAGCAATACAAGCCTCTGAAATACCATCTGCTGATTTTTCTAATTGCCAGAAGATTTCTGGGTTTTCTGGATTACCAAAGTTTAAGCAGTCTGTAATTGCAAGTGGTTTGGCTCCCGAACATACAACATTACGCGCAGCTTCTGCTACAGCAATTTTTCCACCTACAACTGGATCTAAATAGATATATCTAGAGTTACAGTCTGTTGTCATTGCTAAGCCCTTATTTGTACCACGGACACGAACAACTGCTGCATCTGAACCAGGTGTAACTACTGTACTAGTACGAACTTGGTAATCATATTGATCGTAAACCCATTCTTTTGAAGCAATAGTAGGTTGTTGAAGTAAGTTTAGTAAAGTTTCTTTATAATCCGAAACAATCGGTTCAACATTATCCATTGCTTGGAATTCAGTAAAGTAAGCAGGAACTGCTGAAGGTTTGTGATATACTGGTGCTTCTTCTGCAAGTGCATCCGCAGGAACATTAGCTACTACTTCTCCGTTATGAATCAAACGAAGCATTTTGTCGTTAGTAACTTTACCTACCGCAACACAGTCTAAATCATATTTTTCGAAAATCTTAACAATCTCATCTTCGCGACCTTTTTTTACAACTATTAACATACGTTCTTGAGATTCTGAAAGCATCATTTCATAAGCAGTCATCCCAGTTTCACGTTGTGGTACGAAGTCTAAGTTCATCTCTACACCAAAACCAGCTTTTGAAGCCATTTCTGCAGAGGATGAAGTTAAGCCCGCAGCACCCATATCTTGTATACCGATTAAAGCATCTGATTTAATTACTTCTAAACAAGCTTCTAACAAAAGCTTCTCCATGAATGGATCTCCAACTTGGACAGCTGGACGCTTTTCTTCTGAAGCTTCTGTTAATTCTTCTGATGCGAATGTCGCACCATGGATTCCGTCACGACCAGTTTTGGCACCAGCATACATTACTGTGTTACCTTCGCCTGCAGCAATCCCTTTTTGAATGTCTTCATGGTTTATTAAACCTACACACATTGCGTTAACAAGAGGGTTTCCTTCATAACAGTCATCAAACTGAATTTCTCCACCAACTGTTGGAATACCGATACAGTTACCATAACCCGCAATACCAGCTACAACTTCTTCAAACAAATATTTTACTCGTGGAGTTTTTAATTCTCCGAAACGAAGAGAATTTAACATTGCAATTGGACGAGCACCCATAGAGAATACATCACGGATTATCCCACCAACACCAGTCGCTGCACCTTGATAAGGCTCAATTGCAGATGGATGATTATGAGACTCCATTTTGAATACCACTGCTTGGCCGTCACCAATATCAACAATACCAGCACCTTCACCTGGTCCTTGTAATACTTGAGGACCTTTCGTAGGAAACTTACGTAATACTGGTTTAGAATTTTTATACGAGCAATGCTCCGACCACATAACAGAAAATAAACCAGTCTCTGTATAGTTTGGTAGACGTCCTAAAATCTTTTCTACCATTTCAAATTCTTCGTCCGACATCCCCATTTGAGCATATAGTTTTTGTTCTTTAATTTGCGTTGGATTTGGTTCAAGCATGACTGACATGAGTTTCCCTCCACTGTTTCACAATTGATTTGAATAAAGCTAGACCGTCTGAACCGCCCATAATATCATTTGCAGCACGTTCTGGATGAGGCATCATTCCAAGGACATTTCCTCTTTCATTCACAATACCTGCGATATCTTCCAAACTACCATTTGGGTTTTCAGAAGCATATGTGAAAACGATTTGATTGTTTTCTTTTAATGTAGCAAGCGTCTCTTCGTCACAATAATAGTTTCCTTCACCGTGTGCGATTGGAATTTGAATTATTTCGTCTTTTTTATATGCAGAAGTAAATTGTGTTTCATTATTTACCACTTTTAAATCTACTGTACGACACATGAATTTAAGATTTTTATTACGAAGTAGTGCTCCTGGCAGAAGACCAGCTTCCGTTAATACTTGGAATCCGTTACAGATACCTAGAACAGGCTTACCAGCTTCCGCTGCTTTCACAACTTCCGACATAACATTAGAAAAGCGAGAAATGGCACCACAACGTAAGTAGTCACCGTACGAAAAGCCCCCAGGTAATAAAATACCGTCGAATCCGCTTAAATCTTTCTCATCATGCCAAACGTATTCTACTTCTTCCCCAAGTTCGTCTTTAATCGCGTGATACATATCTAAATCACAGTTCGATCCTGGAAAAACGATTACTGCGAACTTCATTTGCTTACAGCCTCCTCAACATCGTAACGATAGTCTTCGATTACTGTATTTGTAAGAAGTTTTTCACACATTTCTCTCACGATAGCATCTAAATCACGATCACTCTCTTCGATTTGAAGCTCCAAATACTTCCCAATGCGTACATCTTTCACTTCATTGTAATCCATAGAATGAAGAGCACCCATTACAGCAGAACCTTGTGGATCTAAAACACTTTCACGTAATGTTACATACACTTTAACTTTTTTCATTTTGATAATCCTCCTAGGCGGGAAAGTATTATTTCATAAACTTCTGTTAAGCTTCCTAAATTACGTCTAAAAACATCTTTGTCTAGTTTATTGTTCGTTTCGGCATCCCAGAGTCTACAAGTATCGGGAGAGATCTCATCTGCAAGTAAAATTTCACCTTGTGCAGTTTTACCGAATTCCAGTTTAAAATCTATTAAAGTAACGCCGATCTCTTTAAAGATTGGTTGAAGTACTTGATTGATTTCCAGTGCTTTTGCTTTGATCGTTTCTACTTCTTCAGGTGTCGCTAGTGCAAGCAGTTCAATATGTGCATCTGTCAACAAAGGATCTCCTAAAGCGTCATCTTTGTAGTAAAACTCTACAATAGTATGCTTTAAAGGAATGCCTTCTTCCATACCTAAGCGTTTAGCGAGACTCCCCGCTGCTACATTTCGTACAACTACTTCGAGTGGAATGATTTCTACTTTTCTTACAAGTTGCTCATTCTCTGAAATTTGCTCAACAAAGTGAGATTCAATTCCTCGATTTTTCAACTCTTCAAATAGAATAGTAGTGATTTTATTATTTAAAATCCCTTTGCCTTCTATTTCTTCTTTTTTCTCACCGTTAAAAGCTGTAGCACTATTCTTATAAGAAACAAACAGGATGTTTTCATCTTCTGTTGCAAATAATTGTTTTGCTTTTCCCTCGTATAATAGACGACCTTTTTCCACTGTAAATCCCTCCGATGAAGTGAAACTTCAATCAGCAGGGGTTTTCCCCCTACCGATTGCAAGTTGTACCAAATTGTCCGCTTTTGTATTAATTAAGACCTAAACGATTAAAGATTAAATCTACATGTTGGATATGGTAGTTGTAATCAAAGCAGTCATCTAAATCTTCTTTTGTTAATAAAGAAGTAATTTTTTCATCCGCATCAACAAATGTACGGAAGGCAGTTTGAGATTCCCATGCTTTCATTGCTAATGGTTGAACAGTATCATATGCTGTTTCACGTGCTAAACCTTTATCAATAAGTGCAAGTAGCACTCGTTGAGAATAAATTAATCCTAAAGTGGAATCCATATTACGTTTCATGTTTTCAGGGAACACTGTTAAGTTTTTCACGATATTGCCGAATCGATTTAACATATAGTTAAGTGCAATTGTTGCATCTGGCAATATAACACGTTCCGCAGATGAATGAGAGATATCTCTTTCATGCCATAAAGCAACATTTTCATAGGCAGTCATCATATATCCACGAATTAATCTCGCCATACCTACCATATTTTCAGAGCCAATCGGATTACGTTTATGTGGCATAGCAGAAGATCCTTTTTGACCTTTCGAGAAAAATTCTTCTACTTCACGAGTTTCCGATTTTTGAAGACCACGAATCTCTGTAGCAAATTTTTCTATAGAAGTTGCAATTAGAGCTAACGTACTCATGTATTGTGCGTGGCGATCACGTTGCAATGTTTGTGTTGAGATTGGTGAAGCTGCAAGACCTAGTTTGTCACATACATACTTTTCAACAAAAGGATCAATATTAGCATAAGTCCCTACAGCACCTGACATTTTTCCAGTTTCAATTACTGTTGCAGCTGCTTCAAAACGTTCTAAATTACGTCTCATCTCTTCTAGCCAAAGAGCTAACTTAAGTCCAAAAGTTGTTGGTTCTGCATGTACTCCATGCGTACGTCCCATCATTACGGTATATTTATGTTCTTTTGCTTTGTTTTCAAGGATTTCAATAAAATTTTGAATATCTTTACGAAGAATAACATTCGCTTGTTTAATCAAATAAGAAAGAGCTGTGTCTACTACATCCGTAGAAGTTAGTCCGTAATGTACCCATTTACGCTCTTCCCCTAAAGTTTCAGAAACTGCACGGGTAAACGCTACTACGTCATGTCTTGTTTCTTGCTCAATTTCTAAAATACGATTTACATCGAAAGATGCGTTTTTGCGTAGTGCGACAACATCTTCTTTCGGAATATCACCTATTTCAGCCCATGCTTCACACGCAAGAATTTCAACTTCTAACCATGCATTGTATTTGTTTTCTTCTGTCCAAATTGCTCCCATTTCCGGGCGAGTATAACGTTCTATCATTTAATTTCCTCCTGTTTTATGACCAAATATTCGATTGTTCAATTTCCTCTAAAGTCTGTTCAATGTTAGTTGAAAGGATTGTTACATGACCCATCTTACGGTTTGTTTTAGCTTCACTTTTTCCGTACAAATGAACGGACCAGTTTGGGTACTTACTAATAGAATTCGTTAAAGGAATAACATGCTGTCCTAATATGTTAACCATTACCGTATCCGTCCATAACTTTGGTTCACGAAGTGGCCATCCACAAACAGCTCTAACATGCTGATGGAACTGAGAGATATTACATGCCTCAATCGAATAGTGACCAGAATTATGTGGTCTTGGTGCTAATTCATTTATTAGTATCTCATTATTTTCTAAAACAAACATTTCAACTGCAAGTGTTCCAACTAAATTTAAGTGATTCGCGATTGTTTGAGCAGCTTCAACCGCTTTATTTGCAAGTGAATTGTCAATGCGTGCAGGAACAATCGTTTCATGCAAAATATGATGGACATGAATATTCTCACCAATTGGTAAGCAATACGTTTCACCAGCACCATTTCTTTGAACAATAACTGAAATTTCTTTTGTAAATGATACAAATGCTTCTGCTATACATGCAGAATGTTCAAATAGTGACTTAGCATTATGCAGCTCTTCTTTTGTTTGAACTATTTGCTGCCCCTTCCCATCATAACCACCTCGAGCAGTTTTAACGACACATGGAAAGCCTACTTCGTCAATTCGCTGTTCTAGCTGTTCAAATGTGCTTGCTTCGACAAATTTCGCAATAGGCACGCCTGAAGCCTGAATTTCCGTTTTTTCAAGGATTCTATCTTGTGTGATCTTTACTAATTCTGCTCCTTGTGGCACATATGCTATTTGAGTTAATCTTTTTAAACCTGCATAATCAATATTTTCAAATTCATACGTAATCACGTCACTAACTTCTGCTAGCTCTTCTAATGCAGCTTCGTCATTATATGGAGCAACTATACGAATATCTGCAACTTGGCCACAAGGTGAATCTATTGTAGGTTCTAGCACTGCTATTTTAAATCCAGCTTCCTTCGCCGCTAATGCCATCATTCGTCCAAGTTGGCCACCACCGATAATACCGATTGTTTGCCCTGGAAAAATTACTTTAGTCATTGAAGTTCACCATTACTTTCTAATACTTTATTTTTCGTATCTTCTCGTCTTTTTTCGAGTTTATGCTCTACTTCCGAATCGGTAATAGAAAGTATTTGTGCTGCAAGTAACCCTGCGTTTGTAGCACCAGCTTTTCCGATTGCTACTGTAGCAACAGGAACGCCACCTGGCATTTGGACAATTGATAATAGAGAATCTAGACCATTTAGTGCTCTAGATTGAACTGGAACACCAATTACCGGAAGTGTTGTCTTAGCAGCAACCATACCCGGCAAATGAGCTGCACCACCAGCTCCCGCAATAATCACCTGAATTCCGCGTTTTCTAGCTTGCTCAGCATATTCAAACATTAAGTCAGGTGTACGATGTGCAGATACTACTTGTTTTTCATAAGGTATATGAAGTTCTTCTAATATTTCACAACTATATTTCATTGTTTCCCAATCGCTAGAACTACCCATAATTACACCAATTTTTGCGTTCATTATTCTCGTCCCTCCATCAAAGTGCTTTTGACGTATCTGCGTCCAAATCTTGCTTATAAAACTTCAATTAACAATTGAATGAAGTTAAAAATAAAAAATTCCCCAAATAAACTACTTTCTTTAGAAGAAAAGCAGTTTACTTGAGGAATATGGTTGCAGGATTTGTGTCTCTATGAACATATGAAAACACATCCTTTAAGCAATATCCAAAAGTCGCTTTCCCTCATAGTCCTGTCATTTACGGTGACTTGGTAGAGACGCTAAAGCCAATTCTTTAGCATATATGGGGAGATAATCGTCCATTTCTATTCATAGTTTAACAATTATAGCGACTCACGTCAACGCTTAAATACGAACAATTAATTTTCAGAAAACTATAATGTTCGTCTTTTGGTTATTTTTTAGCTTCTTTTATCCCTTTCAATTGAATGATTTGTCTAACTGGCACCGGTTGTCCATTAACTTCTTGAAATAGCGGTTCTTCTCTTCTTCCAACTACTTGAAAGCCTTGTGCAGTCATTTTACTCATACATTCCGAAATACTTTCGTTTTCTTGTACTTCAAACCACTTTGTCTCTTGTTTCATGAAAACAATTTTCCTCTCCTTACTCGTTTTACCCAGAATCCACCATGAATAGTTTTTGGCTCATATGCAATAATAAATATTTTTGGATCAATCTCTTTTAAGCGATTATACAGTTTCGCTTCGTCTTTTCTTGGAGTTAATATTTGTAATGCTTGTCTAGCACCCTCTAGTCCATTTGCAGTCCAGCTAGTTACACCATATCCTTCTTCTCTCAAAAGTGTTGATAGATTTATCTCGCTTTCACTTTCAGTAGAAATGGCATTTACCATAATATAACCTAATGACATTTTCTCCTCAAGTTTTGATCCAACGACTATTCCTGTACCAAATCCAAGTGCATACGCAATTAGATTATGAATCTCATTTAGATTATCCAAAACTAGACCAAGGCCTACTATATATACCACCACTTCTATTATACTAATTAGCGCCGCAACATATCGATAGCCCTTTAGCGTAAGTATCATACGTGTAGTAGATAAAGTGACATAAACAATATTAATGGCAAAAATAATCAACACCATGGAAATTGCAGTTGAAGTCATTCCACCAGCTCCTCTCGTAATTTGTAGTTATTACTTATTTATATACCCATAATTAAGTACAACTAAAATACAAAGAGTGATAAATAGGAAGTTAGTATAGTATGGTTTCATTTATTGATACCTATTTCAACTGTTGAAATTGAAAGGTTATCCATTAAATAGCAGAACGAGACTAATCTTGCTCAAAGAGCGACTAGTTTGCTTGCAACCGAGACCAAATTTTCTAATTCGAGACCATTTTAGCTGAAACCGAGACTATTCTTGTTAAATATGGATATGGGAGACTAATTTGTCTAGGAGAGCAACCATTCCGAACCTATAAGCAACCACCCGAGTCGTATAAGCGACTAAGAATATACGAAAGCGACCATTTCTCACAATAAAGAGTTCACTTCCTCTGAGATGACACATTTTTCTTCTGTCCTACGTTATGATACTCTCTTCCTTGCTTCCTCGAACTCTTTGTTCCTCTACTTTCTCGATTATTTCTTTATTCCTCATTGCCTTCGGCTCTTTCTTTACAAACAAAAAAAGCCGCCACCGATTACTCGGTGACGACTTTTCAATTGCCCAGCGACGTCCTACTCTCACAGGGGGAGACCCCCAACTACCATCGGCGCTGAAGAGCTTAACTTCCGTGTTCGGTATGGGAACGGGTGTGACCTCTTCGCCATCATCACTAGACTCTTCGGCTTTCCATACACATCGTACTTCTTCGTCAACTTCATTCGTTCGGTCAGTCACGTACT
>NZ_JARHXR010000022.1:0-9771 GCF_029222665.1 Bacillus sp. Cr_A10
GGTTGGGCTTTTTTTTATAACTGCAGTGCCTTCATCAACTAAAGCACCCGTTAGTTGAATAAATCATAAATCACTCGTTGGATTCAATTATTCTTATACTATTGTTTTCCTGAACTACACTTTCAACGTAACGTCTGCCGCTTCTAACTTGGCGGTTAACTAAATTAAAAATAGTGTAGATCATTCGTTATCCATATTTGGATTTTGTTGACGAAGCATCCAGTAATATTGAACAAGCTGATTCTCAAACTTAAAGTGCAATTCGTAAAAATACATATGCCATTTTGGATCTATATGTTCATAGTATTTCGCTAAAGTACCGTATAAACTTGTCTTCTGAAGAAGCTCTGCTAAACGAGGATCCATTTATTCTCTCCTTTTTCTTTTCAACTATAATCAATGTATTCATCAATCATGATTCCTGATTAGGCAAATAAAAAAAGCCCCACCCACAATTAAGTGAGGAGGAATGGATTATTTTTGTCAGTCAATATAACTCAAATTCTTGGTTATTCTTATATTTAACGAGAAATATTGTATTCTATACTTATTAAAATTATAACTATAATCATTACAATCATTACTATAATTCTATTTCTTATATTTTTATTAGCTTTCATTATTCAAATATCCCAGAATTATCTGCTACTACTCTTTTCATAGATTTCTCCTTTTTCCTTAGAAACTTTTAAATTTTTTTTGAAATAGTTCAAACCATGTCACCTATATATTTTCGTTTCTTTTATTACTTTTATTTCATATCCTCTATCCATTTTGTTAATTTCAACTAGATCACCCACATTCAAAAAAACATCTATCATTTTTTTTGGAATTATTATACACTTCGAATCATCTATTAATTGTTAAAATAATCCAAAAAAATCATCTCTTTGTCTCAAAACATAATACCTCTTCATAACCGTTCGCATCTTCTTTCCTAGTAATAATATTCTTGCTAAGATTATTTTAAAATATCCGGTATTTCAGTAATCCATATTACCTACCCTACAAGGAATATTATACTAAAAAAATAATTTTGTCTATACTTTTTGAATATTCCATTTTTACGATAATGTGAACGAACAAAAAAGCGACCTTCACATTTATTATCTGCACCACTTTTAAAGTCACTCTTCAGTCCTCCTTTTCTTTATGCTCAAAATATTCTATTTACAAAGTCGCTTGCCTTACTGGTCTGTGTATAAAAATCGCATTTGAGATGAATAATAAGCGCGTTATTAGGGATTATAAAGGAAGAGGGATGACCTATGTGGGATCATATTTATTAGTATGTAATCAACTCTCCTTTCGTAGGATATTTAGGATATTTAGAAATTTATTTAGGAGGTTCTACACAAATGACAAATAAAAACGTGAATACGAATGCAAGTACTAGTAAGAAAAAGCAAGTTCAAACTACTGATACAGCGTATGGAGATCCTGTAAAAGCCTCTTCACCTACTATAAATAATGATTATAAGCAAGCTACTTCCACAATTGCTGAAAGTACACAGAATGGTAATAGTCGAAAAGATTAAAAAAGGAATAGAAAAAGATCTAGGTCACATCAACACTAATTGGTTATATTATTTTGTAATTATTGGACATATTATTAAAAGCAAATAAGACGCGTCACTTTCCTTCCTAACTCCCAGTTTAATATCCAGTTTTTAAAGACCTTCATGCAAAAGGTCTTTTTTGTTTTAGGATACATTTTTCGAAGTGTTCACTTTTTATTGATTTTTCACTATTGAAACTTCCCACCTTCAATGGGAGAAGCAGAGGCGAAGCATTTGGTCTTCTGTTGAAACGGGACTCCCTTTAGTAAAATTGCATGGGATTAGGACACACAAAAGCAGGCGATTTTATAAAATCGCCTGCTCAATTAAATCATATTATGAATAATACCTTCCACTCCCTAAAAACTTTCGGGAACAGTCTAATCTAGTTTTTATTCGTAAAATCCTTTAGTTTATCGCCTAATACATCACTTATAGAAAATCCTTTTGACTCTTCTGGTAATTGATAGTCGTCTAAGTTGTAGTCGTTCTCATTTTCAATAAGATCCTTAATGCTTAAAGATAGACGTTTGTCCTTACTATTAACATCAAGTACTTTCACTTCCACTTCTTCGCCCTCTTTTAGCACTTCATGAGGAGAAGTAACATGCTTATGCGCAATTTGAGAAATATGAACTAGACCCTCGACACCAGGGAATACTTCTACAAACGCACCATATGAAACGATGCGTCTCACCGTACCCGTTAATACAGAACCTTTAGATGCTTTATCTTCAATTTCTGTCCAAGGTCCTGGTAAAGTATCTTTAATAGATAAAGAAATTCTTTCTGAATCTCGATCTACTGATAATACTTTTACTTTTACTTCTTGTCCTTCTTTTAATACATCCGCAACATTATCTAAATGATCATGAGATATTTGAGAAATATGAACTAGACCATCCACACCGCCAATATCAACAAAAGCACCAAAAGATGCAATTCGCTGAACAGTTCCCAAAATTATATCTCCGCTATGAATATTTTCAAGCGTTTTCTGTTTACTTACAGCTTTTTCATCTTCAACAACTGCTTTATGAGAAAGAATAAGCCTATTTTTTTCCTTCTCTAATTCCACAATTTTAAAGGTTAACACTTTACCTTTATAATCCTCAAATGACTCTACGAAATGATCCTCGATTAAAGATGCCGGGATAAACCCTCTCACACCTAAATCAACGACTAAACCACCTTTTACTACTTCTTTTACTTCTGTTTCAATCACTTCACCTGATTGAAATTGTTTTTCAAGCTGATCCCAAGCTTTTTCTGCATCTACTTTGCGCTTAGAAAGGACAAAATTTGCTTCTTCTACTTTTGTAATCATTAGCTCTAATTCTTCACCGATGGAAACGGCGTCGGATGCTTTTTCAATATGCAAGCTCGATAGTTCACTGATTGGAACTATTCCATCAAAAGGTGCACCTTCGATTGTTACGATTGCTGACTTCTCGTCTACTTGCGCAATCGTCGCTTTTACTAGATCTCCCTCTTTAAACTCATGTGAGTCAACTAAGTTCATTTCTTCTGACATATGATTATCCTCCTTCACAACGTCTCTTCTCTATTTTATGCGAACAAGCACAGAAATACAAAAGGAAGCCCTTCTCAAATTGAAAAAAGATTTGATTTATTTCGTTTTTTTATGTTGCTCTAGTAGTACCCCAATACTCTCCATTATAACTTCAGTCACTTCATCAGCAGAAACTTTCCGTTCTCTATAAGGTTGAATATCTATCATATCTCCAAATACAATTTTCAACTTTCTAAATGGTTTATAGGGACCGATAATCGCACAAGGAACTACATTTGCATCTCCTCTAAGCGCAAAAAAACCTGCCCCACTAAAACCTTTTCCTAGCTTTCCATCTTTACTTCTTGTCCCTTCTGGAAACAGACCTACTACTTCTCCATTCTTTAAGAGTTTAATAGCCATACGCAAGGCATCTCTATCACTCATCCCTCTTTTTACTGGAAAAGCATTTACTCCAGGAAGAATATTTTTCAAGATTGGAATATTAAATAATTCTTCCTTCGCCATAAAGTTTACTGGTCTTGGTGCATTAATACCCACTACTGGTGGATCTAAAGCATCAATATGATTCGCACATAATAGAATTCCTCCCTCTTTTGGGAACTTTTCTATTCCGATTACTTCAAATCGGTATATAGGTTTTAAAGCAGCATAAACAACTGTCTTCGCAAAGGAATATAGATTCATATTATGCCATCCTTTCTTTCGCAAGTTTCATAATTTTCTCAGATACTTCTTCAATTGTAAGTGAGGTAGTGTCTATAAAAATTGCATCCTCTGCTTGTACTAAAGGTGAAGCTTCTCGCTCACTATCCAGCTTGTCTCGAAGTTCTATATCATTCATAAGTTCTTCTAGACTGGACTCAATACCTCTTTTATTATTCTCACTAAACCTTCTTTTTGCACGTTCTTCTACACTTGCAGACATGAAAATTTTTAACTCAGCATCAGTTAATACGGATGTACCTATATCTCTACCATCCATTACCACACTTCCGTTTTTCCCCATCTCTACCTGTCTACGCACCATTTCTTTACGTAATTCGGCATGTGCTGCAACTACAGAAACGGATGCTGTTACTTCTTTTGAGCGAATCTCCTCTGTTACTTCTTGATTATCTAGAAATACTTGCTGTCCTTTAGGAGAAGGCTTTAACTCAATCGATGTTTGTTTAAGTAAGCTAGTTAATTTATCTTCATCTTGCAAATCTATGTTTGATTGAATGGCTTTATACGTTATTGCACGATACATTGCTCCTGTATCTACATATGTATATCCAAGTAATTCTGCAGTCTTTTTAGCAATAGTACTTTTCCCTGCCGCTGCAGGACCATCTATTGCTATTTGTATTTGTTTTGTCATATTGTAGCCTCCACTCTATTCAAGTATATTTTAGCATAAATTCGTACGTAAAAAAAAAGCCTGTATAAACAGACTTTTTTCAGCTCATTTCTCTTTTTCTTAATGATAATTGGCGCTCAAAACAAAAGCGAACTATTTGCTGTTTATCTAAGTCATCTGTATCAGTAAATTGAAGAGAGGCTATATGTTGCTGCCCTCTTTCCCATATTCGAACAACTGCTGCAGTTGTAGTAACATATTTAATGTCACCATTATTAAAAGCAAGAGGAATAAGTAAAGAAATTTCGTCCCCTTCTTTAAACCTAACTTCCCGATTGAGTATAACAGCTGTTCCTCCTGCACTAAGATCATCCGTAACAAATTGGTATTTTTCATCTTCAAATTGTATGGAGATATCTAAAGCAGTAGTAACTCGAACAAAATCTCTTCTTTGAATTTTTATTATTTCCGAGTCACCTGGATAAAGAAGCTTTATCATCGGTATTTGCCCATTTCTCTTACCCAATACTTCTGTTTGAAAAGCAAACGCGGATTTAGATTCCTCTACATAAGAAGCACGAAGTTGAGCACCATCAATGAAAAAAGCGGTTCTATTCGTATTTGTATCTATTGGATAGTCAACATAAATAAATTGTTCATCTAAGTCAACCACTTTACATCGATATTTCTCTGCTGTTTCTGTAAACGTAGGCTCTAGTATTAAATTAGTCCCAAGTTTAATTTTCATACTTTTATCCCTCTTTAAGTGTCATAATAGTTCTATTATGACACTTAAAAGTACATTTTTCTATAAAAAAATGTTTAAGGGAGTTTTTCTGCGTGCAATATCTCATGATTTTCTGTATCGATATAAATTCTATATGTGCCAATAGAATCATTTTTTGTTAAAACTTCAAAAGCTAGTCTTTGTTGTAATTCTTTATTTTCAACATAAGCTAAACGTTCCTCTTCCACTGAAAAATCACTTGAGAACATCTCTTTATAGTTCAGCGGCTTCACTTCTTGAGGAGCAATTTTTTCTTTTTGAATATATTCCATTGCGTTTAACCCAAGTAATTCGCCATTATCTTTTGCAACCTTTAGTTGAATTCCATCTGCATAAATTAATGCGTCATTCTCCGAATCCTTTCTAGCAAATGATAAATGCCAAGCTATATTGTTCTCACGGTACTCCACCATTTCGGTATCCGCATAGTCAAAAGCTTTCATATAGGTTGAAGCTTTTTCTTTTAATTGTTCAACGGATATTGCTGTTTGATCAAATGGTCTCTCCATTAAGTAAGATAATAAATGACCACCCTTTTTAGTGAAGTCAGCATATCCAATACGAATTCCCTTATGGAACTGAATATGGTAAAAAGGATATGGTGCATCTTTGGAACTCTCCGTAATATGAATTGTAGCATCTTTAAATTCTGGGAATAACTTAATAAATTTTTGTTTCATTTGTTCAGCAGTAACTTCTGAATCCTCTATATGTTTAAGATCCTTCTTTTTCTGTTGATCCGTCTCACTAGCCGTCATTGGAAAATCACTTTCCGTGTAGGTTTTCACTGAATTTCCAAGTGACTTCCAATTCTTTTCACTACTTTTATTTACTTTATTATTCACAAACGAATTGACTATATAATCTTTCGATCCGTCCTCTCTGTTTGTAAAAGCCCATTGTTCAGAAAGCGAACGTAAATTATCACGTGCATTTGACATATTTTTTTGCCAATCTTCAATTGGTACTTTTCCCTCTTTTACGAGTGAAGCACCATTTCCGATACGATTTAAATAATTCATCCATGCAGTAGAAGTCTCACTATCGATTGGTAATGCTGAAATTGATGCACGAACATCAGAGGATAGCCTCCATACATCGTCCAATGGTTGTTCTAGTGCTTCTTTATCTTGAAATAATAGAGTTTGATCAATTGAGTCACTTAGTTTTACTAATTTTTCTGAAGCAGATGTTAATTGATTGGAATACTGAATAGCCAGCGCATTTTCTAACCGGTTATTCTTTGCTTGAACTGAAAAATGATAGACAAGGAATATGACAGCGACAGATGCAATTATCCATATATACTTTTTCATTTTATCTCCTTATGAACAAAAAATATGCTGTCCGATTTTTTTAATTTGAGGTCTTGACCAAATCCACTCACTTGTAGCTGTATCAGGGTTAAAGTAATAAATAGCATTTTCAGTAGGATCCCAACCATTTAATGCGTCTAAAACTGCTTCTTTTGCTCGTTCGTTTGGCTCTAGCCAAATTTGACCATCAGCAACAGCAGTAAAAGCTAGTGGCTGAAAAATTACTTCTGATACTGTATTTGGAAAATCTGGATGCTCCACTCGGTTTAATATAACTGCTGCAACCGCAACTTGCCCTTCGTATGGCTCTCCTCTTGCTTCTCCATAAACGGCATTCGCAATCAACTTTAACTCTTTTTCAGAGTATTTTGGGGGAAGCTGCATATTCGTGCTTTCTGCTTTTTTGTTTTTTACCTGCTTATCTAGGTCCGTTCCACCATAATAGGTAAAACTGTTGCCTTTATTAAGTTGACCATGCACATATTGTTTATCGTACTTAGATGCATTTACTAGTTTCTTTTTAGTGCCTTCCCCTAGAATCCCATCAATAGGAAGTCCATATTTCTCTTGAAAATTTCTTAATGCCCAATACGTGCTATAGCCAAATTTACCGTCTATTTGACTTGTATAAAATCCAATGTATTGAAGTCTTGCTTGTAATTCAATTACATCGTCACCAAAAGCACCCCGTTCTAACACCTGGGTGGAAAATGCCTGAGTTGATTGTTCCTGTTCTATAAATGCATAGCTTCCAGAAATAAAGACCAAGCTAATTAGGATGTATTTTATCTGTTTCAAATGACATCTCTCCTTTATAACTAGCTTGGGTAAGAAATCGATAAATATACAAAAAAAAATCTAGCTACGGCTAGATTCTTCTTTCAAAAAATATTCATGATGTTCAAACCTTTTATGACGTGAAAGTATATGTGCTTTTTTTACTTTCGATAAACCGAATACCCATAAAAACAACATAAATGGAACCATTAATAGCAAATTTACATCCTTGATGATTAAAATACTATTATAAGTAGCATGTAAAAAGAAGGTTGCTAAAAGAGCATAAGCAATTTCATATTTCACTTTTTTCGTCACTGTGAATTTCGCTCTTCCTATGTAATATCCCATCACTACGCCAAATAATGCATGACTTGAAACCGGTAGTAAGGCACGTAAAAATGCTTGATTCATCCCAAAATTCAATAAAAACAGTATGTTTTCAACTGTAGCGAATCCAAGAGAAACACTTGCCCCATATAAAATACCGTCATAAGGATCATCAAACTCAACATGTTTATAAATAGCAATTATAAGAATCAACCATTTAAAAAATTCTTCTAGTGCACTTGTTACTAATACTTGGTGGATAAATATAGATGAAAACACATCTTCTTGTTGAATTACATGTTGTATGAATAAAATAGGAAAAGTTAATATAGCACCGTAAATAAATGTATGTAACAATAACCTAGAAGGTTCTTTTGCAATTTCCTTACGTAGGTAAAAATAACTTAAAAGTGCAAGAGCCGGAGCTATTGCAACGGAAAGCAGTATAAACATATCCTTACTCCTTCCACATAACTATATCTATTATACATTATAATTTTGCTAATTTGTAAAAATAACGGAGGTGTTTCTATGAAAAATATATTATTAATCCATACAGGCGGTACTATTTCTATGCAAATTCAGGCAGAAACAGGAGCTGTCATCCCTATAGAAAATAATCCTATTTCGATGGAAGGAGAAAAATTAAAAGAATATGCAAATATTAAAGAAATTGAAGCTTTTAATTTGCCATCTCCACATATTACTCCAAAAGAAATGCTTTTGTTAAAACAAATGATAGACGAGTCTATTCAAAAGGACCATATAGAAGGGGTAGTTATAACTCACGGAACGGACACTTTAGAGGAAACAGCTTATTTTTTGGACTTAACCGTGGATACTACTATTCCAATCGTACTAACTGGTGCGATGCGTTCTTCCAATGAAGTTGGATCAGATGGATTATATAATCTATTATCTGCTGTAAAAGTTGCAAGTTCTGATGATGCAAAAGACAAAGGGGTGTTAGTTGTATTAAATGATGAAATACACACAGCCGAAAATGTTACAAAAACTCATGCCAGTAATGTAAGTACTTTTCAAAGTCCTCAGTATGGACCGATAGGTTTTATATCTAAGTCTATAGTACATTTTCACCACTCACCAAATCATCGAGCAGTGTTTCCTATTCAAAGTATCGCGAAAAGAGTCGCTCTCTTCAAAGTGTATGCGGGAATGGAACCAGATCTGTTAGCTTCATGTGTTGAATTAGGGTATGACGGAATTGTATTAGAAGGATTAGGTCAGGGAAATGTACCCCCAAGTCTTCTACCAATTATCGAGGAAAGTATTAAAAAGGATATTCAGATTGTTCTCGTTTCTAGATGTTTTAATGGTATTGCGCAAGATGTGTACGGATATGATGGTGGAGGAAAAAGCTTAAAAAATGCTGGTGTTATATTTGCTCCAGGATTAAATGGGCAAAAAGCAAGACTAGCACTTCTAATAGCACTAAACCATCCAAATAAAACAAAAGCTATGGAAAATATTTTCTCTATATAAATTAAGAATAAGCGAACAGTGTTAGACTGTAGGCAAACGCAAAGAGTTTGCCTACGGTCTTTTACTTTAACAATAAATGCGGATAAATTAAATTGTTTATTTCTACCTAACTTGAGGGCACTGAAAAAGTCCATAGAATTTAATTTTATTAATAATGTAGTCCGATAAATAAGAAAATCGTAGAAACGGCTCCCTTTCCGCGGGCGTTGCCTTAGCCTCCTAGGCCAACACGATGTTGGTCATGCAATCGTTGCCGCAAAAGTTGTTTTGCGACGAGCTTTGCGCAGGAGCAGGATGCGGCGAACTTAGATTGCCTTCCCCTCAACTCCGGGGTCTTCGGCTAACGCTATTCCCGCAGGAGTGTCGCCTTTTTCAACGATTTTCTATAAAGACTAGTTGAAAAAATGTAAGTGATAAAAACTATTAATGGCATGATGATTTCCTAATTGAAAAGCGGATAATAGTTAATTGTAGTGAAGGCGGCGACTCCAGCCGGAATAGCAAATGGTTTCTGCACCGAAAGCGAAGCGGCAGGTGCATGAGGTGAAGACCCTGGACTGAGCAGCGTAGCGAAATTAATTTTTGCGACGAGCTTGCGCAGGAGCAGTGTTTTTTGCGACGAG
>NZ_JARHXR010000023.1:0-22162 GCF_029222665.1 Bacillus sp. Cr_A10
GTCTAGTGATGATGGCGAAGAGGTCACACCCGTTCCCATACCGAACACGGAAGTTAAGCTCTTCAGCGCCGATGGTAGTTGGGGGTCTCCCCCTGTGAGAGTAGGACGTCGCTGGGCATTAGAAAAGTCGTTACCGAGTAATCGGTGGTGGCTTTTTTCTTTTGTACTAAAAAAGCCGAAGGGAAGAATTGTAGATAAACTAGCGAGAAAGTAGAGGAACAAAGAGTTCAAGGAAGCAAGGGAGAGAGGCTCGCAGCGTATGATATACGCGAGAATCGAACGACCGCTGCTGACGAAGAAATCTGCCGTTCATCTGCTTTCGCAGCCCGAACACGGAAGTTAAGCTCTTCAGCGCCGATGGTAGTTGGGGGTCTCCCCCTGTGAGAGTAGGACGTCGCTGGGCATTAGAAAAGTCGTTACCGAGCAATCGGTGGCGGCTTTTTTCTTTTGTACTAGAAAAAAAGCCGAAGGCAAAGAATTGAAGGCAAAGAATTGTAGATACTTGCAAAAAAGAGAGTCTCATAACGTAGGACAAAGAAAAAATGTGTCATCTCAGAGAAAGTTAACTCTTTATTTTGAGAAATGGTCGCTTTCAAGGGCTAATTGATCGCTTTTGGAGTCTCCTTAGTCGCTTATACAACTCATTTGGTTGCTCTAGCAGACAAACTAGTCTCCCTTATCCATATTTTTACTAAAATTCTCAATAAAAAATTGGTCACCGAGTAATCGGTGACCAATTTTTTGTGTATTATGTTGCTTAAGAGTGAGAAATGGCTGCTATGGTATTCAGCGAGATAATATTTTCCCTCTATTGTGTTCTTAAGTGGGCTTATACTTGCCGAATCGGCTAGAAACAGACACAATAAAAACTAATAGGGGGGTTCAGTTTGGTAGTAATACTAGCAGTAGATGATGATGTGCATACGTTAGATTTAATATCTATTTATTTGTCTCAAACGGGATACCAAGTAATCAAAGCAACTAACGGGAAAGAAGGATTAGCATTAATAGAAAATATAACTCCTGATCTTGCAATTGTAGATGTTATGATGCCCATTATGGATGGATTAACTTTAACGAAGCAAATACGTGATCAATATGATATTCCTGTATTACTTTTAACTGCAAAAGGAAGATTAGAGGATAAAGAAAAAGGATATTTGGCTGGTTCTGATGACTATTTAGTAAAACCTTTTGAACCAAAAGAATTACTATTTCGTATACGAGCAATTTTGAGAAGATATGATAAAACGAGTGATGCCAATATTCAAGTAGGAAATTTATGTATCAATCGAAAACGATTTGAAGTGCATGTTGGTGAAGACATATTAGTATTGCCGTTAAAAGAGTTTGAGTTACTTTCTAAGCTGGCTACTAAACCAAATCAAGTGTTTACGCGTGATCAACTAATAGAATCAGTATGGGGAATGGATTTTGAAGGCGACGAACAGACTTTAAGTGTACATATTAAACGAATTCGGGAACGTTTAAATAAATTGCAAACTGATATTCATATCACTACAGTACGTGGCATCGGATATAAATTAGAGGGCAAGCGTTTATGAGAACCTTATATAGTAAGTTTGTATGGATGACACTTCTCATTATGTTTCTCAGTGGGTCTTTAGGTTTTATCATTGTGAATACGTATTACCATCAAAATTTAAAAGTGGAAAATGATTCGAAGAATGTGCTTGTTGCAAAATCCATGGTGAAGCTGATTGAGACAACTGAGCAAAACGATTTAGAGCCTATTCTAAATGCTTTTGGAGATAGTGGGTATCAAATATATATTATAAATGAAGAAGGCCATATAAAGAGCTTTGGTGGCGATTTCAGAGAAAATGATATAAGTGATACTGTAGTGAAAAGCGTTATAGGGGGAGATATATATCATGGAATGAAGGAGTTTCCTAGAGAAACCTTTATTACGGGGTATTTTTCAAATGAATTAACAAATACAGTTGGAGTTCCATTTACATATGACAATAAAAAATATGCATTATTTCAGAGACCTAATATAAAATTTCTATTTAATGAAATTCATATATTATTAGGTGGTCTTGCAGCAGCAATGATTGTCATCAGTGTAATTGCTATGTTAATAGTAGCGAAAAAAATGATTAATCCTTTATCGAAATTGACCATTGCTACTAGAAAAATTGCGAACGAAGATTTTCAAGTACCGATACCAGTTTATCAAAAAGATGAAATTGGACAACTAGCAGAAAGTTTTCGATATATGGTGAAGCAGTTGGAAGCAAGTGACCGATATAAGAAAGAATTTATATCAAGAGTATCACATGATTTTCAAACACCATTATTAAATATTCAAGGCTATGCTACATTACTTGAGAACGAAAAGCTGAACGAAAAGGATCTATTAACATACACATCCATTATTCAAAAAGAAGCAAAGCGTTTATCAAGTGTAATGAAGCAATTATTGATACTTACTTCATTTGATCAAATGAATCACCGAAGAAAAAAAGAAAGTTTTCGACTTGATAACCAATTAAAACAAGTCGTACAAAAGTTTAGATGGATGATGGATGAAAAAGATATATTTCTGAAACTACAACTGAAAGAGGTAGAAATATCAGGAGATATAGAAATGTTGGAGTATGTTTGGGAGAATCTTATCTCGAATGCAATAAAATATAATCGCTCACCTGGAGAAATTCACGTTAAAGTTACTGAATCAATAAATCATATACTTGTTACTATACAAGATACTGGAGTTGGCAATAAAGATTCTAATTATGATCAATGGACAGACCGTTTTTACCGCGATGATATAGCAAGATCTACACAAATTGAGGGTAGTGGACTTGGCCTTGCCATTGTAAAAGAAGTGATTCAGTCTCATAATGGACGCTTATTATTTGATAGTGTAGAGCCATTTGGAACGAAGGTAACCGTTCAATTAAATAAGCTGTAATTTTCTGTTCATCTTCCGTTCATTTTCACCATGTATAGTACCCCTTATAAGGGGGAAGCAAAATGAAAAATAAAAGTCACTGGCTTATCATTATAGCTACCTGGCTATCAATAGTAATATTACTTTCTTTTCTTGCTCCATCAGGAAAAGAAGTGGCGAGTTCATCCAAAAATGCTGGACTTCCAGAGACAGCTTTGTCTATACAAGCGGATAAAATGCTAAAAGAGAAGTTCTCTACTAGTGATGGATTACCTTTAATCATCGTTTTTGAAAATAAAAAAGGAGCTTCTGATGAAGAAATTCAAGAAGTTCTACAATTAATGGAAAAAAATTATTCAAATATGCCGAGGTTCTCTCAAATTCCTTTGGAACAACGGGCTTCTTTTGTATCGGAGGATCAGAAGACATTTTTCATTCCATTAATTTTACAAGGAAATTTAGAAAGTAAAGAGGTTCATGAAGAGGTTAAAGAGATTAAAAATAATGTATCTCAAATTGTTCCTTCCGAGTTCAAGATTTACTACACAGGACCAGCGGGAATAGCAAGTGATACAATAGAACTTTTCTCACAGGCTGATTTGATATTACTTTTAGCGACAGTTGGTATTATTTTTATCCTACTTATCCTAATTTACCGTTCATTCTTACTTGCGATTATTCCTCTTATTGGGGCTAGTATTGTGTATGGGGTCGTGGACAGATTGATTGGTCTCACAGGAAAGTTCACATCAATTACGATTGAAAACCAAGCCCTTTCCATTATGACGATTTTATTATTCGCTGTAATAACGGATTATTCCCTTCTGCTGTACGCACGGTATAAAGAAGAACAGGATATGAAAGTGGCACTTGCTCGAACAAGAGAAACCATTCTATTTAGTGGTGGAACTATTTTAGCGGGAGTAGCAACACTTTCGTTTGCCATATATGAACCATATCGTAATTTTGCACCGGTGTTTGTTATTGCGGTAATTACCATGCTAATAGCAGGTCTTACTCTTTTGCCAGCATTGTTTGCTGTTGTAAAAATGCCGAAACAGAAAAACAAGAAATCGAAGCTTTGGATTTTAGCCGGTAACATAAGCACTCAAAAGCCATGGAGAGTTGCACTCCCTATCCTCTTGCTTGTAGGAATAGGGACTTGGCATGCTACAACCACTGTCTATTCCTATGATTTATTGGAATCCTTTCCAAAGGAATTATCTTCGCGAGAAGGTTTTAAAAAACTAGGTGAAGCATTTTCAGAAGGTGAAATTGCACCTACAACAATTTTAATTAAATCAACAGATGATAATACCATTTCGAGTATTATAGAAAAGATAGAAGATAGACCATTAGTCGATCAAGTACGACCTTCTTCAGAGGCTGATGGTCATACACAGTTTTCTGTTATATTAAAAGCCAATCCTTATAGTAAAGAGGCTTTAGATGAAATAGAAAATATAAGAGATCAGTTCAAAGAACAAAATGTTCAGGTTAGTGGAGAAACAGCAAAACAAGTCGATATTCGTAACATTAATGGAAGAGACACCTGTTTGGTAATGATATTAACGACTGTTTTAATAGGTGCAATGCTAGCATTTCAAACAAAATCTATCCGAGTATCTCTATTAATAATAGTTTCTATATTATTATCTTTTGGAGCATCGTTAGGATTCTCCACATGGATCTTTAACCTATTATTTAATTACTCGTCGTTTAGTTATCGTATACCTTTGTATTCTTTCGTTTTTTTAGTAGCTTTAGGAGTAGACTATTCTATTATGTTGATGAGTAGATTAAAAGAAGAGAGAAAACTACTTTGCGAGCAGGAAGCAATTGCAAAATCTGTTGAATTAACTGGAGGCGTTATTTCTGCAGCAGGTTTAATTTTGGCAGCTACGTTTGCAGTATTGATTACACAGCCTGTAATGGAACTGAAAGTATTTGGTTTTGTAGTAGCGTTTGGCGTTCTAATCGATACTTTTATCGTAAGACCGCTATTATTACCTGCATTGTTAACAATTACAAGAAAAAAATAGGAGGAAATTGAGATGCAACAAAAATGGAGTCTACGTTTAATACGAGCTGGTGCATTATTTGGATTACTAGGAGCTTATCTTGGATCTCATATGGCTGGAGCAGGATCCTATGCACTTCGCCCAATTCACGCCCATATTTTATTAGTTGGGTGGCTATCGTTATTTGTTTATGGATTGTTTTACAAGTTATATAAAATTAAATCGCCAAAGCTTGTAGCAGTGCATGGATGGACAGCAATTATAGGAGCAATCGGGTTACCATTAGGTATGTATTTACAGTTCATGCAACCATTTAATATAAACGAGACATTTGCGTTAGTTGCATATATTGTAGGTGGAACTTTGCTACTAATAAGTTTTGCAATATTTGTCTTGGTTACATTTAGAATTGAAAAAGAATAGAACTAAAAAAGCTGGAGCCTATAGTAAAATGGGCTTCAGCTTTTATATTAAACAGACTTTCGTTTTTTATTTCTACTAATTCCGGCAAGTGTCGGAATGCACATACCAACTAAAATAATTGCTATGCCGAGAACTTGTATCCAAGATAATGCCTCACTTAATACTATTACTGAAACAGTCACAGCAACCGGCAATTCCATTGCGCTTAAAATAGAAGAAACTGCTCCTCCTACTTTTGGAACCGCAATAACAAATAAATAAATTGGAATAATAATACCGAGCAAACCAAGGGCCAGTCCATAGAAAATAAGTGGTTCTGTAAACAGCTTTCCATTCCATATAATTTCAGGACTTTGGAATAAGGTAATCATGATCATTGCAAAAAAAGAAACGAACAATAGACGAGTAGTTGTATTCATACCTACCACTTGCTTTGTATTGACGTTCATATTAAGGGAAAATGATAGTGCTGCGGCAAATCCAAATACCCAGCCTTTCCAGTCAATACCACTTAAATCGACATCAATTACACCAGCAGCCAAAATGGTTCCGACAAATAATATGATAAGGGAAATAACTTCTGGCCTAGATGGTAACCGTCTTCTTAGAATACAATCAATAAGCGTTCCAATCCAAGTGAATTGAAAAAGCATAACTACTGCAAGAGAAGCTGGTAAATAGATAAGTGCCTGTCCATAAACAATTCCTGTAAGTCCAGTAAAAATACCAGCTAACAAAACGATTTTAAAGCCACCATTGAAACGGGGAAGCTTTCGTTGTGTCACCATATATATAATGAATGCTAAAAGAAAACCAATAATATATTGACTTGATGTTGCTTCAGAGGCAGTGTAACCATCCCCAATTGCCAGTTTGATCATTGTTGATAATGTCCCATAACAGCTTGCTGCAAAAACAACCATTAAGGGGTAAATCCATAATTTCATAAAACTTCTCCTTTAATCGACGTCGACCGTTTTCACCATATGATGAAAAGGTTCGCCAATAATTGTCCAAGGACATACAGTAACAAATCCAAGACGATTATACAAGCGGATTGCAGCTTCTTTTTCCGTTTCTACGTTCAAGGAGAGTTTTCCACCACTAGCATTTTTCACTAATTGTTCTGCATGTGTTAAAAGTTTTGTTCCAATTCCATGACCGCGATATGTTGGGTCAACTACAACCGTATCTATATACCACTCACCAGGTAGTGTTTCACGATCTATTTTGATAGAGGTACCTTTCTTATTGGAAAGATATTTCTCTAAATTTGCATCGAGTGTAACTGCTTGCTCTGATGTATAAAAGACAAGTGCGCCAGCAACTTTCCCTTCCATTTCTGCGACATACGTATGCAAATAGGAATGTCGATTGTCTGTCCGAGAAAATAAATGGACAAATTCCTTTGTGATAGCTGTTTCTTCCGTTTCTCCGGTCATTTGCATGGAGATATCACCTATTGCTTCCATAATCAGTGGAACGGTTGCCTGTGCATCTTCTTTCCGTGCTTTTCTAATTTTTAATTCCATTATTAAATTCACCTTCCAACTTTCTATTATAACATAACCATGTAAACACTTTGCCTCTAGAAGAAATGGAAATACATATTAAAAATATTTTTAAATTTATGAAACTTTTCTGTTCTATATGTAGTAGAATAGATGTAATGAGACAAAGGAGGAATAGGAATGGATTTCGAATCAATACCGTGGGTGCTAGTATTACCACTAATAATTCTTCAGTTTATTTTAATGGTAGTAGCTATTATTGACTTAATACGAGTAACCCATACGAACGGTCCTAAATGGTTATGGGGAATTATTATTGTTTTTGGTAATATCATTGGATCAATTATCTACTTTATCGTTGGGAGAAGAAATGAATGAATACACTACTTCATATGCAGGGCTTAACAAAAGAATATGGTAAAGAAAAGGCAGTAGACAATGTCACTTTTTCATTGAATAAAAATACGTCAACTGCTCTAATTGGACCGAATGGGGCTGGGAAAACAACTACTTTATCGATGCTTGCTGGTCTACTTAAACAAACAACTGGTTCCATTGAATTGGACGTAGAAATAAAGGGAGATATAAGACGTGAAATAGGATTTCTTCCTCAATATCCACAGATTTATTCATGGTTAACAGCACTTGAATTTATAGAGATGGCTGCAAAGTTAAGTGGAGTGGATACAAAGATTGCAAAAGCAGAAGCAGAAAAAACGTTGGAATTCGTCGGTCTAGGTGAGGCTAAAAATAAAAAGACCGGAACTTTTTCCGGTGGGATGAAACAGCGTCTAGGTCTAGCACAAGCAATCGTTCACAAACCTGCGTTGCTTTTACTAGATGAACCAGTTTCTGCATTAGATCCCATAGGAAGACGAGAAATTATGAATCTATTAAAAGAATTACAAGCAAAAACGACTATTCTATATTCCACTCATATCCTAAATGATGCGGAGGAAATGACCGATCAATTATTATTTTTACGAAAAGGTAAATTAGTGGAGCAAGGTTCTATGGAAGAGGTTCGTCAAAAGTATGCAAATCCTCAGTATAAAATTTATTTCACAAACGCTGAAGAGGCAGCAAAATTTATTGATACTTCACCTTATCCTGCAAGACAGGATGGTCCAACTGCTTTTATTGAAATAGGAGAGGATACTAAACTACAAATGAATGAGGTATTACGTGTACTTGGAAATAGTCATTATAGTTTGACGAAGGTTGAACGAGCAACTGCTAGTTTAGAAGAAATCTTTTTACAGGTGGTGAATAAAGGATGAGTAACTTTTCGGTTTTATTCCAAAAAGAGTGGCGTGAAAATGTACGGAACTTTAAAATCCTTTGGATACCGCTAGTGTTTATATTGTTTGGCATATCTGAGCCACTAATGAATTATTATTTACCTCAAATCTTAAATACAGTTGGGAATATGCCAGAAGGAGCTGTTTTTCAGTTACCTCAATTATCACCAGAGCAAATTGTTATGTCTACTGTAAGCCAGTATCAATTTATTGGAATGCTAGTTTTGACACTTGGTTTTGCAGGTATTATTGCAAGGGAGCGAAAAAACGGGTCTGCAACGCTTTTATATGTTCGTCCGATTGCGTACTCTAGTTATGTGTTTAGTAAATTAGTAATGATGAGCATACTTGTTATTAGTAGTGTGATTCTTGGATTGTTAACGAACTTATATTATACGTATATCCTGTTTGGAGCGGTCGATATGGGTTCATTTTTAGGGTTTCTTGGGACTTATATTGTATGGATTTTGTTCGTAATTAGTATTGTTTTATTTTCAAGTGCAACTTTTTCCACAGGGATTGCTTCTACTGTTTCACTTGTACTTGTATTAATTGTTCAATTAATCGATTCTTTACTTGGAGCTTATTGGACGATTTCACCATGGAAGCTGCCGATGTATGCTGGGATGATATTAAATGGCGATGTGGATAACACCCCATTTATATGGAGTTTACTTGTTACTTTTATAGCTATTATTTTTCTTTTAGCCGGAGCAATCTATTTTGCGAAAAAGAATGCTTCTAAGTCGAAGATATAATTATTTATAGATATAGAGGAGCATTTGTCACTTTTCGCCTCATCGATTTTGCTATGCAATTATTAGAAGGTATTAACCTGACCTGCGTGAATATATAGTGGAAGTGGTTGGCGATTACAGTAGAATCAGCATCCTTTTCGAGAAAAAACAACATTAGGGGGAAATCTTGAACTTGAAAATAATAATGAAAATTATCAATTTATGGAGTAAGATGCATCTGGTTAAGAGGCTTTAGAAATATTCAAAGCTGATAGGAATTGTTACGTCTATGAGTATGTATTAAAATAAATGTAAAAATTTTTACAAAAAAGAGGACTTTTCTTATGAGTATTCAAGTAAAATAAAGATGTACATGAATGGTACATATTATTTGAAAAGGAGGACTTATTTTGAATCCAGTTGAAACAGAACAAACTGAAGGGTATTCCAATACTGTTACCCCAAAAACAGCGGCTAATATGTCCGTAGGAGAATGGCTGCTTACGATGCTAATTATGATTATTCCTATTGTAAACATCGTCATGCTATTTATATGGGGGTTTGGTAATCCAGATCCACGTCGTAACTACGCACGCGCCTCTCTAATTTGGATGGCTATTAGCATCGGACTTATTATTATTTTTTATGGCGTTATATTTGCATTAATTTTTTCTACCGCTAATTCTTATTAAATTCTATTTCCCGGGAAATAACAATTCTCGACATTTAAAAGTATCCCAACACAAAACGTGGGATACTTTTTTATTTGTTAGGCTCTGTTGTTTATTGGTCGTGATGTGGTACAAAAAAGATGAATACATGCCGTATTTTACGTTTGTGCCTTAGGATGAGTAAGCTCAGCTCCAATGGGGAGACGCATTCTTGCGATGTGTAAATGGGGCTAGAGTGATTCCTAAAGAATAGTACAGTTTTCTTGTATCTTTACATAATTTAATGATGCTTTTTGTTATAATAAAAAAAAGGAGCTGTTTCTTATGAAAATAGCATTATTCGGAGCTACTGGGCGTGTAGGCGGAGAACTTCTTTCTTTGTTGCTAGAGAATAATCATCACGTGACAGTTCTTGTAAGAAAACCAGAGATGCTCCAGGTTCATGCTAATTTAACTGTAATAAAAGGCGATGCAAGAGTAAAATCAGATATAGAAAAAACTTTAGATAGCGTTGATTCAGTTGTAAGTGCATTAGGTACTGATCAAACAACTGTATTAACAGAAGCAGTAGCACATATCATTTCTATTATGGAGAAACAAAATATAAATCGAATCGTCACTATTGGTACAGGGGGGATATTATCAAGTCGGGTGAACCCTGAATTGTTAAGGTATCAATCTTCAGAATCAAAGAGAAAATCAACTATAGCTGCGAAAGAGCATCATAAAGTGTATGACATGTTAAAAGAAACCTTGTTAGATTGGACGATAGTTTGTCCAACATATTTACCAACTGGTGCAGCTACAAATGCTTATATTATTGAAAGAGATCGATTGCCGGTTGGAGCAGTTCAAACTACAACAGGGGACACAGCTTTATTTACATATAAGGAATTGATGGAAACAAACCATATTGGTCATCGAGTAGGAATTATGAGCCCAGAGTAAGATATATATTTTAGGAGAAGTTAAATGAAAAAGTGGTTAGTTTTGTTACTAGTATTAGTAGCTATATTATATTTTGGAAATAAAAACATAAAAACTACAGAGATAGTAGTAGAATCAGATAAATTACCTACTTCCTTTAATGGATTAAAGATTGTACAGATTTCGGATCTGCACGATGCAACATTTGGTGAAAATCAAACAAAACTTGTAAAAAAGGTGAAGGACGCCAAACCAGATTTAATCTTTATAACTGGTGATTTAATAGATAGTAATCGATATGATTTAGAAAATAGTCTTGATTTAGTAGAGCAAATAGCATCTTTTGCACCTATTTATTATGTGACTGGTAATCATGAAATCGCAACGAATGACATGGAGAATATTAAAACCTCTTTGACGGAGCTAGGAGTAAATGTATTAACGAATGAAGAGGAAACAATTGAAAAAGACGGTGAACAAGTTCGAATAATTGGTATTGAAGACCCGTTAAATGGAGTTCTTGTTAAGGAAGCGCTCAGTAAATTTAAACAATCGGATACCTTTACATTAGTTCTTTCTCATCGACCTGAAACGTTTCAAGATTATGTAGATCATAACATGGATATAGTTTTCTCGGGACATGCGCATGGAGGTCAGTTTCGAATTCCTGGGATAGGTGGTTTAGCAGCACCGGGACAAGGATTGTTCCCACATTTTACAGCCGGAGTATATGAAGAAAATAATACGAGGATGATTGTAAGTAGAGGCCTTGGAAACAGTGTTTTTCCAGTGAGGGTATTTAATACACCAGAGATTATTAGTGTCACATTAATATCGAAATAAGAAAAGCTTAATTTTAAGCATACAATAGTAGACTGAAGTGGAAGGCGGCGACTCCAGCCGGAATAGCAAATGTTTTCTGCACCGAAAGCGAAGCGGCTGAAGCCATGCCAACGGAAAGCGTCCGCCTGGAACGGAAAATCAACGGGGCCCAGACATAAGCGAGCGTTAGGCTTCGGAAAACCTGATTCATCCTATATAAAAATAAATTCGAGTTTTTCTACAGTATAAAAAGCTCTCCGCTAATGCAGAGAGCTTTTCTTATTTAACCTATAAGCGATCTCGATCATAACGATCTTTTGCTTCACCAACTGTTTTCTGAGCTTCACCTTTCAGTTTGTCTAATTTACCATCAGCTTGTAAACTTCTATCATCTGTCGCATTTCCAATTTGATCTTTTGTTTCACCTTTAACTTTGTTCACAGTACCTTTTAATTTGTCAGATAATCCACTCATGTAAATTCCTCCTCAAATTATTAATCTACTCTTTGTTTACCCGAAGGAGGGGGGCATTAAACTTATTCAACGATTTCAAATTGCTGAAGCATGGCATAGAACCTTGCACCATGACCTTCCGCAGCTTCTAAGAAATACTTCTCTCTAATCACAAAGCTACCACCATTTTTATTGTCTACTATATACACATTTGTAACGGGACTGTCCCATTCAGAACCGCTAATTCCATGCAACTTAAAGCCTTCAATTGGTTCTGTAACGCGTTCGGTTTCAGTCACATTCGTATATTCAGCTTCCAATTCCTTTTCTAAAGTTGAGACCATATCCTCAGGTGATTTATCCGTAATTTGCTTGATTTCCATGGAAACTTCCGGATACTTTTCTTCTAAAGGCTCCTTGGTCGTAATAATATCCGAGGTTTCTCCCTGGATAAGTTTATATCGTTCTTCATCGATATAAATAACGTATTCTGAATCTTTACCTTCTTGTAAAACGACTTCTGTTTCTTCATCCATTCCTTCAATACTTTGTGTTATTTGTTTCTCTGGAACGAAAATGTCTTTAATTTGTTTAATGAATGCCATACCTGTGTTGGTTTGAGTGCTAAACAATAGAATTACGGCAGCTGCAGCGGCAATTGTAATAGGAACAAACTTAGATTTCTTTTTCAAATGTTTATCCTTTCTATTCTTTTCTGGAAATAGCTCTCTGTCTAGATTATTCCAAATATCTTCTTTTAATTGATCTTGATTATCCTCAGTATGCTTTAGGATTTCTATTTTTGCTCTTTTATCCATTTGATCCATTCAAATTCCCTCCATTTCAGTCAAATGTAATTGTTTCTTTAATAGGTTTCTCCCGTTAAATAATCTTGATTTAACCGTGTTTTGGTTCAACTCTAAAATTTGTGCAATTTCTCTTTCAGAAAAGCCTTTTATATATTTTAATAAAATTGGTATTCGGTATAAGTCCGACATGTTTTGTATGATCTCGTATAAATTCGTTACATTTTCTTTAGAATGTTCCATTAGTTGTGTATAGTGCTCATTTAGAACCGTGTTAATCGGACTATTTTTCTTTTCTTTATTTAAAAGTCGATTGCATTCATTGACTAAAATGCGGTAGAACCAAGCATTAAAAGAAAGTGCAGTATCGTAAGAAGATATATTACGGTAAACACGAATAAAAGCTTCCTGTACAGCATCTTTTGCATGTTCATCATTTCGTGTAATAGCCTTAGCGGTACGAATAGCATAACTTGCATACTCATCATATAATCTACGAAAAGCATCCTTATTTCCTTTTTTTATTTCCCTTATAATATCTTCGTGCATATGAATTGTTCACTCCTTCCGTAAATAATGTCTTCAATATATATACCCTTCAAACGTTTGAAAAGTTGAGAGGAAAATAAAAAAACTGCTTAAAGTTGTCCTTTAAGCAGTTTTATATTCATTTAAACCAACCCTTCTCCTTAAACCGAGAAATAGCTTCTATTCGGTTGCCTACATCTAATTTATCTAATATAACAGATATATAGTTTCGGACAGTTCCCGTAGTGAGGTATAGTTCCCCTGCAATTTCCTTTGTGCTTTTCCCATCTGCAATCAATTCAAGTACTTGGCTTTCGCGCTCAGTTAAAGGATTATCCTCTTCAAACGCAATATCTACTAATTCAGGAGCGTATATACGACGACCATCCATAATCGTACGAATAGAATTAGCAAGTTCTTCACTAGGACTATCTTTAAGCAAATACCCACTAACCCCAGCTTTTCGAGCACGCTCAAAATAACCAGATCTTGCAAAAGTCGTTAAAATAATCACTTTGCAATTTTCCTCTTTTAATTCTTCTGCAGCATCCAATCCACTTTTTACTGGCATTTCAATATCCATGATACAAATATCAGGCTGCAATTGATGGATTAGCTTAAGAGCTTCCTCTCCATTATTCGCTTTTCCCACAACCTCCATATCTTCTTCTAGATCAAGAAGTGAACCAAGGGCACCAAGAACCATTCGTTGATCTTCTGCAATTACAATTCGAATCATTTGTTATTCCTCCTGTCTCGATTGCTGAATCACATTTGGCACACGTATATTAAGAGTTGTTCCATTTTTCGTGTGAATGTCGAAACTACCATTTACAAATTCTAATCGTTCTTTAATGCCTCGTAATCCATGTCCTTTAGACCAATCCTTTTCCAAAACCAAACCAGTGCCATTGTCATGAATTTTGAGCAAGGTTTCTTTTGCAGATTGTTTAATAGATATAGAACAAGAGGTAGCATTACTATGTTTCACAACATTCGTTACGGCTTCTTTTAGACACATACTTAGTACGTTTTCGACAAGGAGGGGAGTTTTCACTAGTTCCGCTGTCCCGCTTACTTTACAATCGATCTGTGCGGCTAGTAAAATTTGCTTCACGCGAAATAGTTCCTCTTCAAGTTTTGTACCACGCATATTTGTCACAAGTTCTCGTACTTCCTTTAAAACTGAGCGGGCAGTTTGGTTAATATCATTAATTTCATTTTTTGCAGCTTCCGGATTTTTTTCGATTAGCCTGCTCGCTAAATCACTTTTCAAACCTATAAGTGATAGTTTTTGTCCTAGTGTATCATGTAAATCCCGAGCGATACGTTCTCTTTCTTCAATAATGATATATCGGGAAATACGTTTTTGTGCGTCCTCCAGCTGACCTTCTAATACTTCGCGTTTGTTTCGATTGTATGTATTGAATGGCAATAAAATCACACCGATTAAACAGATGATGAGGAAGGGCATGTGCGAAAGGAAGAGCTCCATTTGTGTAAAGAAACCAATTATAACTGCTGTGATCATTGCTACTAAATGAATACTGTAAATGACAAAAAAGTTTGCTTTTTGTTGAATATTCCCAATAAAAAAAGATAAAAAGATAGAAAAATAAATATATCCATATAAAAAAGTCATACTGACGCTTATGGCGATTTCTACAAATACGCATATATAGAGAAGTATGCCCTTCGATGTGAAAGATGACCGATAAACAATAAAAAATAATAGCGTGAGTATTAAACCAATTATTATTTCAAGTTGACTAGATGACTTAAAAATAAAGAAGAAAGGAAAAATACAAAAAACAATCCAAGCATAAATACTTAACCAAGGATATTTAGGGAAGACTTGATACCATTTTGTCAATTGCTACACCTCTATTTTGGTTCCATATAATTCTTATTATATAGGAAAAACCATTCCTTTTTAACTGGGAATGGTTTTTCCTGTAAATTATTTTCCGTCGAAGCTTGCATTTTTGGAATGTAATTTAACGTTCGCTTTAGGGTTCTTTAGTAAGTGTTTAATTTCTTTAAAGCTGACAAAGTTTTTATTTGCTTCATCGTACAGACGGAAGCGAATAGATTGTAAGCTCGTACGTAGATTAATCGTAGTTGCCTTTTGTAAAGGTGGTGTCGATTCATGCGCTATCTCTAAATTGTAATTAGGAACACGAGGGCTTAGATGATGCACATGATGGAATCCTATATTTCCAGTTACCCATTGTAATACTTTTGGTAATTTGTAATAAGAGCTTCCATCAACTGCAGCTTTTACATAATCCCATTCTGATTCATCTTCAAAATAAGAATCTTCAAATTGATGTTGGACGTAGAATAACCATATTCCAAGTGATCCAGCAACGAAAAGAATCGTACCTTGGATAATTGCAAATGCTTGCCATCCGATTAACCAAATCATTAGGGAGTAAATAACAACGACGGAAATATTGATCAAATATGTGTTGTTACGTTCTTTAGGACGAGCATCTTTACGGTTAACTCGATTGCTAACTAAGAATAATAATGCAGGTCCTAGACCAAACATTACGATTGGATTACGGTATAGACGATAAGAAAGTCGTTTCATTAGAGTTGCTTCTATATATTCTTCAACTGTCATCATCCATATATCTCCGACACCGCGTTTATCTAAGTTTCCACTTGTAGCATGGTGTATATTGTGTTCACGTTTCCATTTCTCATAGGCGAATAAAGTGATAATTCCAGTGATGGTACCAGTAATGTTGTTTGCTTTCTTATTCTTGAAGAACGAACCGTGTGTACAGTCATGAAAAATAATGAAAATACGAACAACAAAACCTGCAGCGACAACTGAAATTGCGACAGTCAACCAAATAGATACATCTAGGCTTAGGTAAGCTAAAAACCAAAGGATAAAAAATGGTGGGATTGTATTTATAAGCTGAAAAACACTCTTTTTCAACTCGGAATTTTCAAATGGCTTAACATTTTTGCGTAGCTCAAGCGTTTTTTCTCTGCTCATTGTATTCCTCCTAATAAGAATCATTACCATAACTATAAGGAAATTACCCAATTAGGAGTAGGCATAAACGTCAAGTAATAAACATGACAAGTGTCATATAGGCGAATATATATAGAAGGATGAAAAGAAAAAAAACTGACCGAAAAAATTCGGCCAGCTTTTACTAATATTATTAGCGATCACGTTTCAATAAACGTATTGTCTCATCAAATTCTTTATCAATTTCAGCATTTGGTTTGTAAGTCATTAAGCTTACTACCACTGCAACGATTAAGGCTAAAACGAAACCTGGAACGATTTCATATAAAGCACTTGAAAGAGTCTCATTTGTTCCCCAGATTACTACAGTTACTGCACCAACAACCATACTTGCTAACGCACCGGTTGAAGTAATTTTTCTCCAGTAAAGAGTTAATAGGATAACTGGACCAAATGCTGCCCCGAAACCTGCCCATGCAAATGATACAAGTTTCAAGATGGTTGAATTTTGATCCCATCCAATTGCCAATGCAATAACAGATACAACAAGTACTGCCAAACGTCCATATAATACATACGTTTTGTCTGATGCATCCGTTTTAATAACTGCTTTGTATAAGTCTTCAATTAATGCAGACGATGTAACGATTAATTGAGAAGAAATAGTACTCATAACTGCTGCTAAGATAGCTGCAAGCATAATACCAGCAATAAATGGATGGAATATAATTTGACCTAGCGCGATGAAAACAGTTTCAGGATTTTCTAAACTTAGTTCTGGATGTTGTTGATAGTAAGCAACTCCAACCAAAGCAGTAGCAATGGCTCCACCTAAGCTTAAAATCATCCATCCAATACCGATACGACGTGCTTGTTTTGTTTCTTTAACAGAGCTAATTGCCATGAATCGAACAATAATATGGGGTTGTCCGAAATAACCAAGACCCCAAGCAACTGCGGAAATTCCACCTACTAAAGTAGTTCCTGCGAAAAGACTTAGATGTGTAGGGTTCACTGCCTTAATAGACTCAATTGTTTCTCCTAATCCGCCTGTTGTAAATACTCCTACAATAGGTACAGAAATTAATGCTAAGAACATTAGAAGACCTTGAAGGAAATCCGTATAACTAACTGCCAGGAAGCCACCGAATAACGTATAGGCAACTGTTACACCTGAAACAATTAGAAGACCAGTGTGGTAATCTAAACCAAATGAGCTTTCAAAGAAAACTCCACCTGATACCATTCCTGATGAAACGTAAAACGTGAAAAATAATAAAATAATTAGACCTGAAGCAATACGTAGTAAACGTGAAGATTGCTTTAAACGGCTTTCTAAATAACTAGGAATTGTAATAGAGTCATTTGATACTTGTGTGTAAACACGTAATCTAGGTGCAACGAATAACCAGTTTAAGTAAGCACCTATCGTTAATCCGATTGCAATCCAAGCTTGACCCATACCTGAAAGATAAATAGCTCCAGGTAATCCCATTAATAACCAACCGGACATATCTGCAGCCCCTGCACTTAATGCAGTTACAGCTGGACCGAGTGAACGACCGCCGAGCATATAATCGGTTAAATTGGTAGTTTTCTTGTAAGAATACCACCCGATAACAAGCATTGCTACCATATAAATAATTATGGCTGTAAGTTGATAAGCTTCTGATGACATAAGCATCCCTCCCAATGTCATCATAACATGCCAAGTAATCGGTTTCATTAGTTTTTAATTATTACCAAACATTTCTTTTATTTATTGATGTTAAAATAGACTTAGAAGAGGAGGTTTTTCTTTTGAAATTTTTTCATACAGCAGATTGGCATTTAGGCAAATTAGTGCAAGGTATATATATGACGGAAGAACAACGATTTGTTATACATCAATTGATAGAAGCTATTGATATAGAGAAACCAGACGCTGTAATAATTTCAGGTGATTTATATGATCGGGCGGTTCCTCCCATGGAGGCAGTAAATTTACTAGATGAACTGCTAGCGGAGATAGTTCTAAAACGAAAAACACCTGTATTAAGTATCGCTGGAAATCATGATAGTCCATCTCGACTAAACTTTGGCAGTAAGCTAATGAAAGATTCGGGATTATATATAGTAGGTCAATTAACTGAAGAACTAAAATCTGTCATTCTGAATGATGAATATGGAGAAGTACATTTTCATCTAATCCCATATGCTGATCCTTCTCAAGTGCGGCATTTATTTGATGATGACACGGTAACTAATCATCAGGAAGCTATGAGGAGAATTGTAGATGAAATTGATAAAACGCTAGATTTAACGAAAAGGCATGTGTTTGTTGGACATGCATTTGTCACTGCACGTGGGCAGCAAGAAGAGAATACGAGTGATTCAGAACGTCCATTGGCAATTGGAGGAGCTGAATATGTGGATGCTGCGCTTTTTAAAAACTTTTGCTACACGGCACTTGGCCATCTTCATCAAGCCCATTATGTATTAAATGAAACAATACAATATGCAGGCTCTCCATTAAAATATTCGATTTCAGAGGAACACCATAAAAAAGGGTATTTTATAGTTGAGTTAGACCAACAAGGTAAGGTTACGTTAGAAAAACGTTTGCTAGTTCCAAATCGTGATATGAGAACAATAGAGGGTTATATGCAAGACATTTTGCATCATCCGGTGAGCCAAGACTTTGTATTTGTAAAATTACTCGATGAAACACCTATTTTATCTCCAATGGAACAGATTAGAACCGTTTATCCAAATGCGATGCATGTTGAAAGAAAAGTATTTAAGTCAAATACCACGAATGAAAAAGAACAAGTAAGTCGTCGAAAAACAGACGATTTTACTCTGTTTCAATCTTTTTATACCGAAGTAAGTGGAAAAGAGCCATCTGATGAAACAGAAAACTTATTCAAGGAAATATTAGAAGGCTTAATGATAGAGGAACGTGAAGGGGGGATCAAAGTATGAAGCCGCTTCAGCTAAAAATGACCGCATTTGGTCCATATAAATCGACCGAAACGATAGATTTTAATGAGCTGCAGAACAATCATCTTTTTGTTATCTCCGGAGCTACAGGAGCAGGAAAAACTACTATATTCGATGGAATATGCTTTGCATTATATGGATTAGGAAGCGGAGAGGATCGTCGTGATACGAAAATCATGCGCAGTGATTTTGCAACAGATGATACACATACTTCCGTGGAATTAACATTTGAAATGCATCAACGTACATATCGGATATTGCGGCAGCTTCCACATGTAAAAAAAGGAAATAAAAGCGCAACTGGTGAACGCTACGAATTTTTTGAAGTGAACGAAACGGGTGAAATTCCTGTTGTTGACCGTCAAATTGTGTCAGAAATCAATAAAAAGGTAGAAGATATTATTGGACTAACACAGGATCAATTCAGTCAAATAGTTATGCTACCTCAAGGGGAGTTTAGAAAGTTACTTACTTCCCAAACAGAAAACAAGGAAGCTATATTACGTAAAATCTTTAAAACAGAGCTATACAAAATGATAAGTGAGAAACTAAAAGAGAAAAAACTACTAGCAGAAGCAGAATTGAAAAAAGAAGAATTAGCTCGAAACAGCTATACGGAACAAATCGTAGCTTCATTCCCAACTCGAGATTCAAGCATTTTTCAACTAATCGATTCGGGTAATTTTAACATTGTTCAGCTAGTGGAAGCTTTAAAAGAAGAAATCAACTATTATGAAAAGAAAGTTCAACTAGACGAGACGATATACAGAGAAGCATGTGAAAAACACGTAAACAAACAGAACGATTACTACGAAGCAAAAGCAGTAAATGATAGATTTGTAGAGCTTGAAGCAAAAGAACAAAGCCTTAAAAACTTACAAAACCAGTCAGAAGAGTATGCAGACAAGCAATATCGATTAGAAGCAGCTGAGAGGGCAAGTTCTATTGAACATATGGAAACTTACTTTAGGGACTCAGAGCAAGAAGTTGATAAGAAATCGAAGCTATTAGAATTAGCTAAACTAGAGATTTTGGAAGCAGAAGAAAACGTAAAACAAGTAGAAATTGAGTATACGTTAGAAGCAAATAAAAAAGAAGAACGTGAAAAAAGTGTGGAAGCACTTATTCGTTTAAATTCATTTATGCCTTTGTTAGAGGAGCTCGAATCTAAGGGAAACGAGATACTTAATTACCAAAATCGTATGAATGAACTAAGCGGTCAAGTGACTGCTATGACAAATCTATTTCTCGAAGAAAAAGAAGTATTCGCTTCGCTTAAAAAAGAAATAGAAAAGCTAGAAGCGCTTGTAGAACCACTAGACTATGAAGTGCAACGGCTAACGAAATTGCAAACAAATAATAGTATGTTGCAAGACTTTATAAAAGGTGAACAACTTTTTCTGGACCTAACAAAAGAGGAAAATATCCAAAAACAACTTTTCTTAGATTTGCAAGAAGCTTATAAGGAAGAAGAAAGTAAATGGTTAAGCAACCAAGCTAGTATGCTTGCATCGAAGCTCGTGGAAGGAGAAGCCTGCCCAGTTTGTGGAAGTACGGAACATAAAGTGTCACGTACAGAAGTACATGATGAAGCTGTAAATCAAGATGAATTGCAAAAATTAAAAGACCAGTTAGGTAAGCAAGAATCGTTGTTTTGGACGGTTCGTACAAAAAAAGAAACTGCTGAAGAAAATTATTTGAAAATGCAGAAGCAGTTAGAAGAACTTCAACTTACTATTCCTGAAGCACCAAAACTAGCAAAAGATGTTGAACTACTAGAATTAGAAATTGTAAGTCTCCGACAACAAAAAGAAAAGCTGGCAGTTTTACGAAATCCTTATAAGGCGAGTGTTCAAAAGGTTGAGAAGTTAGAGCAAGATAAAATAAATGCCGAAGTTACCTATCAACAACAAAAAGGCATGTATGAGCAAGCAAAAGCAGTGTATGATTCCAAAAAAGCATCTATTCCATCATACATTTCCAACTTGCAGGAGCTTACAGAGCAAATAAAGGAAGCAACCAAGTATAAGGAACAATTAGAAAATTCCTGGGCTCAAATACAAAATCAGAAACAACTTGCGGTTGAAGCATTCACTAAAGCCCAGCTTGCTGTAGGACATGCTTCCAATTCACTCCATGAAGCAAAAGAAAAAAGAGATAAGGCCAAAGTTCAGTTGATTGAAGGTTTATCTAAGGCTGGCTTTGAGACAATCGAATTGTATACGGCGGCGAAAATGTCTGAATCAGAAAGACAAATCTTAAGGGATCAGTGTAAAGCATATGCACAAGCACTTCATACATTTACGGAACAAGTAAAAGAAAGTCGGGAGCAGCTTGCAAACAAAATAAAAGTAGAGCTAGCGCCGTTAGAAGAAGAGTTAGTTACACTTAAGATTGCATATGAAGAAGCATTAAATATCCTTAATAGTTCGAAGGAATACGCAAAAGCTGGCCTAGAAATAGAGCAAAAGATTAACACCGCAAGCTCTCGGATTACGAAGTTGGAGCAACAATTAGGACGTATTGTAGACTTATATGATGTGCTTAGGGGACAAAATCAGTCTAAAATTTCATTTGAGCGATATGTGCTAATTGAATATTTGGAGCAAATTGTACAGGCTGCAAATGAACGGCTAAAGTATTTATCGGGTGGTCAGTATTACTTGATCAGAAGCGAAAGACAAGAAACACACGGTAAGCAAAGTGGGCTTGGATTAGACGTATATGATGCATATACAGGACAAACAAGAGATGTAAAGACGCTATCAGGTGGCGAAAAGTTCAATGCATCGCTATGCTTGGCTTTAGGCATGGCCGACATTATCCAAAGCTTCCAAGGTAGTATTCGAATTGATACGATGTTCATTGACGAAGGATTTGGCTCCTTAGACGAAGAATCTCTTAACAAAGCAATTGATACATTAATTGATTTACAAAAATCAGGTCGGATGATCGGCGTGATTTCACATGTTGCTGAACTAAAGGCAGCAATACCTGCAATTTTAGAAGTAGAGAAGCTAAAAGAGGGTTATAGTAAAACTAGATTTGTTATTAAATAGTTGTTATAA
>NZ_JARHXR010000024.1:0-88894 GCF_029222665.1 Bacillus sp. Cr_A10
GTTTTCAATGTTCATGTTTAAAATTTATTGCGTTGTCGTTTTGGCGACTTTAATATCATACCAAATCTCGTTATCTATGTCAACAACTTTTTTATTTTATTTTCGATGTGAATCGGTAATAAAAATGACAACTTGATTACTATACCACCCTTTTAAACTTATGGCAAGTCTTTTTCTCGAATTTCTAAATGAAGATGGTTGCATCATCAATCATTAATACTTAAGTAAAATAAAAAGTACCAGAATATAGCTAAACGTTTAATTGATGTGCTTTACAAAATGGCTAAAGGTTACGTTTACTAAATCTATATTATAGAAAAAACTCTAATGATGATGAAAATATTTCTTATCAACAATTAAAGAACAAGTAAGAAAGAAAGTTATTGATTAAAGCACTTGTTATTTAGCAAATAGATGTCACCCTTTGGCACTATGTAGACCCACAATAATCAAGTACTTATAATTAATTCTGTAACACAATCCTTAACATTAATGAACTGGTCCCATAAATTCAGTAATAATAAAAATATGTTCCTTCAATTTGACTTTTTTAAATTCTCTACTTTTTCTGCCCCACCTAAACCTAATAGAGGAGTGTATCCAAAACACTCGTCATAGTTAGTGGCACTGTATTTACTAATTGCTTCAGGATAAGGTTGCCACATTAATTCATCGTTCATAAAGTCATTATCTTTTAAATCATCAAAAAAGAATTCAAATCCGGATGAAACAACATTAACAGATCCTTTCCTAAAGTTTAATAAATTTACATACTTATCTTTTTCCCATACTATAATATCACCCATTGCGGTTGTAAAAATAGGAATCGCCTGCTCATGCCTTAGATAACTTCTCTCTAAAATCTATAATCGTCTGGATTAATAACTTTTAAAAAGTCATTTACGAAAGCACCAAAACCATATTTTTCCATGTTTCTATTAATTCTTCAGGAAGTTTATCCTTATATTTTAAAATAACAACTTCATCAACTGTTTCATTTTTTATAAAATCGCTAAATATTGTTTCCAATTAAAATACCCTCCTTTGATTATTGAGTTAATTCACATTTAAATAAGTATTCTTTAGCTGCTAAGGTGTCATATTCTTAGCAATTTTCCTAATTTGTTCATCAACAACATCAATTCTATATTTCCATTGTGAACCTATCGAGGAATTTACTCTTCTATCCCCTAAACCTCCAATAATGTCTTCTCTTCCTCCAGATATTTGATCTGGATTATGAAGTGCTACTTATGTTTCCAGCCATTCTGAAGCTTACTGTGTCGCATCTGCTCTGGAAGGTCCTTGTTTTCGCAGTTTAGCAATTTTATCTTTAAGTGCTTCTTGTCTAGCTGATAATTTACTGGTTATTTATAAGAGATGAAATACATTAAATAGGGTATACGTTTTAAAGGTGTTGTAAGTACTATATAATTTGTTAATACATCATCAATTGATTATAAGGGTTATCACTATTCTATTATTCTACAAGCGGTTTATTTGACACTCCGTACCACCTAAACTATAAAAAATGACCTTGATATAATTTCAAGGTCATCAATAGAAGGGTATTATTTATAAGCTTTCTATATAAACATCTGAATTAGTTTTTAGTCCCTTCTCTAATGCTTTCATTAACATATCTATTAAGTCCTCACCTTCACTTGTTATAAAGTAATTAGATAAGTTTGTGATATCCTTACTAATATTATCACCCCAAGGTGGTCTTTTAGATAGATCTTCAATATCCCATATTACTTGTGATGGACTATAATTCTGTAATTTCTTTTTTATTACTTCTAATTCAGTTATAGCACTATCAATATTCTCATTCTCAAGTTTCCCGTTATAGAGTTCATTTAATAAGAAGGGATACTCAGTTCCCCAACCATTTCGCTCTAAATGATAGCTTATTGTAGAGAAAAAAGAATGTAAGAAATCGCCATGCCCTACTTGATACCAGTAATATTTCACCTTAAATCCCACAGCCATTCTTCTCACCTCAATCAATTTGTTTTAAATCTTATATCTACTTTACCATTTGTTTTATTCATAATCTTTTCATACAATTCATCTAAAATTTCATCTGATACATTTTGTCCTCTAATATCAATTATAACAGATGTTTTGTATCGTTAGGCAAATCACTTAATCTTTTTTCTACCTGCTTTGACACGTTATTAACTAATCTGCTACGTCCGCTTGAAGTAGTAATCTTATAATTTTTCACCTCAATAATATGCCCGGTCTGATACAAATCTGGTCTAGAACTACCTTTTTCTCCATAAGGAACTTCTTTACCATCTTTAAAAGACTTTTGAGCATTATACTCAGGGAAATCCTTCTCTACATCAATTTCAGATTGTTTCCATGACGGTCTAGTTTTATCTATACCCTTACCAGCATCCTTAGCATTTTCCCCAGCTTTCAATAAATCATGGCCAGTATCCGCGACTTTTAAAGGTTTGACGAAAGTAAAGGCAGCTGCTTCTATCCGTTCGTTTACTGTCGCTTCAGGTCCCACGATGGTTGCAATGTCTCCTAAAAAGAAGTCATAGGAGGCCATTGTAAATGGCGCTAAACCATCGGGTGTTCCTAATCCATTTCCGCCCATAACTTTTCTTTTGCCTTCGAAAGTGACCATAATTGATATCAATCTCTAATGTCTGCTTAATATTGATTATAATATTGCTTAATTTAATCATAAATGCCTTTAACAAAAAACCTTGAAAAGCATATAGCAAATCAAGGTTTAAATATCATTATATTTTTATTAACGTAGGTATGTTTATTTAGTATTATTGTTAATATTTTTTTTATACTCTTCAATTATCTTGAAATCTCGTTGTCTATTCTCGTTTGGGATGATGCCTAATTTTTCATATCCCCAAATTACTTGTTGCTCATAACTGTCATCATTTTCTAAATTTCTATAATTATAGTCAATATTAAATTTTCCATTTGAAGTTAATTCAAATGTTAAATTAGTCCATTGTTCTTGTTTTTGATTTTTAAATTCAAACCATAATTCTTTTAGATATTCATATAATTGGTGTAATTGCCTATTAAATTCGCCTTCATTAATATTATCCATATCTTCAATATCTAAACTATAAATAGGTGTTTCTTTTTTATGAGGATAGTAGTAGAAATAAGTTCGATTACTCCACTCTGTTACTTCGGAATATAATAATACTTTATCCCAAGATTCAGGAATAATAAAATTTAAGTGTTGTCCTATTTTTTGATACAGTTGCTCCATTTTTTCTTTGTTCATTTATTTACCTCCATATATGTTTTCCAAGACTTCCACAGATTTTTTACCATCAATTTTATACTTCATTTCAAATCTACTTGGTCGTAAAGACTGACCTTCATATATTGGTTTTACATCTACCGACACTTGTTGACCTTCTTTCAAAGCTTTTGCCCAAGAATATTCAAGTTTTTTATAAGCACTTACATTAACATTCCCATTCATTGCAACTATAAATCGTCTTTTTGATATCGATATCCATTTGTTTCATATTTTACATTCGGCTTTAATTTAAGTTCATCTAAAAAATGACTATCATCTTTAATAACATTATTAACAATCTTACTACCTTCACCCGTACCCTTACCAGCATCCTTAGCATTTTCCCCAGCTTTCAATAAATCATGGCCAGTATCCTCGACTTTTAAAGGTTTGACGAACGTGAAGGCAGCTGCTTCTATCCGCTCGTTCACTGTCGCTTCCGGTCCAACGATGGTCGCAATGTCTCCTAAAAGAAAAGGTGCGAAACCATCTGGAGTTCCTGATGATGGCGTTGAACCATAGATTTTAATTAACTCTTATCTTCTACTTAAAGTTCTATTTTTTCATCAGAATCATAAAATAAATAGATTCTAACTTTTAATGTGTAAAGGGGACAAGAAGATGTTTGCTGTATTTTTTTATGAAAATAATTCTATTGTATTAAATCAAGCTTTAAGAAATATACCTTCTATTGATGAAGATATTAGAATTAAGGGACGTAAAGGAAAAGTTACTGGTGTTCAGGAGATGGAAGAAAACATTATTCATGTACAAGTAGAGTTTGAAAAAGTAGTGGACAAAAACAAAAATGCTCTGAAAGATCTTGGGAAAAATAAAAAGAGATAACTCAAATTGAAAAACGCATCCACTCATTAATCGGAAAAGCCCTCACGTGCTTAATCACTGAGGGCTACAAACATTATTAAGTTTCGAAATTACCATGATAAATTATTTAAGATTAAGTAATCTTGAATATTAGCTAGTGCTAAAACTACTACCTAATACGTCACGAACTTCATGGACGACAACAAATGCCTGATCGTCAACATTGCTGACGGTCTGTTTCAATTGGACTAATTCCTGTTGGTTGATGACAATATAGAGAACATCTTTTTGGTTCTGGCTATAACCCCCACGACCTTCCAAAATCGTCACGCCGCGTGTCATGTTATCTAAGATAAATTGACGAATCGCTTCTGAGTGCTCTGAAATGATCGTTACTGCTGTCCGGTTATTCAGCCCTTCAATTACATAATCGATTACTTTAGATCCTAAGAACACCGCAACAAGAGTATACATCGCTTTTTCCTGACCGATAATGAATACCGAACCAGCAATAACAATAATATCAATCACGAGGACACCCTTCCCTAGACTCCAGCCTAAATATTGATTGGCTAAACGTGCTAGAATAGCTGATCCTCCTGAGGTTCCACCTGCCCTAAACATCATGCCAAGACCCAGACCTACAAACACTCCTGAGAATAAAGCGGCAAGCAATGTGTCTCCATTCAATTGATGGCCAACGTCTTCCGTTATGAACAGAAAAAATGATGAAAAAATTATCCCAAGTACTGTATAAATCATTGTTTTTTTATCAAAAAACTTATAACCTACCGCTAAAAGAATTGCATTGATCAGAAGGTTCACGATACCAGGTGACCAATCAAATAAATAATGAGTAATCACCGTGACCCCGATGATGCCTCCTTCGGATAATCGGTATGGGATTGCGAAATAGTTAATACCGATTGCGAATAATAGAGACCCTATAACAATTAATAATATTTCCTTGATACTTTTCTGTGTCATTTAATTCCTCCTACAAATTGAACCCGGCAAAAAATAGGGCGTTTAGCCGCGATTCGGCCAAACGCCACGTTATGTAGTTTACTGTTGGTCTTCCAGCTCCCATTTCTTTGCATGTTTCTGAATTATTTCCATTAATATTTTCATTGCTGGCGTCACCCACTTATCCTTATGAAACGCAAGTTGAGTAGTCACGAATTCCTCATTGTGCACCCAAGGCAACGCAACCAGACTGCCTCGTTCCAGCTCATCTTTTACAGTCATCAAGGGTAAATAGGATAGACCTAATCCGCATTTGACTGATTGCTTAATGGCCTCGATATTCCAAAAAGTGATACGCGAACAGCTAACTCCCTCTTCTTTGATCCATCTTTCAAGCAAATCTCGATAACTGCCCGACTCCGTAAGAAGTAACACTTCTCCCTCCAATTCGGTTGGAGTAATTACTGCTTTGTCACATAAACGGTGACCTGGTGGAGCAATCATCACCAATGTCTCTTTAACTAAATCGCTTGTGACAATATCTGGACCTAATTTTTCAGGATTTGTAAATAATGCTAAATCAAACTTTCCGGATTTCAATTCATTGTTAAGTTCCTGGCTTTCGGATGGTTGCAAAATAAGATGGACATTTGGGTAAGTTCTCTTAAACTCGTACAGTATTGTTGGCAACCTGTATACCATTAACGATTCATTTGCACCAATCAAGACGGTACCAGAAGGCTCCATATTTAACCGTGAAGAATCGATTGCTTCCTGGTAAAGCTGTAGTATTTCCTTTGCATACGATGCTAGATGTGTCCCAGCATCCGTCAAAACAACAGTTTTTCCTAGCCGGTCAAAGAGACGATTCCCAACAGCTTCCTCCAGTGCCCTAATATGATTAGTAACCGTGGATTGTGTATAACCCAATTGTTCACCAGCGCGCGTAAATCCACCACACTCCGCGACAACTAAAAAGGTTTTTAGGTTACGAAGCTCCATAGTTATTCCCCCTATACGAATAATATTCTTCATATTGTATAGGAATCAGATCGGAAAGACGATATTTTTTACTCCCAACGAATAGTATAATATTCGAATCTAAATTAATGAAATGAATTAATTTAATTAAAATCATTCAAAATTTTAGGGTTAATGTTAAAATATTTAATACGAATTATAAATCTTTTGAAATTAAACTATTAAAGATAAGTTTTTGCTACAATAGCCTTTAAATACTTTATTAAGAAGAACCACAATGGAAAAATTACAGTTTTTGTATCAACTTAAACTTATTCCTTCCTTATTAGATCAAGCAAATTGGACTGAAAAAGAAAATGAAGGAAGGCTCCTGTTAGCTGGTAGAACTTTGAACTTAGACCCAATCGGAATTGTTATTTTAGAAGTTGACACAGAGGAAGAAGCATTTGAACTTATGCATAACGACCCCGCTGTAAAAGAAGGGATAATGGAAGCACAACTATTTCCTTACCGAGTTGCTTTATACAAGAAGTAAAAACAATGAATAAATCGGCATTTTAACGAGAAAGAGCCCTCCTTTTTTACCGGAGAGCTCTTTGTTTCCTAATTAATTCCAACGTCATTTCAACAATTCGTCAATCCATTTTTGTACTTTCAAACCTTCTTCAAATGAAACAACTAAGGACTCCTTGCCGTTTAACAAGCCATGGCATGCATCCAGAAGACTCTGCGGCTGATTGTCGAGTACAACTTGAACAGCTTCTTGGTCTATTTCACTTACCCAGAGTTCTGACCAATTTCTGATTGTCATTACTTTTTTTGTTCCCAGAACCTTAAATTCTAGAAGTTCTTCCCGTCCAATTCCTGACAGGCTATTTAAAATAATCGGTATCCCACTTTCAGTCTTAGCAATTGCCGACACACCTGTTTCACATAGATCCTCATTTTCTGGGTAGGTTGTATAGTGGGAGGAAATCGTAAAATTACCGAACAGATGATACATAAGTTGTAAATAATGTGGAAATATTTCTCTTATGAAGCCTCCTTGTTCTCTTGAAGCAATCCAAGGATTTTGTTGCCATTTCCTTGGCCAATGCGGAAAATATGTATGCAGCTCTATCTTGACAATATCACCAAGCGAAGCTGACGTAATCTCTTTTTTAAGACTTTGTATAGCAGGACTATACATTAACGGAAAATGCATCGCTGTCTTAATATTTGCTTCCTCTGATGCTTTTACCATTCTCCATCCATCGTCCGTATCATGAGCAAGAGGTTTTTCAGAGAGAATATTTAAACCATGCTCAGCTATTAGCTCAGCTAGTGGAGCATGACTTACCGGTGGTGTCCCGATATATACCCAATTTGGTTTTGTTTGTAAAAGCTCGTTTAACGATTCAGCCATCGGAAGTTGGTATTTTGTTGATATTTCCTTTAGTCTTATCTTATTCTCATCGAATATGGAAACAATTTCGCAATTAGGATGAGCCAAAATCTGATTAATAATACGCTCCCCAACGATTCCTGTCCCAATTAACGCAAATGTAGTTTTCATAAAATTACTCCCTTTCTGCCTTTACTTATTTATTTTCACTTTTTTCCTTTATCCATTTCTTCACCTCTTTTGTTGTTCGATTCGGTTCATCCCACTGGAGCATATGCCCTGCACCTTCCATTGGTATCACAGTTAGATCATCTATATGATCCATTAACTGCGACATCCCAATTCTTCTTGCATCATCCAAATTTTCAGGATTAGTAGCATGAATTAACAGGAGTGGAACCTTAATAAAAGGATAAACTTCCACAAAAGGTTCTTCAAAAAATGCTTTTATAATGGATAAGACAGTGATTTTAGAAGCGACTAGCTCAAATCGTACATCTTTCTTTTTGAATAGAGATGCGACATACCTCTCTTTGTTTTCATCCCATTTTTTCGTATAGGTATTATACTCTTCAAAGATACTCTCTAAATCAGTAAACACAGAACGATCCATATAATCATTCCATCCAGCAATCGCATAGTCAAAATCCATTTCAAGTTGGTTTTGCGGAAAGGTGAAGCCTCCATCCAACAGAATAATCCCTAATACATCAAAAGGATTATGCTTTGTAAAATAGAGGGCTAAATCTGCTCCCCATGAATGCCCCATTATATAGAAAGGTTTTGGTAAGATTTGTTGAATTACTTGCCGATACTATCTTGCTAATGCAGAAAACAAATAATCACTTTCTTTATCGAATGAGGATGTTTTCCCATGACCTGGACTATCAAAGATGATAAGATGAAAATCTTTTTCTAAGAGAAATGCTATATCTGAAAAACTATAGAAGCCATTGCCTACAAGCCCGTGGAAACATATAATCGTTAAATTGTTTTTATTACCAAATTCAAAGTAATTAACAGTGCACCCACTCTTTGTTATATTGTAACTTCGCAAATTAGCTCACCCCTAATCTTTCTCGCCCTCCTATCCCCTATTTCATACAACAGACATACTCCGATTGTTAAAAAGCATTAGAAATTAATCAGGAGGAAATACTGTCTAAAAGATATGTATATTGTTTGACAATATTATTCTGATTTCATTACCTTCCCTAATAGTCTTTTTAGAATCGTAATCGCAACTTGTTAAAACGAATAATCAGCAAACGATTGGGGATTCTAATGTTGAATTGGAATGAACATGTGGCTCAAATAAGTTATAAAAAATTAATCAATCACATGTTTACATTAGATTTTTGAACTTCTTTCATTTCTTGCATAAATGATCGGAACCAAAAATCTATATATTCCCTTTCACAAGAAATGTATTCACTTGTTGTAGTATCTTTAATCCAATAGTAGCATATCTACCGTATTACTAAAGCTCATTTTTGATAATTCAGATAGGAGGAATTCCAAACAAATGACCAATAAACCACAACAAAACATCGGTTCAAAAAGTGCATTTACTCGTTTCATGATGGGATCAGTGATGACCGCATACGGTACTGCACAACTAATGCGAAATCCTAAAAGCAGAAGCGGTCAAATGCTCATCATGTTTGGTGCAATGACAGCTGCGGAAGGTGCAACTAAATATTGCCCGTCAAAAGCAATGGGTTCAACCATGTTGAATAGTAACATGATACAAAAAATGATGAACAAAAATGCTTCTCTAAGTACATTAGCTGGGGCCGGCGCTACTAGCGGAACTCAATTTTTGCAAAGTTCTACAAGTGGAAATACTACTCAAGCAAGCGGAAACATCATGCAAATGATCGGAAATATTGCACAAAAATTAACTAGCGGAAATGCTGCTCAAAATAATAAGGCAGGAACTCAAAACATGAGTAGTGGTAATCAACAAAATAGCCAGAGTGGCAACATTGCTCAGACAATCGGAAATGCTGCCCAACAAATGACAAGTGGAACTGCTGCTCAAACTATTGGTAACATTGCTCAAACCGTTGCACCACAAGTTGGTCAAATGATGAATAGCGCGGCTAGTATGACTGGAACACAAAATCCTGCTGGAACGAATAATGTTAAGAAACAAGCATCTGCTACAGGTGGAGCATCAAAGACGAACGGTATTGCAACAAATGGGACATCTAATGTACAGAAAAATGCTTCTGCCAAATCAACTAATAGTAATAACAAGCAAGCTACATCCTCGAATGGGAACAACAATCAAAATACAAATGCAACAAAACCTCTTTTAGACGGTGCAGCCAATAAAGATATTGCAGCTTCATCGGTCATAAATGCTTCAAATTCAACTGACAAAAATACAACTTCATCAAATATTTTGCAATAATGATAAAACCTGTCACCACTCATATTGTGGAGACAGGTTTTTAGTATGCATAAAAAGTGTAATAAGCAAGATAATAGGAAACAAAAAAACTTAATTTTTTGACACTTCAATACTATAATGATAAATATGTAATACTTGTAATCTTTTATTATAACTAGGAGGCGGAATAATGAACTTTAAAACGACTGATTTATGTGATGATTTTTCAAATGAGATTCAAGTAATCGGTTCAGATTTTATATCATACGGAAAAAAGAAAAGTTTTTCAGGACCTATTAGCACTGTCAAAGTATTTGAAGACAATGTCTTAGTAAAGCAATCTCTCGAAAATATACCATCAGGAAATGTTTTAGTAGTAGACGGCGGAGGATCTCGCAGATGTGCTTTATTAGGAGATCGTCTTGCTGAAATCGCTCAAGATAGAGGATTAGCCGGAGTCATTATAAATGGTTGTGCACGCGATACTTCAGAGCTATCCAAATTGGAAATTGGCATTTTTGCATTAGGAAGCAACCCATTAAAAAGTCAAAAAGCAGGAAAAGGTGAACAAGACGTAGCTGTTCAATTTTTAGGAGTCGAATGGAATCCAGGTTACTTTGTATACGCCGACGAGGACGGCGTCATCGTTTCTAAACGAAAACTAGTAGATTAACGAAAAAATCAGCTACTAATAATAATTATCAAAAAAGACCTGCATAAGCATTTCATGCAGGTCTTTCAAGTTTCACATTCTTGCAAACCGATTATAAACATCATGCAATGTTTCACATCCAATTAGTTGCGCTTTTTCTAAGTAAATGCTCCATAGTTTTGCGGTCATTTTCGCATCACCTAATGCGTGATGACGACCTACTACAGGAATGTTGTTGTGACTACATAATTCTTCTAACGTCGTCATATTCATTTTAGGTTCAATTATTTTAAAGAGAAAAGATGTATCCACAATTCGATGTTTGAAAGGTGTGCGAAACAATAGAGAACTTGCAGATTGCAAGAAGTTCCTTTCATGAGTAGCGTGATGAGCAACTAAAGTGCAGTCTTGTTTATATTCAAGAAAATTTATAATAACATCTGCTAATGGCTTTGCTTCTAATACTTGTTCATTGGTAATGCCAGTTAATTGCACAATATGCTCTGGTATTTCCTTTTCATAACGGACTAAAGAATAAAAATTATCTTCTTCGAGAATGGTCGTGCCATACATTTTTGTTGCACCAATGGAAAGTATTCCATCTCCTTTTTCTGGAGAAAAGCCAGTTGTTTCTATATCAAACACGACGACATTTAACTCATGTAAGGGTATATTTAAAGCATCTTCTTGATTCATTTCTTTCTGCAAATGTCTTAAAAAGGCCATTTGTTGGGTATTTCGTATATCCCCAAGACCGATGTTCGTCCGCTTTCCTTGAAGCCCACGTAAAATTTGCATAAATGGTTCAAATGCCATATCTAACACCCTTTTTCTGTTCAAAAACACCTTAGCGTATTTGTGTACAAATTCATGCCACCATACTATCCTAATCAAAATTCATTACTTTCTCTGTAACAGTTAACATGAATCATTATTTGGATAAAGTGAAAGCTATCACTTCATCATGAAGCCTTTTACCATCCTTTATAATTCTCTTTATTCCTTTACGCTCTTCTTTAGATAATTTTTCTATATTTAAATAATGCGTATCTGTATAAGTTTCAGCTCGAAATAAAGACAAACGATAGTTTAATAAGTCTGCAAAATTTTTTTCACAATTATGCAGAAGTTTTTCATAACCACTTTGGCGGATCAATGTGTTCATTCGGGTTAATGTAGAATTTTCATAAATCCCCTCTTTAATAGAGAGTAATCGAACAGAGTTAACATAAGGTAAAAAGGCTGCATACTTCAAATTCACACATCCTTGATAAACACCATGTTGCTCCACTAAAATTTGCCCAAATGGTCCTATGACATTTTTTACATGCATAACATTAGCGATAAAACGATGGAAGAGATTCGGGCTTTGCAATTGATAATGATAAATGAAGTATTTTAATCGATGGATATAGCCGAGTTTACCGTGTAATACTCTTGCATCAAAAAAAATTTGTAAATACCTAATATTCTCCCAGCTTTCATTTTCCATCCATTCCCGAAGTTGTGTATGCCAGCCTTGAAATGACTTGCACCAGATTGGATTAGAGCTCATAATATTCCCTTGACAATACGGATAACCAGTAATATTAAGTCCACATGATAGTTCTTCACCAAGCTTTTTAAAGTACTCATCATTTTCTTCATTCGATATTGCATAAACGATACCATGATCCTGATCACTTATAACGCCCTGTTCAAATCGTCCGCCACTCCCTGTTATAAACCATGTAAAGTCGCATGGAGGACTCTCACTTTTCATTTTGCATTTGGCTATTCCCATTACTTTGTGCATCACAAGATCATGAAAATCATTGAGAGAAACAGTATCATCTAGAAAGGTAGTAATATTTTCATCCTTCCATTCTCTAATAGATTCATACGTTTCCACAATAACACTTCCTTTTAAGCAAAAAGCCCCTGATACAGAGGCTTTTTATTGTTGAGTTATAATTATTTTATGATTTCGATTCCTCTAAAATCATTTGTTCTGGATACCCATAATTACCGTGTTCGCTCATATCTAAGCCCATGATTTCTTCTTCTTCAGAAACACGAATGCCACCCATTACTTTTTTCATTATAAATAAGATAGCATAGGAAACTATGAAAGCAAATAGACCACAAGCGACAACCCCCATTAATTGGACCCCTAATTGTTCCAATCCACCACCATAAAATAATCCTGGTTTACCAACACTTGCAAGCTCTGGTGTGGCAAAGAATCCTGTTGACAAAGTACCCCACACACCAGCCGCTCCATGTACTGATAGCGCATAAATTGGATCATCAATTTTTCTCTTTTCAAAGAATCTAGCGCTGTGGAATACAAGTACTCCAGCTATAAAACCAATAATAACAGATGCCCAAACATCTACAAATGCACAGGAAGCTGTAATGGCAACTAAGCCTGCTAATGCTCCATTTAATATAGTTGTAATATCTGATTTTCCTAATACGACCCAAGAGATTAACGTTGCAGCAACTGCGCCTGCACCAGCAGCAAGTGTAGTATTTAAAGCAACAAACCCAAAGAATGCTCCATCTACTGATACTGTACTTCCTGCGTTGAATCCAAACCAACCAACCCAAAGGATTAATACTCCTAATGTCGTATAAACTTGGTTATGACCTGCAAGATTATTAGCTGACCCGTCTTTGTTGAATTTGCCGATTCTCGGTTTAAGCAACATTGTTGCAGCTAACGCTGCCATTGCCCCAGTTAAATGAACTACTGTAGAACCCGCAAAATCTTGCTTACCGTGCTCCGCTAACCAGCCACCACCCCATACCCAGTGAGCAATAATAGGATATACAATAATTCCGAAAAGAATGGTAAAGATCACATAAGCTGAAAATTTTGCACGCTCAGCAAATCCTCCAAGAGCAATTGTCACAGCAATGCCTGCAAAAGCTAGTTGGAATACAAAAAATACAGTTGTGGCAAGACCAGCATCTTCGATAAGACTCCCATCGTAGAAAAAGTCTGACATTCCAACAAAGAAATTTGCATTACCCCCAAAAATAAAACCGTAACCTAGTGCCCAAAACACTAATGAAGCTAAACCAAATGTGAAAATGGTTTTCCCCGCAACGTGACCCGCATTTTTCATCCGTGTAGATCCAGCTTCCAGAAGGATAAATCCTCCAACCATAAAAATAACTAAAATTGCAGCAACCATCGTCCATAAACTGTTCATCAAATACATGACTTCTTCCATTAAATTACTCCCCCTTTTTATTATGTTATGTTAAATAACTTAATCATGTTAGGAAACATAACATCATTTATATAATATTTATTTTACTTGTATTTTTCTTTAAGTCAATACCATTATCAGAATTTATTTTATTTTATGTTAATAAAAGTAACATCTGAGAGAGTTATCGGTCCTCTTAACTTTACTAAGGATTTTAATGGAGGGATAAAAACGAAAAATAAATCGTAAAAACTTACTTCATATCCTTCTCTTTTCTTTGTTCGTTTTAGGTTGTGGATGGGTTGCTCGATCCGTGGACTTGCAAGTGAGAACAACTAATCGGGAGATGCGATTGTCGATCCTCTATAACGTCTAAGAGTTCGTCCAGAAGGCATCATAACGATTGTGATATAACAGCCATTGTCGCTTTATGGCTGTACACAAGAAATATGAAAACTGATTTTATCAGTAGGAAGAATAATACCCAATTCAATAATTTTCTATAAAAGGACTACACCCAAGTCGTAGCATTACGCCATTAGGTAAATCATTCTTGGAGGGGAAATAATTATGTCTCTAAATAACAACGAAATGTCTTTTCATTGATTGAGTTATTTGTCCCTTCAACAATAAATACGTTGCGTATTATAATCTAAATCTGTTATTAAGGAGGTGCCTGTTATGGGAGGAAAAAAAGGTAATAGTGGTAGTTCATCTTCTGGAAGCTCGTCTACTGGTTCTACATCTTCAAGTCACTCTTCAAGTAGCTCTTCTAGTCGCTCTTCAAATCATTCTTCAAGTAGTAAATCACATGGCAAAAAAGGTAATAGTAGTAGTTCGTCTACTGGTAGCTCGTCTTCAAACAGTTCTTCAAGTAGTAAATCACATGGCAAAAAAGGTAATAGTGGTAGTTCGTCTACTGGTAGCTCGTCTACTGGAAGTTCATCTACTCACAGCTCTTCTTCAAGTAGTTCTTCAAGTAGTAAATCACATGGCAAAAAAGGTAATAGTAGTAGTTCGTCTACTGGTAGTTCGTCTACTGGTAGCTCGTCTACTGGAAGTTCATCTACCCACAGCTCGTCTTCAAGAAGTTCTTCAAGTAGTAGCTCACGTGGCAAAAGGAAATAGTAGTAGTTCGTCTACTGGTAGCTCGTCTTCAAGTAGCTCTTCTTCACAAACCACATTTACTATAAACCCATTTAAAAGAAAAAGTTAGAAGCCTTCCTTTAATCAATTTCCATTAGGTTAAGGGAAGCTTTTAATCCTAAGTAGTTGATTAATGCTAAATTCTATTCATTTTACTGACTACTAACATAGCCCTCGTAAAAAGAAAAGTACTAAGGCTATGTTAGTAGTCAGCTCCAGCCATAGCATAGCATTTTACTAGCCATTAAATAGCAGGAGGTGATTACATGTCAAATCTAATTCCTTCTTATTTCTTAAAGATTAAAGAAGAAGACCTAAACCGTTTAAGAAAGAATCTAAGAAATGATGACTCTGTTTCCAGCAAGTTGAAGGTTGATAAAACCGTTTATGATATAAACATTGCCTATCGCGGTGCTTATACACGAAAGTTTCGAAAACGATCCTATGTGATTGATTTCGATTCTGAAATGTTTTTTGGAGCTCGTAAAATACATCTTAATGCAGAATACAGAGATCCGTCTCTTATTCGAAATAAACTATCGCTCGACTTCTTTCAAGACCTTGGTGTTCTTTCTCCAGAAAGTCAGCATATAAACTTTTACAGAAACGGAACTTTTAAAGGGGTATATCTTCAATTGGAATCCGTAGATGATCTATTTTTGAAAAAAAGAGGGTTACCAGCTGGTCCCATTTATTATGCCATCAACAATGATGCAAATTTTTCCTTTACTAGAGACGAGAAGCCAAAGGAATCGCTTTTAGACGGCTATATACAAGCGTCAGGAGATCCATCAGACGATGACTTTCTTCATGAATTGATTACCATCGTAAATACGACGCCACAATCTAAGTTTCTCGAAGAAGTCTCCCAGTATATTAATATGGACAAATACTTGAACTGGTTGGTCGGGGCAATTTGCACAATGAACAACGACGGTTTTACTCACAACTACGCCCTTTATCGCAATAGTGAGACACGTATGTTCGAAATACTCCCTTGGGATTATGATGCGACTTGGGGTCGAAAAGTCAGCGGTGGAATCATGGAGCATACTTACGTTCCTATTGAAGGCAAAAAAGGAAATCATCTATTATATCTTCTCATCCAATTACCGGAATTTCGAAGGCTTTATAAAGAAGTATTAGAAGAAATCTTGGAAACTAAGTTTACGGTTAAGTACATGGAAAATAAAGTACTAGATTTACATCAATTAGTCCGTCCCAATCTCCTTCTAGATCCTTATAAAAATAATAAGGTTGATATTTTTGATAATGAGCCAGAAATCATTTTTCAATTTATTCGTGACCGAAATAATTATTTAAAAGAGCAATTAAAGAATCTTAAATAAATAATATTTATATAGTTTTGATACGCTTTTAATATTACAGAAAGGAGTTTTCACAGTGGGACCCTTTTGTATTAAAGAAACGGGGAAGTATGGAAAAGGATTATTTGCTACACGTGACATTAAAAAGGATGAACTCATCGAGGTATCACCTGTTATAGTTTCACCTAGAAATGAATGGAAATATATGAAGAAAACCATACTTTTAAATTACTGCTTCCATTGGGGTAAACGTACTGCAATCGCACTTGGATATGGAGCACTTTTTAATCATTCCTATACTCCTAATGTAAGATTTGTTAATAATAAAAAAAATCTATCCATTGACTTTTATGCCATAGATGATATTAATAACGGGGAAGAATTAACCATTAATTACAATGGGGACCCCGAAGATAAATCAAAACTTTGGTTTGAAGTAATTGAGTGATATACATTCTGCTCACAAACTATCCATAAACATTATTTCTATTAATTCATAATTTAACATTTGCCCGTAATAACTCATTTACTTATGAAGCGAAATCTCCGTTATAAGTAAAATGAGTTTTTTTTGCCTGCCCCAAAGCGACTTAGAATGAAAAGAAAGATATATTAAATTAATTAAAGCTATCCCCTTCTCTTGATTTATTTTGAAAAAAATTTAATTACTTGATGAATAATAATTACTGATGTAAGAGAGTGGGAATCCCACTCTTTTCATTTATTCCGCCACTACTACAGGAGGTTTTGGACAGGATACATACCACTAAATAACTCGATAAGTTGATCGTTATATACACACTCCAAGCGTCAATGATCAAACATTAAAAGAAATAATGAAAATAAGAATATTCTCGGCTACGTTTCATACATTAATTGTGCTCGCAATGATTTACTAATTTTTTTATCTGAAATCACAAAAAATACTAAATTATCAAATTTCCAAGTGTATTTACAAAAATCATACGCTATAATCCAAAGTAGAAGGGGGATGGAAAATTGATAAAACAATCAGTTATAGAAAATGTATTGGAAGCTGCTCTATCGACGGGCGGTGATTTTTCGGAAGTTTTCATTGAAGATAAGTATGTGAACAGAATGGAAATGCAAAGTGGAAAGATAGAGAAAAGTATTTCCGGTCGTGATTTTGGAGTAGGTATCCGAATATTTTCAGGTTTTCAAAGTATCTATACCTATACGACTGACTTTACGGAAGAAGGTTTACTATTAGCTGCAAAGCGTGCAGCACATGCCATAATAGGGGGATCCCACGGAATTATTCACCCGCTACAAAGAGAGCTGTATAATCCGATTCACCAAATTGCACAAATGCCACAAACGGTTGAACATGCAAGGAAGGTCGCTATCATTCGGAAAGCAAATGAAATCGCTAGAAATTATGATGGACGCATTCAACAAGTTGGTCTTCGCTATTTCGATGAGGAACAAAATGTACTGATTGCAAATTCGGAAGGTAAATTTGTTGAAGATACCCGAGTTCACAGTAGACTATCTATTCAGGCTACTGCTACTGACGGAGTAGAAATGCAGACCGGCTTTTATGGGCCAGGAGCGCATGCAGGGTTTGAATTTATCGAAAATCTTAATCTTGAACATTATGCAGGTGAAGCTGCACGAATCGCTGTAACTATGCTTGGTGCGGATGAATGTCCAAGTGGTAAATTTCCGGTAATTATTGACAATGAGTTTGGAGGGGTTATCTTCCATGAAGCATGTGGACACGGATTGGAAGCGACTTCTGTAGCAAAGAATAATTCAGTTTTTGCTAACCGTATAGGCGAGAAGGTTGCACCAGATATCGTGACTTATATAGATGATGGTACCCTACCAAACGAATGGGGATCTCTCAATATAGATGATGAAGGTGAAAAAACACGCAAAAATGTATTGATTGAAAATGGTATATTAAAGGGCTATTTAATTGACAAGTTTAATGCACGCCGTATGAAATCAGAAGCAACTGGTTCTTCTCGTCGTGAATCTTATCGTTTCAATCCAACTTCTAGAATGACTAATACGTATATTGCACCTGGTACTTCAACACCTGAGGAAATTATCGCTTCCACTGAGTATGGACTTTACACAAAATACATGGGTGGAGGTCAAGTAAATCCTGCAACAGGTGATTATAATTTCGCAGTTATGGAGGCGTACCTTGTGAAAAACGGGAAAATAGATCGTCCGGTTCGAGGTGCAACACTCATTGGTAATGGCGCTAAAACATTACAGCTTGTAGATCGTGTTGGAAATAATCTTGCCCATGGTGCAGGAATGTGCGGTGCAACAAGCGGAAGCCTTCCTGTTAATGTCGGGCAGCCAATGATACGTGTCAGTGAAATAACAGTTGGTGGTACGAAGGGAGTTTAGAAAAATGAATATTACTGAATTTCAAGAAGAACTTCTTAATAAAGCAAAAAACGTTGGTTTCACCGAAGCTGAAATATATTATGAACGATCTGAATCCTTCCAATGCATGATTTTTGAGGGAGAAATTGATAGCTATGAAACTTCGGAAGACGCAGGATTTGGTCTACGAGGTCTATATAACGGGAAAATGGGGTACGCGTATACAGAAAAAGTGGATGAAAACTCTATTCTATTTTTAATAGAAAGAGCGAAAGAAAATGCCGAAGTACTGGACGATAATGATGGTACAGATATTTTTGAAGGTAGTGATGAATATGCTGGCCATAATTTCTATAGTGAAGAGCTAGCATTAGTCCAAATTCCTGACAAAATTGATTTTATCAAATCAATTGAAAAGAAAGTATTGGCATACGATCCTAGAATCATCACGTTAAACTATTGTATTTTGCAAGACTTTTCTGGAGAGAGATTGTTAACAAACAGTAAAGGCCTCTCATTGAACGAAAAAAAGAACGGACTCATCATTTTCATTTCTGCTGTTGCAAAAGATGGTGAAGAAATGAAGACAGGTAGTTACATTAAAATGACTCGAGATTTTCATTCTTTGAATGCTGATGACATCGCAAAAATGGTAGCTGAGGAAGCTCTATCTAATCTTGGCGAGAAATCAATTCCTGCAGGTAAATACCCAATTATTTTGCGAAACGATGCAGCAGGGTCACTACTTGCCACATATTCACCGATTTTCTCGGCAGAAAACACGCAAAAGGACCAATCACTTTTAAAAGGCAAAGTTGGACAAAAGGTCGCAAACGATTTATTCACATTACTTGATGACCCTTTCCATCCAGAAGCAGTAGCGGGCTCAAATTTTGATGGAGAAGGAGTGGCGACCAAAAGACGCACCATTGTTTCAAATGGAATACTCGAGACTCTTCTGCATAACCGTAAAACCGCTAAAATGGAAGGAAGCGAAACAACCGGGCATGCTCATAAACCATCTTACAAAAGCACCCTGACCGTTGCCCCTTTGAACATGTATATTGCACCTGGAAAAAGAGCGAAGGAAGACCTTGTATCTTCCCTCGCAGAAGGTGTTTTGATAACAGGTTTGTCAGGGCTTCACTCAGGGACGAATGTAATTTCAGGAGATTTCTCCGTAGCAGCAACTGGTTTTCATATTAAAGATGGAAAAATATCATCTGCTGTCAAACAAATGACTATTGCAGGTAATTTCTTTGATTTAATAAAGGGGATAGAAGAAATTGGAACCGACCTCCACTTCCTTCCAGGCGGATATGGTTCACCTTCATTACATGTAAAAGAGCTTTCTGTTACGGTGGATTAAATAAAGTATAAGAAATTATCAACAATCCAACGATTTACAGAAACGAAGAATTCAAGCGTTTTTTAACAGAATGAGGCATCCTCAACTAGGGAGGGTGCCTCTTTTTATTTCCTCCGTATTCTTAAAAAACCAGTGACGATTCGGTCTTTCTAAAGGAGTAACATTCATAATAAAATATCCGATTATTAATATTAAAATAACTATTGAATACAGTAATGTGTCTATAGGGTGGTCATGCTCTACAATAATGAGTCGAATCATAGCGGTAATTCCAACATACAAAAAATAACGTAGCGGAAAATGGTAGTCTTCTTTAAAATATTTTACAATCATTGTTATAAATTCAAAATACAAAAAGAAAATGAGGATATTTGCGAGGAATTGCTTGTAGTCATTGCTCCCTTCCACCATCAACATCTTTACAAAGATAGTGAGCTCTTTGATGAGGAGGAATGATAATATTAGTGCCAAAAGCACTAAACAGAAATTCAAAAAAATTTGCAACACTTTAGGTATAACCTCTAGTACATCTGATAGCCCTACTCTTTTCTTAGACATTCAATTCCCCCATTCATTTTTCTTCACATCGAATGATATGATTAATAAGTATATGTTAGGTTTTCTTACATGTCTAGAATTATTTATGTGAAAATTCAAAAAGAAGACCCTTTTATTATACAAATATATTGTAAACGAGGTGTTAAATTAATAAAACCATTCCTCCCCCACCAGGTAAAAGTGGAGATAAGAATGGTTTTAAATTAATTTGACTTTGGTTCATCAAAATCTTTCTCGAGTCGTTTTACAAACTCTTCTGCAGCACTATACCCTTGTTGTTTTAAATACCAGTTATTTGCTGCTGCTTCAATTAAACCAGCAACATCACGTCCAGGCTGTAGCTGAATTTGAATATGCGGGATTTGAACCCCCATGTAATCAATAAACTTCGTCTCCAGCTCTAACTCATTATTCAGCGCATTATGCTCCCACTTTGTTAATTCAATATCAAGTGCAATCCTTGTTTCTTCTTGAAACGCCTTTCTTCCATAAAGACGAACAACGTTTAGCAATCCGATACTGCGTAACGCCAAAAATTCCTTGTTCTTTTCATTATGTGATCCTAATAGGGTTTGAGGACTTAACTTTTTCAATACGACAATATCGTCTGCTACTAGACGATGACCTCTACCAATCAACGTATGGGCAGTTTCGCTCTTTCCGACCCCTGATTTACCACGTAGTAAAATACCCATTCCCGAAACGTTGACACATACACCATGTATAGCTATTTCGGGTGCCATCGATTTAATGACAAAAGCATCAATTTTCTCACTGACTTCACTTGTAGAGTCAGCAGTACGTAATACAGGAATTTTCTCCTCCACACAATAGGAGATTAAACCAGGTGGCTCCTCTTGATTGGATGTTATAACGATACATGGTGGATCATAACGTACAATATTCCCTATGCGTAGCTTTGATTCGTTTTCAGAAAGAGTATGTAAATAGTTTATTTCATTTTTCCCCAATATTTGTACATGATCTGTCGCTATAAAATCAAATTTATCCATAAATTCAAGACCAGGACGTCGCACTTTAGATTGCTTTAATACGCGGTTTAAGTGACCATGTCCACTTAACACCTCAAACGAAAACCTGTGGACAATATCTTTTACTGTCATTGTTTTCATAGTTATAACACTCGCCTTCTAAATATCATCGTTAATCGTGCTCTTTTCAGCATTTTCAGATGGTAAAACATAAGATTATATGTGTAATGACAATTCATTATACTATGAGAATTCATCGGATGAAACTAAAGAATGCTTAAAATAACTAATAAGGGGTATATTCTTGTAACATTGCTTCACGGAGGTGTACAAGTATGTACCTTGATATAGTTTTCAAAATAGTTGTTGGTCTTTTAGCGTTGATGACTGTAATCCGCATTCTAGGTAAGAAAGAGCTAGCTCAGCTAACTCCATATGATGTCATATATACACTTGTATTAGGAGGAATTCTTGAAGAAAGTATTTTTGACGAAAAAGTGAAAATTTCTCATTTCCTTTTGGCTATAACAACCTGGGCACTATTAATATTTTTAATTGAAAAAGCGACTAAAAAATGGGACCCTATTCGAGTTCTATTAAAAGGAGAACCTGTTAAGCTCATCAGTGATGGTAAGCTTGATATGAAGAAGTTTAATAAAAATCATTTAGAGATGGAACAATTACGGTCTGCCTTAAGAAAACAAGGTGTGTTTTCTCTCCGCGAAGTAAAGGATTTGTTTTTAGAACCTGGAGGCGATTTAACTATTAATAAATACATTCAATATGAGCCAATAAAAAACGGAGATTTTCCAACAAAGGCAACTAATCAAGATCCAACAGTGCTCCTAATAGATGAGGGTGTAGTAAAAGAGGATATCTTAACTTATATAGGTAAAGATAAAAAGTGGTTATTAACAAAGCTTTCTGAACAAGGGTTTACTGATATCAAGAAAATTGCTTATTGTGAATGGTCGGAAACAGAAGGTTTATTTGTACGAAGCTATTAGAAGAAACAAATTTAAAATTGCAAAAAGGCGTCTATCATGTTGATGGACGCCTTTTCACTTGTAAAGTCACACAAATTGGTTTTCTTTATTATCTGATTTTGATGCGTCAATCATTAAGAAAATAGCTGTAAGTATATGCATGATCATTCCAACAAAGGGAATCCACGCGATACAAGATGTAACTATTCCCAATATGCTGCCAGTAGTAGACCCTCCTTCCTTATTAGTAATTACTAGAGTAATAATATGTAGGATTAACATCACAAATAATGGTATCCATAAAAATGAGAGTACAATTGTTGCCCCTAGAATAGGAATTCCTAAAATTGCTTCAAGGCCACCGGTGACCCACTTTAAAACTTTTGAAGATGACATAAAATTCCCCCTGTTTATTTTTCTGAAATCTTATAATAACGTTAAATATACCACATTTTCCAAAATATATCTGTCAATTTATGATATTGTTCCTATGTCAATTAACTTATATTAATTTAATTTGAAAATTTTTCGACAGTTATTAAACTTCTTTTCAGTACATTCTTTACAATATTCTATAAAGTTACCATATTATGTTGACATTATTCTATGGAATCATACAATAGAATTAGGACATAAGTAGTTTTGAATGTATTTTTATTATTTTTAACCAATTACCTTTGTATCATTTTTTACGAAGAATTATTTTTTTGCAATATTATTAAAAAATTATTAGGAGTTGAAATTATGTCAAGTGATAACAAAAATAAGTCAATGGGTTGGTTGAAGGGAGTTCTTACAAATCAAAATCATTTTCCCGAAACAGAACAAAAAGGAAAAGAAGAAGTCTCTATTCAGCTAATAGAAGAGTATAGTAATATGGAGGATTCCTTTCCTCCAGAACAGCCTAGTAAAAAGTACATATTATCAAAAGATAACCAAGATAAGTTATCTTTAGATTTAATTGTTTCGTTAGAGAACCTACTAAATGATCGCCAATTGATGTTTTATAAAAATGAAGGACTCGAAGAACAATTACAAACTGCAAATGAATCAAATAGTCGTTTAAAGCATGATTTGGTAAAGAAAGAACAACTTGTTCAAGACAAAAATAAAGAAATACGTACACTTGAAAGTAATCTTACAAACAAACAAATGAGCTATGATCAGCTCCTAGAGGATTATAAGGAGTATCAAAGCACTTCAAGCAGTGATTTTGACAATATTTCAATTCAACTTGAGAAAGAGATCAATAAATACAACATGCTTAAAGAAGAGTCCTCCAATAATCAGTATCAAAACATGCTATCCATTAGAGAGCTGGAAGAGAGAATAAGAGAATTGGAAGTTGAAAATCAAAAATCCATTGAACAATATACACAAGTACTAGAGGAAAAAACTGAATTAATGAAAACAATCAATGATTTTACTGAGAGAATGTCTTTTTCATTCACTACTAAAGTAACTAACAAAGATTAAAAAAGGAACTCTCCATTCACTAGTAGAGAAAGGAGACAACTTATGTCAGTCTATCTAGTAAAATTAGTAGAATTAATATCAATCAATATAGAATCAGATCAATCATTTTTGCATATTAAATTTACAACTGAAAAAGATGTAGAATTACTTTGGAAAATTGATGATTTTACAGCTGAGAATCTGAAGGCATTGACTGTGTTTGGTGAACATCATAAATACAGACTATCCTTTTATAGCTCATGGGATTCAACTAAAAATCAATATATTAGTTATTTAACAAGGACTTTCCTAGATCAAAGTGAAAAAATCTATTTTGCTTGTTCAGAAGCATACGTAAAAGGATTAAAAGCTATTAAAACTGACGAAGTAAATAGCCAGATTCTTTTACCGTCGATTGCCAATTCTTTATCTATTGAACCTGAAAAAAAGAAACATAAAAAATCTTTGCAAAGTTTTGCCTGGGTATCCTTAGTCTTTATGAGTGTTTTGACGATCGTTCTTGTGGCAAATTCACTCTTATCTATGGCAGAAACGAATGAAAATAGTAAAGAACTTAAAAAAAATAAAACGCAAGAAATAGAAATACCTATCGCTAGTTTGAAAGGAAAAACCGACTCTTTTCAAAAAACTAATATTCCCGAACAAGAATCGGTCCTGCCTTTAGTAGAACTAAGTGAGAACGTTAACTTTAGCATTCAGGAAGGAAATGTTGCCCTGACTTTCGATGATGGCCCTTCCAAATTCACTAAGGAAATTACAGATATTCTAAAGGAACATGATGTTGGTGGAACATTCTTTTTTATTGGAAAAAATGTAGAGAAGTATCACGATTCTATTCAATATGTCAAATCCAATGGGTATTCTATTGGAAGCCATTCTATGCATCATCACAATTTTACTAATCTATCTGTAGAACAACAGGAATACGAACTCTTACATACAAACAAATTAATTGAAAATATAACTCAGGAGAAAATAACTCTTTTTAGACCACCATACGGCTCTAAAAATGAAATTACAATAGAATTAATGGATAAAACGAACACCAAGATGGTACTTTGGAATGCTGATACGGAAGATTGGAAAAGTCAAAATGCAAACGAAATTGTTAATTATGTTGTCAATTCTAAAACCTCAGGGTCAATAATCTTACTACACGAATCACAGGCAGTTATAGAAGCATTACCAAGAATAATTGAGCATTTGAAAAATCAAGGTTTACATATTGTTAGTCTAAACTAAAGATAAAATAATATATAAAGGAGCTGCCTTTCAAACTAAAGGCAACTCCTTTATTAGTCACATTTAATAATACCTTTACCAGCCAAATACGGACTTCATGTCGCTTATACTTTTCTCTTGTTGTTTTAAGCTTTCTAAATATTCTTCTCCAGTTGTCGTGTTTACTTCCATACCTAAGTCATCAATACGCTTGATATGCTCTGGATCTTGAGCTGCTTTTGAAATTGCATCTGCTAGTTTTTTGGCTATTTCTTCATCTAGACCTGCTGGAGCACCTATTCCTCTACTTAACATACGATCAATTTTTGTTCCTGCAATTTCGTTCAAAGTTGGAACATCAGGTAGAAACTATCATCATTCTTAATGAAAAAATACATTTTATAGCATGCTTATTATTTGTAGGAAAATCAACCTTTAGTTGGGATATATTCATATACAGTTAGAAAATCAGCATATGTAGTTGGAATAATGGAGAGTTTAGTCGGAAACAAATTTATTCCAGACAAAAAAGGAGTTGTCCCTTATAGGATAACTCCTTTTTGATTATTTCAACAAGCCTTGCTTCAAATCACTATGCCACGTAGTCAGCAGTGGTAAATCTTCTTCTGCGATTGTTCCAGCTTCCTTTGCTGCATACACGAGTGCATCATAATTTGTTAAACTTACGAAGGTTATTCCTGCTTCTTTGAATGCTTCCTCTGCTTTAGGAAGACCGTATGTAAAAATACTCACAACTCCTAGAACATCCAAGCCTTCTTTTTGCAGTGCTTCCACTGCAACTAAGCTGCTTCCACCTGTAGATATTAGATCTTCAATTACAACTACTTTTTGTCCTGGCACAACTTTACCTTCAATTTGATTGCCACGACCATGCTCTTTGGCTTTCGAACGAACATACATCATTGGTAGTTCTAATACGTCGCTAACCCATGCGGCATGTGGAATTCCAGCTGTTGCTGTCCCAGCTACCGCTTCTGTTCCTAGAAAGTTTTTTTCAATTGCTTCTGCTAACCCTTTTGCAATTTCTTTTCGGATTTTAGGAGAAGACATCGTAATGCGGTTATCACAGTAGATTGGAGATTTAATACCGGAAGCCCATGTGAAAAGGTCATTTGGCTTTAGCTCTACAGCTCCTACTTGAAGTAATGCTTTTGCGATTTTATTTTCTAATGTCATGCGTTTTCCTCCCACATGTTTAATACTTTTTCATACGCGAATACTGGATTTTCTGCTTTTGTGATTGCACGGCCTACTACAATGTGAGATGAGCCAAGTACTCTTGCATTTGAGGGAGTAGCAACACGAACTTGATCGTGTGTGTCTCCTTCTGCTAAACGAATTCCTGGTGTCACACGTAAGAAGTCATTGCCGCAAGCTTCTGCAATTTTTTTTGCTTCTAAAACGGAACAAACGACACCGTCGAGATTTGCTTGTTTTGCTAGTTTTGCATAGTGAACAACAGACTCATCAATTGTCGCTTGAATGAGTTGTTCCTCTTGCATTTGCTTCTCAGAAGTTGATGTGAGTTGCGTTACTGCAATAATAGAAGGTCTTCTATTTCCAGCAGCTGTACCTGCTTCTAACCCCTCTCTTGCCGCACTCATCATCGCTTCTCCACCAGCCGCATGGATATTAACGAGGTCTGCTCCAAGTCGAGCAAGTCCTTTCATCGCTTGTCCTACAGTGTTTGGGATATCATGCAATTTTAAATCTAGAAAAACATCATGACCCATTTCTTTTAACTTATAAACAATGGAAGGGCCTTCTTGTAAATATAGCTCCATGCCTACTTTAACAAATAGTGTCTGTTCAAAAGGAGACAAGAATTGATATACATCTTCTGCAGTAGCAAAATCTAATGCAATTATCGGACTGTTTTTCATAAACGATGACTCCTTCCAACTAGTTCAGATACCGTATTAAAACCTAATTCATCTAATTTATTTGGGAGCTGGTCAATTAGAGTCGGGCAAACAAAAGGATCTACAAAGTTTGCTGTACCTACTGCAACAGCACTAGCCCCTGCACTTAAGAAGTCAATGACATCTTCAATAGTAGCAATTCCACCCATACCAATAATCGGAATAGATACTTGCTTTGCTACATCATATACCATTCGAAGTGCTACAGGTTTAATTGCTGGCCCTGATAATCCTCCAGTTACATTTGCTATTACAGGTCTTCCTGTTTTAGTATCTAATCGCATCCCGAGCAGCGTATTAATCATCGTTATTCCGTCTGCTCCACCTGCTTCCACTGCTTTTGCAATGTCATTTACATTTGTAACATTAGGTGAAAGCTTTACATATACCGGAACGGAAGATACTGCTTTCACTGCTTTCGTTAATTCTTCCGCCACTTTCGGATCTGTCCCAAATGTAATACCACCTTGTTTTACATTCGGACAGGAGATATTAAGTTCCAGTGCATGAACATTTGGTGCTTTGGAGATTTCTTCTGCAACTGTAACATAATCTTCTGTAATATAACCTGCTACATTTGCGATAATAGGCACATCATATTGCTCTAGCCAAGGGAGTTCATTTTCCATTACTTTCGTTAAGCCTGGATTTTGTAAGCCAATTGCATTTAACATTCCAGCAGGTGTTTCAGCTACACGAGGAGTTGGATTTCCTAATCTCGTTTCTGGTGTAGTTGCTTTAATCATAATTGCTCCAAGCTTAGAAAGATCATATAACTGCGCATATTCTTTTCCAAATCCAAAGCAACCCGAAGCTGGCATTATCGGATTTTTCAAGGAAAGGCCTGGTAATTCGACTGCTAATCTATTCATACTCGAATCACTCCTGACTCAAACACTGGTCCATCTGAACAAACTTTCACATAATCAGCATCTGTTTTTTCTGTAGTTTCGCACACACACGCAAAGCATGCACCTATGCCACAACCCATTCTTTGTTCAAAAGATAGATATCCTTCTTTTTCTGGATACATTTTCTCAAGCGCAGCAAGCATAGGCGTTGGACCACAGCTATAATACACTGAAAAATCATCCTCTAATGTTTCAAGCACATTTGTAACAAATCCTGCATGACCAAAGCTACCATCAGCTGTTACGATAAATGTTTCACCGAGTTCCGTAAATTGTTTCTCATAGAAGACTACATCTTTTGTTTGGAAACCTAGCACATGAATTGGCTGTACTCCTTTATCAACCAATCTTTTCGACAGCTCATAAAGTGGAGGCACTCCAATTCCACCTCCTACAAGTAAAGCTTTTTGACCCGCTTGTATTTTATCAATTGAAAAACCATTTCCAAGAGGTCCAAGTACATCAACCTGGTCCCCTTGTCTTTTTTCAGAAAGAAGGATAGTCCCTCTTCCATCAGCGCGGTAAATCATTGTAAATTCTAATGTTTCTTTGTTAATAGAAGATATACTGATTGGTCTTCTAAGCAAAGGTTCCATTTGATCAGACACACGTATATGGACAAATTGACCTGGCTGATTCATTTCTAATGCGAGCTGTCCACTTAATGTTAGTTCAAAAATGTTCGTCGCAATTTGTCTTTGTTTTACGACTTGCATTTGTTCTTGTCTGATCATGCTCGAACCTCCTGTTTCTGCATTATTTCTGTAGAGAATGTCATAGACTCAATTACTCTCAACATTGCTTCTGCTGTATCTAAAGAAGTTAAACACGGTATACCATTTTCTACTGACTCACGTCTAATGCGGAAGCCATCTCGTTCTGGTTGCATGCCTTTAGTTAGAGTATTAATAACAAACTGTGCATTTCCTTTTTGAATGACATCTAGAATTGTTGTGCCTTTTGAGCCAATTTTATCTACAATATCAACTGGAATGCCCGCTTTTTGGATTATATCTGCTGTTCCTTCTGTTGCTATAATACGGAAGCCTATATTATAAAATCTTTTTGCAATCTCAGTAGCTTCTTCTTTATCTTTATCTGAGATGGTCATTAGGACAGAGCCATGATCTTTAATTTCCATTCCAGCTGCTACTAAACCTTTATATAAAGCTTTTTCTAAGGTAATGTCTTTCCCCATTACCTCCCCGGTCGATTTCATCTCTGGTCCAAGTGTAATATCCACTCGGCGAAGTTTTGCAAAACTAAATACCGGTACCTTTACGTATACTCCTGGGCTATTTGGAGCAAGCCCTGGTTTGTATCCTTGTTTTACAATGGATTGACCTAATATTGCTTTTGTCGCAATGTTTGCCATTGGAATTGATGTAATCTTACTTAAGAAAGGTACTGTACGACTTGAACGTGGATTTACTTCAATCACATATACTTCATCTTTTGAAATGACGTATTGAATGTTCATTAACCCTACAATATTTAATCCTTTAGCAAGACGAGTTGTGTAATCTACCAGTGTATCGATATGTTTTTGTGATAGTTTTTGCGGTGGATACACAGCGATTGAGTCACCAGAGTGAACTCCTGCTCGTTCAATATGTTCCATGATTCCCGGAATGAGTACATTTTCCCCGTCACAGATTGCATCAACTTCGACTTCTGTTCCAGTTAAATAACGGTCGATTAACACTGGTTTTTCTGGACTTGCTTCTACCGCATTTTCCATATAATGTTTGATTTCATCTTCGTTATATACGATTTGCATCGCACGACCACCAAGCACATAGGAAGGTCTTACTAATACTGGATAACCAATTTCATTTGCGATTACAATCGCTTCCTCTACAGAAACTGCAGTTTTTCCTAATGGTTGTGGAATTCCGATTCCGTGCAGGGCAGCTTCAAACTTATTACGGTTTTCCGCTCGATCAATATCCTCTAGTGTAGTACCTAGAATTTTAACTCCTCTTTCTTCTAATGCATCAGCTAGGTTGATAGCTGTTTGTCCTCCGAATTGAACAACAACTCCTTTTGGTTGCTCTAGGTCCACGATATGCATTACATCTTCTATTGTTAATGGTTCGAAGTATAATTTGTCTGAGATAGAGAAGTCAGTTGAAACTGTTTCCGGATTATTATTAATAATGATCGCTTCATATCCTGCTTCTTTAATTGCCCATACAGAATGTACAGTTGCGTAGTCAAACTCTACCCCTTGCCCAATACGTATCGGACCAGAACCTAATACAATGACACTTTCTTTTTCCGAACGGATGGATTCGTTTTCTTCTTCATATGTGCCATAGAAGTAAGGTGTTTCCGATTCAAATTCTCCTGCACAAGTATCAACCATTTTGTATACTGGTACAATTCCATGTTCTTTTTTGAAGTCATACACTTCTATTTCTTTTACATCCCAATATTTTGCGATTGTTTTATCAGCAAATCCCATACGTTTTGCTTTGTATAATACTTCTTGATTGAAAGGATTTTCTTGAATAACCTTCTCATATTGCACAATGTTTTGTAGTTTGTTTAAGAAAAACATATCGATTTGGCTCCACTCATGGATTTGCTCTACCGATACGCCTCTACGCAACGCTTCTCCGATGAAGAACAAACGCTCATCACCTGCACGTCGAATACGTTTTTTCATCCACTCGTCTGTAATGGATTCACTGTTTTTCATTTCTAAATGGAAGTGTCCAGTTTCAAGAGAACGAACTGATTTTAAAATTGCTTCTTCAAACGTACGACCAAGTGACATTACTTCACCAGTTGCTTTCATCTGTGTTCCAAGATTACGTTTTGCAGATTCGAACTTATCGAATGGCCATCTAGGAATTTTAGCAACAATATAATCGAGAGCAGGTTCGAAGCAAGCGTATGTTTTTTCTGTTACAGGATTCATCATTTCATCCAATGTTAATCCGACAGCTATTTTTGCAGCTAGTTTTGCTATTGGGTAACCAGTTGCTTTTGATGCAAGCGCTGAAGAACGACTAACACGTGGGTTAACTTCAATAATGTAGTAGTTAAAGCTATGTGGATCAAGTGCTAGCTGAACATTACATCCACCTTCAATTTTTAATGCACGAATAATTTTTAGCGATACATTTCGTAGCATTTGGTTTTCACGATCTGATAATGTTTGAGTTGGTGCAACTACGATAGAGTCCCCTGTATGAATTCCAACTGCATCTACGTTTTCCATATTACATACAACAATTGCATTATCCGCAGAGTCACGCATTACCTCATACTCTATTTCTTTATATCCAGCAATGGATTTCTCAAGAAGACACTGCGTTACTGGGCTATATTTTAATCCGCTTGTTACGATTTCCAATAAGTCTGCATCATTATGACAGATTCCACCACCTGTTCCTCCTAGGGTGAATGCCGGGCGCACGATTACAGGGTAGCCAATTCTTTCAACAAATGCTTTTGCTTCCTCTAAATTATGAATGATATCACTTTCTGGAACTGGTTCATTTAATTCATTCATCAATGTACGGAATAAATCACGATCTTCCGCTTTATGGATTGCCTCCAGTTTTGTACCTAGAATTTCAATACCTAGTTCATCCAAAATACCTGATTCATCCAGCTGAATGGCCATATTCAGACCAGTTTGACCACCTAGTGTTGGAAGTATTGCGTCAGGACGCTCCTTACGAATAATTTTGCTTACAAAAGGTAGAGTGATTGGTTCGATATATACTTTATCTGCTATTTCTGTGTCAGTCATAATTGTCGCTGGATTAGAATTTACAAGGATTACTTTATATCCTTCCTCTTTTAATGACATACACGCTTGCGTTCCAGCATAGTCAAACTCAGCTGCTTGACCGATTACAATTGGACCAGATCCGATAACTAAAATTGTTTCTATATCTTTACGTTTAGGCATTTGAATTCTCCTTTTTGTCTCTAGCATTCATTAATTCGATAAACTGATCAAATAGATGAGTAGAATCTTCAGGTCCCGAAGATCCTTCAGGATGGAACTGTACACAGAACACTGGGAACTTTTTATGTCTTACACCTTCAACCGTACCGTCATTCAATGCAACATGTGTAATTTCTAAATCTGTATTTGCAATTGAGTCTGCATCAATTGCATAACCATGGTTCTGAGAAGTTAACTCTGTTCTTCCAGTAGTTAAATCTTTTACTGGATGATTCCCTCCACGATGTCCAAATTTTAATTTAAATGATGTTGCTCCACTTGCTAGAGAAATAAGCTGATGACCAAGACATACTCCGAAAATCGGAACGTTTCCAATAATTCCTTTCACCATTTCGATAGCCTCTGGAATATCGGTTGGATCTCCAGGTCCATTTGAAAGCATTACACCATCTGGATACATACCTAAGATTTCTTTTGCGGAAGTGTTATATGGCACAACTATAATGTCGCAATCGCGTTTGTTTAATTCTCTTAAAATACCGTGCTTCATACCAAAATCTACTAATACTACTCTTTTTCCGCGTCCTGGACTTGGATATGGACGTGTTATGGAAACCTGTTCTACAACATTTCTTGGTATTTCAGTAGATTTCAATGTCTGAACTATTTCTTCTACCTTAACTTCTTCTCCAGCTTTTGTTAGCTGCCCTTTTAAGGACCCGTGTTTACGAATAATACGGGTTAACTTTCTTGTATCGATTCCTTCAATTCCTGGAACATTTTTTGCTGCTAAAAATTCACTTAATGAGCCAGCACTTCTAAAATTAGATGGTTGTTCTGCAAGCTCTCTAACAACTACACCAGAAAGTCCAATCTCAATAGCTTCAAAATCATCAGGGTTTACACCATAATTACCAACCATTGGGTAAGTAAACGTTAATATTTGACCACAGTTGGAAGGGTCAGAAATAGATTCCTGATAACCGGTCATAGCCGTTGTAAATATAACCTCACCAATTGTCCCTTCCTCACTTCCAAATGCATTTCCTTTAAATACAGTGCCGTCTTCTAATATTAAATATCTTGTTTTCATGCGTTCTCCTCCTGCCATACGATTTCTCCGTTGAAAATAGTTACTTGAGGCCATCCATTACAAGCCCAACCGTCAAATGGTGTATTTTTACCTTTTGATAAAAATGCTTCTTTATCAATCGCTTGTTCTTTTTCTAAGTCAATCAAAACTAAATCAGCGGGTGCCCCCTCTTCTAGTTTTCCAAACTCAAATCCAAAAACCTCAGCAGGCTTTATCGTTAAGTAATCTAATAACTGTTTCAAAGTCCACTCACCAGTTTTCACAAAATGTGTATACAAGAGAGGAAATGCTGTTTCTAGTCCGACAATTCCAAATGGTGCTTTTTCGAATCCATTTGCTTTTTCTTCTTCTGTATGAGGAGCATGATCTGTTGCAATAAAATCTAGCGTACCGTCAAGCAATCCAGACCGAAGTGCAAGCATATCGTCTTTCCCTCTTAATGGTGGATTCATCTTCCAAACGGCATTATTCGATGGAATATCATCCTCGCAAAGCAATAAATGATGAGGACTTACTTCTGCTGTCACTTTTACTCCAGCTTTTTTAGCATCTCTAATTACACGGACAGATTCCTTCGTACTAACGTGACAAACATGATAATGTGCTCCCGCTGCTTCAGCGAGTAAAATATCCCGGGCTATATGTACTGATTCTGAAACGGAAGGGATTCCTTTTAGTCCAAGTTCTTCATTTCGTTTTCCTTTGTGCATAACTCCTCCGTATATAAGTGAGTTATCTTCACAGTGAGCTACTACAGGAATTTGAAAATTTGCTGCTTCCTCCATCGCTTCTAGCATTGTGCCAGCTGCTTGCACGCCTACTCCATCATCTGTTAAAGCAAATGCTCCTAGCTTTTTCAATGCTTTAATATCTGTTCTTTCTTTTCCAGCTTGGCGAATAGTGATAGATGCATACGGCAACACTCGCACAAGCGCATTTTTCTCTATTAAGTCTAAAACATGGGTGAAGTTTTCAACTGTATCTGGTACGGGTCTCGTATTTGGCATTGCACAGATGGTTGTATATCCACCTTTAGCTGCTGCTTTCGTTCCACTTTCAATCGTCTCCTTGTGCTCACCACCTGGCTCACGTAAATGAACATGTACATCGATGAAACCAGGAGAAAGTAACATACCTTTACCATCAATTACTTGTGCATCATTTATAGTTTCATTCGTCCCAATTTTAGTGATTACTCCGTTTTCTATCACAACTGAAGTGTTTTCTAAACTTCCTTCATTGTTAACTATTTGAACGTTTTGAATAATTTTTGTCATCCTATTCTCTCCCTTTCAAAATCATTTCAATGACTGCCATCCGAATGAAAACACCATTTTCTATTTGCTTAAAGATTCTTGAACGATCCACTTCAATTAGTTCACTCGCTATTTCAATATCTCTATTTAATGGACCTGGATGCATAATGATTGCATTTTCCTTCATCCTTTTTTCTCTTTCTACAGTCAATCCATACGCTGCATGATAACTTTCATTTGTAAAGTATGATTTTCCATCATGTCTTTCATGCTGTACACGAAGCATCATCATTACATCACTTGTCTCAATTATTTCATCCATATTGTTGACAGCATCAAATTCTGCTTGCCACTCGGGTGGGCATACAAAATTAACTTTCGCTCCAAGTCTTATAAGCGCATCTGCATTTGAACGGGCAACTCGGCTATGTGCAATATCTCCAACTATAGTTATTTCCTTATTTTCAAACGTCCCGAATTCTTGTTGGATAGTCAATAAATCAAGAAGACTTTGTGTAGGATGATTCCCTGTTCCATCTCCACCGTTAATAATGACAGGTTTTACTTTTTCTATTAATTCATCAAAGAAGTTATTTTGTTCATGTCTGATTACAACCGCATCAACCCCAATTGATTCCAAGGCTTTCACCGTGTCATATAGTGTTTCTCCTTTTAAAGTGCTAGAAAAGCCAGCCTCAAATGGAAGTACATTTAAATGTAACTTTCTCTCGGCCATTTCAAAGCTCATTTTTGTTCGTGTACTCGGTTCAAAAAATAAGTTAGCCATTGTGTAGTTATGTTTTAACGTGGATTGTTCGCCTTCACGAAATGCTTGAGCAAGTTTTAAAATATCCATAATTTGTTCTTTAGATAATTCTTTCATCGATACTAAGTTTTTCATCTATATCCCCCTATATTAAATGCATGTTGGCATATTTGCGTTCAGATTTTTATCGATTTAGCTCGATAAATTCCTCGAAAGATCTATGACATCCGCCGGAGGCTTTAACTTTATTCAGAAATTTGTCTCAATGAAGTTAAAAACCTTCTCGAAAAGTCTCGAGAAGGTTCGTTTTTGCATAGACAAGTAAAGGATCTTATGGAAAATCCCTACTCTGCTAGCCGAACCTTTTGTTGACTCTCTGTTCAACTTCTTAAAAGGTTAATTATTCTTTTTGTTCCATACCTGCAATTGGTTCTTCTTTTCTTCCTGGAAGCACTAGGTTTAAAATAACCCCAATAATCGCTGCTAATGCCATTCCTTCAATACTTAATGATTCTGATACAACAAACTTCGCACCACCGATACCTATTACTAAAATTACAGATGCAATTACTAGATTACGATTATTACCGAAGTCAATATTGTTTTCTACAAGCATTCGAAGACCGCTTGATGCAATAATTCCGAATAGGAGTATGGAAACTCCACCTAGAACTGCTGTTGGAATCGATGCGATCACTGCCATAACTTTTCCAAGGAATGAAATAGCTATCGCAACGACAGCTGCACCTAAAATTACATATACACTATATACACGTGTGATGGCCAAAACTCCGATGTTTTCACCATAAGTCGTTTTAGGTGGACCACCGATTAGTGAACTAACAAATGTTCCTAAACCATCACCTAGTAAAGAACGATGTAAACCTGGTTCTTTTATATAATCACGTTCAACTACTTTACCAAGTACTAATTGATGACCTATATGTTCTGAAATTGTTACAATTACGATTGGAACCATAATTAGCAACAACTTAGAAGTTATTACAAAATCATAATCTATTCCTGGAATTAAGAAGTCAGGAACTTCAAACCACTGCGCTTGTTTTACTGCTGTGTAATCAATAATCCCAATGGCAGCTGAGTAAATATAGCCTACTATTAAACCGATTAAAATTGGCATAGTGCTTAAAATGTTTTTAAAATAAATGGTGCAGAAAATCGCTGTAAATAATGTTACAAGAGCAGCAGAGAAGTGTGTAAAGCTATATACCGAGTTACCATCTACTTTTATATTCATCGCCATATCTACAGCTACTCCAGCAAGTCCTAATCCAATAACCATGATTACGGGACCAACTACAATTGGGGGTAGTAGTTTCATAATCCATTTATACCCGCTTTTCCAAATAACCAGGGCAACTATTCCGTACGTAATTCCAACAAACATCCCACCGATCATTGCACTTCCGGCTCCACTAACTTTTGTTGCTAAAATAATTGGAGCAATGAATGCAAAGGATGAACCTAAGTATGCTGGTACTTGAAATTTCGTGATTAAAAGAAAGAAAATCGTTGCTATACCGCTAGTAAGTAATGCAATTGCAGGACTTAACCCAACTAGCTGTGGCACTAAAATAGTGGAACCAAACATCGCAAACATATGTTGAAAACTTAATGTTATAAGTTGTCCACCTGATGGCTTTTCGTTTACGTCTAACACTGCATTTGTCATGGGATTTTCCTACCTTTTTCCATAAGATTTATTATTCAAAGATGGTAACTGCATCAACCTCATCTGTTTCTACTACTTTTACAACAATTCTTTCACTACTTGATGTCGGAATATTTTTACCAACATAATCCGCTCTAATTGGAAGCTCACGATGCCCCCTGTCAATTAATACCGCTAATTGAATTTGAGCAGGTCTACCTAAATCCATCACTGCATCCATAGCAGCACGGACCGTTCTTCCTGTGTATAACACATCATCTACTAAAATAACTTTTTTATTTGCTACGTCATGCGTAATGTCCACTTGTTGAACGAGTGGCTCATTCGATTCATTTTTTAAAGATAAGTCATCTCTGTATAACGTAATATCCAGTTCTCCAGTTTTGATTGCATTCCCTTCGATACTTTCAATTTTTTTAGCAAGCCTTTTTGCTAGAAAAGCACCTCTTGTTTTTATCCCTACTAGAATACATTCTTCAATTCCTTTATTACGTTCAATTATTTCATGTGCAATTCTTGTCAAAGCCCTATTAATAGACTGTTCATCTAAAATGCTAGCTTTCTCCGCCATATGTACCCTCCTTTTATTGATAAAAAATAAAAAACCTCTTGAGCTAGAGATGCCCAAGAGGTTGTATGTGCGTAATAAAATAGGGTGCACCCACAAAATAAGTCCGCAGACAAATAGTGAGTCACTTTCACATGTACCTTCTCAGCCTCTCTGGACTGTTATTAAAGGTGAAGCTATTTACTTTTCTTTGCTTAGTATAAAGCATTAATCTTCTTTAATCAATGATTGTTTTCGTAAATCTTGTAATAAATTTGTGAAATCCTCTGGAAGTGGGTATGAAAACTCCAAATATTCACCTGTTTTGGGTTGAATAAACCCTAGTACCCCTGCATGTAAAACTTGTCCATCGAAATCAATTGTTTTCTTTGGACCGTACTTCGGATCTCCTGCTAGTGGATAACCAATATACTTCATGTGTACACGAATTTGATGCGTTCTTCCAGTTTCTAACTGACATTCTACTAATGTAAATTTATCAAAACGTTCTAAGACACGGAAATGCGTAACTGCATGTTTTCCATTGTCTACAACTGCCATACTTTGTCGGTCTTTTTTGTCTCGACCAATGGGAGCATCAATTGATCCCTTGTCATGAGGGATACGACCATGTACAACTGCAGTGTATTTCCGTGTTACTGTTTTCTTTACTAGTTGATCAACTAACGAAACATGCGCAACATCATTCTTTGCTACCATTAATAATCCAGTTGTATCTTTATCGATACGGTGAACAATTCCTGGACGTAAAACACCATTAATTCCTGATAAATCTGTTATTTGATACATTAGACCATTTACAAGAGTACCAGTTACATGTCCTGGAGCAGGGTGTACAACCATACCACGTGGTTTATATACAACTGCAACATCTTCATCCTCATAAATAATTTCTAAATGTAAATCTTCTGCAACAACATCAAGTTGCACTGCTTCAGGAGGAGTTACGACAATTACGTCTCCTTCCTTCACTTTATAGTTCGATTTAGCAGCCTCTGTATTCACAAGTACATGTCCATCTTTTATAAGATTTTGGATTTGTGTTCGCGACCATTCTGTGTCAAATGATGCTATCGCTTTGTCGATTCTCTCTTTTGCAAGTTCTTTTTCAATAATAAACGTTAATTCTTCCATTACTTCACCTTTTTCTTTTCAGCTCGTTCTTCTTTCAGTATAAATAATATGACAATTACAACACCGATTGTTAATGCTGCATCTGCAACATTAAAAATAGGAAAATCATAATTAATGATTGGGATTAAGACATCAACAAAGTCCACTACTTCATTTCTCCAAAGTCGATCGATAAAGTTTCCTATCGCTCCACCTAATAGTAGCATTAAACCAGACTGAAACATTGGTTTACCTTTTGCTTCTTTATGAAAGTAATAAATAATACCAATTATGACGACAATCGTTACGACTGTAAATAAACCAATTTGGCCTTGTAACATTCCCCAAGCGGCTCCACGATTTCGATGAGAAAGTAATCCAATATAAGGATCCAATATTGGAATTCGTTCTCCTAATTCCATATTTTTAACTATTAACCATTTAGTCCACTGATCAAGCGCAACTACTAACGCTGCCAATCCATAAAATTTCCACACAACAATTCCCCCGCAATCAAATTCACCTTGGCGTTTTTACACCAGATTTTATCGAACAAAAATCTGTGGTATTTCCCCCGAAGGTTTTAACTTTATTGATCTTGTGCATAGTAAGACCTACCCAATAAAATTAAAAGAATCTACAACAGTTTACCATACATTCTATATATACGTAAAAGATGACCTATCTAAGAAAAGCGCAAGCGCAGAAGGAATACAGTCTAAGTTCGCGACATCGTGTCGCAACGACTGTATGACCCACTTCCTGTGGGCCTCCGACAAGCAAATGTTCTTCACACAAAGAAGTCGCTCTTTGACTTCATTGTGTGAAGGTTATTTGACCTCGAGGGGCTAGTCGCTGGAGCTAGACAGCATAAGAAGAGCGCAAGCGCAGAAGGAATACAGTCTAAGTTCGCGACATCGTGTCGCAACAACTGTATGACCCACTTCCTGTGGCCCTCCGACAAGCAAATGTTCTTCACACAAAGAAGTCGTTCTTTGACTTCGTTGAGGGAAGGTTATTTGACCTCGATGGGCTAGGCGCTGGAGCTAGACAGCATAAGAAGAGCGCTAATACCCCTTTAAGACATTACCTGTTCTCAATCGATATCGGAGTGCTTTGGACAGACTTCGGCTACATGACTACCGTGAGATTATTTTGAAGGGGTGGTCGTGACTGTCGTCACGACCACCTCTTCTTTTTTCGATAATCTTGTACTAGTCGTCTGATTCAACGCACAGAATATTTGCTGGAATACTATTTATAATAGTTTAGACTTTCTAACTGAAAAAAATGTGGTCCTACTATTACGGACCACATTGATTTTATTAGATATAATGTTGCTCTACAACATCTGCACAACGAGTACATAATGTTGGGTGTTTTTCGTTTGCTCCCACTGTTTCAGAAATTGTCCAACAGCGTTCACATTTTTCTCCATCTGCTTTTTCCACCAAAACAGAAGCATTTTCAAGAACTAAGCTAGCTTCTGTAGCATCTTGTTGAGAACCTGCAAGTTCAAATTGAGATACGATAAATAATTGAGCAAAATCAATTGTATCAGTATCAAACAATGGTTTAAATTCATCTTTCACATATAACGTTACTTTAGCCTCTAAAGATTTACCAATTGTTTTAGCATTTCGTGCTTCTTCTAATGCTTTTAATACATCATCACGTAAATCCATGATTTTACTCCACTTAGCAGCTAATGCTTCATACTCTGGGTATTCAACTGCGTCTGGCATATCTGTAAGTTGAATGCTTTCTTCAGTTTCATTCTCTAAATAAGACCAAAGCTCATCTGCTGTATGAGGTAAAATTGGTGTCATTAATTTTAATAGGGAAAGAAGTGTATCATACATAACTGTTTGCATTGCACGACGATCTTTATGATCTTGACCATAAATGTATACTACATCTTTTGCAATATCCAAATAGAATGAGCTTAACTCACCTGAAACAAAGTTATTTACTGTATGATAAACGCTAGCAAAGTCGTAACGTTCATAAGCAGCTCTTACTGTTTTAATGACTTCTTGAAGTTTCATGTATACATATTGATCTACTTCACGAAGATCTTTAAATTCAACACGATCATTCACTGGATGGAAATCGCTAATATTACCGTGTAAGAATCGGAATGTATTACGGATTTTTCTGTAAACCTCTGTCACTTGTTTAAAGATTGCATCCGATACTCGAACGTCTGCTGTGTAATCAACAGAAGCTACCCAAAGGCGAACGATATCTGCACCAAGTTGGTTCATCACTTTAGAAGGCACAATAACATTACCTAATGATTTACTCATTTTACGTCCTTCACCATCTAACGTAAATCCATGGCTTAATAACCCTTTGTAAGGTGCATGACCATATACAGCCGTGCTTGTAATTAATGAAGAGTTAAACCATCCACGATATTGGTCTGAACCTTCTAGATATAAATCAGCAGGGAATACTAAATCGTCACGTTCAACTAAAACTCCTTGATAACTAGAGCCAGAGTCAAACCATACGTCCATAATATCTGTTTCTTTTGTAAAGATTCCATTTGGACTTCTTGGGTGTGTAAATCCTTCTGGAAGTAATTCTTTCGCTTCTTTTTGGAACCAAATATTTGAACCATGTTCTCGGAATAATTTTGATACATGAGAAATAGTTTCTTCAGTAAGGATTGGCTCTCCATCTTCCGCATAAAACACAGGAATTGGAACACCCCAAACACGTTGACGAGAAATACACCAGTCTCCGCGATCGCGAATCATATTGTATAAACGAGTTTCACCCCAAGTAGGAGTAAAATTAGTATTACGAATCGATTGCAATAATTCATCTCTAAAAGCTTCAATTGATGCAAACCATTGTGCAGTAGCACGATAAATAACTGGTTTTTTAGTACGCCAGTCATGTGGGTATGAATGCGTAAAGAATGTAAGTTTTTCTAAAGCCCCAACTTTATCAAGAGCTTCTGTAATTGCTTTATTAGCATTATCATAGAAAAGACCTTCGAAACCTGGAGCTTCTGCAGTCATAACTCCTCGGTCATCCACTGGACATAAAACGTCTAAACCATATGCTTTACCAACATAAAAGTCTTCTTCCCCATGACCAGGCGCTGTATGAACACAACCTGTACCAGATTCTGTCGTTACATGTTCCCCAAGGATAATTAAGGAATCACGATCATAAAGTGGATGTTTTGCAACAAGACGATCCATTTCTTTTCCAACTAATGTACGCTCAACAGAATATTCTTCCCAACCTAGCTCGGATGCAACAGATTCCACTAAGTCTTTTGCAACAATAAATTTTTTATCTTTTACTTGAACTACCGCATACTCTACAGATGGATGAAGGGAAATTGCTAAGTTTGCCGGAATAGTCCAAGGTGTTGTCGTCCAAATAATAAATTTAGTTCCTTCTTCTAGAACGCCTTTTCCTTCTGTTACTGAAAAGCTTACATAAATAGAAGGCGATTTTTTATCTTGATATTCAATTTCTGCTTCTGCTAGAGCAGATTCACTAGAAGGTGACCAGTAAACTGGTTTCAAACCTTTATAAATATACCCCTTCTTCGCCATTTCTCCGAATACCTCGATTTGACGAGACTCAAATTCTGGTTTTAGCGTAACATATGGGTTTTCCCAATCGCCACGAACACCTAGACGTTTAAACTGATTGCGTTGGTTATCAATTTGCTCGTAAGCATATTCTTCACAAAGCTTACGAAACTCTGCTAAAGTCATTTCTTTTCGTTTTACACCTTTATTTGTAAGTGCCTGCTCAATTGGTAATCCATGTGTATCCCAACCTGGTACATAAGGTGCATGAAATCCAGTCATTGATTTATGTCGAACAATCATATCTTTTAATACTTTATTTAGTGCATGCCCCATGTGAAGATCACCATTTGCATATGGAGGACCATCGTGTAACACGAAAAAAGGACGTCCTTGTGTTCGTTCTTGTACTTTTTTGTAAATATCCATTTCTGCCCATTTTGTTTGGATATCTAACTCTTTAACAGGTAAATTTCCACGCATTGGGAAATCGGTTTTTGGCATTAATAACGTGTCTTTGTACTCCATTTTAATTCCTCCTTATTTTTGAAAAAGCGTAAGGTGCTAGAAAAGAGCTAGAAAATAAAAAAAACCCTCATCCCAAAAAGGGACGAGAAGTTATAGCTCGCGGTACCACCCTACTTGCGATTTTCTAGAAAATCGCCGCTTAGTATGTCATAACGGGACATAATCCGAAGACACTTACTAGTTAACTTTCAGTGCCTTTGCTCAAAAGGGATAATCTAAAAAAGTTTCATTGCCTGAGCTCTCACCATCCTCAAGTCGCTTTACGAAATCTAATTTAGAAGTCTTTTTCAACGCATATTTATATGATATGAAATTATTATAGGAAAAGTAAGTGCATCAGTCAAGAAATGTATTAGTCCTCTTTAATAGATATGCGATCTATTTCTGTTGTATCTACGTCATATTCCATTAAATGATTCCAATCATCTGTATTAATTAGGTCTAGCTGTGCTTCTACAAGCATTTTAAAACGATTACGGAAGACTTTCGATTGTTTTTTCAGTTCTTCAATTTCTAGCGCTATTCTTCTCGCTTTCGTAAGTGCTTCATTAACAATACGATCCGCATTTTTTTCTGCTTCTTTAACAATCAACTTAGCCTCTTTTTGGGAGTTACGACGAACTTCTTCTGCTGCCTCTTGTGCTACAACGATAGATTTATGTAAAGTCTCTTCAATCGATGTGAAATGTCCTACTTTTTCGCTTGACGATTTCAGTTGTAATTCAAGTTCTTTTTTTTCTTTCATCACAATTTCAAGGTCTTTCATAATTTGGTCTAAGAATTCATTTACTTCATCCTCATTATACCCTCTGAAGCCTTTACTAAATTCCTTGTTATGTATATCAAGTGGGGTTAGTGGCATCTATTCCATCTCCTTTACTATCCTATCATTCTTTCCCTCTATTATACATTTAGAAGAGAGGGAAAACATCAAAATTCGAACATAATTTATAGATTATTTAATTTTTTACATCTAAACGACCAATTTGTAGTCTAATTTTGTCTTTTTTTGTACGACCTTCAATCATTAAAAGTTTAACTCTTCCCAAACCTCTTATAGAAATTAGGTCTAATTCTTGTAACTCTAAAGAAATTTGATCTTTCTCCGTCCAGTTTACTTTCACTTTTCCACTCTGAATAAGCGAGGAGGATTTTTGTCTGGATATGTTAAAAACAGATGAGATGACAGTATCAAGTCTTAATGAACTGACAGTTAAAGTTTCTGAGGACCATTCCTCCTGTTGTACAAAATAATTAGTAGGATCTTCTACTATTTCAATATGCACTTTTACTTTGCCAATCGCAGTAAAGTTGGCACGTACATAGTCTAACACTTCAGTAGCTACCACAAATTGTATAGAACCATCTTGCACTCGAATATCTCCAAATTTGCTACGATCAATTCCTAAAGACATCATAGAACCAAGGACGTCTTTATGTCGTAATGTCACAAACTTTTTAGGATATTGAACTTCCACTACAGTCATCATGAAGTCTTCTAGAGAAGGCACAAAATAGGATGGGTATAAAAGTAATCTTTTACGTTCTACTTTATCTAAAGCTCCATTCGACGCTACATCTATATCTCCATATTGTCTTCGAATAGAGTCTACAATAAATTGCTGTCTTGGATCTAAAAAATCAGTTAGCTTTGGAGCATACCGATCCTCTACTTCTCGCATCATATTCACTACCTGTTCAATGAAAGGCTGCTCTTCTCTTCTAAAATGCTGCAATACATTTTCCATATAAAAAATTCCCTCTCAGATATAGTAAAAACCTCACGAATGTGAGGTTTAAAATAAGTATACTAATGATACTATACCTCTAAGTGCAATATTTAACACAAAGATTGCAACGATAGGAGATATATCGATCATTCCAATTGGTGGAATAATTTTTCTAAACGGTTCTAAGTATGGTTCACAAATTCTTCCTAGTAACTGACCAAAACTCGATTGTTGAATACTAGGAACCCATGACATTAATATATAAATAATCAATGCATATGTGTAATATTTAACAACATAACTTAACAAAATTAAAACTATGTCCATAAGATTGTTTACTCCTCTATCAATTTAGGTCATTATAATAATAATCCGATATTGCACCAGCAACTTCTACTGAATCGGGTGCACAGAGGAATATATCTGTACCTATTCGTTGAATGTCTCCTCCTAAAGCGTACACTGTTCCACTTAGAAAGTCGATAATTCTGATTCCCTGATCTTTATCAATCCGTTGTAAATTCACAATTACAGCTTTTTTACTTTTTAAGTGTTCGGAAATATCTTGAGCTTCTGCATAAACACGTGGCTCTACTAATATAACTTTAGAAGACTTTTGCACATTTTGAATACTTACAAGATTTGATGCTGCCACTTCTTTGGAGGCAGTATTAAATTTACGTTCTTTTGTAGTAGGTTTTATCGGTTGCTGTCTCATTTGATTTTCTACTTGCTGCTGTTGTTGTTGAGGTCTTGGCTGCTGTCCTGTTGAACTTTCTTCGTCCTCTTCTAAGTAGAAGAAATTTTTCATCCAGTTTTTCATGCTCATTGAATTTCCTCCCTCTCTTTACCGACTAAAGCTGTCCCTATTCGTACAAATGTTGCTCCTTCTTCTATAGCAATTTCATAATCTCCAGACATACCCATCGATAATTCAGTACACGGGGCATACGGCAGTTTTTGGAGAGCGATTCTTTCCTGTAATTGCTTTAACTTACGGAATACATTACGGATAATATTCTCATCTTCTGTATTAGGAGCCATCGTCATTAAACCAATTACTCGTATTCGAGAATATTTGTCTAACTCACCGATAAAGGATTCTACATCTTCCATCGATAAGCCATGTTTGGATTCTTCCTCAGATACATTGACTTGAACAAAGCAATCCTTCGTTGAAGTTGCCCTTTTTTCAATTTCTTCAGCTAAACTTATTCGATCTAAAGAGTGTAAATAGTCTATGTGATTTATTACTGACTTTACTTTTCTTGTTTGAAGTGTACCTATGTAATGCCATTTAACATCATTTTGAATGGCATCTATTTTTTTGTTTAATCCTTCTGGTCGATTCTCACCTAGGTGTTGTAATCCAGCTTCAATTACTTCAACTGTTCTTTCAACGGATACTTCTTTTGTAACAGCAATAATCGTAACATCAGAAGTTTCACGATTTGCACGTGTTAGAGCCTTATTCATTTGATCTTTAATTGTTCTTAAATTTTGCTTAACATATGTCATCGAAAAACCAACTTTTCATCAATTGTTTTTGTTTATTGTATCAATGAAAGGCTTATTTATCAATGATGAATACATACTAGAGTGTATTTTTTGATACAATTATAACATCTTTACCAATTATAGCTATATTTTGCACGGCAATTTTTTTAGTTTCGCTTTTTTTATTAAAGAATGCTGGATATGAACCTTGTGCTTCTACAATAAATGAAGTAATAAATCCTGTATCCTTATCAATTTCCGCATCAACAATATACCCCAATAATTGGCCACTTGTTGCTTCTATAACTTCCTTTTGTTGCGCATCAGAAAATTTCATCATCATCCTCCTTTCCCCATTATATGAATTGAAAAATAAAAAAACGCTTTTTCATTTGAGAAAAAGCGTTTTTTATATGAGAATGTTTTGTATTATTATTCTTTCGGATTTAACTGCCCTTGGATAATAGATAATGCGCTTTTCTCTAGCCTTGAAATTTGAGCTTGTGATAAGCCAAGATCGCTTGCTATTTCCGTTTGGGTAGCCCCGTAGTATATTCGTTTTGTTAGGATTTTCTTTTGTCTAGCATCTAACTTTTGAAATGTATCTTTTACTGTAAAATACGTTACCCATTGTTCTTCCGATACATCATTATCACATAATTGATCCATCATATAGATAGCGTCTCCTCCATCGCTAAAAATTGGTTCTTGTAACGATACTGGATCCTGAATTGCATCTAATGATAATAAAATATCTTCCACTGGAATTTCTAATATTTGTGACAAATCTTCAAGTGTCGGTTCTTGTAAATTATCGTTAATATACTGTTCTTTTGCTTTCATTGCTTTATATGCGATATCTCTTAAAGATCTAGAAACACGGACAGAATGATGGTCGCGTAAATGCCTTTTAATTTCTCCAATTATCATTGGTACGGCATATGTTGAAAAACGGACGTTATGCTTTAAATCAAAATTTTCAATTGACTTGATAAGACCAATACAGCCAACTTGGAAAAGGTCATCAGCCTGTTCACCACGATATGCAAATCGTTGAACAAGACTTAAAACTAATCTTAAATTACACATGACTAGCTCATCTTTTACAGATTCTTCGCCTGCTTGTAATCGAATAAACAGTTCTTTCATTTGTTCGTGGGAAAGTAAAGGAAGCTTAGATGTATCAATGCCGCATAATTCTACTTTTGTTCTCGTCATAGATCTTCCTCCGGACTCTTTTAATAGTTCTTAATCAGTTTGTCCGAGAGAATGAACTTTATTCGAAAGGTGCGACATCCAATTTCACCCATTAGGCTATTGGTTCATTTAAAAGCTCTTTTAAATCCAATATTATTTTCTTCTCTAAACGAGAAATATAAGATTGAGAAATGCCAAGATGATCTGCTACTTCTTTTTGAGTCATTTCCTCTTTTCCATTTAATCCAAAACGACATTGCATAATATATTTTTCTCGATTCCCCAATAGATTAATCGCGTCAAACACGTGTTGTCGCTCTAACTTTTTCTCGACATCTTCAATAATCAAATCTTCACTTGTTCCTAAAATATCTGATAGAAGGAGCTCATTACCATCTGAATCAGAATTCAAAGGTTCGTCAAAAGATACCTCCGATTTCATTCGATTCGTTTTTCTCAAATGCATTAATATTTCATTTTCGATGCACCTTGATGCGTATGTTGCCAGTTTAATACCTTTATCCAAATTAAAAGTTTCCACCGCTTTTATAAGACCAATCGAACCAATACTTATTAAATCCTCTATATTCGTATTAGTTTGATCAAATCTTCGTGCTATATAAACTACAAGACGTAGATTTCGTTCTATTAAAACATCTCGTGCATATTCATCTCCATCCATAAAAGCAAGGAGCATCTCTCTCTCTTCTTCTCTTGTTAGTGGTTTTGGTAAAGATTCATTTCCACCAATGTAGTGTACACTACTCTTCCTTAGAGAGATTATCCAAAAATAGATTCGACGAAAAAACTTTAACAACATTAACTGACACTCCTTTTCTTTAGATGATAGTAGGAAGAGCTATGTAAGATTCCTTCAGCTCCATGTGGAAATTTATCACGCAACCTCGTCATGACTATATAACCTCTTGGTAAATATTGTTCGTTCACTTTCCACTCATCATACTTCATCCCTATGACCCATGTTTTTTCTTGTTGAATCGTAGTAATTGGTATTAATCTTAATTTGCTTATGAACTCTTTTGGCAGGTTGTCCAAGCCAACTTTTCGATCGAACTCCCAATCACAAATTGCTTGAAACAAAGACTCTGGAAGAATATCTTGTAACATTTCTGCAGCAACAAAATGAACCGGATCATTAGAAAGTGGTTCTTTGCAAACATTCCCTGAGTCTATAAAAAGGGTTAATTCCTTTGTTTGTCCAAACAAACGGAGATGTGAGGAGAATAACAGCTCTCTTTCTGAATTAGCAATATTAATATGCAATACATGCTTTGTTAATAAATACAAGCCTCCTGTGGCAATCAAAGCGAAGTTTACAAACATGAAGAGACTGCTACTGGTGTGATAGAGTGGAGCGATAGCTGTAAGTAAACCTCCAGCAAATAGACTTGCAAGTAAAGTAAGTGCAATAGCCTTAATGATTTGTGAACGTTTACGCCAAAAAGCTATACCGATCATAAGAAAGAAAGATAAGAAAACAGTAATGAAATAGTGTGAGAATGTGACTGTAATTGTTCCTGCGATAAAAGCGGATAAAAACAAATATCTTTTTTTGTTTTCTATCCAGCCAATACGATTTGCAAATGCCAAAACAGTGTAATTAAAAAAAGTATTGGTTGCAATCATTACTTCTGCATACATAGCTTCCCTCCTTTTGATTAAATCGTAACATGTCATTTGTAAGAAAAATGTCAAATCAGGGGAGAGAAATCATTCTTTTTTTACGACAAGAAGTGCTATGTAGAATAACTAAATTTAAGTGAAAAGGGTAATAGAAGAGAAAGAGGCAAGTTAAAGATATGAGGTTTGTTATCAAATTAGTGAAAAAGTAAGATACGAAAGGCAAAGTCACTATCTATAGGCTTTTGCGCTGGCCGCACGTCCGCATGAGCCACTGTATGCGCCTGCAAACACAGCTGACGTCATACGGCTGACTAAGCAACGAATGCAAGTGACTCCTATTAATAGGAAAGAGCGTTACTATTTAATGAATAGTAATGGTCTCTGTTATAGTGAAATTGGTCTCGGTTATGCTGCGATTAGTCTCGGTTGTCATTGAATTGGTCTCGGTAACGCTATAAATAGTCTCGGCTGTAACTTAATTGGTCTTGTTCCGACATTTCGTGTCATTTTTAGTGAAATATTACCAATTAAACTAGCTAACTCACATAGAGATAACTCTTCACTTATCATTAACAAGTTACTTCTGACGAGGCTCATGCGTAGGATACAGCAAGCGCACATCCGTGTTCAAAATTATAAGGTACTGATTTGTTTTAGTTTTTCTAAACACACATAATAAAAAAAGCAACCACCTATTCGTGATTGCTTCTCTGTTTTAAAATTAGTTTCTTCTTTGACGATTTCTTAAGAATGTTGGTATATCTAATGCATCCTCTTGCTGGTGTTGTACATTCGGTCGCTCTTGGTGTAATGGTTGATGTTGTTCTTCTTTACGTTGCTCACGAAGTGGAGGAGGAGTAGTTGCCGCTTGTTGTGCACGTGCTGCTCCAAACCCAGTATTTCTTGGTTTATTTTGAGTAAGCAATTCTTCATTGAAACCAGTTGCTATTACCGTAACGATAATTTCATCCTTTAAATTATCATTAATAACCGAACCAAATATCATATTCACTTCTTCATCTGAAGCAGAAGCAACGATATCTGCAGCTTCCTGAACCTCAAATAGACTTAAATTTGATCCGCCTGTAATATTCATTAGGACTCCTGTAGCTCCATCAATTGAAGTTTCTAGAAGTGGGCTTGAAATTGCTTTTTTTGCAGCTTCAGCAGCTCGATTATCTCCACCTGAAATACCGATACCCATTAGAGCTGCACCTTTGTTAGACATAATCGTTTTAACATCGGCAAAGTCAAGGTTGATCAAACCAGGAACAGCGATTAGATCTGAAATACCTTGAACCCCTTGACGTAATACGTTATCTGCTTCTCTGAATGCCTCTAGCATTGGAGTATTTTTGTCCACAATTTCAAGAAGACGATCGTTAGGAATTACAATCAGTGTATCTACAGCTTCTTTCATCATACCAATACCGCCAATTGCCTGAGTCGAACGTTTACGACCTTCAAAAGTGAATGGACGAGTCACAACTCCTACAGTTAACGCACCAATATCACGTGCGATTTGGGCAATTACAGGAGCTGCTCCTGTTCCAGTTCCACCGCCCATACCAGCTGTAACAAAGACCATATCAGCGCCTCGTAATGCTTCCTCAATTTGCTCTTTACTTTCTTCTGCTGCTTTCTTACCAACTTCCGGATTTGCACCTGCTCCAAGTCCACGAGTAAGTTTTCCACCAATTTGTAATCTAACTTCTGCTTTAGACATGTTAAGCGCTTGGGCATCCGTGTTTACAGCTATAAAATCAACACCCTGTACTCCATGTTCGATCATTCGATTTACTGCATTATTACCGCCGCCACCTACTCCAATAACTTTAATGATGGCTAATTGGTCATCGTTCGTTTCAAATTCTAGCATGCTATTGCCTCCTATATTCTTTCAACTATGATAATGGTTTTGTTATTCAAAAAACTTATCGAAAAATTTCTTGGCTTTGGTAATTGCACTTTCTTTGTTTTCATTGTTCCCGTTTTGAACGGTCTGTTTTTGTTTCTTAGGACTTGTTGTTGATTCAGTTTGTGCCATTTGTGATAATGCATGGCTGCTACCAATTTTACCATAGAAAAGATCTTCTTTATAGGCATATCTTATAAGACCAACAGCAGTTGTATATTGTGGTTCACGAACACCAATATAATCCGGCGTGTATAAACGTACTCTTGTTTGTAGAATATGTCTTGCAAGTTGTCCAATACCTTCTAGCTTGGCAACTCCACCAGTAATTACAACACCACCAGGTAAGTCTTGTAGACCCATTCGGTAAAATTCTTCTAAAACCAACTCGAAAAGCTCTTCTAAGCGAACACCAATAATTTCAGCTATATATCTCTGAGAATATTGTTCTTTCATATCTGCACCAATGACTGGTACTTCAAAAAGCTCATCATCTGATGCATCATCATAGAAGGCATGTCCATATTGAATTTTAATTTTTTCAGCTTGTTCTGTAGGTGTTTTTAATACAATCGATAAATCTTTCGTAATATGATCGCCACCTACTGGTATTACGGAAGTATTAATTAAATGTCCTTCGCTAAAAATGGCGATGGTGGTAGATCCTCCACCTATATCTATATAGGCAGTACCGTGATTTTTTTCATCTTCGGTTAAAGCAAAATAACCACCAGCTAATGGCTGTAAATATATCTCTCTTATTTGTAACCCAGCTCGTTCCACACATCTTAACACATTATGTAAAATTGTTTTTGATGTAGTCATCATGATTCCATCCATTTCTAGACGGGTTCCAATCATTCCTCGCGGATCTTTAATTTCATCAAGATGATCGACGATAAATTGCTTAGGAGCTATATTGATCAGTTCACGTTCAGGAGGAATTGACATTACTTGAGCAGATTCAATCACTCTATCTAAATCTGTATCTGTAATTTCTCTGTCCTCACGATTAACAGCGACTACACCTTTTACGTTTTGAATGTTTGCTAGATTAGCAGGAATACCAAGCACTATTTCTTGAATTGACATCCCAATCATACGTTCAGCTTCACTAATAGCTTTCTTAATGGACTGCACGGTTGCGTCTATATCTACAATGGAACCTTTACGAATCCCATTTGATTTAACATTTCCTACACCAATAACATGCAGCGAGTCATCACTCATTTCACCGATTAAAACTTTAATCGATGACGACCCAATATCTAATGATACGTACAATTCTGATTGATTCAACCCGTGGCACCTCCTAAAAACTCTTTATTTATTATTCTATTGTAAAAAACTAATAAAGTCTAAAAATTTCTAATCAAATAGTCGATATTTCATGACTTTACGCAAATATGACTATGTATTATTTCTTTCAGACCACTTTGTCAAAATTAACCGACGTATAACCGCAATATTTTGGAATAAACGAACTCCAAAAGCAAAGATTGCAGCTAAATATAAGTCAACACCTAAATGTACTCCTAAAAAAGCTAGGGCGGCTGCTAAAACTATGTTAAAGAAAAATCCAGAGACAAATACCTTATCATCATACACCCCTTGTAAATGGGCCCTAATTCCTCCAAATAAAGTATCTAATGCTGCAAGTACAGCTATAGACAAATAATTTTCATATATCTCCGGGATTTGTATATCTGTTAAAAGACCAAGTGAAATTCCAAGTATTAGACCTAATAACGGCAACCACATTTATTTACTCTCCTCCTGGAATTTCAAATAAAAATTGTTTATTGATTGATTGATCATAAGCACCTATGTCTAAATCGGTTACCGGTTCTCCAACTACTAGTTTTAAGTTATCAATGTAAAAGTCATCTCCGATAGTCGAAGCCTCTAATTGATTATACATTTTTTTAGCGTCGTCGTAAGTGGTTGTGCCAATTTTTATCGTAAATGGAGCCGTTTTTATAGCAAGATTATTAACGGTTGTCCTTCCATTCACATCCCTTATTGCTGAAGAATAAATCATCCTTTTTCCATCGACTTCAATCGCTTTAGCTTTGAAATGATTAATTTCATTTATAAGACGAACAAGTAAATCAGGAGTTATTCCTTCAATAGCTTGTCCAACAGCAATACTTTCTAAGGATGGTTCCACAGTTATTGTTAAGCCCGGACCATTAAAATCTTTTAATCCAATGTCTTGTTTCAACTGTTCAACGGTTTCATTCAAAGCAGTTTTGGGACTTTCGTTTACCATATTTTCATATTTATCAATCGTTTGCTCCAACACACGCACTTCCGACAATAATTCTGAATGTAATTCAGTTTCTTTTGCAAGCTCTTGTCGTATTGCCCAAACATCCCTAGTATCTCGTTCCTCAGGTTTTTGTACAGTATTGTACTGGACTGCTAACATAAAGCCAACTATTAACAAAATTAATGTAAACCGAATATAGACGGTTTTTTTCATTTATTCGGCCTCCTTCACCTTGTTTAATTTTTGTCGTCACGTAAAGCAGGCATCGTTATTCTCCCTTTTTCCTCCACAGTTACGATAATGTTATCACTTGTTAATTGATCAACAACACCTCCACCTAGATTGACAGAAGCAAGTAATACCTCTGGATCGCCTACAGCCTCAATCGTAAAAGGTGCTGGAAACGTTTTACCGTCAACTGTAATAACTGGACCTGTACAACGAATATAGGAATTTGAATGGAGTCTTTGTCCATTGATAGATACAGCTTCTGCACCAGATATTTTTAACTCATTAATGACCTTAAATACATGGCTCTCATGGACAATATAATCATTTGGATTCTCTTGTGACGGGTTATAAGCACCATCTTGAAGAGAGACTGCAATTCCTTTTCCTTCGGAAGGAATGTCACCGATTAATAATCGTAACATTTCTGCCTCATCCACTAACTCTTCAACGTTCTCTTCACTATTCACAAAAGACTGTTCAAATTCTTTGATTTCATGCTGTTTCTCATTTATTTCATCCGAGAGCTCATTATTTCTTTCTTTTTGCTCGATTAACTCTTTTTTGTATTTTTCCTGTTCATTAAAATTTACTGAGTTTTTAGCTTGTTCTTTGTTTGCAGAAGAAATACTATACGAGTATGCGAGTATAAAACCTAACACTAAACTTACTAAAGAAATTAGTACTAGTCCTCTCGAAGGTATTCTAAGGAGTTTGTTCTTCTTCAACCTCCACCGCCTCCTCTTCAACAACATTGTTATACACTTCTTTATACGGTTGGAAAAAGGAGCCAACTTCAAGATCAATAATTCCTTTTATATCTGGTTCAAGCTGAGACACGATGGATGGATAGAAGTTCATTTTTTCAGAGAAAGAAGGAATTATAGCTTGAACCTCATTTCCATCATTCATAAAAACTTGAATCGAATATGGGTCATTCTCTGTCGGCTTATAATTAATTTGAGAAATAGTTAATAATACTTCGGAGTCCAAGTTTTTTAACTCTTTTATGAGCCTTACCCTAATTTTCTCTTTATTAAAACCTGATAGGATAGGGCCATCTATTGGTACTACTTGTCCTTCAGGTTCTATAGTCTTCCCATTCTCTAGAATAATATGAAGACCTTCACCGTTTTCCTCATAACCAACTTTTTTATATTCTTTTATTTGAATTTCTACACCAGTTAACCAAGTGCGTTTAACTTTAGCAGATTCCACCCAATCATTTTGTTCTATCATTTCTGTCACTTTGTTTTCTCTAAAGCCCCACATCGATTCTCCTAGTTGTAGTGTGCTTTGTTCTATATATTGTTCATCAGACAATAAAGAAGCACCACTAACTGTGATTGATTGAATCTGACTGTAAGAGGATTGAAAATATAAAACTATCAATAGTGTAGTAACGAAGAGAAAAAGTAGAATGGAAAACTTTTTATTTGTTCTTCGTCGTCTACGTTCTTTAAAGGTTGGTATTCGATCTTCAATATCTATTACTTTTTCCATTCTACCGCCTCCCTTCTCTTATAGAATCATTTGCTAAGTTTAAGATAATACCAATTATCCCCCATGTGGTAACCAAAGAAGATCCACCGTAGCTGATAAATGGTAAAGTAACCCCTGTAACTGGTAGTAAACCTGTAACTACTCCCATGTTTAAAAATGTTTGTACTGCCAATAAGGAAGTGAAACCAATAATAGTTAATTGATAAGCACGTGTTTTGGTACGCGCAGCCATTGCAAAGCCAGTAGTAAAAAATAGAACAAAAGCTGAAATAATGATGAAACCTCCGATGAAACCCGTTTCCTCTAAAAGGATAGAGAAAATAAAATCATTCTGCGGTTCCGGTAAGTATAAAAACTTTTGTCTACTGTTTCCATATCCAAACCCAAACAGTCCGGCCGGTCCAACCGCAAGTAATGATTGAATCGCTTGAAAGCCAGTACCTAACGGATCACTCCATGGATCAAGAAATGATTGAATCCGATCAAGCCTATAGGGAGCCGAAGCAATTAATGCGACTAGAGCTACTATTCCTGTTATTCCAACGGTAACAAAAAATTTCAAAGGCAATCCTGCTGCAAACAGCAGGAAAAAAGATGCAACGATTAGAACGAATGCAGAACCAAAATCTGGTTGTATCATAATAAAAGAAATAGGCAGCAATAAAATTACGGCACTTTGGAAATAGATTTGACCTTTTGTTTTTTTCTCCTTTGCCAAAGAAAATGCAAGCATTCCTAATACTGCAATTTTAGCAAGCTCAGCTGGCTGAAAGTTCATAAATCCTAGCGAAATCCAACTTTGTGAACCATTTCGAACTACCCCAATACCTGGAATAAGTACACCTATTAAAAATAATATAGAAAACACATAGATGATTAACCAAAATCTAGGAAGCCTTATAAAGCTTTTGTTTCGTATAAATAAAGCACCTAAAATACCCACTATTAAATAACTGCCTTGCTTGAAAGCAAATGGTAATTGGTCTTTATAATGTACTTGACTCCAGTAGGACCCTGCTGAGTGTACGAAAAGTATTCCGACAATAGATAAAAAAAGGACAGATGCTAAAAATAGAATTGTTCTTTTATCGTTCGTTTAGTTCATCCCTTCGTTAATCTTTTAATGCTAGCACTTGTTCAATAAATTCATCTCCACGAATCTCAAAGCTTTCGTATTGATCCCAACTAGCGCATGCTGGAGAAAGTAGAATAACATCTCCCTCATTAGAAATTCTAACTCCTTCTGCAATTGCATCTACTAAGTTACTTACTCGTATTACGGATGGAATTCCTTGCTGTTCACCAAACATTTGTAGTCTATCAGCAGTAGCACCATAGTGTATGAGCGCCTTCACATTTTGTATATGTGGAACTAATTCATCAAAAGAATGCCCACGATCTACACCGCCTGCAAGTAATATAACAGGTTCTGAAAAGCCTTCTAAAGCACTTTTGGTAGCAAGCGCATTTGTAGCTTTTGAATCATTATAAAACTTTCTATTTTTCCACTCACGAACAAATTGTGTTCTATGTTTAACACCATGAAATGTTGAAAGAACATGAACAATACTATCTAAAGAACATTCCATCAAAATGGCAGCTGCGGTCGATGCTAACACATTTTCTAAATTATGTTTTCCACGTAGTGCAATGATAGATCGTTCAAATAATTTTTCTCCATTCCAATATACATAGGTATCATCTGCACTTATTCCTTCCTCTGCTTTTTTACTTACATAGAAAGGTACTTTCATTGCATTACTTTTACTAGCATAGTCTTTCACAATTTGCTGCTCACCATTATAAATAAACCAGTTCGAAGAGTCTTGATTTTTAGTAATGTTAAATTTTGCATCTGTATATTCTTGAAAATTTGTATGATAGTCTAAATGAGCTTCATATAAATTCATCAAAATGGAAATATGAGGCTTTAGTTGTTCTGTACCCATCAACTGAAAAGAGGATAACTCCGTCACAATTACATTTTCTTTTGTTGCTTCTGATGCGACAGCACTTGCAACAGTACCAATATTACCTGCAACTAATGGTTGTTTACTTCCTGCTTCTAACATTTCAAATATTAAAGTTGTTGTTGTAGTTTTTCCATTTGACCCTGTGATTCCAATCATTGGAGCATCACTTATTCGATAAGCTAATTCCACCTCTGTCCAAACTGGTATTCCTCTCTTTTTAGCTTCAGCAATGACAGAATTTGTGTAAGGAATACCAGGGTTCTTTACTATAAGACTGAATCCCTCGTCTAAAAGATCCTCCGGATGACTTCCACAAATGACTGTTAACCCTTTAGAAAGTAAGTACTGTGCATGTTCATTTTCATCAAAAGGTTTCGAATCATTAACTGTAACAAATGCTCCTAAATCATGTAAAATTTCGGCAGCAGCTGTACCGCTTTTCGCAAGTCCTAATACAAGGATCTTTTTATGATATACCATTGGTAATTGCTTCATTTTATACAACCTCCAAAATAACAACTAGCATTGCTGCTATAAAGCCGATAGCCCAAAATACAGTTACTATTCTTTTTTCTGACCATCCAGAAAGCTCAAAATGGTGATGAATAGGACTCATTTTAAAAATACGCTTACCTGTTGTTTTAAAACTAATTACTTGCAAAATAACAGACAACGTCTCTAATACAAAAATAATCCCTACTAGTAACAATAAAAGCTCTTGTTTTACAAGAATAGAAACCATTGCTAAGGCTCCACCTAATGCTAGTGACCCTGTATCACCCATAAAAACTTTAGCGGGGTTCTTATTGAACAGAAGAAATCCTAATAATGCACCTGACACACTAAAGGTAAAGATTGCTATATCTGTTTGCTCATATGCGAGAGCAAGCACACCAAACGTAGCAAAAGCAACGGAGGCTGTACCTGATACTAAACCATCTAAACCATCTGAAAGATTTACAGCATTTGAAAATCCAACTAACCAAAAAATAAGGAATGCTACATAAAATTGTCCTAGGTCCATTTCTGTATTTGTAAATGGTATAGAAAGTGTTGTGTCAAATGGTCCAAGCTTTAATAAGAAATATGCCCCAACTGAGATTACAATTTGACCTATTAATTTTTGAATTGAAGTTAAGCCTAAATTTCTTTTTAATACTACTTTGATAAAATCATCTAAAAAGCCAATTAATCCGAATCCAACTAAAATTATAAGCAACACGATAGATTGCGTTGTTAGCTTATCGAAGTAAAATGAGACTGCTACAGTCGAAATAATGATCGAAATTAAAAATATAAGCCCACCCATTGTAGGTGTTCCTGCTTTTTTTTGATGGGATTCTGGTCCTTCTTCTCGAATACTTTGACCAAACTTCATCCTTCTTAAATACGGGATAATTATTGGTGCAAGAATAACGGACAAAAGAAAACTAATACTAATTGTAATAATCGTTGTAGATAAAGTCATGAAAAAATCTCCTTAGTTGCGATCAACTATCAATAAATTTACTATAGTTAATTATTTTGTGTAGACATGTATTTTTCCGTCTAATGGAATTAAACTGTTTTCCTTTGGTAATTGTGAAAGTATTTCTTCCCCATCACCATGCCAAACAATTGTAAATGGATACATATAAGATGTTATTTCTTTTTTCTTTATTCCTACTAAGTTTGGTACACGAACTTGTTGGATATCCCCCCAACGATATTCTTTTTCAAGTTGCTTACCACCTGCAGTAACTTCCAGTGAGTCCTCAATGATTTGACCTACTATAGGTGCGGCAATAACTCCACCAAATTGTGTACTATGCTTAGGATTATCAATGGCAACATAAACGATTAACTCTGGATCATCCGCAGGAGCAAATCCTATAAATGAAACGATATATTCACCGTCCATATATCTACCATTTTGTACTTTTTGAGCTGTTCCAGTTTTTCCGCCAATTCGCAATTGATCACGATAAGCATTTCGGCCAGAACCTTCCGCTACAACATGTTCGAGCGCTTCTCGAACCTTCGCTGATGTTTCCTCACTAATTACCTGGTGTTTCATATCTGGCTCAGAAGTAGATAAAATTTCGTTCGTTTCGCCATCTAAAATATTTTTTATAATAAATGGTTTAAATAATTTTCCACCGTTTATAGCAGCAGCAACAGCTTGAACCTGCTGTATTGGTGTTACAGAAATACCTTGACCAAACGATGTGGTGGCATGCTCTACCGGTCCATAAGCTTCCTTACTAAAAAGAATTCCTGTCGATTCACCAGCCATTCCTGACCCTGTTGATTGCCCGAAACCAAATTTTCGTATGTAATCCGAAAGTTTTTCCGGCCCTACTCTTCTTCCTAGTTCAATAAAACCTGGGTTACAGGAGTTCTCCACAACTTCCAAGAAGGTTTGATTTCCATGTCCAGATCTCTTCCAGCATCTTAGTCGTGATCCCTCTATCATTGTATAGCCAGCATCATGAAAATGATCATCTTCCAAATCGACTACCTTTTCTTCTAATGCTGCGCTCAATGTAATAATTTTAAAGGTAGATCCAGGCTCGAAAGTCATCCAAACTGGTAAATTACGATTATAAATAGTAGAGTCAACTTCCTGATAAGACGATGGATCAAAATTTGGGGCAGAAGAAAGAGCAAGAATTTCTCCATTTTTCGGATTCATCACAATCGCAATCGCCTGTGTTGCTTCGTATTTTTGCATTGCTTGTGAAAGTTCTCTTTCCACAACCTGTTGGATTTTCATATCGATGGTCAGTTGAACATGATTACCCGAAACTCCATTTTTCCATCCATCATCCACATGGGGAAGCGGAACTCCTTTTGCATCTGTAAACATTCGAATCGCTGATTGCTTTCCTTTTAAAACGGAATCGTATTGATATTCGATTCCTGCTAGCCCTTGAGCATCATAACCTGTAAAACCTATTAATCTTGAAAGCATATTACCATTTGGATAGTCTCGTATATAATCGATACCCGCATATAGTCCCGGAATATTTTTATCCTGGATTTGCATCGCAAGTTCGGAACTAATATTTTTCCCATGTGGTGCAATTTTTACTAAGTAATCTCTTTTATTGAGTTGTTCAAATAATTTTGCTTCCTCCATATTTAAAAGTGGAGCGATTTCTTTGGCTACTTTTTCTGGTTCATCGTTTTGTGAAGGCATGTAAAATAATGTAGGAGAAAGCTTATTTCCGACAATTACCTCTCCATTCCTATCCAATATATTCCCCCGAAGCGATGCGTAAGGAAGCTCACGATCCCAACTCTCTTTTGCTTTGGTTGTCAATTCATCAAACTGAAAAAATTGAAGCTGCACTAACTTCAACACAACAGCTAAAAACAATAAAATCATCAATACCCAAATTACACGGAGACGCAAAACTTGTTTTACTTTAGAAATTACACTTTCCCCTTTTATTCGTTTTAGATAACGTATGAGAAAATGACAAAAACTATTCTATCACTCCATTAGTCTTGGGGTGGTTCTTCCATAGATTCCTCTAATTCAGGTACAATTTTTGTTTCTTCTGGTGTCGACAAGTGAACAACAACAGGAGTATCTTTTGAAACAATAGATCCAGCAGTTAAACTTTGGCTTGTTACATAACCTTCACCTGAAATTTCAATTGGTATATTTGATAATGATTTATAAATCATAATATTACGTTTGGACCATCCGGTGAAGTTAGGAAGTTCAATGTCTCCCTCACCTTTTATAAAAACTGTACCTTTGGCTAAAATCGAAGTTCCTGCGGATGGGAATTGCTCTTTCACGTTTTCCGACTGTCCAATTATAACAGTTTTTAAGCCTTGTGACTCTAGTGTAGTCTGACTTTCCATCATATTTTGCCCGACAATATTTGGCATTTTTATGGAAGAGGCAAGTTCAAGATTTTCAGGTTGTATATTTAAGTATTTTAAGCTGTTTTCTGTTACAGAATTAAAAATGTCTGAAGTAGGCTCTGATCCTACCTCGGTGTCTTTCAATTGCGGTTTGTGGACAGCAACATAGACAATAAGTTGTGGATCTTCGACAGGTGCCAACCCTAAAAAGGAATACAAAAACAAATTACGCCCCCAAAAATATCCACCCTCAGGGTTTGCAATTTGAGCGGTACCTGTTTTCCCAGCAGTAGTATAATCATCTAATTTAAACCGTTGAGCAGTCCCTTTTTCCGATGTAACCGTACTTGCTAAAATTTCTTTCACCTGTTCCGCAGTCTTTTCGGATATTGGAGATTCCTTTTCAACTGGTTTGTGATCGCTAACTAGCTTTCCTGTACTTGGATCTACAATTTTATCTATCACATATGGCTGCATCATTTTACCTTTATTTGCAATGGCAGTCATGGCTTGAACAAGCTGAATTGGTGTAACAGTAGTCCCTTGACCATAAGTGGTAGTTACCCTATTAATAGGATACTTATCACTAACCGTCCCAGTCGCTTCATGTGGCAAATCAATCCCTGTTTTTTCTCCAAATCCAAATCGATGAATATAATCTATAAAAGTCTCATCTCCGATTCTATTTAACAAGTAAGCCATCGACACATTGGAAGAGCGTTGAAAACCTTCTAAGTAAGAAATAGTGCCCCATCCATATACGTTGTGATCACGTATTGTTCGATCATATACTGTATAGGATCCAGATTTATACGTGGCATTCGGCTCCCATACTCCTTCTTCAATTGCTGATGCTAACGTGAAAATTTTCATCGTTGAGCCAGGTTCAATCGTTTGTTCAATTGCTTCATTTAGCCAGTTCGTAGATAATCCTTCTCTCGTATTCGGCTCGAAGGTAGGTCTTTGCGACATAGCAAGAATTTCTCCTGTTTTAGGATTCGCAACAATAGCGGTCATTTTTTCAGGATTATACTTTTCTTCTGCTTTGTTAAGTGCATCTTCTAAGAAGTTTTGTATTGTTTTATCAATCGTTAAATGAATATTGTCTCCATCTTTCGGATTCGTTATCATTTTTTCAGCATTTGGCAATAAAAAGCCTTTCGTATCACTCTTAAAATTTACTTTTCCAGGCGTTCCGGTTAATTCTTCATCATAAATATACTCCAAGCCCATCTTTCCTACCGCTACAGCTTCGCCATCTTCATTTTCTTCTTTTAAGGCGAAACCAATTAGATGCGAGGCAAATTGCCCATTTGGATAAAGTCTTTTCATATCTTGAACAAAAATTATTCCTGGTAGATTGTTATTTTTAATTTCTGTCATTACTTTATAGCTAATATCCCTACCAGCTTTTCCGAACTCCACTTGATATTTACCTGCTTTTATATATTTGTTTAGCACCTCCAATATATCTTGCTCTGGCATATCAATATATTCAGCTAACACTTTCGCAGTTTTTTCAGGATCTACTACATGCCGTGGTGCACTACTGTTATTGGTAGCTTCAGGACTTATAACTGCAATAATTTTATAACTTAGCGTATCTTCTACAATAATATCTCCGTTACGGTCTACAATTTTACCTCTACTTGCTGGAATCACTTGTTCTCTACTATACTTAGAGTCTGCTTTTGTAGATAACACTTGTCCTTCTGCAGTCCCCGTAACTTGAATAAACACAAATCGGCTTAACAATAGAAAAAAGAGCCCTCCATAAAGTAAAAACATTAGAAAGGCTCCCCATTGAAAACGAAATTTCTTATTCATTGTCCTGGTACTACCTTTACGTTTTGCTCATTTAGTTTTAAACCGAGCTCTTCCGCTTTTTTCCAAATACGCTCATAGGTAGATAATTCGCTTACTTGTATGGACAAGTCTGTATTTTCTTTTGATACATTGTCGATTTGTTTTTCCATTAGTTGTATGTCTGCATTTGTTGAACGTACAGCTGTCTGAGTTTGAATGATCATTAAAGCAAGTATAGTTACTGCTGATAATAAACCTATAAGAAGGAATCTTTCCCCTTTTGTCAATATCTTTTTCGCTTGTTTAGTCGGCTTCTTTATTTGTGGTTGTTCAGGAAAAGAAGGACGACTTATGTATGTTTGTGACTGATGTTTACGTAAAGCCATTTAAACACTTCCCTTTTCATTAATTTTTTCCACAATTCTTAGTTTAGCTGAACGAGATCTATTATTTTCTTCTAATTCTTCTACAGAAGGTAAAATAGGCTTTCTAGTGATAAGTTTTAAAGACGGCTCCATTCCTACTGGTATTACAGGTAAATTAGGTGGTAATTCTGGTAAAGACGCAGCTTCTTTAAAGATAGTTTTGGTTAATCTATCCTCTAGAGAATGAAATGTAATAACACTTATTCTTCCGCCAACCTTAATAACTTTAATTGCATCCTCTAATGAATCTTCCGCTGCTCCTAATTCATCATTTACAGCTATTCTTATAGCTTGGAAAATTCGTTTCGCAGGATGTCCACCAGTTCTCCTTGCAGCTGCAGGGATTCCAGCTTTTATTAATTCAACTAATTGAAATGTTGTTTCAATTGGAGCGTTTTCTCTAGCTTGCTCAATCTTTCTCGCAACTTGCTTAGAAAACTTCTCTTCACCATATCGAAAGAATATTTTCACTAGTTTTTCATATGGCCAATCATTTACTACGTGAAAAGCAGTTAATTCACTTGTCTGATCCATCCTCATATCTAGTGGTGCATCGTAATTGTAACTAAAGCCTCGTTCTGGAGTATCGAGCTGTGGAGAAGAAACTCCTAAATCATATAGAACACCATCCACTTTCTCGATTCCAATATTTTCAAGTTCCTCTTTTAGATAACGGAAATTTGCATGTACAAATGTTACTTTGTCTAGGAAAGGAGCTAATCTAACTTTTGCGTTCTCAATAGCTGTCCTATCTTGGTCAAAACAAATTAACCTACCACTTTCCCCTAATTGCTGGACAAGATATTCACTATGGCCTGCTCCTCCCAGAGTACAGTCCACATAAATTCCATCTGGACGAACGACAAGTCCATCTACCGTTTCTTTTAATAATACCGTTGTGTGATGAAACAAGCCTTTTCCTCCTCTTATATGTCAAAGCCAATCATATTTTCTGCAATGTCATTGAATGAATCCTCAGATTCCTCAAAGTAATTTTCCCAAGCATCCTTAGCCCATATTTCTAAACGATTGGAAACACCCAAAACTATACATTCTTTATCCATCTTTGCATAGCTACGTAAATTACTTGGGATATTAATACGACCTTGTTTGTCAATTTCAACCTCTGTTGCACCAGAAAAGAAAAAACGGGTAAATGCCCGAGCATCTTTTTTCGTAACAGGAAGTTCTTTTAATTTTTCCTCGAGTTTTCGCCATTCATTCATAGGATAACCAAATAAGCAATTATCAAGACCGCGTGTTAAAACAAAACAATCTTCTAAATGCTCCCGAAACTTGGAAGGTATGATTAACCGGCCTTTCGGATCAACGTTATGTTGATATTCTCCCATGAACATGCTATTCACCCCACTTTATGAGAATAACATACCACATCCCCCCACTTTCCTCCACCCATTTTTCAAAATTTAGTGTAATAATTTTCAAAATGTGTAAATAGTACTTGTTGAGATGGAAAAAGCGAAAGAAAGTTTATGTAGTTTAATAAAAATACAGGTATTTTTCCATATAAAAAATCTCCACGATTTACCGTGGAGATTTTTTTTGCTCTGATAAACTTCATTGTCATTATGCAACTTTCTCCTGATGAAAGTTCATCACCGTAGAAAGTGCTACTACATTCTGCTTGCTCTTGTTTACTTTTTTCGGTCCATAATTCGCTCATGCAATCGCCCTCTTTAAATTGTGAGAATGGTAGGGATTCAATTGAATGATGGAAAATCAAAAGTCCTGAATACTGAATTCCAAGTTTACTTCTTCACTTAAAGGGGTATTGTATCAAGAGCCTTTTATATATACACAATCTGATGCTTCCCATTAAACTCGTAAGGAAGTTCTAAAAGATCCTGTATCAATTCCATCCCAACTTCGTTTAAAAGCTGAAGTGGTGAAAATGTACGTTCTTGTAATCCTCCATTTGGATTTAATTCCATCGTTAAACGATCATAACGATAAATGGAAGCATCAAGCTTTCCTAGAAGAGTGTCTTCTATTGCATTATTTAAAAATGTTATTTGTTTTTTATGATAATCTAAATTTTTATTTACTAAAGGAGCTAACTTTAAATTCTCTTCTTCAAGAAGAATCGTTTCTAACTCTTTATATTTTGCTGTAATATCCTCTTCTATTGAAGTGAGCAATGTTGGTATCTTTTCATTTCTATGTTCATCAATAAATTGAAGCTTCGCTTTTTCAACCATGCCTTCCCATATTTCAGGAATGCGGAAGGATAGCTTCTCCAACAAATTTTGCGTTTTAGAGTTCACAATGGAAATACTTAGTCTTGGCATAATCACCGGCATTCTCATTTCAAACAATTCAAATGCAGACTTAAGTGTACCCCAGTAAGCAATTTCTCCTGGACCTCCAATAAAACTTAATACAGGAAAGACCATTTCTTGCATTAGAGGTCTTGTTACGACATTATTACTCAATTTTTCAGGTTCATTTATAGCTATATTCATCAATTCTTCTTCTGAAAAAGCTATTCCTTTACCTTCATTGACAAATTTCTTATCTTTTCTTTCTAATAAAAAACGTTCTCCATCTTCTACATAAAATAAGTGAGCTGCATTTTCCTTTGTCTGAATAGGTGTACCATATCCAGCCTTTTCAAAAACAGCTTCATTCTCAAATACGACCTCTGCGAGACGTGATGAATACTTCACCATTTTTTGAAAATACTCACTTTCTAATTTGCGTAAAGGCTCATATGCGGCATCTATCAATAACAAACCTTCTTGTTGGAAAAAGTTATTCATCAACGCTGCAAAAAAATCACTATAATTCATATTATCTTCTAATAGAGCATTTATCTTTTGGAATAAGTTTTTAGTATGCAAGGTTTCTGGCAGACTTTTAAACAACTCTTCCAAATAAGCTGTAATCATTTTTTTCTCAAAAGGACTTTTAGAGGCCATCTTTTTGATTCTCGATGCTTCAGGATAAGTCATCTTTTGAAGCTTTCGACCTCTTTCTATGTATACATGATTAACCTCATCAATATCATGATCCTCTCCCGCTATCCAAAAAACTGGAATGACAGGGACGCCTAAAATTTCTCGTTGCTGTTTTGCTAACACGATTACGGAAATGGCTTTATGAATTGAATACATAGGGCCTGACATTAGACCTGCTTGTTGTCCACCAATAACAACAATTCCATTATCCTTTAATTCATCTAAATGCAATTTACTTTTTTCTGATATCCCAAATGGACTCATATAATTTGTTATTACTTCTACCAGTTCATTTCTTTTATGTTTACTAAAGTCAGTTTCCTGAAGTCTATTATTTAATGCATTTTGATTCCATTCATAATGATAGAAAGAAGACAAACTAGGCATATCTTCTAAATATTTCTTATAAAATGAGGAAGCGAATGGTTGTGTGTACTGCTCTACTCGCACGATTTTTCCACCTCTAAATTTCAAATTCACCTCGACATATTGTACTCAGATTAAAATAAAATCTGTAGCATTTGCCAGAGGCATATATCTAGTCATGCAGGCATCCTGCTTGACAATTTTTTATACCTTAAGAGTATATCACTTCGAAATGAAGTGTTAAAATTATTAGCTTATATAATACAATACATAGCGGATAACTCCGATTAACCAAATAAGGGCATATATCACACACAGTAAAAGGAATAATAATCTCCATATCTTCCGAAGGAGGGGCATTACTACAATTTCTTTTTCTTTCCTCCATTCAATATAAGTGAGAGTACTAGCTATAATTAACGAGATACCAATTAAAATCAGAAAAATATTCTTTGAAAAAACGATATAAAAAGCATTAGATACAGAGAAATACAACAAGAACGTTGTTATATCTGCTGCTAACCCAAATGACTTTTTTCTCTTATGTAATAAATACTTTGAAATAATAAAGGTAACAAAAAACACAATAACAGGGAATAATATTAAGAGGGTAAGCATCTTACTAATGGCGATCACCTACTTTGTTCATTTCTTTCAATAAAAGATAAAAAGTATTTAATATGGGTAACACTTCATTCCTTTTCTTCGCTTCAACCAATATCGCTCCTACAATTGTATCAATTTCCATAATGCGATTATTTTCATAATCTGATAGCATAGAAGAACGGTTATTTTCGGTATTTTTACAAAGCTCGACTACTTCCTCCCACAGTAGCATTTCATTCCATTCATCAAACACATCCATCAATTCTTCATACATATTTTTCATAATCATTCTGTAAGAATCATTTTTAATAAGCATTCCATTTGGAGCCTTTGTAATAGTCGTTAAAGGATTTATTAAACAGTTCATTAATGCTTTTTTAAATAAAGTTGTTTCAATATGGTTTGTATATATAAGGGGGAAATCATCTGACGAACTTCCGAAAAATTCATCTGACTTTTCCCAAACTCCTTTATATACGCCAACAGATGTTTTTCCAACACCTAGATGACGTACTGTAGATGGAGTAACTTTAGTAGCCCCGTGCAATACTGATCCAATCATAATTGTTTCTTGTTTAAGTTGATTAGCAAATGAAAGGTGAAGTAATCCATTTTGTAAAAACAATAATGGAATATGTTTTGGTAGCAAATCCAATTCACTTTTCAACTTTTCTAAGTGATGGTATTTCACAGCAATTATTATTAAATCCATTGAAAACAAGGATTCTATTTCGATAACTTGTTTACACTTTATAAGTTCAGGATTATTAGGTACTTTTTCTATGTATAAATTTTCAGTTTCTTTGCGTACAAATAATACAATGTCATGCTTAGCCTCAGCTAAATATGCACCAAATATCATACCTACGGCACCTGCGCCTATAATACCTATTTTCACCACTTCATCACCCCGAGCTTATAAAAAAGGCCTACCAGAATGGCAGACCTTATTTTTTAGATTTATTATACAGGAAGCACAGGATGTTTTCGAGGTGCTTTCGGAATTTCTTTATTTTCATAGTATCTAAAACGATTAGCAAGCTCGATACGTAGCTCACTTGGTGAAACTATTTCATCCACGATCATCTCAGATGCAAGTTTATAAATATCAATTTCTTCTTTGTACTCAGCATGTTTTTCTTGAACAAATTTTAAACGTTCTTTCGGATCTTCAATAGCCTCTATTTTGTTAGAATAAACAGCATTCACAGCTGCCTCTGGTCCCATAACTGCAATTTGTGCAGTAGGTAAGGCAATACATACATCCGGTTCAAAAGCTGGACCGGCCATTGCGTATAACCCTGCACCATATGCTTTACGTACAATAACGGAGATTTTTGGTACAGTAGCTGAGCTCATAGCTGCAATCAGTTTCGCTCCATGTCGTATAATCCCTGCACGTTCCACCTTCGTACCAATCATGAAGCCTGGAACATCCGCTAAAAATAATAGAGGAATTGAAAAAGCATCGCATAGTGAAATAAATTTTGCTGCTTTATCAGCCGAATCAACAAAAAGCACTCCACCCTTTGCCTTAGGCTGGTTTGCAATAATTCCTACTGCTTGCCCCTCGATACGTCCAAAACCTGTAATTAACTCTGGTGCAAATAATTTTTTTACATCAAAAAATGAATCTTCATCTATTATTGCATTAATTGCTTCATACATATCAAACGGAGCATTTTGATTTTCAGGTATAATGGCTTCTAAAGTTCTGCCTTCTTTTGCTTTCTTCGGTTCTACTTTTTTAGGCTTTTCCGTATAGTTAGCTGGGAAATAACTTAAATATCGTTTGGCTTCATTAATAGCTTCTTCTTCAGAAGTTGCCAACACATCTCCACATCCACTAATCGTACAGTGCATGCGAGCTCCACCCATTTCTTCTAACGTAACTTTTTCACCAATTACTTTTTCAGCCATACGTGGTGAACCTAAGTACATGGAGGCATTTCCTTCCACCATAATAACTAAATCACAAAATGCAGGTATGTATGCCCCACCCGCTGCAGATGGACCAAATAGTAAACAAATCTGTGGAATGAAACCAGAAAGTCTTACTTGGTTATGAAATATTCTGCCCGCACCACGGCGATTAGGAAACATGTCTAATTGGTCTGTTATACGAGCACCTGCTGAATCTACTAAATATAACATTGGAACTCTATTTTTCTCTGCTATTTCTTGTATGCGAATAATTTTCTCCACTGTACGTGAACCCCACGAACCGGCCTTTACAGTAGAGTCATTGGCCATTACACAAACCGTCTGACCATTAACTTTTCCTGTCGCTGTAACAACGCCATCAGCAGGTAAGTCACCTGCCTCAACATTTGCAAAGCGTCCATCTTCAATATATTCCCCGTTGTCAAATAGTAAAGCTAAACGATCACGAACAAATAACTTATTTTGCTCTTTCATTTTTTCATGGTATTTAGAATGACCACCTGCAAAAATGGACGTTAACTTTTCTTCTAATCTTTCATTATACGTTTTCGTTTCTCCCAAACTAAAAACCCCCATATCTAAAGGATTGGCTCTGTATTATTTATTAGTGATTTTCAATGCGGTCATAGAATGTATTTCAACACAAACAGATGTGCGTTCGCCACACACTACTAATTAATCTCCGCAGAACTATTTAACAATGCCAAAGTAATTGAAAATTTTACTCAAACGTTACTAAAACGTCTCCTTCATTAACGAAATCGCCTTCTTTAGCATTAATAGAAGCGACTTTACCAGCGACTTCTGCTTCAATTGGAATTTCCATTTTCATTGATTCTAGAACCATCACTACTTGTCCAGCAGAAACTTCTTCTCCTACTTCTACATTCACTGTAAATACTGTACCTGCCATTGTCGATTCTAAATTTTTCATTTTGAAACTTCCTCCCCTTGATTTTGCATCCATTCCCCTAAAATGGATGTGGAATATACTCCACTGTTAAAACTCTCAGCGTGTAAAAAACGATCAAACAAGTCAATATTTGTTTTCACACCTTCTATTTTAGCAGAAGAAAATACTTTTTGTGCTTTCTCAATTGCCAATTCTCTGTTCGATTCATGAATAATTATTTTAGCAATCATCGGATCATAAAAAGGGGTTACTTTATTTCCTTCTTCGTACCCTGCCTCTATTCTTATTTCCTCCACTTCTCCCCAATTTAAATAAGTTATTGTTCCTGGTGAAGGAAAGAAAGTTTTTGGATCTTCTGCATATACTCTAAATTCAAAAGCATGACCATTTGACTTAATTAACTGTTGGTCTTTTACTGGTAGTTCTTCTCCTGAAGCAACTTTTAACTGCCATTCTACCAAATCAAAACCAGTCACAGCTTCAGTAACGGGATGTTCAACTTGAAGCCTCGTGTTCATTTCTAAGAAATAAAATTGATGATTTTGATCTACTATGAATTCAACTGTTCCAGCATTAACATATTCTACAGCCTTCGCAGCATTTATCGCTGCTTCATATAACTTTTCGCGTGCTTCTTGTGGAAAGTTAGGGGATGGTGATTCCTCTAATACTTTTTGATTTCTTCGTTGTACCGAGCAATTTCGCTCAAATAAATGAACGATATTACCAAAACTATCACCAAATATTTGCACTTCAATATGTCGGGAAGCATCTATAAATTTTTCTAAAAATACAACATCATTTCCAAAATAGGATTTTGCACGTGTTTTTATTGACTCAAAATGCTTTTCTAAAGTTGCTTCATCGTCACAGCGAATCATGCCTATACCCCCACCACCAGCACTAGCTTTTAACATAATGGGATAGCCTATATTTAAAGCAGCTTCTTTCGCTTCCACTATAGATGTAAGACCCTCTTCCGTTCCAGGAACGACAGGGACATTTGCATGAATCATTGTGAGTCTCGAGCCAATTTTATCGCCCATTTTTTCAATTGTTTCTGGTTTTGGTCCTATAAATTTAATCCCTGCAGCTTCCGCTTTTCGAGCAAAGTCTGCGTTTTCTGATAAAAATCCATAGCCTGGATGGATTGCATCCACATTCTCTTTAATAGCAATCGCAATAATTTCGTCCACTTTTAAATAGGACTGTTGTACAGGGTTTGGTCCGATTAAATAAGCATAATCAGCTTCTTTTACATACGGTAGCTCTTGATCTGCTTCCGAATATATTGCAACTGTTTCAATGTTTAGCTTTTTACAAGTTTTAATAATACGTCTTGCAATTTCACCCCTGTTTGCAATAAGTACTTTTTTCATTATATTACCCCCTCTATAAAAACGTGAACCCCTTCTCTATTAGTCTATACGAATAATGAAAACGATTTCAACTAAATAACAAAAAAAATTGTTATTTTGATAAATGATTTGCATTTACATTTAAAAAAGCCTCTAATAATAGAGACTTTGTGTTATTTCTATTCTATATGCGTAATCCCTTGTCTAACCCAATTAACTAATTGTTCGTAATCTCTCTTCAATAAGTTGTATGCGTTGGAAATTTGATCATAAGATTGTTTCATTTCATCATAACTTTCCATCGCTAACTGAAGATGATTTTGCACAGATGACGAATCTGCAGCATCTCTTGCTTGCGCTTCTTTTTTAGGCATTTCTCTTTGAAGGACAATCGGGCGAAGGTTTTTATTCCACCTGAAAGCACATGCTTGTTTTGAGCGACCTAACAAAATGCTCGCTTCTTCAAATCCGGATATTTGTGTATGTCCTTGCTCTATTTTCTTTAAAACTATTTCTTTTAAAAGATTGTCTTCTTCCACAGTCCAACTATCTTTTCTAATTTTAACATTCATGTTATCACCCTTTGCTTTTTTAATAATATATGCAAATTGGGTATAAATAGACTCTAAATGTTATTACTTTTTTTATTACTTATTTATTACTGTTAAATTTTTTACTGCTAGCTTTGTTATTCACATAGAATGAGGTTTATAACACTTAATAGAATGTGTTTTAGCAACTTAGAGAGGAGAACACGGCTGTATGTTTGTCGCACACTGCTTAAGAGCTTCCGGAGGAAGAATAGCTTCTGTTACAGGCTCAATCTCCACACTTTTACTGCGTGTGAGGCGCTCATCCTGAATCCACTAGTTTCATTCTGTCCTTGAGAAAAGTGGTACTCAATCGACCGCTCCTGAAAGCTTAAAAGTACTTAAATAAAAAAGTTTAAACCTTCTTATTGTTCAAAAAGTTATTGACTGCATCGTGGTGGATATCCTGTTCCCAGAGAACAGCGCAACTTGAAACCTCTTCCATTACTCGTTCATATAATTTACTTTGCTCCCATTTACGGATTGCTTGAATTTTATATGCTTGAAGTACGGTAGAATGGGGAACGATCATTTTTTGGATAAACTTGTTTAATGCGATAAGTTTATCTCCCTCATATAATTGTGTTGCCCATCCGATTGAGAAAAGGTAATCAGCTGTATAGGGCACTGCTTCTGTAAGCATTTGTAATGCTTGGTCATGCCTCATGCCTTTTTCAAATAAATAGGTGCCGCCTCCCCAACCAGAGGTGATTGCTAATTTCCCTTGAATGTACCCACATTTCGCTTCTTTTTTTACGAGTCGATAATCACAAAGAGTAGCTATTTCACAGCCCCCTCCTACTGCTGTTCCGTTAACGAGAGCAATTGTAGGAATTGGTAACGTTGCTACTTCGTATAAGACATTTGCCGTCTCACTTAACATTTTATAGGATTCCTTTTCTGTTTTTAATTTATGAAAAACAGAAAGATCTCCTCCTGAACAAAATGTTTTTTCACCTGCTCCAGTGATTACAGCGAGTTTAATCGACTCATTTGTTTTTACATTATGTATAAGTTCCTTAAATCCTTCCACTACTTCTCCATTGATGGCGTTATGAATGTCAGGTCTATTTATTTCAAAAATTATCATGTCGTCTCTTATTTCCATTGTAAAAGCCACTTCATGCACCCCTGTTTTTGAAAATTTATAGAGAAAAAGGCTACCGAAGAGCCATGGTCTCTTTGGTAGCCTTTAATGGAACAAATACTGAATTATTTGCTCACTACTTCTTTCCCTTTGTATTGACCGCATGATTTACAAATTCGGTGAGCCAATTTCATTTCACCACAATTTGGACAAGCAACCATACCAGGTACGGATAATTTAAAATGTGTACGACGTTTTCTTTTTACAGTTTTAGAAGTTCTTCTAGCTGGTACTGCCATTGGTGGCACCTCCTTACAGATCTATTATTCGTCTGTTTGATCAAAATACTTAGCTAAGTCAGCCAGTCTTGGATCCAATTTTGGTTGATCATCTTCCTGCATATCATTTAGATCATCATCTGTTGTATATGACCAGCCGTTTCCACCCTCATGCTTAAATTGGTCTGCACCTTCTTTAAACACTTGCAATGGAATTTCTAGTAGGATTAACTCCTCTAACACTGGATCAACTTGAATAACATCGCCGTCTACTATATGAAAGTTATCATATGCTTGCGCAGTGGCAGATGCAGTTTCAGACCAGCTGAAAATTTCATCAGATTGAATCTCAAATGGAAATTCTACATCTTCCCAAGTGCGAGCACAAGGTAATATGAGAGTTCCTGAAAGCTGAAAATGACAAGTCATTTGCGCTGCACCAAACGTGCAGTGCCCTGTTACATGAACGGGTGAAATATTTCGAACGTCCGGGTTTCGCTTCTTCACATTTTCGAGAGTTACGAATTCATCTAACGTCATCCCGTTATCACGATATTTAGCTAATTGATGAATTGCCCATTTCATACGATTATCACCTCAAGACAACAAAATTTATTATATAATGACAGGATTTAGATGTCAAGATAATTTCTTGTCACTACTTCATTTTAACATTATACTCTCATTAAGGAAAGCGCTTGATTCTAGACAGCTACTATTTAGGAAAGTTATACTTTCTTCGAGGAAGGAAAGGATTTGATTGATGATGAAAGCTAAAGGAATAGTTGTTGAATATAACCCTTTTCACAATGGACATTTATACCATTTAAATCAATCACGAAGTAAAACAAACAGTGATGTGATTGTAGCGGTAATGTCTGGAAACTTTTTGCAACGTGGAGAACCCGCATTAGTTGACAAGTGGGCACGTGCAAAAATGGCTGTTTCAGCTGGTGTTGATTTAGTAATAGAATTACCATACGCATTCGCTACAGCCCAAGCGAGTGACTTTGCAAAAGGTGCCATTTTTTTATTAGATTCATTAAAATGTGAATTCTTTTGTTTCGGTAGTGAAGAAGGCTCTTTAGATTCTTTTCATCATACATATGACTTATTATCGACCAATAAAGCCGATTATAATACAGCTATCTCGACTTTAATGAAACAAGGTATTAGTTACCCAAGAGCTTTAAACGAAGCTTACGAAATGATTTCAAGTAATTCAACTGTTCCGTTAGTTGACTTATCAAAACCAAATAATATATTAGGGTATCATTATATCGAGGCAGCTTATCAGTTAAATGCATCTATAAAGCCAGAAACGATTCATCGGGTCATAGCAAATTATCACGATGATGCGGAGGCTTCCCAAACAATTGCAAGTGCTACAGGAATAAGAAAAGTGTTGTTTGGGGAAATGGATCTTACATCTATTCAATCTTATTTACCTAATACTAGTATTACGGAATTGCATGCTTGGCATTCAGCTTTCAATGCTTTTGGTAGTTGGGAAAGTTTTTGGATATCTTTACGATATATTATTTTAAGGCATACTAAAGAGCAATTAGCTAATTATGCAGAAGTCACGGAAGGTATGGAAAATGCCATTTGGGATGCTGCGATGAAGTGTAATTCCTTTCAATCCTTCATGCAACAAATAAAATCAAAACGTTTTACTTGGACGAGGATTCAAAGAATGTTAACGCATATCTATATTGGTTTTACATGGAATGAGTTAAAGCAAATGGACTTGCCTACTTATATACGACCACTTGCAATGAGCAGGAATGGCCAAGCTTATTTAAATTCCTTAAAAAAAGATTTACAGCTTCCACTGATAAGTAGAGTAGCTGCTCATAAAGAAAACGAGATGCTTATGCTTGATCTGAAAGCGGCAAATTTATATTATTTAGGTCTCCAATCTACTTTTGCACAAAAGATGATTGGAAGCGACTATAGAATCGCTCCAATTATTTTGTAATAACCTATTTAGGCTCTAATTGATCTAAATAGGCGAGTGCATCATCTATTGTTCTAACAGGCACAATTTTCATTTTTGTGCCTATTTTTTTTGCAGATTTTAAAGCTTCCTCATAGTTTGTTGTTAAATCAGGGTTATTCGCTAAAATAGATGGATCGATTTCGTCATCTGGCGCAAACATTATTTCGATTCCTTTTCTATCAGCCGCGATAACTTTTAAATCTATTCCACCAATTCGTCCAACTGTACCATCTGGCTTCATTTCACCAGTACCCGCAATGTTATAACCTTTTGAAATATCTTCCGGTATAAGTTGATTCAAAATTTCTAACGTAAACATAAGACCTGCTGATGGGCCCCCTATATCTTCTGAGTTCATATGGACGACAGGGGTAGTTTCTACTTTTTTGTCTTCTGTGTAAGATATCCCGATTCCTGGTTTTTCAAGAACGCCTGGTATTGATTTTAAAGTAACTTCTTTTTCAAGTGTTTCTCCGTCTCTTTCAACTGTCAGTTGGACAACATCACCCTGACCTTTTTCGCTCAAGTACGTTTTAAGTTTTTCTTCGGTCAATTCCGTTAAATTATCCATTCCAATAATTTTATCTCCAGGTTCTAAAATGCCGTCAGCAGCACTATCTTTTAAAACATTAAAAATAAATATTCCATTGTTTATTACTTTATATGGCTTATTAGCTCGATCAAATGCTACCGAAATAGCATTAAATTGAGAATCAGACATAAGCTTTAATTGACGAATATTATATTCTTGTTCATCTTCATCTGCGTTACGGATTTGACTGGCTTTATAAATTTTTTGGTTATCGACTATTTTGGCATACGCATAAGTTAATGGAGTAGCTTTTGCTAAGGAGATTGTAAGAAGACTCATTTTCCCTTCATCGTCTTCATCTCCACCTTGTACTTCTACAAATGGTGTAAGTTCATATGCACCACCTGGTTTAGAAATATAGGATTCCATTGGGTAAAAGGCTAGGGATGCTACTAGCACCAAAATTAGAAGGAGAATTATTGGTTTTCTCTTCAGCATAATATATTTATCCCTTCCTTTTAATTTCATATTCATTAGTTTATCACTTCCATTTTTACCTGACAAAACAAATGAACAATAAAGGATGTAATAATTTTGCACAAAATAATTTCAATCGGCAGTTGGGCACTCATCATTCTTTTATTTATGCAACCAGGTATTGCACATAAGGGAGCCGTAGAAGGAATGCGTATATTTACTACTGCATTACTTCCTTATTTACTACCTTACTTAGTGATCACTCAAATGTTTATACGCTCGCAAAATTCTTTTTTAAAGACTAAAAATAAGTTTAAGTTGTATTTGAATATTTACCTTCTCAGTGCCATTGGTGGCTTTCCTAGTGGAGCAGCAATTATTTCTTCTTTAAAAGAAATGGGCACTTTAACTAACCGGAATGCTAGTTGGCTAATTGCAATTTGCCATGCCCCAAGCCCAATGTTTGTCATTGGTTTTGTTGGTATAGATATATTTAATGCAGAAATAGCTGGTCTGAAGTTGTTATTAATTATTCATATTGTAAATTTGTTATTCCTTTTAGTATTCATTATTCGATCTCCTGCTATTCAGACAAATATTGAGACTGTTAAATTTTCTTCTTCGCCGTTTCAAGAGAGTATCAAAGAAACCTCTCAAATATTACTACTAATAGGTACTACAGTTGTCTTTTTTACAACGGTTAGTATTATTGTGTTTGAATCCGTAAAAGAGGTTTTACCTAATTTATCTCCACTTCTATTAGTATTTGTAGCATCCTTTTTTGAAATGACTGGAGGAATAAGTCTTTCCGGTGAAATATTATCTGGAAATGAATTTCTTCCTGTAATTGTAGCGCTGATCATTGCATTTAGTGGTATAAGCATACATATGCAAATAATCGTTCTGGCGCAAAAAGCAGGTATTTCCATTCGCCGTTACATAGTCTTCCGTTTTCTTCACATAATCATAATCCCAATTCTTTTCTACTTTTTTGCATAAGTAGGAATGTTACGGATGCATTACTGGTGCCAGGCACCAGTAATCTACTCGTAACAATAAGGAAATGAGAGGAATATGAACAGAGAAAAACCTTGCAATGGTTGCAAGGTTAGTCGAGGTTGTATTTAAGTTTAAGTGCTGCTTCTACTTGAGGTGGAACAAGTTCACTAATTTGACCGCCATATTTAGCGACTTCTTTTACTATGCTCGAGCTTAAGAAAGAATATTGATTTTTTGTCATGATGAAAAATGTTTCAATTTCATCATTCAACACTCGATTCATTGAAGTGATTTGCATTTCGTATTCAAAATCCGAAACTGCTCTTAAGCCGCGGATAATAGCGCTGGCATTTACACTTTCCGCATAATCCATTAATAACCCAGAAAATGTTTCTACTTTCACATTCGGAAGATTTGCTGTCACTTCCTCGATGAGTTTTACTCTTTCCTCTACAGAAAACAGAGGATTCTTCGAGGAATTGTTTAATACAACTACATGAACTTGTCCAAAAATAGCTGCTCCTCGGTGAATAATATCTAGATGTCCATATGTAATTGGATCAAAACTTCCCGGTACGACTGCAATTTTAACCAATTTAATTCCCCTCTTCCATCCGTTTACGGTAAATAGAGATAACGGTATTCCCATAAGTTTCTCTTCTTGTTAGAGTAAACGTTTCTAAATCAGTTTCCAAGTCGACGGTTTTATCATGTTCGCAAACAATTATCCCCGTGTCTTTCATACACCCTATCTCTACAATCTTTTTAGCTAAATCATAAAATTGTACTTTACTATATGGTGGATCGACAAATAACAAGTCAATTTGAAGTTCTCTTTTCTCAAAAGCCTTCACTGCTCTTGAAGCATCAATTTTATATTTTTCGCTTGATTCTTCTAAACGACATTTCTGTAGATTATCCACAATAGTTTGCATCGCTTTTTGGTCTTTTTCAATAAAAATACAAGTATCAATTCCTCGACTGAGTGCTTCAATTCCTAAATTGCCACTACCAGCAAACAAATCGACTGCGATTCCTCCATCGAAATAAGGACCAATCATATTGAAAATAGATTCTTTTACTTTATCTGTAGTTGGTCTTGTATTAGTTCCGGGAACCGCTTTTAAAGGTAGCCCTTTTTTCGTTCCTGATATAACTCTCATTTTAATACTCCTAGCTATCAAATTCGCCTTAGCGAATTTGTGTGACAAGATTTTTCGCCTACCTATAGGCTATCTCCCCAAAAACAGAAGACTTTTACTAAATTAAAATAACCCAGATTGTTTAATATTAATTCGCTTTTCTTCCTTTTCTACATCCAGTAAAAATAAGCGAATCATCCATGCTTCTTCGATATAATAAACGGCACCAATTTTTTCAAACGGTTCGGACATAGCATCATATCTTTTTTGGTTTAATACATAAAAAGGCTCTTGAATAGGAAAACGGAAGGCTCTTGTAGCATTTTGTATATATAATCCCTTATCAGTATCATTTATCGTATAACCTAATTCAGAAAGTAGTGGTTCTACCGAGTACAATACTTTTCCTTCTTTAAAAAGCACCTTCATATTTTCCTGTTCTAATTCATTTATATAAACTGGTCTTGAATCCTCAAACAGCAATGGAAAATGCTCAGCACCGGCTTGTACATTAAAGGTAAAAAAAGATGTTTTCAATTTGAGAATATTTGTTAACAAAGTATCTAATTTTTCAGCATCAACCTGTTTATTTTTCACTAAAGCTAATTTCCAATTTTCCAATTGATCTGTTGTAAGATAGCTAACAAGTGTATCATACATCCATCTCGCCTTTTCAGAACCAATAGGTTGGTCCAGTAGAAAACTACTGATTACTTCTGCTAACAACGTGTCTGGCGAGTCTATTCCGTATATTAACTGAACATGTTTAACAATTAGCTCTCGCTGAATTGAGACTATATCCTCACTTTCAATAAAAGCAATTCTAGAAGAATTCATTTCAAGTTTTTTATTTGAAAAAAGTACTGACACATGTTCTCTGTTTGGTAAATGTAATTGTTCTAACTGTTCTATTAACTCTTTTGGTATTTCTTTATGAGAATAGAGACTGTAGTTGTTATCTTCATATTGAATAGGTACCACTTCTTTTTGCCAATATAATTCTTTAACATCACCTTCACCGATGAAAAGAGAGTAGTCAATTAAATCTAATGACGTGCTGCCTAGAACTGACAATCCACTTACCCACATTCCACCTCTTTTTAACTCATCCGTTATATGAAGTGTTGTATAGGAAACGCCACCTTTATCTAATTTCACCAGAAAGTCAGAAAAAATTTGAGCCTCTTTTAATCCATCTAGAAGTGGAATTTCATATGAAATACTTTGGCTTGAAGATTCTCCTTCTTTAAAGGCTGTCAAATCTTCTGTTAAACGATCACAGTCAGAGTTTTTACTTAAATCACAACTTCTATTTTCACTAGAAATTGGCCAAACTACTGCAATTTTTTCTGAAGGCAAGTTATTAAAATGTTGTTTTACAATAATTTTATCTGCTTTGAATTTCAATTCAATCTCTTGCTCGTAAAAGTATGAAGCCTCATCAGCATCCAAGCTAGAGGAGTAGACGTGGTACTGCGATAACAATAAAACGCTATTCGTCACAATGAGTAACATAGATATAAAGCTAATAATAAATTTCATAGAAATGTCCTCCAACAAAATGGTAAGATGAATTGGAAAGGAAGTGTTATCATTGATTCAACGTTTTATTGAGCTTGGCGAGGGCTATGGAGATATTTTTGAGCTTTGTGAACTTGCACGAGTAAACAAAAATCGAATTCATCGGGCTTTTATTTTTACTTCTAAAAAAGAGAATAAAGAATACTGTTCCATTGCAATTGCCCTAAAACCAATTAATTCTGCTAATTTTTTCCCGATTTATATATGTCGTGAAGGAATACCTAATACCAATCCAATTACACAAAGGCTATCGACCTTTCAGGCAACATTAGATGAATTAAAAATTATACCAGTTCAATTGGAAATCAAACATTCATCCATATATGATGATAAGGAACTATTCTATCAATACGTGATCGGAGTTTTACGTTTAAATCATTTAATACCGCCGTTACAATAGATTACGTTACAAACCGATTTTATAATCATATTCTTTCGCTTTATCAGGCTTACTATTTTCAAATTCAGTTTTTAAAAACGGCCGATAGGATTCTAAAATTTCTTTCACAAAAGGTAGTTTACTCATCTTTTGTTTTGCAATTTCAATCATATCTTGGTCACAGTATAAGACTACATATTTTAATCTTTTCGAAATATAATGGACATGCCCATATTTACGTAAAGACTTTGCTTGTTTTAAATGATGCACATAGACAATTAATCCTTGTCTTTCTGTCATACGATTCCCTCATTTCTTCTTATAAAAAGAATAACATATGGAGGAAAATGATAGCAACAACAACTAGCTGACAGTTTTGCATCAATTCGATATAATTAAAACTACCTTTCGTTAAAAAGGAGGATTAGAAAGTAATGGGTAAAAAAACAAATGTAGCAATCGCCATTGCAGCAGCAGCTGGAGCAGCTTGGGCAAGTACAAAGGCTCTCTCTAAGCCACTTAGCCGTTCTGCAAAAGAAGCACTAGAATACAATCAACCAATTATTCTTGCTCATCGTGGAGGATCTGCTCTTGCACCCGAATGTTCTCCATCCGCTTTTGAAAATGCAGCTAAGCTTGGTGTTCATGGTTTTGAAATAGATATAAGACTAACAAAAGATGAAGAGATTGTGGTTTTTCACGATGAATACACTGACAGAGTGACTAATCTTACTGGAAGAGTTGCCGATTATACGTTAGTAGAGCTTAAAAAAGCTGATTTAGGATTTCACTTCCTAGATTTAAATGGAGAAAATTCTTATAGAGATTGTGGAGAACAAATAATGACATTAGGAGAGTTGCTAGACAAGTACCCTCAAATGCTTATTAATCTGGATATCAAAGATGCCCCACAGTCCTACGAAGGAAGCTTAATGCCATCTAAGCTTTGGAGACTATTAGAAGAAAAACAGGCATTCCACCGGGTTGTCGTCACCAGTTTTTATGACGAACAAATTGATCGATTTAATCTTTATGCTCAAAACACAGTAGCACTTGGGGCTGGAGAAAGAGAAGTACGAAAAGCATATACAGCATTCACTAGTCAATTCAAACACTTATATCATCCAAAAGCTGATGTATTTCAAATCCCAGTGCGATCAAATATGTTCCCTTTAGATAGTGCAAGTTTCATAAAATTTTTAAATTCTTTAAATATCCCAGTTCACTATTGGACGATCGATGATCCAGTTGTTATGAGAAGGCTAATTGACAATGGTGCAAAAGGTATTATCACAGACCGACCGGACCTAGCTATTGAAGCACTTAAGCTAGATTAGTTCAGTAAAGCATTGTAAAAAAAAGGATGTGTGCCAATGCACACATCCTTCCTTATTCCATACTTAAGCTGAACAAGAGCAGGAACCACCTGTACCACAGCCACTGCCACAGCTAGAACCGCTTGATGCAAAAAATGGATTGCTTACTGGTACTTTGACACCTTCTGAAACAGATTTACCGATTAACAAGCTCACTTCGTCCAACAAGTCTTGCAAGTCATTTTCAGCGATTTTTAATATCGCAACTTCATCCACCATATCGAGCTTTCTTTTCGTAACTCGAATATTCTTCATTACTGTTGAATAATCTGGATGGTATTTTCCGAAACGTTGAACCTCTTCGTATTGGTCCTTAAGTCTTGCAAAATCATTAATTTCTCTGACTAAGCTAGAATTTGTATATACAGCACGATGTGCGTCTAAGTAACGATAAAATTGTTCAGAGGAAAGTATCATACTACATAGTTCGTCTGATTGGTCCATTATTGTGGCCCATTCATAGGTCATAATCATTTCCATTCCTCCAATCATCTTTATCATAACAAAAACTAGAAACAATTGCTAAACTATTATCTTATCGTTAGGAGTAATATAAATGAATGAATTAAACTCTTTAATAACTCAAGTTACAGAAAATGCATCAGAGGTAGAAATAAACTTACTAAAAGAATTTTTAAAAGGTATACAAAATAAACAACAAGAAAAAGCTCCTACCTATTTAAATGCAGTTTTTCATATGGATACTCAATATGAGGAAGATAAATGCATTGTAACTCTACCAATCACTCCATTATCTTATAATAGTTTTGATATTCCACATGGCGGCGTAATTGCAACACTTGCAGATAATGCGATGGGTTTTCTCGTTAATAAAGATTTACGTTCCGAAGGAAAAGGTGCTGTAACAACAAATATGACGATCCATTATGTAAAAGCAGCAACAGAAAACACTTTAGTTGCTACTGCTACTTACTTACACAAAGGTCGCCAAACATTAGTTATGGAATGCACGGTAACGCAACCTAATGGCAAAAAAATTGCTTATGCAACCGGATCATTTTTTGTTATTGATCCAGCTAACTCTTCAAAATAACTTTTCACTACTTCATGATCAGAAAAAGGGACTACGAGATCATTCACGATTTGCTCTTGTTCATGTCCCTTTCCTGCAATTAATACAATATCTCCTTTCGTTGCAATACTTAATGCTAATAATATTGCTTGTTTTCGGTCCATCTCTACGATGGCTTTATCTCTTTTCGTGCCTTGTAAAATATCCGCGACAATGTCAACAGGATTCTCATATCTTGGATTATCATTCGTTATAATAGCCTTTGTAGCATACTTAGTAGCTACTTCCCCCATCCCTCTTCTCTTTTGCCTGTCACGATTTCCACCACAACCAAAAACAACATAAACTTCTTTTTTAGCATATGTTTTAATAGCACCTAAGCTAGCCTCTAGTGCATCCGGAGTATGTGCGTAATCTATTAATACTTCGATTCCTTGTTCATTTTCAATCCTTTCTAATCTACCTTTTGGGAGATTTACAGGTTTTAACTCTTCAATCGATATACCTAGAGCTTTCATAACTGCTATTGCTGCTGCTAGGTTCGACCCATTATAATATCCACTATTAGTCATCTCTGTATGCAATGCTTTTTTACCAACCAAAAATTTATACTTTATCTTTTCCTTTGTATAATCTACCTTTTGATAAATGACATCATTTTTTTGATTTTCTCCAAAACGTGTTACAGGTAAATAAGTCTTCTCTGCGATGGACTTACACCATGCATCATCATCATTAATCACCAAATGCTTGGAAAGTAAAACAAGCAGTTCTTTCGATTTTTTATATGGAACCATTCCGCCATGGAACTCAATATGATCTTTACCTATATTTAAAAATACACCTACATCAATTGGATAATTACACAATCGTTGATCTAGTAAACCTTGAGAAGATGCTTCCAAAACAATATAATCTACTTTCTTCTCATAACAATACTTCACTACTTGAATAAAATCATAAAAAGGTAAAGTAGTATTGCTTCGTAAATAATGATCTAGTCTATTACCATTCTCGAATACACCTAGCGTTCCAATGACACAAACTGATTTTTTTTGTTGCCTCAATAGCTGTCCAACAAAGGATGCTACTGTAGTTTTACCATTTGTGCCAGTTATACCTATTGTTTTTATTTTACTACCATATAGTTCATATGTTAATGTTGATAGTTTTCTTTTAAAATGATGCATATCTGTAGGAATGATTATTTGTGGAACCATACAATCCGGTATAAAACACTCGGTTAGGATTGCAACAGCTCCTCGTCTTATCGCTTCATCTATAAAGATACGATTGTTCGTTTGAGAGACAAAAACATCTCCAACTGTTATTTGCTTTGAATGATCAATACACCTGTTTATTGAAACGTTTTGAAAATCACCAATAATCTCGTACTGTAATCCTTTTAATAATTCTTTTAAAGGATAAATAATTATCCACTCCCTACACCATTCTTGTATGTTCGCATAAAGTAAAATGAATTCCTTGTATCGTATGAACGGAGTGTTTAAAATGTCACGAGTAAAGTTGATGAGGTTATGATTGTTCAGAAGTATGGTGGTGTTGCTATGCAGAATCATCAAAGTAGACAATTAGTTATATCACATATTAGAAAAGCTATTAGCAAACACCAGAAAGTGCTTGTTGTTGTTTCTGCCATGGGAAGAAGAGGTCAATATTATTCAACCGATACACTTTTAGATCTAATACCTACATCTAATAATAATAGCGTGGAAACGGATTTACTATCTGCCTGTGGCGAATTAATCTCTGCATCTGTTTTGTGTGCAGAAATAAAAAAGGAAGGAATTCCTGCTACAATCCTTTATGGAAAAAGTGCAGGTATAATTACAAATGAGGCATATGGTAATGCAGATATTTTATATGTAGAAACTAAAGAAGTAACTAATACGTTTAAGGATTATCCTTGCATTATAGTTCCAGGCTTCCAAGGTCTTTCGGAAAATCTTCAAACTTTTACTACATTAGGTAGAGGTGGGAGTGATTTAACAGCAGTCGTTTACGGGCATCATTTAAATGCAGATATTGTTGAATTTTACAAAAATGTTCCAGGTGTTATGACTTCCGATCCTTTTAAAAACGAATCAGTACAATTAATTTCTACAATGTCATATGAGGAATTACAAAACATAATCATAGAGCCTGTTGAAATCATACAAAAAAGAGCAGCGAAATTTGCTGCTCTTCACAAAGTACCTTTGCACATACGTTCTTTATATGAAGAAAGAGATGGAACTTATGTTTTTCAATAACTGTTATCTGTCTTCTTTTGGTATAGCTCTTTCAATAAAGTTTTGTGTGTAATAATTACCGTAAACCCCTACTCCAGTATGTGTATACCATTTTCCTAATATTGTATCTCGATGATCTTTCGAGTTTAACCATCCATTGACTGCATCTCCTGCATCAAAATAAAAAGCTGCAGTATTTCCACCAGCTCTGTTAAAATCAATTGCTGATTCCTGTAATGTATCACTAAATTTAGGTACCTCAAAAGAATCGTTTTTTACAATATTGTTCTTTGCCATTTCTTCACTTTGTTGCCTTGCAATTTTTTGAAGATCTATATCAGATTCTAGAACTTTATAGCCATGTCTCAGTCTAAACAAATTGGTGATTTCAACAATTTGTCGTTCATTTGCTCGGTCTACAGAAACTTGCAAATCAGATGGTGGAGTTGTAGATTCCACCATTGACCCATTGTATAAAATATCATATGGTTTTTGTAAAAGAAGCGTTTCTGCATCAGAAAATCGAACAGCTTCTAATTGATTATCTTTCCCGTCTATATATAACATTGCATATAAGTTCTCAAATGGAACTAAAATTCTATTTGTTATGTCTTCTTTATTTAAAGAGAACGTATATATATTGGAGTCAATAGTCATTGTTATCTCAGATTGTACTATCGTAAAACGATAAATATCCTCCAATGATTGACCAATATCATATGGTGTTACGTCAATCTTATTCCCGATAGCAAGAATCTGTGAAACTTTATCTTCTGATACACCAATCATTTGATAATTTGAAAAAGAAGAATTATATATCCACCAATCATATCCAAAAACAGAAGGTTCTACTCGATCCGGCTTTCCTAATAGTTTTACTACCTCGCTAGAAGATTGACCTATTAGAACGGAGATACCTGTATTTGGTCTTGTAAAGATATTGTTCGATTCCACTACTTCTGTTGTTTCTTGAGGAATAACCTGTCCTGAGTTCTTTGATCCTGTAATTAGCTCATTTTCTTTCACAGGATTATCCAAATATATAAATATCACTAGTACTATAGCAATAAAAATTAAGATTCTAAATAGATTTTTCATCTTATATAACCCCTTACCAATTACTCCATTATCACTAGTATAACAAGCTTCTATAGAAATACACAATGTTGTCATTGCAACATTTTCAAATTTGAATTAATATTAATGAGAACGTACACTATGGTATATTGAACGTGAAGGAGGACAATTTAATGTATTTCGAAAACACAGGTATTGAAAACACGGTCATCGATCTAAATGTATTAGATGATGTTATGAAAAAACATGGTTTAGTTCGTGAAGGCCAATGGGACTACGAACGAGTTACTTACGACAAAAAGTATGAAATTAAAGAGGGTATTTTTTACCTTCGTGTATTTGGTTTTACTAAAGATGGTGATGTTGGTGCACACGATGCAAATATCACTTTACTTAAACCAGTTGTTGGTAAGCATTATTACCCTCATGGTGTTGAATATGGAGAAAATGAAGTTTTCCCAAATCACTTAGTTAAATCTTGTGAACAAACTTTAGCTGCTTTAAAAGAAGATTTAAAAGCTTTTGAAGCACGTGTATAATAGTATTACTTATAAAACGTTAGAGAATGTGTTCTCTAGCGTTTTTATCTGTTCAATTATAAATATCTTGTCTATACTAATAAAAAGAATAGAAAGGAGGAATTATAAAACATGGTATGGAAAATCTTAAAAAAAGAATACGTTAAGTACATAATAGTAGCCATTTTCCTTTTAATAATTGCTTTTTTTATCCTTCCAGTTTCTGTTCCTATTATTTTAGCATTGCTTACTGCAATTATAATTGAACCTGCTGTAAAATTTACTCAAAGAACATTTAAATGGAAACGAAAGCCGGCAGTAATTGCTAATTTCACATTTTTCATCATTATTATTTCAGGCCTATTATACTTCGCAGTCACTAAACTAATAAGCCAGTTGATATATACGTCTAAAGTTTTTCCATTCCATTTAAATAACCTCACTGGTATTTGGATAGATATTCAAAATAACCTTTTTAAATATACGGAAGGCTTGCCAAAAGAAGTGGTAACATCCATTCAAGATAAAGTGGATTCAACATTAAACAGCATGAAGGAATCTTTACTTGATTTACTTAGCTATTCTAATATATCTGCTATTCTCACAAATATTCCGAATTTTTTAATAAGTTTCATTGTTTTTATCATCGCCCTCTTTTTATTCATGTTGGACTTAGCTAAATTACGTGCGAAGCTATTTTACTATTTATCTGATAGTACCGCAGAAAAAGTAAGATTTATGTCATCAAGTATTAAAAAAACTGTTATTGGTTTTTTCAAAGCTCAAATATTAGCAAGTTTTATCATTCTAGGAGCAGCATTTTTAGGATTACTTTTTATTATTACACCAAAGTACGCTTTTATTATGGCGGTTGTAATTTGGATTATCGATATTATCCCAATACTCGGTTCCATTGCAGTATTGGCACCTTGGGCAATTTATCACTATTTAACTGGAGACATCGTTCTTGGCACAAAACTTACTGTTCTTGCAATTATATTATTGATTATAAGAAGAGCGGTAGAACCAAAACTAATGGGGTCCCAAATGGGGATTTCTCCACTTGCTATACTAATAGCTATGTTCATAGGTGCAAAACTATTTGGATTTCTTGGTTTTATGATAGGTCCTCTTATGGTAATCCTTTTTATAACCGCTAAAGAATCCGGGATGATCAAACTAAACTTCAAATTATAAATAAAACAGTAACCACCTAGATGCGGTTACTGTTTTATTTTGCTTTTAATTAGCTACCAATTATAGCTTTAATAACGGAAGTAGTTTCCCCTCCATGGTAAAAAACATAAAGTAACAGGTAGACAGCCACGCCTGTAATTGCAACAAAGAACCAGATAACGCTCGTAATTGGCCCAATTTTACGATGTTTTACTATATTATTTTTGTAACCTAAATACAAGGTTACTATTCCAAAAACTGCACCAACTGTTGCCAAAGTAATATGAAAAATTAAAAATATCGTATAGTAAATTTTAATATCATCGGGACCACCAAAAGCTGTATTTCCTATAAAGATTGTCCGAGATGCGTAGATAATAAAAAAAGTTAATGCAGATAGAGCTGCAGCAAACATTGTTTTTTTATGTGCTTCTATTTTTCTTTGTTTTACTAATATCCAACCAATTGCTACTAGTACTGCACTTAACACGATAAAAAAGGTACTAATTGTAGGTAATAAAGGTAAACTCATCATCATTCTCCTCGGTAACAAAAATTAAATAATTAGTTAGGCTCTACTTGAATTATGAAGATCATCTAATGCCTTTTGCGTAATTTCATCAGCAGTTTCCTGTTCTTTACGATACCATTGGAAGAAGATTGAAAATAGCACTACTCCATAAATTATTTCTTGAATAATTTTCATAATAATTCCACCAAGTTGTTGATCCTCGAATGGTGGCATATCTGAAAATAACTCAGGTCCAGATAATGATAGACCCGATAACGTACTTGTTGGTACACATAGCTCCATTGCTTTTAACCATGAATCAGGATTTGTATACGTATCATACATTGGAGATCCAGAAAAAATGATAAGTGCACATGCAGGAGTAATTAATACTGCACTTGCAATAAGGTAACCTATTTTCTTTAATCCATGTAATCCTTTTCCATCTTTAATAATTTCAACAACTGACCACCACATGAAAATCGCTGACATAAACAAGATGAACGTATATGTTCCATGTAATACCTCATTCAACTTAATATAATCGAAAATTAAAGGTATATGGTAAAAAGAGAATAGCCCTGAAAACACGATTAATGCAAACAAAGGTTTTGTTAATAGAGGAAATACTTTTCGAACTACAGGTAATTCAATTACTACCTTCCAAACCCACCAAGGAATTCCCTTCATCATGAGAGGTGGAACTAGTAATAACAAAATAGCCATTTGTGTCATATGAAAAGAGAACATAATATGACCCATCAAGTCTATAGGCGATCCCTTAATAATATATAAAAGAACTAAGCTTGTTAAAAAATATGCAGCTTCTTTACCTTTTAATGGTTCGGAGATTTTAAAATCCTTTCTCCATTTTACAGTGATTAAAAAATACAATATTGTAATAAATACTAAAACGCCAATCATGACAGGACTCCACAATGCTTGAAAACCAAATATACTTAAAGGCATACGTATCCTCGCTCCTTTTTACATTACTCACACTATTATAATGCTCTATCGCTATAACTTCAATGAACGAACTATGACAAATGAGATTGCAAACTAAAAGAACCCGAAGTGAATAGCTATTTATAAATAGAGATAAAAATGAGTTGTTCACATATTCGATTTTTTATTTTTGGACCAGTTAATTTCCGTTCCA
>NZ_JARHXR010000025.1:0-15410 GCF_029222665.1 Bacillus sp. Cr_A10
TGAAATTGGTCGAGTAATCGAAGAGGCTACTGGTAAAAAAGTAGAACACCAATTAACTACTGACTATGCAATCGCTATTGAAACATTAATAAATAACAACGCAGATCTTGCTTTCATGGGAGCACAGGGCTATATCGAAGCTAAAAATGGAAACGATGCTATTCAACCACTAGTTGTACCAACTGGTAAATCCGGAACTTTAGACGATGCATTGTATCACAGCTGGTTAGCTGTAAATGTAGCTGACCAAGATAAATTCAAAGTAGACGGTGAATTTTCATTAGATACATTAGAACAAAAAAGTATGTCATTTGTTTCAAATAGTTCAACATCAGGATTCGTTGTTCCATCATCTTCTATTATCGCTCACTATGCAGAAAAATCTGGCTTTGAAGATTTGGTGCCAGAGGATTTAATGGAAGGAGGACCACTATTTTCTCAAGTATTATTCGGGAACTCACACCAAGGATCAGCTGTAAATCTATTAAGTGGTAATTCAGAAGTTGCAGCATTCTGTGATACTTGTGTTGGAAACTATGTGGATGTAGTGGAAGGAGAACCGAACAAAGTAGGTTCAGTTTATAAAGTAAAAGACGATGCTGCAGAGCCTTTTAACACAGTACCTGGTAAAGAATTTACTTTGATGTCAGTTACTCCAGTATTAAATGCACCATTTGCAGCTAACTTAGATGCTTTAGGTCAAGAGGATTATGATAAATTGAAAGAATTATTCACTTCAGATGATATTGCAAACAATGAAAAAATCTTCGTTCCAAAAGATTCAGGAGAACCAGGATTATTCTTTAAAACAGAAAATGAAAGATTTGCAGATGTAGAAGATGAGTGGTTCAATCCGATCCGCGAACTTTCAAAATAATAGTGTGAATGAAATAAAAATAAGAGTATGCATACAAAATCGTGCATGCTCTTATTATTTAAATAACCTAAAGAGGAGTCATATAAATGCCCTTACTTAAAGTAGAGAATTTAGGGAAATCGTATAATGCGCAAACGAAAGTGTTAAAGGATGTTAGCTTTGAAGTAGGGTCTGGAGAATTTGTTTCCATCATCGGACCTTCTGGAGCAGGAAAATCCACTCTATTACGTTGTATCAACCGTTTGGTAAATATCGACGAAGGTAAAGTTATTTTTGATGGCAATGATGTAGGAAGTTTGAACAAAAAAGAACTACGTAAGATGCGTACAAACATAGGTATGATCTTCCAACATTATAATTTGGTACCGCGATTATCTGTTATTGAAAACGTTCTACACGGTAGATTCGGATATAAATCAACGTTTCAAGGAGTGTTTGGAAAGTTTTCGGAATCAGAGAAGGAGCATGCCTTTTTCCTTTTAGAAAAGTTAGGTATAGCAGAACATGCCTATAAACGATGTGATCAGTTGAGCGGCGGTCAGCAGCAACGAGTAGGAATTGCACGCTCCCTTATCCAAGAACCAAAAATCGTTCTTTGTGATGAACCGATTGCTTCGCTTGATCCAAACGCTTCTAAAGTGATTATGGATTACTTAAAAACAATTACGATGGAGCTTAATATTACATGCATCGTGAATTTGCACCAGGTGCAAGTTGCCCGTGATTACTCAGATCGAATCATTGGATTAAGTAAAGGAAGCATTGTATTTGATGGACCAAGTTATAGACTTTCAACGGACAGTACCGACTTAATATATGGAACAACTACAACAACTGTAGAGAAAAGACAGTTAGTTACTGTGTAAGGGGAAATCAAAGTGAATGTAAAAGGTATGAAAAACCAGAGAAAATGGCAGACGATAACTTTTGTAGCGCTAATTATCATCTTGACGTATCTATCATCTGACATAACGAACTTTAACATCATTCATGGAATAGCAACTTTACCAGATGCTGTTACTTGGATTTTCTCTAACTTGTTTATTACGCAAGAAACACTGGAAAGATTACCGAAAATATTGGAAAAATTATTGGAGACAATCCTAATGTCTATTGCTGCTACAACGACAGCAACAGTTGTTTCCTTATTTTTAGGATTAATGGGTTCTAAAACTACTGGAACAAATTCTGTGCTCGGGGTATTCGCTCGATTCGTAGCATCAGTCGCGCGTAATATTCCAGTTGTAGCGTGGGCTTTAATCTTATTACTTTCTTTTGGCCAAAACTCCGTAACAGGATACTTAGCGCTATTTGTTGGGTCAGTTGGGTTTTTGACGAGGGCCTTTATCGAGTCGATTGATGAAGCAAGCCATAGCGCAGTAGAAGCTTTACAGGCAACTGGTGCTACCTACTTTCAAATCGTCTATAAAGCAGTTATCCCCCAGTGCTTGCCGCAGATGATCAGCTGGATTTTGTTTATGATCGAGACGAACATCCGAAGTGCCACACTTGTTGGTATCTTAACGGGTACAGGTATTGGATATACATTTGACCTCTATTATAAAACCCTTAACTATAATGCGGTTGCACTAGTTACGCTTAGTATCGTCTTATCCGTTATAGCAATTGAGTTAATTTCAAATCATATACGGAAGGTGATTCTATAATGGAGGCAACAACAACCCTTATAAAAAGAAAAGCAGATGGCAAAATATTGATTAAGTCAGGTAACAAAGTAGAGCGAGTAATGAAAGGTACCATCATTATTTTATTGGCTCTGACAATCCTAGCGTTTATGTTTTTTAACTATGCAGGGTTGGATTTAACGAAAGCTATTCCGGAAACATTGTATAACCTAAAAGCGATGTTTTTAGAACCTGCTCTTACTCATTTCACCTGGGGGGAAGCTTTTTACCAAGTAGGAATTACACTTGGCTTGGCATTCCTTTCCACTATATTAGGAGCGGTTATTGCATTCTTTTTAGCATTAATGGCAGCAACCAATCTTTCAAACAAATGGTTATCCAATACCATCCGAGTGATGGTAGCAATCGTACGTGCAGTCCCGACTGTATTATGGGTATTAATCTTTGCCATTGCTGCAGGATTAGGAAGTGAAGCAGCCGTTCTTGGAATGCTCTTTCACTCTATTGCTTATTTAGTGAAGGCATTCTCAGAGGCTTTTGAAGAAGTAGACAAAGGAATATTGGAGGCGTTGACCGCAACAGGTTCGAACTGGTGGCATATCGTTAGCCATGCAATTTTACCTACCACGTTCACTTATTTATTGTCCTGGACTTTTTTACGCTTTGAAATCAACTTCTCGGTAGCTGTGGCAATGGGAGCAGCGGCTGGTGCTGGTGGTATTGGCTTTGAACTCTTCATGGCATCTGGATTCTACTTTGATATGCGTGAAGTTGGCATGATTACCTATATGATTTTAGTGTTGGCGATTATTTTAGAGCTAACTTCTACTAGATTAAAAAGTCGATATTTCCCTGCCACATCTAAATAAGCCAAACCCCAGAACATAGTGTTTCTGGGGTTTCTTAATTACTAACAGAGTTCATCTGAATTTCAATGTATAGATGGGAACTCAATAAATGGCTAACATATTTTTACCATGGCTATTTTTTCTCTTTACGTAATTAGAACATTTACTCCTTTTAGGAAATATCAATAGAGTTATTTAACAAAGCTCTTCAATTAAAATTCAATGCGTTTTTATTATTTCCTAATTTTTTTAGTGATTTTTTATATACAAAAATGAGAAAACATGGATATCCATGTTTTCTCATTTTTGTTTTAACCCTGTCCTCATCACCTTTAAATATTTCATAGGACAGGGATTGAGCCAATTGGGTTTATTGGTTACATTTCCCTCGTTTATTTGAGTTTAACGCAGGTATATACAAAGCATAGCCGGTTACAGAATTGAAAACGAAGCTCCAACCACGTGAAAAAATAGAGGGGAGGGAGCCACGTGAGTGTTCAAAAAAGTACAGATAGCTCAAGCCTTGCTGAGGTGATTGATAGAATACTGGACAAGGGAATTGTGATTGATGCCTTTGTGAGGGTCTCTCTCGTTGGAATTGAAATTCTTACAGTGGAGGCCCGGGTGGTCATCGCCAGTGTGGATACATGGCTTCGATATGCAGAGGCTGTTGGCCTATTGCGGGATGAAGTCCAGGATCAAGGTCTTATCAGAAGAAATCAAAATGAGCAATTAAGTTATTAAGAAAGGATGGACAGAAAATGAATAGCCAAAAATCCAATGGAAATTATGAAGCGGTGGAACAGGAAGAAAAAAAGCAAACGGAAAATAATCAGCCAGCACAAGAGAAGAAAAGCATAAAATATTCTATGAACTTTGCCTTGATTGGCGGTGTGGTTGGAGCAGGGATCGGCTTGCTTGCCAATCCGGATAAGAGCAAGAAGGCCATGAAAAAATTAGGTGAATCTGAATTGATGAAAGTGGCAAGCGAGGAATTCAGAAAAACGGCCCAAGAGCTTCTGGCAGGGCAAGCGCAAAGCAGCATTAAGCATCTTGCTTCAGGCTATATAAGTAAAATCGAACAAGGGCTGCTGTCCCCAAAGAAGGATGAAATAGGTGCTCTAAACTCGGAAAACCAGCAAAGCTATAACGAAATAAAAGAAGAAAACAAACAGTTAAACGAGCGCCTTGAAAAAATTGAAGATATGCTGAATAATCTCGTGGCAACCAAGTAATGGCAAGTCTTTAACTAAGGGGGTTAGTGTATGGAAAAGCAACTGGCAAAAACAGCAGGGAAAGTCGCCAAGACGGTGATTGAACACACACCAGAACCGATTAAAGACAAAGTTAAAGAAGTTGTAGCTGACAAAGCCAAAGAGAAAATTGTCGAGAATGTCCAAGACAAGGCACATCATTTAACCGAAAACCTGGAGAGTGCCAAGGGAAAGTTTGCCGATAAAGTTGAAGGCAATGCTGAAAAAGCGAAAGAAAAAACACAGGATGTACTGCTTTCCGCCCGGGATAAGCTTGGGAAGGTAGTCGAGGCAGGGGAAGAACTTCAGAAGAAAGTCTCCTCGACAAATAAAAGTGATGATAAACGAAAAGTGAAGAGTGTCTCAGACATTAAAGGAATCGGTTCGATTAAGACATCCAAGGACATTAAGGGAGCAACCAAGATTAAAACAATTAAAGACATCCGGACCATTGGTTCTTAAAAGGATTAACGAAAGGAGAATGCAATAATGGCACTTCAAAAAAGTACAGACAGTTCAAGTTTAGCGGAGGTTATTGACCGAATTCTGGACAAAGGGATTGTAATTGATGCATTTGTCAGAGTATCAGTTGTCGGGATTGAAATTTTGACAGTTGAAGCAAGAGTAGTCATTGCCAGTGTGGATACATGGCTACGATATGCAGAGGCGGTCGGATTGCTACGAGACGGTGCTGAAGAAGACGGTCTTGCCCTCCAGTCGAATGAAGGAAATGCTCGATTTAGTATTTAGAAATCAGCTGGTGCGGCTAGGGTTCAGGCAACCTTGGTGTGCTAGTTTTAGCAGGAGGCTACCATGGAAATCAAACAGATTATCGGAAATGTGACGGAGTTTTTCAATGAATTTGTAGCCCCGGTCCATAAAATCACCTCCGTAGAAGCAAGTGATGATAGTGGCTGGAAGCTTACAGTGGAAGTCATTGAGGAAAAGGAATATATGAAGAAGTATGCAAAGGATGAAATGCTTGGAATTTACGACGTCCATCTAAATTCGGAGCAGGAAGTCACATCCTATAAAAGACAGGATATCCGCTATAGAAGCTCCATCAAAATGGAAGTGTAAGTCGTGGGAGTAGGAGGTAACAGAGTGACGGTCTTAAAAGATAAAATCGACAAGAATTCACGGACAATCATTCGCGACGAAAAGACGGAAGAACTGCTTTCTCGTTCGTTGCAGTATATGAAAGCCGGATATCCCATCCATTTTACAGGCCCATCCGGAGCCGGAAAGACATCTCTTGCACTGGCACTTGCTAAAAAAAGAAAAAAACCTGTCATGCTCATACACGGCAACCATGAGCTGAATAACAAAGACCTGATAGGCGACTTTACAGGTTATACGAGCAAAAAGGTAGTCGACAATTATATACGGTCGGTCTATAAGCGGGATGAAAACGTGACGGAGACGTGGAGGGATGGACGATTATTAGAGGCGGTGAAGAATGGATACACGCTGGTTTACGATGAATTTACACGTTCATTACCCACTACCAATAACATCTTTCTTTCCATTTTAGAGGAAGGTATCCTTCCGTTGTATGGTACCAAATTGACTGAGCCGTTTGTCCGAGTCCATCCTGACTTTGCGGTGATCTTCACTAGCAATCCAGATGAATATGCTGGGGTCTACCAAACGCAGGATGCACTTCTTGATCGGCTTATCACCATTTATATCGATCATAAGGATCATGAACGTGAGGCGGCCATCGTAGCCGACAAAGCCAATATTGATAAGAAAGACGCTGCAGCCATTACAGAGCTGGTTGCCAAGCTGCGCAATGAATGTATAGAAGAAACCGGTCCGAGTCTACGGGCATCTATCATGATCGCTAGGTTGGCAGCGGAACAAAAACTCAAGATTAATGGATCCAATCCTGACTTTGTACGACTGTGCTTGGACATTCTAGGTCACCAAATTAGCAGGTGTATCGAATCCGATGAACCCATCAAAACAGCAGAGAAATTAATCAAAAAGGTCTGCAGCAACATAGAGGCAATCAAGGAATAAAGGAGAGAATTACAAATGAGCCAAGAAGAGCAAAATGGTATCTATATTTTTTGCGGAATCCAGACAGAAACGGACGAAGATTTCGGCACTTTTGAAATAGAAGGCGAAAACAAAGAGCTGTTTACTATCCGCTATAAGGATGCGGCTATTGTAGCAGCAGAGGTTCCGATGAAAATCTATCATCCGAACAAAGACAATCTACTGATGCATCAAAATGTCGTTTCCCAAGTGATGAAAAAGAACGACACTGTGATCCCTGTCAGCTTCGGCAATGTGTTCCAGTCAAAGGAGGACGTTGGTGTGTTGCTTGAAAACCTCTATCCGCAGTTTGAAAAACTGTTCCCAGCAATAAAAGGGAAGGTGGAGCTCGGTCTAAAAGTAATCGGCAAAAAAGACTGGCTGGAATCACTTGTTGGTGATAATTCAAAAATCGATAAAATGGCAAAAGCTGTGCAAGGGAAATCAGAAGCGGCCAGCTATTATGAAAGAATTCAGATTGGCGGAGCTGCACAAAAACTGATCACTTCACTGCAGCAGGATGTAAAGCAGGAAGTCTTCAGCCCATTGACGGAGCTGGCTGAAGCATCCAAGACCAACGATCCGATTGGGGAGAAAATGCTTCTTAATGCAGCATTCTTAGTTGACCGAGGTAAAGAAGCAGATTTTGATGAAAAAATTAATGAGACGTACGAAAAATGGAAAGACAAAGTTGAGTTCAGTTACAGTGGACCCTGGCCGGCGTATAACTTCATTAATATCCGTTTAAAAGTTGAGGATGCCTGATGATCCATAAACTGGTTTCCGCTCCAATTAACCTAGTAATAAAAATCGGTGAAAAGGTGAAAGAGGAAGCTGATAAAGAGCTGTACGACCTTCCTACAATCCAGCGAAAGCTGGTCCAGCTTCAAATGATGTATGAGCTTGGGGAAATACCTGAAGAGGTTTATAAAGCAAAGGAAGAAGACTTGATCCTTCGATATGAAATGGCAAAACGGATGGAAATGCAGCAATGGGAAGAGATGACAAAAAAGAAATGAGGAAAGGAAAAGATGGACAGTCTAATTTACTTATACGGATTGATACCGACAGAGGAAGCAGGCAAACAGCAGATTCCTGCTATTAATGGATTTGATGGCAAAGGCGGCATCTACACCCTGCCTATAGGCAAGGCAACAGCCATTGTCTGTGACCTGGAAGCTGAACAGTACTCTGAAGAGAACATTAAGGAACAAATTAACAGTGACATGGAATGGCTCCAGGAAAAGGCTTTTCACCATCACGAAACCGTCATGATGCTTTCAAAGATGTACACGGTCATCCCCTTGAAGTTTTGCACGCTGTTCAAAAACCAGGGAAGTTTGGCAAACGCTGTACAAACCAAAGAAGCACACTTGGTCGATACATTTGCCTCGATTCACGGTAACGAAGAGTGGAATTTGAAAATATACTGCGATGATCAGTTGCTAAAAAAACAGGTGAGCCAGAGGAATCAGACCATTGAAGCAAAAAGAGAGGAAATAAGCCACCTTTCTAAAGGAAAGCAATTTTTCGAGAAGAAAAAGCTGGACAAGCTGATTGAATCTGAGCTAGAAGAAGAAAAAAACAGAATTACTGAAAATATACATGTGCATTTAAGCGAAATTGCGCTAAAAGGAAATGTCAAAAGAACGTGGAGTAATGATGTGACGGGAAGAAAGGGTGAGATGACCTGGAATAGTGTCTATCTGATCCCCGCAGCAAATGTAGAAAACTTTTTAGAACAGATCCAGCAATATGAGAAGGGCATGAAGGGAATGGGATGGCAGTTTGAAGCAACAGGGCCATGGCCGGCCTACCACTTTTCTAACTTTTCATAAGTGAGGATGAGATGAAATTATGGCATTCAGTGAAACGATGGAAAACAAGGATATAGCGCTCATTGATATTTTGGATGTCATCCTAGATAAAGGTGTTGCGATCAAGGCTGATTTAGTGATTTCCATCGCTGGCGTAGATCTGGTGTATTTAGATTTGAGAGTATTGATTGCTTCAGTGGAATCTCTCGTACAGGCACAAGCGGGAAACAATAAAACCGTATCTTCAGAACAATTTGATAGACAGAGGGAGGCATTGACTGATGCAACCGGCCAACCAAGCAAGTGGAAAGATTAATTTAGACCCTGATAATGCGGAGCATGGTTTGGCGCAATTGGTGCTTACCGTCATTGAGTTGCTGAGGCAAATCGTGGAAAGGCATGCCATTCGGCGGGTTGAAGGCGGAACACTGACAAATCAGCAAATTGAGGACTTAGGCGAAGCATTGATGAATTTGGAAGAGAAAATGGAAGAGCTAAAAGAAATATTCGGCTTGGATGCCGAAGACTTGAATATTGACCTGGGTCCTTTAGGAAGCTTGCTTTAATACAAACACCCAAGGAGGACTTTAAATGGAACATTCCATGCAATCCAACACGATTGTAGACGTACTTGAGAAGATACTGGATAAAGGAGTGGTGATTGCAGGAGACATCACAGTCGGGATCGCGGATGTAGAACTGCTCACCATCAAAATTCGGCTGATTGTTGCTTCGGTCGACAAGGCTAAAGAGATTGGGATGGACTGGTGGGAAACCGATCCCTACCTATCTTCCAAAGCGGCAGACAGCAATACGAAAGCTCTGGAGGAAGAGAACCGGAAGCTTCACGAAAGGCTCGAAACACTCGAAAAGAGTATGTCAGCCAACCGGATGAAATCCAGTGAGTTCAACTACTAAACTATAGCTAGATTTTTATTATTAAAACAAGAAAGTGACTTGCTACTGCATCGCTCGCTAGCTGCGTCACAAAGATTATGGCGTAGCCATACCCTTTGAGCCTAGCAATCCACAGGAGCGTGAAGTATGAGATCCGCAAGAATGCGGTATTCATATTGTTGGCTCAACGGAAGATGCCAGCGCAATGAACGATAAATAAAAGCAATAATTGATATAAGCTAATCTATAATAGGAGGAAACAACATGACTGAGACAATCTTGAAGGAAAATAAATCTGAAGTAAAAAAACAAGGCAATTTTAAACGAACACTAGCAGGAGGTCTGATTGGTGCGACCGTCGGATACCTGGCTACCCCCGAAAATGGCCAAAAGCTAAGCAGTAAGGGACTGGAATTAGGACATGCAGTGCAAAATAGCTCGAAGAAAGCAATCGATTCTATTAAGAATTCTACATCCAAGTTGTTTTCAAAAGAAAGAGGAAATACTTCCGACGATCATGAACATTCTAGCAATGCTTCTAAACTAAACAATACACAGGAATCCTCTCAAGAAGATGAAAGTATGGCAGATCGTCTGGAACGTCTGGAAGGGATGCTTGCAAAAATAGTCGAAGGAAAGAATGGAAAAAATAATGGGACTGCAGAGGTAAATAATGCTTCAAATGAATCGGAAACCTTGTCCAACCAAGAGGATTCACAAGATCCTGGCTTGGACAATCATGAAGAAGAACAAGGCCGCTCTAACGGCAAAGAGTCCGGCACTGTTTTACAAACTCCCTTAAAGGACGATTCAACAGATACAGAACAGCTGGAAAACGGTGAAGAGGACCAATCCAAGACAGATGATCGATCATCCAACGAGGAATATGAGGACCTAAAAGTAGAAAATGAACAACTACAAGCTCGCTTGGGCAAAATAGAAGAGCTTCTAGTAAAACTAGCAGAAGATAAAAATGACCAAAGTAAGGATTCCGCAAATGTAGAAGATGATAAGGAAGAAGATAGCTCTGATGATGGCCAAGAACTAGACAGCAGCAAAGGAAATGATGAAGCAGCAGCAAGCCTAGATGATAGTGATGAGGAGCAAGATAAGTCTGATGAAGTTTTCACTAACTTGGCTGAAGGAAAAAATAAAACGGAAGCTTCAGGAAACGCCCAAGAAGATGAAGTTGAATCAGAGGAACTTGAAGAAAATGAAGAGACCGAAGATGACGGTAGTCAAGAGGCTCCTGAAAAGAAAGAACTTGAAGGAAAACAAAAAACTCAACATTCTGGGCTAGAAACAGAAGATGAACAGGAAGACGATGAAGAAAATGAAGCAGACAAGCAGAATCAGGACGAGGATTCAAGCGAAGAAAATGTGGAAGATGACGAGTTAGAAGAAGACGCGCCGAATAAAGATCAAAAACCAAACAGCAGCAATCGTTCGGATGCAAAATCCGGCAAAGCTGCCAAGCAGAATTCAGAAAAAAAAAACGAATCCAAGAAAACAGATAAGAAGGATAAGGAAAAAACGTACAAAGTGAACTCCAAAGATGAGGAAACCTATCTCCTTTTGGATGGATTAAGAAGGGAGTAGTAAATATGAGCAATGGTTCTAGACCGGCTAAAGATAATATTCTCGAGTTTTTAGTGCAAGCAGCGAATAAGCATGACTTCAACCTGGATATCACATTGAATGTTAAAGGAGCCGTCATTACCGGAACGATGATATCGGCAAAGGAATACTTCCGCTCCTTAAGCGGGACTTTCGAAGATGGGAATGACATTGCCCAGATGTTGAGTGAACAGCTAGATCAGGCTGGTGAGGTTGCTCAGAACAACGATGACACCGAGGCAAATTTTCTCCATATGAAAGACACCAAGGTTTATTGTGGCGACAGCAAGCCAACTCCATCAAAAGGGCAAATTCTTTGGCGCGGCAAATTAAGCGAGATTGATGGTTTCTTTTTAGGGAGAATTTTGGATGGCAGCGACCAGGAGGAATAAATAAAAAAAAAGCCTCATTGACGAAGTTCATTAATTCTGTTCAAGACAGACCTAGGTTTTCATAATTCGAACGCTTTTCCGAAAGTTTAGCCATTCATGTTTGTTTCTTACGTAGAATATAAGACCAAAAACCCCAAATAGTATGCACTTTAAAAAGTGCTGCTAGTTGGGGTTTTGTTATGAATCATATTAGTTTTTAGCATTTTCGTTAGAATCCTTAAATTTAGGAACCAAATCGAAAATTCGTTGGTCCTCAAATGCATCTATGACGCGTTCAAGCCAGTTGTAGTAGTCTTTCATATACTTCAGCTTATCGATATCTATTTGAACCACTTCACGTAATTCCTCACTAAGGTCTGGGTCTTGCAACAGTTCCTCCAGTTCAACCAGTGATTTTTTAATTGCTACTAAATGCAGTGTGACTGATCTCTGCCATTTAATAGAAAACAAATCGATGAAGCTTTGGTGCCAATCATCCGTCACTTTATATAAATCTTTTCGAACTCCTTTTTTCCATGCACGCTCAACCAATTTTAGTTCGGACAGTGCTCGGACAGAAGTGCTCATGCTTGTTTTACTCATGCCTAGTTTTTCGGTCATATCATCTAATGTTAATGGTTCATTTTGAAAAAACATAGTTCCGAATTGTCTACCTGCAGAAGGTACCAAGCCGTATAAATGTATGTTTTGGGCAATTGTTTCTATAATTCGTTCCCGTGCTTTATCTATTTTTTCATGGTCATCCATTTACGTTCCCTCCACTGAAATTAGCTTTGCTCACATAATCCAGCTAATTAAATTTAAATGTATTATATCCTTACCCAAAAAGCAATTTTTTTAAATAATTTTCGTACAGTTTTTACCGTACAAACAATTAATAAGGTTTAAACTGTTGAAATTTTATGGAGTTGCATCTATAATGAATTGGGTTCGGGTGTTTCGGACGGTAAGGAGAAAAGATATGAGTGAGAAAAACATAAATAAAAAAATAGTAGTAAAAGACGCTACGAAGATTTTTGGTAAAAGTAGTGGTCGCGCTATACAGTTGCTGAAAGATGGTAAAACAAAAAGTGAAATTTTGAAAGCAACTGGTGCAACGGTAGGTGTGAAACAAGTATCCTTTGAGGTCAATGAAGGTGAAATTTTCGTCATTATGGGTCTATCCGGAAGTGGTAAGTCTACATTAGTTAGGTTGCTTAATAGATTAATAGATCCAACGATGGGACAAATATTACTGGATGGTAAGGATATTGTTCAGATGAATAAAGAACAGCTTCGTGAAGTAAGACGAAAGAAAATTGGGATGGTATTTCAAAACTTTGCCCTCTTCCCACATAAAACAATCGTTGAAAATACAGAATATGGCTTAGAAATCCAAGGGGTTTCTAAAAAAGAACGAAATGAAAAAGCAATAGAATCATTAAGACTTGTTGGTCTTGCGGGATATGAAGACCAGTACCCGAAACAGCTAAGTGGGGGTATGCAGCAGCGTGTTGGACTTGCTAGAGCACTGGCAAATAATCCAGATATATTGCTTATGGATGAAGCGTTTAGTGCATTAGATCCCCTTATTCGAAAAGATATGCAAAATGAGTTACTTCAGCTTCATCACGATATGCAAAAAACAATTATTTTTATCACACATGATTTGGATGAAGCGCTTCGTATTGGTGACCGTATAGCACTGATGAAAGACGGAGAAATTGTTCAAATTGGATCCCCTGAAGAAATTCTGATGAGCCCTTCTAACGAATATGTCGAACGATTCGTGGAAGACGTCGACTTATCCAAAGTACTGACTGCTGGTCATATTATGAAAAAAGCAGACACGGTAAAAGTTGATCGAGGTCCTCGTGTAGCACTTCGACTGATGAAACATTTAGGTATTTCTTCTATATATGTAGTAGATAATGCAAATCGCTTATTAGGAGCTGTAACAGCACAGGATACTGTAGAAGCAATTGAATCAGAGAAGTCACTGAATGATGTAATTATTTCTGATCTTCCGATGATCTCACCAGATACAGTTCTCACAGAATTATTTGATGTAGTATCAACAGCAAGCATTCCTGTTGCAGTTATTAATGAAGAACAAAAGCTTCAAGGGATTATTATACGTGGAGCCCTCATAGGTGCATTATCTGGTGATAATGAGTTTATAAACAAAGATGGAACAATGGATTCCGCAGAGCAGCATATTACGGAGGTGATTTAAGATGGATGAACTATTACCTCGCCTACCTTTTGCCGATTGGGTTGACACTGGAGTTGATTGGTTAGTAGATACGTTTGGGACAGGTCTAGACGGATTTGCTGATGTACTTGAAGGAGTGGTAGAAGGCACCGTAGATATATTGGATTTGGTTCCTTCTATATTACTTGCTTTTATCTTCGCTTTAATAGCTGGAATTATTTCTACGAGAAAGATTGCCTTCTTTTCATTGATTGGTCTATTATTCATCGATTATTTAGGGTATTGGTACCCGATGCTTCAAATGTTAACGCTAGTATTGACTTCAGTCATCTTTGCGCTAGTGATTGGTATTCCTATTGGGATTCTTAGTTCACAAAAAGCGGGTGTTCGAAAGGTTGTAAATCCAATCTTGGATTTAATGCAAACAATGCCTGCGTTTGTATACTTAATACCGGCAATTTTCTTTTTCAACATTGGAGTCGTACCGGGAGTTGTAGCATCCGTAATTTTCGCAATGCCTCCTACAATTCGTTTAACGATGTTAGGCATTCAGCAAGTACCAAAAGATCTAATAGAAGCTACAGAAGCATTTGGTTCTACGACGTGGCAGCGTTTGTTTAAAATACAAATTCCACTGGCGAAACCTACTATTATGGCTGGGGTGAACCAAAGTATTATGCTATCTCTATCAATGGTAGTAATCGCTTCGATGGTAGGTGCACCAGGACTTGGTGAAGAGGTTTATCGGTCCGTTACGCAATTGAAAACAGGAGTTGGCGTAGAAACTGGACTTTCTATAGTAATCGTAGCGATTATTTTAGATAGAATCACGCAGTACGCTGGAAATAGAAAGAAAAAACTAGGGGGAAATACATGATGAAATTAGCCAAAAAAATAACAGGTCTTGGAGCAGTTGCATTGCTTTCACTTGGGTTAGCAGCATGTGGTGATACAGAAGAAGCAAATGATTCAACATCTACAGACTCAAATGCAGGTTCAGTAGGGGAGTCAGTTAACTACAAAATTACTGGCATCGATCCTGGAGCTGGAATTATGGAAGCAACAGAACGAGCTATTACAGATTATGAATTAGATGAGTGGGACCTTGTAAGTGGTTCAAGTGCTGCAATGACAGCATCTCTAAAGAAAGCGTATGATGCAGAAGAGCCAATCATCATAACTGGATGGACTCCTCACTGGAAATTTGCTGAATATGATTTGAAATATCTTGAAGATCCAAAAGGCTCATATGGTGGGGAAGAGGAAATTCATACAATTGGTCGTACTGGATTACAAGAAGACATGCCAGAAGCTCACCAAGTCCTTTCTAATTTCAACTGGACAGAGGATGATATGGGTGAAGTAATGATCGCTATCAAAAACGGTGAAAAACCAGAAGTAGCTGCGCAAGCTTGGGTAGATGCAAATCCAGAGAAAATTGCAACATGGACTGAGGATATTGAAAAAGTTGACGGTGACAAAATCAAACTTGCATATGTTGCATGGGATAGTGAAATTGCTAGTACGAACGTTATGAGCATCGTATTAACAAGCCTTGGCTATGATGTAACTATGGTTCAAGTTGAAGCTGGCCCAATGTGGACAGCTATTGCCGATGGTAGTGCAGATGCATCTCTTGCTGGATGGTTACCATTAACACATGCTACCTATGCTGAAAAATTCGAAGGTAAATTTGAAGATCTTGGCACAAGCATGACAGGCGTGAAAATTGGCTTAGTTGTTCCAGCATATATGGACATCACATCTATTGAAGATTTAAAAAAATAACTAAATAACAAAAAACCCTCAGAGCAAGTGACACTTGA
>NZ_JARHXR010000026.1:0-22435 GCF_029222665.1 Bacillus sp. Cr_A10
TGTGTATGGAAAGCCGAAGAGTCTAGTGATGATGGCGAAGAGGTCACACCCGTTCCCATACCGAACACGGAAGTTAAGCTCTTCAGCGCCGATGGTAGTTGGGGGTCTCCCCCTGTGAGAGTAGGACGTCGCTGGGCAATTGAAAAGTCGTCACCGAGCAATCGGTGATGGCTTTTTTTGTTTTACTAGAAAAAAGGCCGTAGGCAAAGAATTATAATAAACTTGCGAGAAAGTAGAGGAACAAAGAGTTCGAGGAAGCAAGGAAGAGAGGCTCGCAGCGTATGATATACGCGAGAATCGAACGACCGCGGCTGACGAAGAAATCTGCCGTTCATCTGCTTTCGCAGCCCGAACACGGAAGTTAAGCTCGCGCGCCGATGGTAGTTGGGGGTCTCCCCCTGTGAGAGTAGGACGTCGCTGGGCAATTGAAAAGTCGCCACCGAGTAATCGGTGGCGGCTTTTTTTGTGCGGAAAGAAAAGGCCAAAAGCAAAGAATTGTAGATACTTGCAAGGAAGAGAGTTTCATAACGTAGGACAGAAGAAAAAATGTGTCATCTCAGAGAAAGTTAACTCTTTATTGTGAGAAATGGTCGCTTTCATTATCTAATTGATTGCTTTTAGATTCTCCTTAGTCGCTTATACGACTCATTTGGTTGCTCTAACAGAAAAACTAGTTTCCCTTATCCATAATATTACTGAAATTACTTACGAAGAATCTATCAACGAGTAATTTGTGGCTACTTTTTTATTAAAAGTGATGATTGGTCTCGATTTCACAAGAATTGGTCTAGAATTTAAGAATTTAGTCTCGGTATTGTTCAAAATAGTCTCGGTTTCAATAAAATTAGTCTCTTACTGACCTTTAATGGAAAATTTATTAAGGTATTGGATTACTATATAGTCTAATACTAAACACTAATATTTTATCCTATAGTATAATGGTCATCTCTTATACAACATGTTCGTTACAGAAGTGAATTTAAAACCGTCTGCTCGTTTGTTCATGTATAATAGAGGAAGGAAATATGATCGAAACAGTGGGGTAATAACGAATGCAAGAGAAACGTCCATTAGTTGAAGCAATGGAAAAATTTCATAAACAAAAAAATGTATCCTTTCATGTGCCTGGACATAAAAATGGATTACTATCTAACTTGCCCGGGGCACTGAAAGAGAGTATGCAGTATGACTTTACAGAGCTTACTGGGTTAGATGATTACCATCATCCTGAAGGAGCAATAAAAGAGGCTGAGAATCTTTTAGCTTTGGCATATAGATCTCAGAATAGCTTTTTCTTAGTAAATGGGACAACTGTAGGAAATCTTGCGATGATTTATGCTATTTGTCAGTTCGGCGAGCAAATTATTGTTCAAAGAAATGCACATAAATCAATTTTCCATGCAATTGAATTAGTAGGGGCAGAACCTATATTTGTTACTCCTGAATGGGATGAAAAAACCAATACTGCGTCCTATGTTTCTATGGAAGTTATACATAAAGCACTGGAGGCATATCCTTTTGCTAAGGCTGTCGTACTTACATACCCCAACTACTATGGCGTTGCTTCTTCTGAAATAGAAAGCATTATAAAGCTATGTCATGCAAGTAATATTCCAGTACTTGTGGATGAAGCTCATGGCGCTCATTTTCATGTAAATAGAGGATTTCCGAAATCTGCACTAGAATGTGGAGCTGACGTAGTCGTTCAATCCGCACATAAAACATTACCTGCGTTCACAATGGGTTCCTTTTTACATGTTAATTCTGCCTTCATTGATGCAAAAAAAATAAATAATTATTTGAGGATGCTACAATCTAGCAGTCCATCCTATCTTTTGTTGGCTTCTCTAGATGATGCTAGGAGTTATGTAGAAAGATACAATGAGATAGATTTTAAACAGTTTATGTATAAAAGAAAGTTATTTATAGAGGCTTTAGAAGCACTCACCCATTTAGAAATAGTACAAGTAGACGACCCGCTAAAGTTATTAATTAGAGTAGATAAGTATTCGGGTTTTCAACTACAGAAAGTATTGGAGCAGCAGAATATTTATGTTGAGTTAGCGGATAGCTATCAAGTATTAATGATATTACCATTACTAAAAGTGGAGCATGAATATCCTTTTGCTGAAATTAGAAGAAGAATAAAGCATGCAGTAGATGAATTAAGAAAAGAAGTCCCAAACAGTCCGACGATCAATCAATTTGAAAAGCAAAAATCTATTACCACATTGCATATGAATATTGGTTTATTAAATGAAAAACAAGGCGAATGGATTCCATATGTACGAGCTACAGGAAGGATATCTAAAGCAAGTATAATTCCTTATCCACCTGGTATTCCATTAATGGTGCCTGGAGAGAAAATAACGATAACAATGTTGACTGATTTAGAGGAATGGATGAATAAAGGTGCGTTATTTCAAGGTCAACATCGACTAGATGAAAAGTTAATATATGTAGTGGAGGAGTAATTGTGAAGAAAAAAGGGTATTTTATTTCTAGTGAAGGTCCTGAAGGTGCTGGGAAAACCACCATCATGAATTTACTAGGCAATAAATTAATAGAAGAAGGCTACGATGTTGTTATGACTAGAGAGCCTGGTGGGATAATGATTTCTGAAAAAATTAGAAACATAATTTTAGATAATAAGCATACAATGATGGATAGCCGTACAGAAGCTTTATTATATGCTGCAGCTAGAAGACAGCATTTAATAGAAAAAGTACAACCTGCTCTAGAGGAAGGAAAAATCGTTATATGTGATCGCTTTATTGATAGTTCGCTTGCATATCAAGGTTATGCAAGAGGGATTGGTGTTGAAGAAATACTAGCGATTAATAAGTTTGCAATTGGTTCAACAATGCCAGATAAAACAATTCTTTTTGATATTGAGCCAAGTGTTGGACTAGCAAGGATCAATGCGCATGATGACCGAGAAAAAAACCGTTTAGATGTAGAGAGTTTAGCTTTTCATGAAAAGGTAAGAGAGGGATATCTATCACTTGTAGATCAATACCCAGAACGGATTCAACTAGTGGATGCATCACGAACTTTAGAAGAAGTATTAAATGAAGTGTATAAAGTTATAAAAAAGGGAATTAGAAGTTATTAGATAATTCATGTTATAATAGAAAAAAAATAATAGGAGTGAGTATCGATGAAATTGATAGTAGCGGTTGTGCAGGATCAGGATAGTAACCGATTGTCTAATGCTTTAACAAAAGCGAAGTTTAGAGCAACAAAACTTGCGAGTACGGGTGGGTTTCTACGATCTGGAAATACTACATTTTTAATCGGTACCGAGGACTCGTTAGTATCTTCAGCATTAGAGTTAATAAGAGACAATTGTAGAGCACGTGAACAAATGGTTGCACCTGTATCTCCAATGGGAGGAAATGCAGATTCGTATATTCCATATCCCGTAGAAGTGGAAGTTGGAGGAGCTACGGTATTTGTTCTACCGATTGAACAATTCCATCATTTTTGATAATGAGGGAAGGGGTAGAAAAGATTGAAAATTAATCAAGACTTACGAGTAGGAATGGATAAAATCCGAAAAGACACTACTCTAAACAATACACAGTCTGCAAAATTTGGACAAATGGTAGTAAAGCATGATCAAAGAATGCAGACCGAGACACTGACTAGGTTATTAGGGGACATTTCAACAGCGGGTGATCGTCTAGCACGTTCAAGAAATTTACGTGACATGGCAAAATTTAAAATGCTAATACGAAAATTTTTACATGAAGCCGTGGATTTTGGTATGGGATTAAAACAATCGCATACATGGAATCGTTTTGGTGAAGGTAGAAAACTGAAAATTGTTGAAACAATTGACGAAAAATTAGTAGAGTTAGCAGAAGAGATTCTTAACCAAGAGAAAAGCTCCATTGATTTATTAGACAAAATTGGAGAGATAAAGGGTCTACTTATTAATCTATACACGTAGATTTCCCGTGTTTTCGCAGTACGCGAGACACGGGATTTTTTCAAGATTATTTGACCAGAGAGGATGATGGACATGGAAGACTGGTCGATAGAAGGAATAGAAAAATTGCAACCTTTCGCTATTAAGCAGATAAAATCTATTGTGACAAAAAATCGAATAGGACATGCTTATATAATTGATGGAGCCAAAGGAACTGGAAAAACAAAAGTAATGCAATTTTTTGTTCAACTCGTTTTATGTGAAAATCCGATAGAAAATGTTCCATGTGAAACATGTAGATCATGTAAAAGACTAAAATCGTATAATCATTTAAATTTTATGCATATAGAACCAGATGGCCAATTTATTAAAAGAGGTCAGATTGATGAGTTAATACATGAGATGAGTAAGACTGCTATTGAAACGGGACGTAAAATATATGTCATTCACCAAGCAGATCAATTAAATTCAAGTGCAGCAAATACTTTGTTAAAATTTTTAGAGGAGCCACAAAGTGAGATTACGGCAATTCTTCTAACAGATAAAGTCCATGCACTTATTCCAACAATTCGATCTAGATGCCAACAAATCAGCTTAGCTTCCATACCGCAATCTATCTTAAAACAGAAGCTAGTAGAGGAAGGTATTACAGATTCCATGGCTTCTACAGTTTGCAGAATGACAAACTTAGTAGATGAAGCAATAGAATTAGCAAAAGACGAGCAGTTTGGACTTGCTAGGAAATCAGTGTTAAAATTGGTTGAAGCAAGTGGTAAAAGTGTTCAAGATGCACTAATGTGTATTCAAGAGGATTTTGGTCCACTTCTTAAAGAAAAAGAGCAAGCAGAACAAGCATTAGATTTACTACTGTTCGCCTATCGTGATATAGTAGCAATAAAAGCAAGTCCCATCGCAGAATGCACTTATCCGGACATGAGCCATTATTGGAAGCAAGTTGCACTTCATTCAACATATGAGCAACTCTCTCAACAATTAGAAACAATCTTGCATGCAAAACAAAATTTGCATAAAAATATGAACCGGACATTGATGATGGAGCAATTAATGCTAAACTTGCAGGAGGGAAATACTTTTGTATAATGTTGTAGGTGTCCGCTTTAAAAAGGCGGGTAAAATATATTATTTCGATCCAGTGGATTTTCATTTAGAGAAAGATGACTATGTCATCGTAGAAACTGCTAGAGGAGTAGAGTATGGCAAAGTTGTTGTACCAATCAAGCAGGTAGGTGAGCACGATGTTGTGCTTCCATTAAAGCAAGTAGTTAGACCTTCGAATGAAAAAGATCGAATTCAAGTAGAAGAAAATAGAGTAGAATCTGCTCAGGCTCTAGCATTAGGGACAGAAAAGATTTTGGAAAGAGAATTAGAAATGAAACTTGTGGATGTTGAATATACTTTTGACAGAAACAAGATTATTTTTTACTTTACTGCAGAAGGCAGAGTTGATTTTCGCGATTTAGTAAAAGACTTGGCTTCTGTTTTTAGAACTCGTATCGAATTAAGACAAATTGGTGTAAGGGACGAGGCAAAAATGTTAGGTGGCATTGGTCCATGTGGTCGTATGCTTTGTTGCTCAACATTTTTAGGTGATTTTGAACCAGTTTCTATCAAAATGGCGAAAGATCAAAACTTATCTCTGAATCCTTCTAAGATTTCTGGACTTTGTGGTCGACTCATGTGTTGTTTAAAATATGAAAACGATGAATATGAGACAGCAAGAGAGCAAATGCCGGATATTGGTGATAAAGTAGAAACACCAGATGGATTAGGAAAAGTAGTTAGCATGAATATATTAGAAAGAATACTACGTATAGAATTACATGATCCACTAAGAGTATTAGATTACACGTTAGAAGAAATAATAAACCATGCGGAAAATCCGGTACAATGGACGGGGCAATGAGGTGAATGTGTGATGGACCGAAATTTTTTTGATACAATTACAGAATTTGAAAAACAATTAGAGTCCACGCAGCTGCAATTTCGCGCTTTAAAAGAATTTGTAGCGATAATGGTAGAAGAACGTCAAGCGCTGCAGCAAGAGAATAGTCATTTAAGACAAAGACTTGATGAAATGCACGAAAGAGAAGTTTTACTTGAAAAAGCTCAAGAAGAAAAAGATCGACTAAGCAAAAAGGATATTGGAGAGGGCTATGACAACTTAGCACGACTTTACCAGGAAGGCTATCATGTATGTCATGTTCACTTCGGAAGCTCTAGAAAAGAAGAGGATTGTCTATTTTGCTTGTCATTTTTAAATAAACAAAACATCTAATCAATGGACTGATGCCACTCCCAAGTGGGTGTCAGTCTTTTGTTTTGCTGGAGGAATAAAATAATGGAACAATGGCTAAAGGACGATGAAAGACTCGATTATTTATTGGCGGAAGAGTTAAGAATCATTCAAAGTCCCTCTGTTTTTTCTTTTTCTTTAGATGCTGTTCTGCTTTCCAGATTTGCATATGTACCAATAAAAAGAGGAAAAATAGTAGACTTATGTACAGGAAATGGAGCAATACCGTTATTTTTAAGCGCTCGTACGGATGCTGAGATAATTGGAATTGAACTTCAAGAACGGCTAGCGGATATGGCAAAAAGAAGCATTCAATATAATAAATTAGAGGAACAAATTACAATCATAAAGGCGGATGTAAAAGGTATTCCTAATCAAATAGGTTTTGAAAAATATGATGTAGTAACCTGTAACCCACCATATTTCCCTGCACATGAGGCAAGCGAAAAGAATCTTAAAGAACATTTAGCTATAGCAAGGCACGAGATACATCTAACATTGGATGAAGCGGTGCGTTCTGCAAGTGAATTATTAAAACAAGGTGGAAAAGCAGCATTTGTTCATCGGCCAGGAAGACTTTTAGACATTGTGACTTCCATGAGAGCCAACCGTTTAGAACCAAAGCGTATTCGTTTTGTATATCCGAAAGAAGGTAAGGAAGCAAATACCTTATTAATAGAAGGAATAAAGGATGGTAAGCCAGATTTGAAAATCTTACCTCCTTTATATGTATATGGGGAGAACGGTGAGTACACAGAAGAAGTGAAAGAGATGCTTTATGGAAAAGAATGAAAAAGCACATACATTTTACGTGCTAGAATGCAGCGATGGCTCTTATTACGCAGGATATACGAATGATTTAGAAAAAAGAATAATCGTACATAATAAGGGGAAGGGAGCAAAATATACGAGGGCAAAACTCCCAGTATCGTGCATTTTCTATGAACAGTATGAAACAAAACAAGAAGCCATGAAAGCAGAATATGCATTTAAGCAACTCACAAGATCACAAAAAGTACAATATATGGGAGGGCAATTAAAGGATGAAATCTCAAAAATCGACCGAACACGAACAAAGTAGCTGTTTGTATTTAGTTGCAACACCTATTGGAAATTTAGAAGATATGACAATGCGTGCCATTCGAATATTAAAAGAAGTAGATATGATTGCCGCTGAAGATACACGAAATACAAAAAAACTTTGTAATTATTTTGAGATATCTACACCACTTATGAGCTATCATGATCATAATCAACAAGTAGGTGGAGAAAAAATATTGGATATACTTCGACAAGGTAAGCGTGTTGCTTTGGTGAGTGATGCCGGCTTACCTTGTATTTCAGATCCCGGAGCAGACATCGCAGCAAAAGCTGTTGATGAAGGAATTGCGGTCGTTCCTGTTCCAGGAGCAAATGCAGCTCTTAGTGCATTGATTGCTTCAGGATTATCGACCCAACCCTTTTTCTTTTATGGGTTTTTAAGTAGAAATAAAAAAGAACGAAAAGAAGAAATTACAAAGATTCAAAAAAGACAAGAATCCATTATATTATATGAATCTCCTCATCGCTTGAAGGATTCCTTAAAAGATCTACAAGCATTGATGGGGGGCGATCGTAAGATTGTACTTGCAAGAGAACTGACAAAAAAGTTTGAGGAATTTTTAAGAGGTACTATAAACGAAGCAGTAGCTTGGACTGAGCAATCTGAAATCCGTGGGGAATTTTGCATTGTTTTAGAGGGTACGAGTGAAGAGTATATAGATGAATCGGAGTCTCCTTGGTGGGAATCTTTAAGTATTGAAGAACACGTAAACTATATAATAGAAGAAAAGCAATATAATTCAAAAGAGGCAATAAAGGAAGTAGCGATTCAAAGAGGTTTATCGAAGAGAGAAATTTATCAAGAATATCATGTGAAATGAATATTAATCTACTAAATAAGTAAACATCCGTATGCCCTATAGGATACGGATGTTTGTTTTTCTTATTTTAAGTTGCTTTGAATCTCTTTAATAAGTAATTCTGCACCCTCTGGGCTTAAAATTAATTTTCCTCCAACTAGACGAAGGTTGTCGTCTGACACTTCACCAGTTACAGCACAAGTCATGTTTGGCATATATTTTTTCAAGATGATTTTGTCATCATCTACATAAATTTCAAGAGCATCTTTTTCAGCAATTCCTAATGTACGACGAAGTTCGATTGGAATAACTACGCGTCCTAATTCATCAACTTTACGAACAATACCTGTAGATTTCATTATTAATTTTTCCCCTCTCACGAGTGCATTTTTTTCGTCAAGATTCGACATAAATCTCTTTGATGTAAACTATCATACCAAGTAATACCATTTCCGTCAATAATTAAATTGCTAGTAAATTATGATTTTTAATAAAAAAATGATATGAAAACCTATGTAATAATAAAAAAACGTTATCTTTTTAGTGAAATAGGAATTATTTTGATATATTAACTATTTAAATGCAATTCATAAATTAGATACTAATTTTCGACAAATGGCTATATTTATTAATTAATTGAAACAATTTCTTCATTTCGATAGAATAAAGAGAAAGTAGAATCAACATTGGAGGCATCCTTACATTGAAAGATCAACAGAAAACATTTTATTTAACGACACCGATTTATTATCCAAGTGGAAAGTTCCATATTGGTACGGCATATACAACGGTGGCATCTGATGCAATGGCACGGTACAAAAGACTTAGAGGTTATGATGTTCGTTTTCTAACTGGGATGGACGAACATGGGCAAAAAATTCAAGAAAAAGCCCAAGAAGCTGGTATGGAGCCTCAAGTATATGTGAATGAAATTGCAGAGGCCGCTAAGAAAGTTTGGGCCTTAATGGATATTTCGTACGATGATTTTATTCAAACAACGGAAGAACGTCACACGAAAGCTGTCGAAAAGATTTTCCAAAAGTTTTTAGATAACGGAGATATTTATAAAGGGCAGTACGAAGGATGGTATTGTACACCTTGTGAGTCTTTTTTCACAGAAACACAATTGGTAGATGGGAATTGTCCAGATTGTGGTCGACCTGTCCATAAAGTGAAAGAGGAATCCTATTTCTTTAATATGAAGAAATATGCAGATCGGTTATTGGCTTACTATGAAGATAATGTAGAGTTTATTGAACCAGAGTCAAGAAAGAATGAAATGATCAATAATTTTATTAAACCTGGCTTAGAGGACTTATCTGTTTCCCGAACTTCTTTTGACTGGGGAATTCCTGTTCCGGGAGATCCGAAGCATGTCATTTATGTATGGGTGGATGCATTAACAAACTATATTACTTCACTAGGATATATGTCTGAGGACGATTCATTGTTCCAAAAATATTGGCCAGCAGATGTACATGTTGTAGGAAAGGACATTGTACGTTTCCATACCATTTATTGGCCAATTTTTTTAATGGCTTTAGATTTACCACTTCCCAAAAAAGTGTTTGCTCATGGATTTATTATGATGAAAGACGGTAAAATGTCCAAATCGAAAGGGAATGTTGTTTATCCAGAAATGTTAGTAGAACGTTATGGTTTAGATGCAACACGCTACTTCTTATTGCGAGAACTTCCCTTTGGACAAGATGGTGTTTTTTCTCCAGAGTCATTTGTGGAACGAACAAACTTTGATTTAGCAAATGATTTAGGTAACCTATTAAATAGAACAGTTTCCATGATTAACAAATACTTTGATGGAAAAATTCCAGCTGCTTTAAGCGAATCTACAGAATTTGATGAAACGCTTCGCAATTTTGCGAAAGAAACAGTAGAAAAATATGAAACAAGTATGGAAAAAATGCAATTTAGTGTTGTATTAGGTGACTTATGGGCGTTTATTTCTCGCACAAATAAGTATATTGATGAAACACAGCCATGGGTACTTGCAAAAGACGAAGCTTTGAAAGGGCAATTAGCTGCAGTTATGACTAATTTAGCAGAAAGCTTACGACAAATAGCGACATTAACTCAACCATTTATGACGATGTCACCAAAAGAAATAATATCTCAGCTAGGTTTAAGAGAAGAACTTTTAAACTGGGAACATTTAGGACATTTCAATGTAATTGAGGATGGAACAGAAGTAATTAAAACAGGGGTTCCAATTTTCCCGCGTCTAGAAGTGGATATTGAAGTTGCCTATATAAGAGAACAAATGAGAGGTTCTGTCCAAACTTCACAAGAAGAGGAACAGCAGGAAGAAGAGTCACAAGCCGAAGAAATTACTATCGATGATTTCTTTAAAGTAGATCTCCGAGTAGCTACTGTTTTAGAATGTGAACAAATTCCAAAAGCGGATAAATTGTTAAAACTTCAATTAGATTTAGGATATGAAAAGAGACAAGTAGTGTCTGGAATAGCACAACATTATAGACCAGAAGATATTATTGGAAAGAAAGTAATTGTAGTAGCAAACTTGAAGCCCGTAAAACTAAGAGGAGAATTATCTCAAGGGATGATTCTTGCAGGCGAAAAAGACGGATATTTAACACTTGCGACTGTGGATCAAAAACTTGAAAATGGAGCTCAAGTAAAATAATTAATAGAAGACCTGTCACAAAATTTGTGGCAGGTCTTTTTTTAAAATAGTATTTTAAAATACTATATCCCTCTAAATTAATTTGAAAAATATACCTTATAAGGTATATATAAGAGGTAATAAACCAAATAACGTGACTTTTTAAATACGTTTTTATAATATGGATTGTAAATGTAATTAACGGGAGGGAAAAGAGAAATTGTTTATAGACACTCATGTGCACTTAAATGCGGATCAATACGATGAGGATCTTCAAGAAGTAATTAATCGAGCTATCGAAGCGAAGGTTCATAAAATGGTTGTAATAGGGTTTGATCGAAAAACAATTGAACGCGCAATGAAGCTTGTAGAGGATTATTCATTTATTTATGCGGTAATCGGGTGGCATCCAGTAGATGCGATTGATTGTACTGAGGAAGACTTACAATGGATTGAAGAACTCTCTGCGCATGAAAAAGTTGTAGGTATTGGAGAAATGGGACTAGATTATTATTGGGATAAGTCTCCTAAAGATGTACAACAAGCATTATTCCGAAAGCAAATACGATTAGCCCAAAAAGTAAATTTACCGATTATCATACATAATCGCGAGGCGACAGAAGATGTAATTCGAATTTTAAAAGAAGAAGAAGCACATCTAACTGGAGGAATTATGCATTGTTTTGGAGGAAGCGTAGAAACTGCTAAACAATGTATCGACATGAACTTCATGATTTCACTTGGTGGTCCTGTAACGTTTAAAAATGCAAAAAAACCTAAAGAGGTAGCAACTGAAATTCCACTAGAATATTTGCTAATAGAAACAGATGCGCCATATCTAGCTCCACATCCTCATCGAGGAAAAAGAAATGAACCATCACTGGTGCCTCTTGTAGCAGAAGAAATAGCAAGATTAAAGGGTATTTCTATTGAGGAAGTAGCGGTTGCAACTACTGAAAATGCAGAGAAGTTTTTTAAGCTTATTGATTAAAAAATGAAAAACTTTTCCGCCTAGTTTAAAAGTATTTTAAGCTTGTTTTGGGTGAATGAAAAATCCATAAGAGTTGACAAGCTGAAAAGTACTCTATATAATCACACGAGTGAACAAGGAGGCGTTTTTCATGTCAAATAATTCCATGAAAAACCTGTTCTTTCATTCATTGAGGAGCAAGAAAACATTAGTAACGGTAGCATCATTACTATTGTTTCTTGCAGTGGTTTCTTTCGTTTTATTCGAAGGAACAAAGAAAACCGTTGCTTTAACAGTAAACGGTGAACAACAAGAGATACTAACGCATGCAAATACAGTTGGAGAACTATTAGAACAAAATAATATAGTTGTAACCAACAAAGATTTTTTACAACCCTCAGTGAACACATCAATCAAAAATAATTTAGCGATTGAGTGGGAGCAGGCAAGACAAATAGATATCACAGTGGATGGGAAAAAACAAACAATTACCACAGCTGATGATGTAGTTTCAGAAATACTTGCAAAGGCAAATGTTCCAATAAATGAACATGATGCAATAACACCTGCTGCAGATGCAGAGGTTGGACCGGATAATAAAATTGCAATCGAAAAAGCATTTGAAGTAACACTTTTAGATGGCAAGGAAGAGAAGAAGGTATGGTCCACTTCGACTACGGTCGCTGACTTTTTAAAACACCATAACATTCAAATGAATGATTTCGACCGAGTGGAACGGGAAATGGATGAACTAGTAAGTCCGAATTCTGTAATACAAGTAGTGCGAGTAGAAAAGGTCACCGATGTAGTTGAGGAAGAAACAAATTTTGCAGTTGAAACGAAAAAAGATGACTCGCTACTAAAAGGGAAAGAAAAAGTAGTGCAAACAGGAGAAAAAGGTTCTGTTTCACGAACATATGAAGTCGTAAAAGAAAATGGCAAGGAAGTATCTCGTAACGTAATAAGCGAGAAGATTACAAAAGAGCCAACCAAAAAAGTCGTAGCAGTAGGGACAAAAGTTGTGACTGCTAGTGTTTCTCGAGGAGAAAATTCTTCATCCGACTCCACAGATGGAAAAGAGTTTTACGTAACGGCAACAGCTTATACGGCGAATTGTAACGGCTGTACTGGTGTAACAGCTACTGGTATTAATTTAAAGGCCAATCCTAACGTAAAAGTAGTTGCGGTTGATCCTAGTGTCATACCACTTGGATCCAAAGTATGGGTGGAAGGCTATGGTTATGCAGTAGCTGGAGATACAGGTGGGGCGATTAAAGGGAAAAAAGTTGATTTATTCATACCATCTAAATCGCAAGCCTATGAATTCGGCCGTAAAAAAGTACGAATAAAAATCTTAGATTAAAATTATTTATAATTTACAAACGAGCATCGCATCTTCGGTTACTCGTTTGTATTTGATTGCCCGATTAGAAAGTCATGGTTTGCGCTTTCTAATTAATAGCTTTCCCTTTCGTTGATTGGGGAAGCTTTTTTGCGTTATGATAGTAAGAACTAGGAAGAAAAGAAAAGAGGAAGTATGTTTGCGTATAAAAGAGTTAATAGTCGTAGAAGGTAAAGATGACACAACTGCAATTAAACGGTCTGTTGAAGCAGATACTATAGAGACGAATGGTTCTGCAATCTCAAAAGAGACACTCGTTAAAATTCAGCATGCGCAAGAAAAAAGAGGAGTAATTGTTTTTACGGATCCAGATTATCCAGGACGACGGATACGCGCTATAATCGAGGAGCATGTACCGGACGTAAAACACGCATTTCTCTCAAAAGAAAAAACAATCGCTAAAAATGGTAAAGGGTTAGGTATAGAACACGCGAAAGAGGAAGATATCCGACAGGCGCTTGCCAATGTTTATACACCAAAGACTGAACTGGACGTTGTACCTGAAATTCCTTTAGAAATTTTAGTTGAGGGAAAATTAATTGGACATCCAAATTCAAAAGACCGAAGAACGAAAATTGGAGAATTATTAAAGATAGGATATACAAATGGAAAGCAATTGCAAAAGCGTCTTTCTATTTTTCAAATAAGCAGACAGCAGCTTGAGGAAGCAATCTTGCAGCTCAATATGGAGGATAATTAATTTATGCAAAAAGATATAGCAACACCAATTCGAACGCAAGAAATATTAAAAAAGTATGGCTTTTCCTTTAAAAAAAGCTTAGGTCAGAACTTTATAATCGATCCAAATATTTTACGAAATATTGTGAGTCATGCGGATCTCACGAAAGATTCAGCGGCAATTGAAATTGGACCAGGTATAGGAGCGCTAACAGAACATTTAGCAAGAGCTGCAGGGAAGGTAGTTGCCTTTGAAATAGACCAAAGATTGCTGCCTGTTTTAGAAGATACACTTTCTCCTTATGATAATGTGGAAATTATTCATTCTGATATTTTGGAAGCTAATGTGAAGCAAATTTTTGAGGATAAATTGACTGGTATTAAAGATGTTATGGTAGTTGCAAACTTACCTTATTATGTTACCACTCCGATATTGTTGAAGTTACTGATGGATCGTTTACCTATACGTGGAATGGTTGTAATGATGCAAAAAGAAGTAGCTGATCGTATTACAGCAGTTCCTGGTACAAAAGCATATGGGTCACTTTCAATTGCTATTCAATACTATATGAAGGCTGAAGTGGCAATGGTTGTGCCTAGAGGTGTTTTCATGCCACAACCTAATGTAGAATCGGCAGTTATTAAGCTCACTCGCCATGAAACTCCACCAGTTCAAGTTATGGATGAAGACTTCTTGTTTCAAGTATCGAGAGGGTCGTTTGTCCAAAGAAGAAAAACAATTATTAATAATCTACAGTCGTCTTTACCAAATGGTAAGGAAAAGAAAGAAATCATCATTGAATGTTTACAAAAAGTGAACATAGACCCTTCAAGACGAGGGGAAACTCTATCTATTGAAGAATTTGGACGCTTAGCAGATGAGCTATATCCTTATTTTCATTAATTTTACTTGTTACAATATTAGTACTGTTTATAAAAAAATCCATTCGAGATATATGAAAAATATATTGACAAGTATGCGTCTTGCTTGTTAAAATGTTTTGTTTGACAAAAATATAAATAGATGGTATAGTAATATTCAGTGAGGTGTAAGCAGAATGCCAAAAACTTTAGCTGATATTAAAAAGTCATTAGATCATCATTTAGGCAAACGTTTGCAATTAAAAGCAAACGGAGGACGTAAGAAAACGATCGAACGTGCTGGTGTTTTAAGAGAAACTTATCATGCCGTATTCGTTATCGATTTGGATCAAGATGAAAATTCTTTTGAACGTGTATCTTATAGTTATGCAGACATTTTGACAGAAGCAGTAGAAATCACTATTTTTGACGAAGCAAATAATTTAATAGTTGTAAAATGATTGTTTAGAACTTTTATTTTTACTTTTATATTTCGAAAGAAGCTCCTTTTTTCATTCATTTGAATGGAAAAGGGGTTTTTTTCTGTTTGTAGCACATACTAAGTAAGCTAGTTGTTCATCTGATACAAATTCGCCAAAGCGTATTTAAAAGGGAGGATTCACCATATGGCTAGAAAAGGTATTATGTCTAATGAATTAAAAGAAGAGATAGCAAAAGATCTTGGAATTTATGATGTAGTCAAGACCGAGGGCTGGGGTGGAATTAAATCACGTGACGCTGGTAATATGGTAAAACGAGCAATTGAAATGGCTGAACAACAAATGAAGTCACCAAAATAAATTGTAGAGTACCATGTTGGTTAAATGCCAAAAAGCATGCGAAATCCAAAAAAGTAAACAACTAGCAGGCGGAGAAATCCGCCTTTTCTTTTGCATATAACATATGCAGGGATATTTTTTCTGACTTTAACTATTGGAACGCTAATAAGTACGCCTCGTCAGTATACGCACTTCCGCTTTTCAGATGCACTATGGTAAAATAGTGGACAACCTAAGTTTAAAAGGAGCAGAAGGAATGTACTATGTAAAAGCACCTGCTAAAATAAATTTAACACTCGATGTCTTGAATAAACGTCCCGATGGTTATCATGAGGTTGAAATGATCATGACAACAGTCGATTTGGCAGACCGTATAGGGCTAGAGTTAAGAGAAGATGGAAAAATACATATACTATCCGTTGACCGATTTGTTCCGAATGATTATCGGAATTTAGCATATCAAGCAGCTAAGCTATTAAAAGAAATGTATTCTATAAAATCTGGAGTAACTATAAAGATTGAAAAAAATATTCCTGTAGCAGCTGGCCTCGCTGGCGGAAGCAGTGATGCTGCGGCAACCTTAAGAGGGCTAAATACGCTTTGGGGTTTGGGGTTATCCTTAGATGAGTTAGCTGAAATTGGAACGAAAATAGGTTCAGATGTTGCATTTTGTGTGTATGGTGGAACGGCACTTGCGACTGGAAGAGGAGAAAAGATTCAAGAGCTTCCATCCCCTGCAAATTGCTGGATCATCCTAGCTAAACCAACATTGGGTGTTTCTACAGCAGACGTTTATGGGAAGTTAAATTTAAAACGTATAGAACATCCAGATACGAAAAAAATGATCGAAGCGATTGAAACGAAGGATTTTGAAAAAATGTGTGCATCTGTAGGAAATGTACTAGAGAGCGTCACATTAAAACTATATCCAGAAGTTGCAGGTTTAAAAGAGCAAATGGAAAAGTTTGGTGCAGATGCTGTTTTGATGAGTGGGAGCGGCCCAACAGTGTTTGGAATAGTGCAACAAGAATCCAGAGTACAAAGAATATATAATGGCCTGCGTGGGTTCTGTGACGAAGTTTATGCAGTTCGATTAATAGGAGAACGAGATTCACTTGCTTAAATGCGTATGATTGTGATAAGTTTTCATTAAAACATTCGTGTTTGGAGGTGATTGGATGAAGTGGAAAAGAAGTGAGCGACTTGTAGATATGACGCAATACTTAATGGAACATCCCCATAAATTAATACCTTTAACGTTTTTTGCTTCTTTATATCAATCTGCCAAGTCCTCGATCAGTGAAGACTTAACGATTATAAAAGAAACTTTTGAAGAAAGAGGAAGAGGATTACTCATTACAGTCCCTGGAGCAGCGGGTGGAGTAAAATTTATTCCTACGATGACAAGTAAAGATGTAAAGGAAATAACTGCGGAGTTAATGGAACAGCTTTCCAAATCGGAACGTTTGTTGCCTGGAGGGTATCTGTATATGACAGATTTACTCGGAAATCCCTCACTCATGAATAAAGTAGGAAAAATATTTGCGTCTGCTTTTGCCCATGAAAAAATAGATGCCATTATGACGGTTGCAACGAAGGGTATCTCCATTGCACATGCAATTGCAAGACATTTAAATGTTCCTGTTGTAGTAGTACGAAGAGATAGTAAGGTGACAGAAGGTCCAACGGTAAGTATAAACTATGTATCTGGATCAGCTAGACGTATTCAAACGATGGTCCTTTCAAAAAGAAGTATGGAAAAAGGCCAGCGTGTATTAATCACAGATGACTTTATGAAAGTCGGAGGAACGATTAATGGGATGAAGAGTTTGCTAGAGGAATTTAACTGTGAGCTTGCGGGGATTGCTGTACTAGTTGAGGCGCAGCATGAGGGTGAGCAACTCGTGGATGATTATTTATCTCTAATAAAGTTACATGAAGTGAATGAAAAAGATGGTACAATTGCTTTAACAGAAGGAAACTATTTTGAGAAGGGTGGAAATCTTAATGAAAGCAGTATCAACAACTAATGCACCAGCAGCTATTGGTCCATATGTTCAAGGAGTAATTGTAAACGGAATGTTTTATAGCTCTGGACAAATTCCATTAACTCCACAAGGGGAAGTAGTAGAGGGCTCTATTACGGAACAAACTGCACAAGTTTTTGCTAATTTGGAAGCCGTACTTACGGAAGCAGGCTCTTCTTTATCGAACGTTGTCAAAACACTTGTGTTTTTAAAAGATATGAATGATTTTGCTGAATTTAACGAAGCATATGAAAAGCATTTTGCAGGGCATAAGCCAGCTCGTTCAGCTGTGGAAGTAGCGAGACTACCAAAAGATGTTAAAGTTGAAATAGAAGTAATAGCAGTAGTATAAAGATAGAGTATGCCTTCTTCGGAAAGCATACTTTTTTTATTTAAAATAACTTTGTTAAACTTCAATATTACTAATTAGAATTTGAATAGAATAAACCTAATCTATAAGCATTCGCGCTGGCCACACGTTCGCATGAGCCGCTGCATGCGCAAGCACATTTAGCTGTCTCATACGGCACGTGATGCGGGTGGGAACAACTTCTTGCTGTATAAACACAATTTTCAGGAGGTGCGCCTTACAGGCCGCAAGAGCGCAAAGAATGAGACCCCGTAAAGGAGCGACTCATCCTGCGGAGGCTCATGCGTAGCGTGCACCAAGCGCACATCCGAGTTCTACTTTATAAAATGCCTCATCACAATAGTGCACCGCAATTATAAAAAGAAAATAAAAAATCCAATTTATAGTAAATTCAATAAAATAGATTAGTAATTTATATGGATAATTATGGATTTGGAGTAAAGCAATCTAATTATTTTATAATATTAAAAAGATTCATAAAAGAAGAAGGATATTTATAAGTTTCGTGGAATAATAATAAAAGAGTTTTTTACTATTAGAAGAGGGGTGCTGTAAAATGGAAGTAACAGACGTAAGATTACGTAAAGTACTATCAGATGGTCGTATGAGGGCTATCGCTTCCATTACACTGGACAATGAGTTTGTTGTACACGATATTCGAGTTATTGATGGGAATGGAGGATTATTTGTAGCAATGCCTAGCAAAAGAACTCCTGAGGGTGAATTTAGAGATATAGCTCATCCAATAAATTCTGGAACTCGTACAAAAATTCAAGATGCAGTGTTATACGCTTATCATTTAAGCGGTGATATAGAGGAGCCGGTAGCAGAAGCTAGTTATTAATAATTAGGTGAATAATATGCTGCTTTTAGGCAAAATATATGAATCAACTAAAACCATTTCTAGCATGAGATGGTTTTTTTGTGCAGAAAAATTATTTATAATACTTGTTTTGTCATGTATTTGTCAAGAGATATTTCCTTGAAAAATGGTTTCATTTCCGCTATAGTCAAAAGAGGAAATTAGCCCACTGGAGGGAAAACGGAAAATGACAAATACTTATGCGGTTGTATTAGCTGCTGGTAAAGGAACTCGTATGAAGTCAAGTCTATATAAAGTGCTACATCCTGTTTGTGGGAAGCCAATGGTGGAACATGTTGTTGAAAACATGGAGAAACTTGGTGTAGATAAGATTGTAACAGTCGTTGGTCACGGTGCAGAAACGGTTCAAAGCGAATTAGGTAATAGAAGTGAATATGCCTTACAAGCAGAACAATTAGGAACTGCACATGCTGTACTACAAGCAGAGACAGCACTTGCAACCCTTTCAGGCACAACCATTGTTATTTGTGGAGACACTCCACTGATTACTGCCGAAACAATGAGCGACTTATTGAATCACCATAAACAATCAGGTGCCAAAGCAACCATTCTTACAGCAATTGCGAATGATCCTACTGGTTACGGAAGAATTATTCGTTCAGAGGATGGAAATGTTAAAAGTATCGTAGAACAAAAAGATGCTACATCAGATGAACAACTTGTCAATGAGATTAACTCGGGAACATATTGTTTTGATAATCAAGCATTATTTAAATCGTTAAAATTAGTAAAAAATGAAAATGCTCAAGGCGAATATTATTTACCAGATGTAATTGAGATTTTACAAAAAGAAGGAGAAGTAATTTCTGCTTTTGCAGCAAAAGATTTTGATGAAATTTTGGGAATAAATGATCGAATCGCCCTTTCTCAAGCAGAACAAATTATGCGATCTCGTATTGCACATCATCATATGCGTGAAGGTGTAACAATCATAGATCCTCAGAATACATACATTAGTAGCGACGCAGTAATAGGTGCCGATACTGTTATTCAGCCTGGAGTCATTATTGAAGGGAAGACTATAATCGGAGAAAATTGCACAATTGGACCAAATAGTCATATTGTTTCAAGTGTAATTGGAAATGGAACAACTATTCATTCTTCGGTTGTTCTATCAAGCGAAGTAGGCGATCATACCTCAATCGGACCGTTTGCACATATCCGACCACAGTCAGACGTTGGAAATGATGTGAAGATTGGAAACTTTGTAGAAGTGAAAAAGTCTACAGTAGGGAATGGAAGTAAAATTTCACATCTAAGCTATATGGGAGACGCATCTATTGGTTCAAATGTGAATATAGGTTGTGGAACCATAACAGTGAATTACGATGGTAAAAATAAGTTTAAAACTACAATCGAAGATGATTCCTTTGTTGGCTGTAACTCCAATTTAATAGCGCCAGTAACAATTGGCAAAAATTCGTATGTTGCTGCTGGTTCTACTATTACAAATGATGTGCCTGGAGAAGCTCTTGCGATTGGTCGAGCTAGACAAGAAAATAAAGAAGGCTATGTAAACAAACTAAAATAAAATTAACCCACTACTCAGGAGGATTATCATGCCAGAACAATATAACAATTCGAAATTGAAAATATTCACTTTAAATTCTAATAAAAAGTTAGCAGAAGAAATCGCAAAAGAAGTAGGGGTTCCGCTAGGAAAAAGTACAGTTACTAGATTTAGTGATGGAGAAGTTCAAATCAATATCGATGAAAGTATCCGTGGTTGTGACGTATTTATCGTTCAATCCACTTCTGGCCCTGTAAATGAGCATATTATGGAATTATTAATCATGCTTGATGCAGTAAAACGTGCTTCCGCTCGTACTGTTAGTGTGGTTTTACCTTATTATGGATATGCTCGACAAGATAGAAAAGCACGTGCACGTGAACCAATCACAGCGAAGTTAGTTGCAAACCTATTAACTACGGCTGGAGCTACACGCGCAATCGTGCTAGATTTACATGCTCCACAAATACAAGGATTCTTTGATATTCCAATTGATCATTTAGTTGCTTCACCTATTTTATCTGACTATTTCTTAGGTAAAAACTTAGATCCATCCGAAATTGTTATTGTATCACCAGACCACGGTGGAGTTACGCGTGCTCGTAAAATGGCAGACCGTTTGAAAGCTCCAATCGCTATTATCGATAAGCGTCGTCCTCGTCCGAATGTTGCTGAAGTAATGAATATCGTTGGTAATGTAGAAGGAAAAACGGCAATTCTAATTGATGATATTATCGATACTGCTGGAACTATTTCTATTGCTGCTAAAGCATTGATGGAAAGCGGTGCAAAAGAAGTTTATGCTTGCTGTACACACCCTGTTTTATCTGGACCAGCAATCGAACGTATAGATAACTCTGTTATTAAAGAGTTAGTTATTACAAATTCTATTCAACTTGCAGAAGATAAAACTTCACCTAAGATTAAAGAATTGTCTGTTGCAAAATTATTAGGCGATGCAATCGTCCGCGTTTTCGAAGAGAAGTCAGTAAGTACTTTATTTGATTAATCTTACCAGCGTTTGAAACATCCTCTTAATGGGTATATATCTAATAAGGATAAGAACTTTTAGGAGGATGGATATAGATGAATACATTGGTTAAAACAAAAAAACGTGAGCATAAAGAAAATGCACAACTAAGGAAAAATGGTTTCGTCCCTGCTGTAGTTTATGGCTTTCAAATGGAATCACAATCTATTGCTGTAGATGAGAAGGATTTAGCTAAAACCATTCGAGAAGTTGGTCGCAATGGAGTCATGAAACTAGAAGTAGACGGAAAACAAGTAAACGTAGTTTTGAATGACTACCAAATGAATATTCTAAAAGGTCATATGATTCATGCGGACTTTTTAGCGATTAATATGAAGGAAGAGTTAGAAGTGAACGTCTTGGTTAATGTCATTGGTGACTCGGTAGGAGTTTCTGAGGGTGGAACGCTTCAGCAACCTAACAGAGAAGTAACCATTACAGTAAAACCTTCTGATATTCCAGATAGTATTGACGTGGATGTAACGAACATGGCAATTGGTGATACCATCACTATCGCTGACATTCGCGACAAAACAAACTATACAATTTTAAATGAAGATGACTATACATTAGTGACCGTCTCAGCACCTCGCGTAGAAGAGGAAGAAACAGAGACTACAGATGCTGAAGCAGAAGAAAATAATGATACTGAAGAAGCAAAAACAGAAGAATAATTATAAAAGAAAAGAGGTTGTCTCAAAAAGACAATCTCTTTTTCTCTGTAGTTGTTAACGCATAAGAATCTGCGTTTCAGATTGAAGACAAAAGACTGTTGGATAAATGGTATCGTTGTTATTTTGTTTTTTTGTCATCATTTTCATTACATCAAGATTATTCTTCCTGAGTAAAATAGAAAAAAACAATAGGTATTGCTTAGCGAGGATACTGAAAAAGTCAATAGAATTTGACTTTACTAAATAATGTCGTCCGATAAATAGGAAAATCGTTGAATCGGCTCCCTTTCCGCGGGCGTTGCCTTAGCCTCCTCGCTACACTGCGGGGTCTTCAGCTAACGCTATTCCCGCAGGAGTGTCGCCTTTTTCAACGATTTTCTATAAATACTAATTGAAAAAATATAAGTGATAAAAATTGCTCTATTAATGGCATGATGGTTTTCTAATTGAAAAGCGGATAA
>NZ_JARHXR010000027.1:0-15653 GCF_029222665.1 Bacillus sp. Cr_A10
TGTGTATGGAAAGCCGAAGAGTCTAGTGATGATGGCGAAGAGGTCACACCCGTTCCCATACCGAACACGGAAGTTAAGCTCTTCAGCGCCGATGGTAGTTGGGGGTCTCCCCCTGTGAGAGTAGGACGTCGCTGGGCAATTGAAAAGTCGTCACCGAGCAATCGGTGGTGGCTTTTTTTGTTGTACTAAAAAAAGCCGAAGGCAAAGAATAGTAGATAAACTTGGAAGATAGTCTTATAAACGTAGTACAGAAGAAAAACTGTGTGATCTCAGAGAATGTGAACCTTTATTGTGAGAAATGGTCGCTTTCATTATCTAGTTGATTGCTTTTAGATTCTCCTTAGTCGCTTATACAACTCATTTGGTTGCTCTAATAGGCTAACTAGCCTCCCATATTTAAATATGAACTTAACATATCTAATTTCAAATCGACACTCAGGTACTCAAATAATTTCAAGTTTTTAAAAGTATCTTACTTCCTTTTACTGGATAAACTTATACTGAAGAATCGGCATGATTGTAGAGATTATCTATGTTTTCTTAGAATGATATGGAATAAAGTAACAATATCTAATTTTAAAAGAAAAATCGGAATTATTGTTTTATTCTAGGAATCTTGACAGTGTGCTTGGGCGCTGATAACCTTACAATAATATTCATTTAACAGAGGAGGAAATTAGAGAAATGTGGGATACTAAATTTCAAAAAGAAGGTCTAACGTTTGATGATGTACTACTAGTTCCAGCACAGTCGGAAGTATTGCCAAAAGATGTGAATTTATCTGTTCAATTAACATCAAAGATTAAGTTGAATATACCTATAATTAGCGCAGGTATGGATACTGTCACAGAAGCTAAAATGGCTATTGCAATGGCTCGACAAGGTGGATTAGGAATAATTCATAAAAATATGTCCATAGAAGAACAAGCGGAACAAGTGGAAACAGTTAAACGTTCTGAAAATGGTGTTATAACAGATCCATTCTTCTTAACTCCAACCCATCAAGTTTATGATGCAGAACATTTAATGGGGAAATATAGAATATCCGGTGTTCCGATTGTAAATAATGAAGAAGAACAAAAACTTGTTGGAATCATTACAAACCGTGATTTGCGTTTTATTCAAGATTATTCTTTAATCATTGATGAAGTTATGACAAAAGAGCAATTAGTAACTGCACCTGTTGGGACAACTCTTGAAGATGCAGAGAAAATTTTACAACAATATAAAATTGAAAAATTACCTATAGTAGATGAAAATGGAATTCTTAAAGGTTTAATTACTATAAAAGATATTGAAAAAGTAATTGAATTCCCGAATGCTGCAAAAGATCAACATGGTCGCTTATTAGTAGGCGCGGCTGTTGGGGTTACAAAAGATACAATGATGCGTGTAGAAAAGCTTGTGAAAGCACATGTAGATATTATCGTAATTGATACTGCTCATGGTCATTCTCAAGGTGTAATGGATACGGTTAAGAGTATTCGTGAAGCATACCCAGATTTAGATATTGTGGCTGGAAATGTAGCTACGGGCGAAGCTACACGTGCTCTATTTGAAGCAGGAGCAGATGTAGTAAAAGTGGGGATTGGACCTGGTTCTATTTGTACTACTCGTGTCGTTGCAGGTGTTGGGGTTCCTCAGATTACTGCAGTATATGATTGTGCGACTGAAGCTAGAAAAGTAGGAAAGACTATTATTGCAGATGGTGGTATTAAATTCTCTGGAGATATTATTAAAGCACTTGCAGCAGGTGGACATGTTGTTATGCTAGGAAGTTTACTAGCTGGTACAACTGAAAGCCCAGGTGAAACAGAAATTTTCCAAGGTAGACGTTTTAAAGTGTACCGAGGAATGGGTTCAATTGGTGCAATGGAAAAAGGTTCAAAAGACCGTTACTTCCAAGAGGATGCAAAGAAATTAGTACCAGAAGGAATTGAAGGTCGTCTTCCTTACAAAGGACCGTTATCTGATACTGTACATCAATTACTTGGTGGAGTGAGAGCAGGCATGGGTTACTGTGGAACGAAAGACTTACAAGACTTACGTGAAAATGCTCAATTTATTCGCATGACTGGTGCAGGATTACGTGAAAGCCATCCGCATGATGTTCAAATAACGAAAGAAGCACCTAACTATTCTATTTCATAAGTAATGTATGAAAGAAACTTTAGCACCCATTTATCGTCTTTATCTAGGCAGAATGGGTGCTTTTTATATGTAAAGTGCTATTAAGCAAAAAAATGTGTTAAAATGAGCATTGAAAAAACTTTTAGTGGAGGTACAGTAGTGAAGAAAGTTTGGATGACATCAATGATAAAATGGCTAATACTTCCTATGTTTTTAGTATCAGTTATATGTGGAGCACCGGTCGAAACAAAAGCAGAGGATAGTTTGAATTTATATGTCGATGCTGCAATTTTAATTGATGCAGATACAGGAAAAATTTTATATGAGAAAAATTCAGAGTCACCATTAGGTATTGCTAGTATGACTAAAATGATGACAGAGTATTTGTTATTCGAAGCAATTGAAGAAGGAAAGATTTCTTGGGATCAACAATATTCAGTCACAGATTATACATACAAAATCTCTCAGGATCGCCGTTTAAGTAACGTACCTCTTCGTCAAGATGGTAGCTATTCTATTCAAGAACTTTATGAAGCGATGGCTATTTATTCTGCCAATGCAGCTACTATTGCAATAGCAGAGACAATCGCTGGGACAGAAGAGAACTTTGTGAAGCTGATGAATGAAAAAGCAGAAGAAATGGGCTTAGAAGGATATAAGTTTGTCAATTCAACAGGATTGAATAATGAGGATTTACAAGGGATGCACCCAGCAAGCACAGGTGCTTCTGATGAAAATGTTATGCCCGCTAAATCAGTTGCTATTCTTGCGTACAATTTAATGAAAGATTATCCTGAAGTATTAGAAACAACTAAAATCCCTAAAAAAACATTTCGTGAAGGCACTTCTGATGCAATTGAAATGAGTAACTGGAACTGGATGTTACCAGGATTAGTGTATGAATACGAAGGTGTAGATGGATTAAAAACTGGAACAACCGATTTTGCAGGTCATTCCTTTACTGGAACTGCTCAAAAAAATGGAATGCGTGTGATTGCAGTTGTTATGAAAGCTGTAGATGCGAATGGAGCAGGTACATATAAAGCTCGATTTGATGCAACAAGAGCATTGTTTGACTATGGATTTGCACAATTTTCTAAAGTAGAAATAGTTCCTGCAGGATACAAAATTCCTAAAAATAAAACATTACCTGTTATAAAAGGTAAAGAAGATTCCGTTGCAATTGCTGTAAAAGATCCAATTTCTATGGTTATTAAAACAAGTGAAAAAGACATGTACAAGCCTGTTTTTACACCTGATAAGAAAAACTTAGAGGCAGACGTTAAAGAAGGTACAGTCGTAGGTAAAGTTCATTTGGAGAAAACGGAAGGCTCTGATTACGGTTATATCACAGATAAAGCAGCTGAAGTAGATGTAGTTACTACAGAATCAGTAGAACGTGCTAGCTGGATTAGTTTAATGTTCCAAGGAATCGGTAAATTCTTCGGTAATTTATGGAATAGTACAACTGATTTTGTTGGCGGATTATTTTAATATCAAAACACCGTGCGCTTAATTGCGTTCACGGTGTTTTTTTATATCCCAAGCATTCATTAAAGCATTTATGGAGGAGGGAATTTCCAGGACATCAATTCCTCCAAAGCCTAAAACAATTTTGGGATCTGTAGCAACATCTGTATCCTCCGTTGCATACTCACGAAGGCCATATACACGTATACCCGAATTCTTTGCAAGTAAAACTAGTTCCTCTTCTTTTTTAGATGTATGAATAGTTAATAATATATGCATGCCTGCCTGCTCGCCTGAAATCGTAACAGTAGGATTATATTTAGCAATTGTTTTCGTTACCATTTCTAGTTTTCGTTTATAGATTTTTCTCATTTTATTTAAATGCTTGGCAAAATGACCTGACTCCATGAATTTTGCTAATACATGCTGATCAATTCGAGGTACGGTTGCTGCATAATAAGAGAATTTTTGCTTATATTGCATGATCAGTGCTTCTGGTAATACGGCATATGCAATTCGCAGCGATGGCATTAAGGATTTGGAAAACGTACTTAAATAAATGACACGCTGATTTTGATCAAGTCCCTGTAAAGAAGGAATAGGTCTACCTGTGTATCTAAACTCACTGTCATAGTCATCTTCAATAATATATCTATTCTCTTGTTGATAAGCCCAGGATAAAAGCTGGCTCCTACGCGTAGCAGAAAGTACAGCACCTGTTGGAAACTGGTGTGAAGGAGTTACATACATGACGGTAGCTCTAGTTTTTTCAAGTTCCGACACTATTACTCCGTCCAAATCAACAGAAATAGGCAATGATTTTTTTCTATCATCTAAAAATAAATGATGGGTGAGTGGATAACCCGGATTTTCAATACCATAAACAGCTTCTTTGCCTAGTAAACGGATAATTAACGGCATTATTTGCTCTGTTCCGGAACCAAGAATAATTTGTTCAGGTTTACATTTAACGCCACGTGATTGGTATAAATAAGAGGAAATATGTTGCCGTAAAACATAATCTCCTTGGGGATGCCCAAGTTGAAGAAAATCTTTATTTGCCTCGTTAATGGTTTCCTTCGTAAATTTCCTCCACGTAGTAAATGGAAAAGAATCTGTATCAATTTTACCTGGTGAAAAATCTATCATCACATGGTCGGTGTCGCTTATTTCTCGTGTCATCAATGGTAAATCTTGTTCAATCAAAGCTAATTCTTCTAAGCTTTGAACAAAAAATCCCTTTCTAGCTTCTGAACTAATAAAACCCTCTGCTACAAGTTGACTATACGCAAATTCAATTGTAGTTTGACTAACAGCCAAATATTCTGCAAGTTTTCTTTTGGAAGGAAGTTTTTCTCCTTCTTCTATTTTTCCCTCAATTATTGCATCTTTAATTTCATTGTAAAGTTGTTCGTATAAAGGAGTTTGGGCTTCTTTTTCTAGTTGAAACATTAGATAGTCCATTTTTCATCACCAATCTGACCACTCTGTATTTCTGATTTCTGGTACTTTTCAAATGGTCATCTTTTATTATACTAAACTTCATAAAGAATATGGAGGGAAAAATTTATGACTACAAATTTAACTGGTACAGAGAGAGTAAAACGTGGAATGGCAGAAATGCAAAAAGGTGGCGTTATTATGGACGTTATCAATGCTGAGCAAGCAAAAATTGCAGAAGCTGCTGGTGCAGTAGCAGTAATGGCATTAGAACGTGTACCATCTGATATTCGCGCAGCAGGTGGTGTTGCTCGTATGGCAGATCCACGCATAATGGAAGAAGTAATGGGAGCAGTAACAATTCCAGTTATGGCGAAAGCACGTATTGGTCATATTACAGAAGCAAGAATTTTAGAAGCAATGGGTGTTGACTACATCGACGAGTCTGAAGTTTTAACTCCTGCAGATGAAGAGTATCACTTACGTAAAAGCGAATTCACAGTACCATTCGTTTGCGGATGTAAGGATTTAGGGGAAGCAGCTCGTCGTATCGGAGAAGGAGCTTCTATGCTTCGTACAAAAGGGGAACCTGGAACAGGGAATATTGTAGAAGCTGTTCGTCATTTACGTAAAGTAAATGCGCATGTACGTAAAATCGCTCATATGAACGAGGATGAATTAATGACAGAAGCAAAAATTTTAGGAGCACCATATGATGTTTTATTGCAAATCAAACATAATGGTAAATTACCGGTTGTAAATTTTGCAGCTGGTGGAGTAGCCACACCAGCGGATGCAGCATTAATGATGGAGCTTGGAGCAGATGGTGTATTTGTTGGATCAGGAATCTTCAAATCAGAAAACCCTGAGAAATTTGCAAAAGCAATCGTAGAAGCAACAACACATTACCAAGACTACAAATTACTCGTAGAAATATCAAAAGACCTAGGAATTCCGATGAAGGGAATTGAAATTTCTCGTTTATCTGCCCAAGATCGTATGCAAGATAGAGGGTGGTAACATGGCAAAGATAGGCGTATTAGCTCTTCAAGGAGCAGTAAGTGAACATATTCGTTCCATAGAAGCATGTGGAGCTCAGGCTATCACAGTAAAAAGCAAAAGTGATTTAGCTTTAGTGGATGGATTAATCCTTCCAGGTGGAGAAAGCACAGCGATGCGAAAACTAATTGATCGATTTGAGATGTTGGAGCCTCTCCAACAATTTGCGGCTGCAGGAAAGCCGATGTTTGGAACTTGTGCAGGATTAATACTATTAGCAAAAAAACTTGTTGGTTATGATTTTTCACATATTAGTGTTCTGGATGCAAAAGTAGAACGTAATTCTTTTGGACGACAAGTGGATAGCTTTGAAACTAGTTTAGTGATTAAAGATGTTGCAGAGGATTTCCCAGCTGTATTTATACGAGCCCCTCATATTGTAGAAGTTGGTAAAGATGTTGAGGTACTTGCTCGCTTTGAAGGAAAAATTGTTATGGCAAGACAAGGTTATTTGCTCGGATGCTCCTTTCACCCTGAACTGACTGCAGATCATCGAATTACAGCGTATTTTACTGAAATGGTCGAGGATTCGCTTGCATTAACAGTAAATATATAGTAAAGTATGAGTAATTTCATGAATGTAAAAACGATGATAGGAAGTAGTAACAAGCACGTTTTTTATAGAGAGTCAGCGGCTGGTGTAAGCTGATATTAACACTTGTGAATCCGTCCTTTGAGTTGCGCGGCTGAAAATTTAAGTAAGTCGTGGCCGGTTGAAAAAGCCGTTATGGAACAAGTGGATTCAGTTTTTTACTGAATCAATCAGGGTGGCAACGCGGGTATGCTCTCGTCCCTTTTATTTGGGATGAGGGCTTTTTTGCGTTTTTTAACCTTATTTGCTGCATATATAAGCACTTAATGAATAAGGTTAAAGCTTCCCAAATGAGAATTTGATTAAAATAGAGGAGGAAACTCATATGTTAGATGTAAAATTTGTACGTGACCATTATGAAGAAGTGAAAATTAAGCTTGCTAAGCGTGGAGAAGAGATATCCGAATTTGATCAGTTTCTACCATTAGATCAAAAACGTAGAGAATTAATTGCAAAAACAGAAGTGTTAAAAGCAGAAAGAAATGAGTTTTCTCAAAAAATCTCTGAGATGAAACGAAATAAAGAAAATGCGGATGATCTAATTGCACGTATGCGCGAAGTTGGCGATGAAATTAAAGTACTAGATGATGAGTTAAGAGATGTGGAAGAAAAATTTGAATATATGATGATGCGAGTTCCAAATATTCCTCATGAAAGTGTACCAATCGGTGACTCAGAAGATGATAATGTGGAAATCCGTAAATGGGGAGAAGTTCCTTCATTCGATTTTGAAACAAAAGCCCATTGGGATATTGCAACAGATTTAAAAATAGTAGATTTTGAGCGTGCTGCGAAAGTGACAGGAAGCCGATTTGCTTTCTACCGAGGATTGGGTGCAAGACTTGAACGTGCATTGATAAACTTTATGATGGATTTACATGCTGAAGAGCATGGATATGAAGAAATGTTACCTCCATACTTGGCAAATCGCACAAGTTTAACAGGTACAGGTCAGCTTCCGAAGTTTGAAGAAGATGCGTTTTTAATAGGAGAAGAAGATTATTTCTTAATTCCAACGGCAGAAGTGCCAGTAACCAATTTCTATCGTGATGAGATTTTAGATGGAGCAGAACTTCCACAAGCATTCACTGCTTTTAGTGCTTGCTTCCGTTCTGAGGCGGGATCTGCAGGTCGTGATACTCGTGGTTTAATACGCCAACATCAGTTTAATAAAGTAGAACTTGTTCGTTTTGTTAAGCCGGAAGAATCATATGAGCAATTAGAGCTTTTAACAGGGCATGCAGAAAAAGTGTTACAACTTTTAGGACTCCCATATCGAGTGCTTCATATGTGTACTGCGGATTTAGGATTTACTGCAGCGAAAAAATATGATTTAGAAGTTTGGTTACCGAGCTACGGGGAGTATAAAGAAATTTCTTCTTGTAGTAATTTTGAGGATTTTCAAGCTCGTCGTGCAGGCATTCGTTTTAGAAGAGAAGCGGGTGGAAAACCAGAGTATGTACACACATTGAACGGTAGTGGACTTGCACTTGGACGTACAGTAGCAGCAATTTTAGAAAACTATCAGCAAGCTGATGGTACTGTAGTAGTTCCGGAAGTTTTACGTCCATATATGGGTGGAAAATCTGTAATTAAATAATAGTTGAACTCAATAATGTTGGAGTAACCAGAAACGCAATTATAAGCCGCGTTTCTGGTTCTTTTTTTGTTCTCGTAAATTGCGAAAAAAATGAGTAAGCATGGCCCCACATTCTTCTGCTAAAACACCTTCTGTCACTTCACACATATGATTAAACCTATTGTCTTTTAAAAGATGATAGAGAGAATCTACACAACCGGCTTTTGCATCTCTAGCTCCATAGACAACACGTGGAATACGGGATTGTAAAATAGCTCCTGCACACATAGGGCAAGGCTCCAGTGTGACGTATAAAGTTGTTTCTTCTAATCTCCAACTGCCTATTTTTTTACACGCCTCTTGAATCGCTAGTAGCTCTGCATGTGTAGTTGCATTTTGGGTAGTTTCTCTTAAGTTAAAAGCCTGGGCAATCACTTCTTCTTTATATACAATGACAGCCCCAATTGGTACTTCACCGATTTCTGCTGCTTTTTTAGCCTCTGCTACTGCTAAATTCATATAGTGTTCATCCAATTAGAATCAACCCCTTTTGCATAGTGTAGCATGTTTTATTTACATATTGCATATTCTATTCTGAAGGAGTGATCGATTGATTTATGTAGTGAAAAAAGGGGATAGTTTATACTCTATTGCAAAGCAGTTCGGTACAAATACTTCAACGCTTGCCTCTATAAACGAGCTGCCAGATCCAGATGTATTGGTCTTAGGTCAAGCGCTAGTTATTCCATCTACACCAAGTCCTGAAAGACCATTCGTTGAATCTAATCTATATGTAGAGTGGTTCACCGAAGTTCCATCCGCTCGTGTAATCGAGCAAGTAGAAAAAGCGGCACCTAATTTAACTTATATGATGCCTTTTGCTTATGAGGTGTTGCGTGATGGATCCTTGACTCCCATGAATTGGGGGACGTTACAGGAAGTAGCGCAAAGAAACCAGGTAGAATCTGCCATTGTGTTAGCGAATATTGAAGATGGAGCGTTTAATGCATCACTAGCCCATACTATTTTTACAGATGAACAAGTCAAACAAAAAGTATTTGAGCAAGCAGTAGCTGAAGCAAACAAAAGAGGAAATAAACATATTCATTTAGATTTCGAATATATCGCTGCGGAAGACAGAGAAAACTATGTGAATTTTATAAAGGATTTAAAGGAGTATGCGGAAGGATTTACAATATCCGCAAGTGTTCCTCCTAAGACGAGTGCTGAGCAAGCTGGGAAATGGTATGAAGGTTTTGACTATAAAGCACTTGGTGAGGTATTAGATTTTATTGTAATTATGACCTATGAATGGGGCTACAGTGGTGGACCACCAATGGCAGTTTCCCCAATTGGTCCAGTTCGTCAAGTGTTAGAATATGCAACGACGGAAATTATTCCCAAGAAGATATTAATGGGACAAAATTTATATGGGTATGATTGGACACTTCCTTATAAACCAGGAAATCCTTTTGCTAGAGCTATTAGCCCTCAGCAGGCTATTCAATTAGCAAAGGAACGAAATGCTGCGATTGAATATGACCAAACTGCACAAGCACCTTTTTTTCATTACTGGAGAGATGGTATAGAGCATGAGGTGTGGTTTGAGGATGCACGTTCCATACAGGCAAAATTTAATCTTTTAAAAGAGTTGGGGCTTTTAGGAATCTCCTATTGGCATAGTGGTTTTGATTTTCCTCAAAATTGGTATTTACTCAATGAAATGTTTCGTGTGAGAAAAAAGTAGAGCAAATTTGCCTTTCTTTTAGAAAGGTGGATTTGCTCTGTTTTTCGTTTTCTAGCTATGATAAAATAAAGGGCACGACTTGAATATTAGAGTGAGGTTAAAGCTATGTCCATTCCATTTATAACGGTAGAAGGTCCTATAGGGGTTGGAAAGACCTCCTTAGCAAAAGCTATTGCTGCCAACTATCAATTTGAATTACTTAAAGAGATTGTGGATGAAAATCCTTTTTTAGATAAGTTTTATGAAAATATTGCGGAGTGGAGCTTCCAAACGGAAATGTTCTTTTTATGCAATCGCTATAAACAATTAAGCGATATCCAGAAGAATTACCTTTCCAAATCTAAAGCAGTAACAGCTGATTACCATATTTTTAAAAATTTAATTTTCGCTAAACGCTCGTTGAATGAAGTAGAATATAAAAAGTATGAAGAAGTATACAAAATATTAATAAATGATATGCCTGTCCCAAATATGGTAATTTATTTGGATGCTAGCCTAGATGTATTAATGGAACGCATTGACTTACGTGGTAGAGATTTTGAGAAAAAGATCAGTCCGGATTATTTGGAGCAGCTTGCATCCGATTATCGTGTATTTATTGATCATTTTGAAAAAAAACATCCAGAAGTACCAGTTCTTCGATTTAACGGAGATGAATTAGATTTTGTTCAAAATGGACAAGACTTGCAAACAATTTTAGATAAAGTAGATGCAACATTACATAGAAGGAGTTTTTAAGTATGAATTTAAGAGAGAAGTATGGTATCCCTTCTAATGCGGTTATAACGATTGCTGGAACAGTTGGAGTAGGGAAATCTACGATGACAAAAGCACTTGCGGATGCTCTTCAATTTAAAACATCCTTTGAAAAGGTAGATTCAAATCCTTATTTGGATCGTTTTTATAATGATTTTTCAAAATGGAGCTTTCACTTACAAATTTACTTTTTAGCAGAGCGTTTTAAAGAGCAAAAGAGAATGTTTGAGTATGGCGGGGGATTTATCCAAGATCGTTCCATTTATGAAGACACTGGAATATTTGCACAAATGCATAAAGAAAAGGGAACGATGGATCCTGTAGATCATGAAACATATACTAGTTTGTTTGAAGCAATGGTTATGACACCATATTTCCCACATCCTAATTTGCTCATTTATTTAGAAGGAACATTAGATAATATTATTGATCGTATTCATGACAGAGGTCGACCAATGGAGCAGCAAACACCAATTGCTTATTGGGAGGAAATGCATGGTCGTTATGAAAAATGGATCGACTCTTTTAATGGCTGCCCTGTACTTCGCTTAAATATTAATGACTATGACATCATAGAAAATCCCGATAGCGTCGAAGCGATTGTTGAGAGAATAGGACATTTCATGGAACAAACAGAAGCACTACGTAAATAAGAGAAACCCTCTTGCGATTTTATTGCAAGAGGGTTTTATGCATAAAAAAAGACAACTAGATAAAGTTGTCTTTTTTAATATTCTGAACACTTAAGTTTTAAGAAAAATTCGTTACTAATGCAACGAATTCAATCTCAAATTTATGCGTGTGTGTATTTAAAATGGAGGAGGAAGAGGGATTCGAACCCCCGCGCGGTTTGACCCGCCTGTCGGTTTTCAAGACCGATCCCTTCAGCCAGACTTGGGTATTCCTCCGAAGTACAAGAACTAATTTATCACGGATAAAAACCAAAGTCAATCATTTTAATAAAAAAATAATTGATTTTTTGAAGAAAATATTGTTACCAAAATTTAGATTATCATTTCGATTGATTTTTGTCGCTAAAAAACGTATACTAATCTATGCCGTGCTAGGTGGGAAGGTAGCGGTGTCTTGTAACTCGCAATCCGCTCTAGCGAGACTGAACTCCTTCTCTGAGGTTGAATACATGTAGGGTCTGGTATTTGCACGTGATGTTGACGTTTGGGTCCTGCGCAATGGGTGCCCATGAACCATGTCAGGTCCGGAAGGAAGCAGCATTAAGTGGTGTTTTCTCATGTGCCGCGGGGTAGCCTAAGCCGAGTTAACGACAAGGGTGCCGCTTATGTGTTTCAAGCGAAGGAAGGTGCACGGCAATTAAATTTAAAATAAAACTACTATTCTCATTTGTCTTTTAGGCAAATGAGTTTTTTTATGAGAAAAAACGCTATGTGTAATAGGCGAAGTCAATGTTTCTTTATGGTATAATAAAATTATTATTTAATTTTACATTAGAAGGAGAGGAATTTGTTGTCGTATCAAGCTTTCTACCGCGCTTATCGGCCTCAGTCGTTTGCGGAAATGTCTGGACAAACACATATCAAACAAACACTTCAAAATGCCCTCCTTTACGATAAAACTACACATGCGTATTTATTTTCGGGTCCTCGTGGAACAGGAAAAACGAGCGCCGCAAAGATATTTGCGAAGGCTCTGAACTGTGAAAACGGTCCAGCTAAAGAACCGTGTAACACTTGTGAAACATGTAAAAGTATAACGGACGGATCCAATACAGATGTGATTGAATTTGATGCAGCTTCCAACTCTCGAGTGGAAGAAATGAGAGATATTATTGAAAAAGTACGTTTTGCTCCTTCTAACGCTCGTTACAAAGTGTATATTATAGATGAAGTTCATATGCTCTCAACTAGCGCTTTTAATGCTTTATTAAAAACTTTAGAAGAACCGCCTGCGCATGTTGTATTTATCTTAGCTACAACGGAGCCACATAAAATCCCGTTAACAATTATTTCTAGATGTCAGCGATTTGATTTTAAACGAATTACTTCCGTGGACATTGTTGCAAGAATGAAAGAAGTATTAATAGATGCTAATATCGAATATGATGAAGACGTATTAAAAATTATTGCTCAAGCAGCGGCCGGCGGAATGCGTGATGCACTTAGTATGCTCGATCAAGTAGTATCTTTTAGCGGAGAGAAAATGACAATAGAAGATGCCCTACTTGTAACAGGGTCTATTGGTCAAGAAGTATTCTTTCAGTTAGCAAATGCTTTAATTGAAAAGGATGTAGCGAAAGCATTAAGTTGCGTGGAACAGTTAGTAGATGATGGAAAAGATCCAGTTCGCTTAACAGAAGATTTTGTAACATTTTATCGTGATTTACTTGTGTTACTTGTTGCGCCAGAACAAACCGAGCTATTAGAAATAGCCTCTGGAGACGAATCATTTCTTGAATTAGCTTCTAAGTTTCCGGTAGATACGTTATATAAAAGCATCTCGATATTAACTAACACACAACAAGAGATGCGATTTTCTAACCATGCGAAGGTATACTTAGAAACAGCTATTATACGATTAGCGCAAGTTCCAAGAGATGTAGCTACATCTGATGGAGATAGCTCTGAGCTCGAACAGAAAATTAAACTGTTAGAAACTCAATTGCAACAATTACAACAACAAATAAGCCAAGGTATCTTGCCACAAGCGAATGCTGTGTCACAAGAACAACCGAAAAGACAACGTCAGAAATCGAACTCAGGAGTTAAAGTATCCAGTGGACGTATACATGAGATATTAAAAACGGCAACAAAGACAGACATTCAAGCTATTAAATCTCAATGGGCCAATATATTGCAGCAACTGCAAAAATCACATGCGGCGCTTTTAAATGATGCTGAACCAGTTGCAGCATCTTCTAATGCTTTTGTGTTAAAATTCAAATATGATATACATTGTCAAATGGCAATGGAGAATAAAACTTTTTCTTCCTCTTTCCCACAACTCATTTCTAGTTTAACTGGCACGATGTATGAAGTGGTATATGTCCCAGAGGACAAATGGTTGATGATAAGAGAAGAATTCATTCAACAAAATGGCTTAAAATCAAATAATAATGAAACAACTGAGGAGACTACCTCACAGCCTAATGTTGCGATGGAACTTTTAAGTGGTATGGAAGAAATATCGGAGGATCCTTTAATTGTGGAGGCCGAGAAATTATTTGGAAAAGAATTTGTAGAAGTACATGATGACTAAGGAGGAATTTTATTATGCGTGGAATGGGTAATATGCAAGGTATGATGAAGCAAATGCAAAAAATGCAAAAGAAAATGGCGGAGGCACAGGAAGAACTGGGTAACCAACGCTTTGAAGCAGTTGCAGGTGGTGGTATGGTAAAGGTTATTGTTTCTGGACATAAAGAAGTGTTAGAAGTAGTACTTGATCCAGCTGTAGTGGATCCAGAAGACGTAGAAATGTTACAAGACTTAATAGTAATAGCAACAAATGAAGCTATTAAAAAAGCAGAAGAAACAGCGAACTCCACGATGGGACAATTCACGAAAGGATTGAACCTCCCTGGTATGTTCTAGGAGGAATTAATATGCATTATCCTGAACCAATATCAAAACTAATAGATAGTTTTATGAAATTGCCAGGAATCGGGCCGAAAACAGCGGCTCGCCTGGCGTTTTTTGTATTAACAATGAAAGAAGATACCGTTTTAGATTTCGCTAAAGCTTTAGTGGATGCTAAAAGGAATTTAAGCTATTGCTCCGTATGCGGGCATATTACAGATATAGACCCTTGTCATATTTGTCAGGATAAACAACGTGATTTATCTATGATTTGTGTAGTTCAAGATACAAAAGATGTAATAGCAATGGAAAAAATGAGAGATTACACCGGTCTATATCATGTTCTCCATGGAGCAATTTCTCCAATGGATGGGATTGGTCCTGAAGATATCAATGTTCCCTCGCTATTAAAAAGATTACAAGATACACAAGTAGAAGAACTTATATTAGCAACAAACCCTACAATTGAGGGAGAAGCGACAGCAATGTATATTTCCCGACTAGTAAAACCTTCTGGTATTAAGACAACAAGAATTGCACACGGATTACCTGTAGGTGGAGATTTAGAGTATGCGGATGAAGTAACTTTATCCAAAGCATTAGAAGGTCGCCGAGAGTTATAAGGGAGTTGTTTATATAAGATGTTTTTTCAAAAAGGAAAATTAAGAAAAGAATTTGATCTACAATTTGTGGATCTTATGAAACAAACAAAAGAAGAATGGCAACAAGCACAATCCTTAGAAGAGTACTTGAATGATTATGATTTAGATGTAGTAGCAAAAAGAAAAATGGCGGAAAGTATCCATTTCTACTTATATAAAGAAGCGAAAATTAGAAATGTTATTTTGAAATGAGCATGATAGTAGTACTAGCTTCATATGCTAAGAGATAGTTATTTTATGGAGGAGAGATGTTTCATGAAAGTAGTTATCATTGTATGTTCGCTAGTACTACTATTGTTACTTATGTTCAGAAAGTCTTTTTCAAACATTATGGAAGGATTATCGATCTTTTTATTCCGTATAGGATTCTCCGTTCTATTATTATTTGGAGTGCATTTACTTTTAGGATTAATCGGATATTCAATCCCTGTTAATCTATTCACAGGAGCTGTGGTAGCAGTATTAGGAATACCTGGTGTAGCCTCTGTCGTAGCCATTTCACTATTAATTTAAATTTATTTTTAAAAAGTGTTGACTTTCTGTTTGGATGAGAGTAATATTGTAGAAGTCGCCAAGAGGTAAACAACACGGCAGACAACATGAACATTGAAAACTGAACATGCAAAACGTTAAGACATATAGTTTGATAGACTAGCTTCGGTTAGTC
>NZ_JARHXR010000029.1:0-19337 GCF_029222665.1 Bacillus sp. Cr_A10
TTCGGCTAACGCTATTCCCGCAGGGTATCGCCTTTTTCAAGGATTTTCTATAAATACTAATTGAAAAAATTTATGTGATAAAATCTGCTCTATTAATGGCATGATGGTTTTCTAATTGAAAAGCGGATAATAGTTGATTGGAGTGGAAGGCGGCGACTCCAGCCGGAATAGCAAATGTTTTCTGCACCGAAAGCGAAGCGTCAGGTGCATGAGCGAAAAGACCCTGGACTGAGCGTAGCGAAATTAATTTTTGCGACGAGCTTTGCGCAGGAGCATTGTTTTTTGCGACGAGCTTTGCGCAGGAGCAAGGGAAGCGGCTGAAGCCATGCCGGCGGAACACGTCCGCCTGGAACGGAAGTTGATATACATATAATTATCCATTAAAATAGGGATTCTCAAGTCATGTACCAGAAAATCCGAAAACGGCGAGAAAAAAATGTACATGTATGTACTTTTTTATCATATAAAAAAAATCGAGTAGGTTTCCCCACTCGATTTTTTAGTAACTAAATTAAGCTAAAACTTTCATAACTGCTTTAACTGATTCAGCTGATTTGTTTAATAAAGCTTTCTCATCTTCAGTTAATTCAAGTTCAATAATTTTTTCAATACCACTAGCACCTAATACCGTTGGAACTCCAAGATAAATTCCGTCCATACCATACTCGCCTTCTAAATACGCGATAGATGGTAAAACACGTTTTTGATCTTTCAGAATCGCTTCGGCCATTTCGACTAATGATGCAGCTGGGGCATAGTAAGCAGAACCATTACCAAGAAGGTTAACGATTTCAGCCCCTCCTTTACGAGTACGATCCACGATTTCTTCTAAACGAGCAGCATCGATTAGTGTTTCTAATGGAATACCACCTGCATAAGAATATCTAACTAAAGGAACCATATCATCGCCATGTCCACCTAGTACGAAACCAGTTACATCTTTAACAGAAAGATTTAATTCTTCTGCTACAAATGTACGGAAACGAGCCGTATCCAGCACGCCAGATTGCCCGATTACACGTTCTTTTGGAAGACCTGATTCTTTATATACAGTATATGTCATAGCATCTACTGGGTTTGTTAATACAATGATCGTTGTATTAGGTGAATATTTAACAATCTCACCTGTTACTGCTTTCATTACTTTTTGGTTTGTTTGAACTAAATCATCACGGCTCATACCGGGTTTACGTGCAATACCAGCTGTGATAATTACTAAGTCAGAGTCTTTTGTATCCTCATAGTTTGAAGTACCAACAATTTTAGCATCAAAACCTTGAACAGGAGCAGCTTCAGCCATGTCTAAAGCTTTCCCTTTTGTTGGATTTTCAGCTTGAGGAATGTCAACTAAAACAATATCTCCAAGTTCTTTCTGTGCAAGCAAGAATGCAGTTGTAGCACCTGTAAAGCCGCCACCAATAACTGAGATCTTATTACGTTTTAATGTCATTGAAAACTCTCCTTTTAATCATATGTAAAGGGAAGGAAAATCCTCCCCCGGTAAACCCAATTTCGTAAAATTTTACATATTTTTAATTAGTTCATCCGCGAATTCAGAACATTTTACTTCTGTTGCCCCATCCATAAGACGAGCAAAGTCATAAGTAACTACTTTAGAAGCAATAGTTTTTTCCATTGAATCCATGATTAGTTTAGCAGCTTCATTCCAACCTAAATGTTCAAGCATTAACACACCAGAAAGGATAACCGATGATGGGTTAACTTTATCTAAACCAGCATATTTAGGAGCAGTTCCGTGAGTTGCTTCGAAAATAGCATGTCCAGACACATAGTTAATATTAGCACCAGGAGCAATACCAATACCACCAACCTGAGCAGCAAGTGCATCAGAAATATAATCTCCATTTAAATTCATTGTAGCAACTACATCGAACTCTTTTGGACGAGTTAAAATCTGTTGTAAGAAGATATCAGCAATTGAATCCTTCACTAAGATTTTACCAGATGCAAGTGCATCAGATTGTGCTTTATCAGCAGCTTCTGTTCCTTGCTCTTCTTTAATTTTGTCATATTGATTCCAAGTAAATACTTTATCGCCAAATTCTTGTTCAGCAACTTCATAACCCCAGTTTTTAAATGCGCCTTCTGTGAACTTCATAATGTTCCCTTTGTGCACAAGTGTTAAAGAAGTACGACCTTCTTTAATAATATAGTTTAAAGCAGCGCGAACTAAACGTTTAGTTCCTTCTTCTGAAATAGGTTTGATGCCGATACCAGAAGTCTCAGGGAAACGAATATTTTTAACACCAAATTCTGTTTGCAAGAATTCAATTAGTTTTTTTGCGTTATCAGTTCCTTTTGCATACTCGATACCAGCATAGATATCTTCTGTGTTTTCACGGAAGATTACCATATCTGTATCTTCTGGACGTTTAACTGGTGAAGGTACTCCAGTGAAATAACGAACAGGACGAAGACAAGTATATAGATCAAGTTCTTGACGTAGTGCAACGTTTAAAGAACGAATACCACCACCGATTGGTGTAGTAAGTGGTCCTTTGATTGCAATTAAATATTCATTGATAACATCTAAAGTTTCTTGAGGTAACCATTCACCCGTTTGATCGAATGCTTTTTGACCAGCAAGAACCTCTTTCCACTCAATTTTTTTCTCGCCATTGTATGCTTTTTCTACAGATGCTTCTAAAACTCTTGATGCTGCAGCCCAAATATCTGGACCTGTTCCATCACCTTCAATAAAAGGGATTATTGCTGTGTTTGGTACGTTAAGTACACCGTTTTCTACTGTGATTTTGCCAGTTGTCATTTTATATTTCCTCCTACTATCATAATCATAGGGCTATAAACACAAATGTGTTCAGCCCTAATTTTATCATGAAACGCTATTATTTTTCATTATCTTTCATCGATTGGTACATATTTTTGCATTCCAGGTCCTACATATTCAGCACGTGGGCGAATTAGACGGTTATCTGAATATTGCTCTAAAATATGAGCAGTCCACCCAGAAACACGAGAAACAGCAAAAATTGGAGTAAATAAATCGTGATCGATATTAAGAGAATGATATACGGATGCTGAATAGAAATCTACGTTAGGTGGTAAATTCTTTTGACCAGTAACGATTTCCTCGATTTTTACAGACATGTCGTACCATTTTGACTCACCACGAAGAGCAGTTAATTTTTGAGACATTTCACGTAAATGTTTCGCACGTGGATCACCTTTTCTATAAACTCGGTGACCAAAGCCCATGATTTTTTCTTTGTTTTCTAGTTTTGTATTAATAACTTTTTCTACATTATCAACAGAACCGATTTCTGTTAACATTTTCATTACTTGTTCGTTTGCTCCACCATGTAGTGGTCCTTTAAGAGCTCCGATTGCTGCTACTACACCTGAATATATATCTGAAAGTGTCGCAACACATACACGTGCTGTAAAGGTAGAAGCATTTAGTTCATGATCTGCATGAAGTACTAATGCTTTATTGAATGCTTCCACTTCAATTTCTTCTGGAAGTTCGCCATTAAGCATGTACAAGAAGTTTGCAGCATAACCTAAGTCTGTTTTTGGAGCAACTGGTTCTAGTCCTTTACGTACTCGAGAGAATGCTGTAACTAATGTTGGAAGTTTAGCTTGAAGTTGGATAGCTTTTAAGTAGTTCGCCTCTTCGGACATATCCTCAGCAGCATCATCATATAATGCTAACATAGATACAGCAGTTCTTAGAGCCGACATTGGGTGAACTTTTGATATTGGATAAGATTTGAAATGGTTAAGTACTTCTTGAGGAACTGCCATGTTATTAGCAAGTAGTTGTTTTAATTCTTCCAATTCATTTGCTTTAGGTAGACGTTTATTCCAAAGTAAGAATACTACCTCTTCAAAGCTCGCATTTACAGCTAAATCATCAATATCATAGCCTACGTAAGTTAGTGTGTCATCAATAATTGAACTGATAGCAGACTGCGTAGCTACAACCCCTTCTAATCCACGAGTTGTTGTCATTTTAATCTCTCCCTCTTTTTCAGATTAAATTATTAATCACCTAAAAAAGATGATAAGAATTTATCTGAATATAATATGTATCTTATCAATGCTTACTAATTCATTATAATCAAGTTTGGCTAATTTGTGAATGAAAACGCTTAAATTTATCAAAAAAAATAATTACTAATCTACTAAATATTTGAAAAGATTGGATGAAAATGATTGGTTTTCAAATAAATAAGGAAGATTTTTTTGGGAAATGGATGCCGATTGGAATAATTATACTTATTTCAATTATCGCTTATCCTTTAACTCTAGCAATTATATTAGGATATTTTTTATTTCCAATAACTAATCTCTTTTATAAGAAGTTTAAACTTCCAATTATCTTTAGTGTATTTTTAACAGAAGTATTTATTTTATCTGGCTGTATATTGTTAATTTTATATTTGGTACAAACACTCATTGATCTTATTCCGCTAATTCACGATTATATTGTGAAGTTACCAGTAGTAGAAATTCAAAAACATCCTATCTTTTTAATGTTTGAAGGAAAATTTCAAACATTATTAAATAAATTTATGAATGAGCTTTTAATCTACCTCACTCACTTGCCTTCTTATTTTTTTGAGTTGTTTCTCTTTATCATTGCACTCTTTTTTTCATTATATGAATCTGGGAAAGACCGTCATTGGTTTCTAGTTTATTTTCCAAAAAAGGCTAGAGGACTTTGTGAAAGGGTATTAGTGAAGGTTTCAGTTGTGATGAATAATTTTATTTCTGTAGGTTTAAAGCTATATATTTTAACTTTCTTCCTTTTATCAATTGGATTTGTTGTATTAGGCTTTCAACAACCATTTAAATATGCATTTCTTATTTCCCTGGTTGATAGTCTTCCTTTTTTAGGCATTGGCATAATTTTAATTCCTCTTAGTATTTACTTTTTCTTATTGGAACAACATACGTTTGGGCTCATTATTTTGCTTTTATATTTATTTGTCCAGTTAACACGGCATATCGTAGAGTCTATGTTATGGTCTTCCTCTATGCAAATAAAGGCTGTCCACGTATTCTTTCTTAGCGCGGCAGCCATTTTAATATTTGGGTTTATCGGAATTTTATTTAGTCCTTTTATATATTTGCTTGCAACCAGATGGAGCGGTCTCACGAGGACTTCATAACAATTACTTGACCGTTTTTCATTTTTTTCCGAATCCACTTATAAATTATTGGTTTGAATAACTTTCTTGTTGGACCAATCAAAAGTAAAAATCCAAGAACGTCAGAAATAAAACCTGGTAGGATAACTAAAATTGAACCAACAAATACACACAGGCCATTTATAGCCGCATCTCCCGGTGCTTGACGGTTTTTAATGCTATCGGAAACTTCACGGTAAGCTTTCATCCCTTGTTTTTTTGCTAAAAAAGCACCAGCAATTCCTGTTGCTAGTATAAGCAGAATTGTAAAACCTACACCAATTGATTTACCAGACAAAAGTAATATATATAATTCTATTGCTGGAATGATGATAAGCAATCCAATGATCCATTTCATATATTCACCTTCTATATAGAATGATTGCCCCACCAATTATGGTGAGGCAATTTTTAATATTATCTGTAGACAATTTAAATGATACTTGCTTTTCCGTGATAAATAACTCCACTTTCTGCGTCTATCGTAAGCTCTTGTCCATTTTTGATTAATTTTGTTGCATTATTAACTCCAACAATAACAGGAATTCCTAGACTTAACCCAACTACAGCAGCATGGCTTGTTAAGCCACCTTCTTCTGTAATAAGTCCCTTACAGTTCTCGATCGCAGGAATCATTTCACGATCAGATCCAATTGTTACAATAATGCTATTAGATGTATCTTGACCTAATAACTCTCTTGAATTGTTCACGACAACCGCTTTTCCATAAGCAGTTAGTTTGCCAATCCCTTGTCCTTTAGCAACCATATCTCCAATAACATGAACTTTCATCAAGTTAGTTGTTCCTGCTTCTCCAACCGGTACACCAGCAGTAATTACTACTAAATCACCATGCGTTACATAATGATGAAGAATACTTTCTTCCACTGCCACCTCTAAAACCTCATCAGTTGAATATGCCTTCTTACCAACTATCGGATAAACACCCCAAACGAGTGTTAACTTTCTAGAAGGCTGGGTAGACGATGTTACTGCAATAATAGGCACACCTGGTCTAAATTTTGAAATCATTTTAGCTGTGTGTCCACTCTCAGTCGGTGCAATTACCGCTTTTACTTTTAAGTTAATAGCAGTATGTGCCACTGCTTGACCAATTGCATCCGTTAAGTTTACTTCTCGTCCTTTACTTAGTTTAGTAACAATCGAACGATAGTCAATTGCATTTTCAGTTCTTTTAGCTATTTTATCCATTGTTTGAACTGATTCTACCGGGTATAGACCAGCTGCGGTTTCACCAGAAAGCATAATCGCATCTGTGCCGTCTAATATAGCGTTTGCAACATCACTTGCTTCTGCTCTAGTAGGTCTTGGATTACGTTGCATAGAGTCTAACATTTGGGTAGCAGTAATGACTGGCTTTCCAGCATTATTACATTTTTGAATAAGACTCTTTTGAACTAAAGGAACCTCTTCGGCAGGAATTTCTACACCAAGATCGCCCCTAGCTACCATTAAGCCATCTGAAACTTGAATAATTTCATCTATATTGTCTACCCCTTCTTGATTTTCAATCTTAGGGATAATTTGAATATGTGAACCATTATTATTTTCCAGTAGCTCTCTAATTTCTAGTACATCTTTTGCTCGACGAACAAATGATGCTGCGATAAAATCGACACCTTGTTCAATTCCAAATAAAATGTCTTTTGCATCTTTTTCTGTAATTCCAGGTAATTGCACTGATACTCCAGGAACATTAACGCCTTTGTTATTTTTTAGTGTTCCAGCATTTTGTACAAATGTAGTGATAATACCTTCATTCACATCTATTTTAGTAACTACTAATTCAATCAATCCATCATCAAGTAAAATAATCGAGCCCACTTGAACATCCTCGATCAATTTTTCATATGTAATCGAAAAACGTTCTTTACTACCTAATACTTCGTTCATCGATATTTCAATTGTTTGACCAGATACTAACTCAATAGCATCATTTTCCATTTTATGTGTTCGAATTTCAGGTCCTTTTGTATCAAGTAAGATCCCTACAATTTTACCTGCTTTGTTTGATACTTCTCTTATCTTTTGGATTCTAGCGGCGTGCTCTTCATGACTGCCATGTGAAAAATTTAATCGAGCGACATTCATGCCTGCTCCAATTAATTGTTTTAACATTTCTTCTGATTCACTAGCCGGTCCAATCGTACATACTATTTTAGTTTTTCTCATATACAAGTCCTTTCTTTCAAGAAGATAATAATTAGATGGATAATTCCTTCGATAATTGATACATTACTGAATCAAAAACTTCACTCTTTTCAAAAGCTTCATTCATATCATAGTCTACCACTTGATGATTCTGTATGCCAACTGCACGACCTCCATGGCCAGCTAGTAATACTTCAACCGCTTTAGCTCCAAACATACTTGCCAATACACGGTCACGACCAGTTGGAGAACCACCACGTTGAATATGGCCTAAAACGGAGACACGTGTTTCTATATTTGCTTTTTCCATCAATTTAGCTGCAAATTCAGATCCACTCATTACACCTTCAGCAACTATAATAATACTGTGCTTTTTACCACGAGCAGATCCACTTTTTAATCTTTCTACAACTTCATCTATATTATAGTCTACCTCTGGAATTATAATTGTTTCAGCTCCGCCAGCAAGACCTGCCCATAAAGCTAAATCTCCTGCATCTCTACCCATTACCTCGACGATGAATGTTCGATCATGTGAAGTTGCTGTATCCCTTATTTTATCAATACATTCGATAACTGTATTTAAAGCTGTATCAAAACCAAGTGTATAATCCGTCCCTGGAATATCATTATCAATGGTCCCCGGAATTCCTACACAAGGAAAGCCATTTTTCGTTAGAGTCATGGAACCTCTATAAGAACCATCTCCCCCAATAACGACTAACCCCTCAATTCCATTTGCTTTTAATTGCTCCATAGCTTTTTGTTGTCCCTCTTCTGTTCTAAATTCAGGGCAACGCGCAGAATAAAGTTTGGTTCCACCTCTTTGAATAATATCTCCAACCGAACCTAAATCTAAAAGTTCCATATTTCCATCGATTAATCCCTGATAACCATGAAAAATACCTACTACTTCTAAACCTTCATATATTGCTTTTCTTACTACTGCACGAATTGCTGCATTCATGCCTGGAGCATCTCCCCCACTTGTCAATACACCGATACGCTTCACAATGATCCCTCCACTAGGTATTTACTACTCTAAGCTTAACATAAAAAATGCGTCTGAAAAGACGCATTTCACTCACTAAAAACTCCGATATTTTTAAATTTATTATATCTATCCTCAATTAGCTCTTCAGAGGATAATTTAGTTAATTGTTGTAGGGATGTAATCAGAGCTTCCTTCAAAAAAGTAGCCTGTTTTTCTGGATCTCGATGAGCACCGCCATGCACCTCTTTAATAACTTGATCTATAATCTTCATTTCCTTTAAATCGGGTGCTGTGATTTTCATTGCTTCAGCTGCTTGTTGAGCTAGAGCTGCGTCTTTCCAAAGAATAGATGCTGCTCCTTCCGGTGAGATAACAGAATAAGTAGAGTTCTCCAGCATATGGATATGATTTGCAACCCCTAGTGCTAGTGCACCACCACTTCCACCTTCTCCAATTACTACACTGATAACAGGCACTTTAAGTCCAGCCATTTCTACTAAATTTCTAGCAATAGCTTCACTTTGTCCTCTCTCTTCTGCAGCTTTACCAGGGTAAGCCCCTTTAGTATCTATAAAACAAATAATCGGACGGTTGAATTTTTCTGCTTGCTTCATTAAACGAAGTGCTTTCCGATAGCCTTCTGGATGTGGCATACCAAAATTCCGTTTAATATTTTCTTTTGTATCAAGTCCTCTTTGATGACCAATAATTGTTAAAGGTTTACCATCTAGTTGGCAAATACCAGCGATGATTGCAGCATCATCACCAAATAAACGATCCCCATGAAGCTCTATAAAATCAGAAAATATTAGTTTAATATAATCTTTTGTCGTAGGGCGATTAGGATGTCGAGCAACTTGAACACGGTCCCAAGGCTGCATATTTTCATAAATATCATGTTCTAGTTTTTCTAATCTCTCTTCTAATTTCTCTATTTCTTCTGTCATATCTATTTCTGTGTTCAGGGTATACTCTTTTAGTTCATCAATTTTTAATTTTAGTTGAACAATAGGCTCTTCAAATGGTAATGCTTTTACCATGATATAACCTCCTTTTGTACATGCATTTTCACAAGCGAAGCTACAGTTGAACGCATATCTTTTCTGTGAATTACTGCATCTAGTTGGCCATGATCCAATAAAAATTCAGCTGTCTGAAAATTCTCAGGTAATTTTTCACGTACTGTTTGTTCAATTACCCGACGACCCGCAAATCCAATTAATGCTTTTGGTTCTGCTAGGTTAATATCACCAACAGAAGCGAAACTAGCTGAAACTCCACCTGTTGTTGGATGAGTCAATATCGAAATATATAAAAGTCCATGATCGCTATGTCTTCTAAGAGCAACGGATGTTTTCGCCATTTGCATTAAGGATAAAACACCTTCTTGCATTCTAGCTCCACCGCTAGCTGTGAAAATAATAAAAGGTACTTTTAGCATTGTAGCTTTTTCTATTGCTCTCGTTATTTTTTCTCCAACAACTGAACCCATAGAACCCATTCTAAAGTGTGAATCCATGATAGCTACGACTACTTTTTGTCCTTCAATTTCTCCAACGCCTGTTAACACAGCTTCATTTATGCCTGTTTTTTTAGCGTCAGATTTAATTTTTTCGGTATAGCCTGGAAAGTTAAGCGGATTATCCGTTTGCAAATGATCATCTAAACTTTCAAATGAATTATCATCTAAAAAAATTTCAACTCGTTCAAAAGCTGTCATTTTCATATGGTGATCACAAGAAGGGCAAACTTTTAAGTTTTTCATTAAGTCCTTTGTAAAAACATTCTTTCTACACTCAGGACATTTCATCATAATCCCTTCCGGAACTTCTTTATTAGCTTGATCAGGTATTGTTGCATATTTCTTTTTATGATTTTTTCTAAAAATATCTCGTATCATTTATTCTCTCCCCTATTCCTAAGAAAAGCTCAAGGTATCGATGACTATAAACTAATTTGATCGGTTGGGATGATAGCTAGCCATTGGATGTATAAATTTATAGTACTAACTTCATCGCCATTTTTTAAGCTATTTAACAGCTGGATCCAAATGTCTTTTTCCTTTAAAGACATCTGATTCTTATAAGGCTCTCCAGCAAATTGTTTTAATAAAAACCATATTTTTAAAGTAAGCCGATTATCGGAAATAATAATTATTTCTCGAATGATATCCTCACGTAAAACCTCTTCATTATTTAATCTAATTAGGAATGAGTCCCATATAGAATGTTTAGACAAGCTATCTGAAACACATATTGTACGAACTGCTTCTTTTTCTAAAGTTTCTCTTGTCTTGTGTACGTCTTCTTTAGATTTAGATTCTTGTAAAATAAATGTAGACAGTAGTTCTACTAATTGATGTTTACGAAAATCAGAAAGAAAAGTTCCTTCTCCTCTTCTTGTTTCAATTAACCCAAGTAATTCTAAACTTCTAAGTGCTTCCCTTACAGTTGACCTGCCTACTTGCAATCGTTCCGCCAATTCTCTCTCGGATGGCAATTTTCCGCCAACTGCTACATTCTCCTCGTTAATAAGATCTCTTAATTGTTTTACTATCTCTAAAAACATTTTGCTGGAATTATTTTTTGGAATCATACATCCTCACACTTCCATTAATTTCAAAGTGGTCTGACCACTCATAACTAATAGCATACAAAATTATTAATAAAACGTAAAGAAAAAACTGTACAAAATTGTACAGTTCTAATTCCAAAGTGATTTTCCTATTATTTGTGTATTCCCATTTCTACGTTCTGATTTTCCTTCAACGACAATAATTGACATTTCTTTCAATAAAGCATTATATTTCGCATATTCTTCAGGAAAAAGAGTTACCGAAATACTTCCAGTATCATCTTGTAATGTAACAAATGCCATTGATTCACCCTTTTTTGTTCTTATCCTTTTTATTTCTTCGATGAGACCAATTATTTTTACTTTCCATTCTTTTTGTGCTTGTTGAACGTTCCATATACTAGCTATTTGATCAGGATGATTTCTTTTAATGGAAACTGTAGGATGCTCAGAAAAATATTGACCTAACACATCTTTCTCAAATTGAAGCTTCATCATTAAGGGTAATGGTTCCGTTTGTATATATTTAGATTTTCCAAAATGAGAAGCATCTCCGTTAAACAAATCACTCTCTTCCGTAGGGCTTACAAGCTCCGCATATTTTACAGCAGCATCTAACGTGGCGAGCAACGTGGACCGTTCTTCATCAAATTCATCTAAAGCACCAGCCTTAATAAGTGGCTCCACATTTTTTCTAGTAAAATGGACAGCAGTAAGATCGGCGGCAAAATCGAAAATATCATCCCAGTTAGAAGTTCTGTTCACTCTTTGCTGTTTTAATTTCTTTATAAATGCATGAGACACCCCTTTAATAGCATTTAAGCCAAAACGAACACCACCACTTTCAACAGAAAAGGATAGTTGGCTTTTATAAATAGAAGGAGGTAACACGCTAATATTTTTTTGTTTCATTTCCATTAAAAGTTGATTTATTTTTTCCTGATTTCCAACTGCAGTACTTAATAATGCACAGTAAAATGGAACAGGGAAATGAGTTTTTAAATAAGCCATTTGGTACGAAATAACACTATAGGCTACTGCATGACTCTTTGGAAATCCATAATCTGCAAAACGAACGATTAAGTCGTATACAGTCGAGGCAGCCTCTTGTGTATGACCAAGTTGTATAGCCTTTTGAACGAAATGAGCTCGTTCTTTTTGTAAGATTTCACGATTTTTTTTACTAACTGCTCGTCGTAACAAATCCGCTTCTCCGAATGTAAAACCAGCCATTTGTGAGGCAATTTGCATGATTTGCTCTTGATAGACAATGATGCCATAAGTTTCTCGTAAAATTGGTTCAAGCACTGGATGTTCATATGTTACAGCCTGCTGTCCTAATTTTCTTTTTGCGTACAATGGAATACTGTCCATAGGCCCTGGTCTAAATAAAGCATTAACCGCTACAATATCCTCAAATTTTGAGGGTTTTATTTGCCTTAAGGCATTTCGCATACCTGCAGATTCAAGTTGGAAGACACCTGTTGTGTCCCCATTTTGAAGCATTTGAAATGTAGGTTGATCATTCAAAGGAATAGCCGCTAATGTGACTTTGGTTGCCGTTTTTTTATTGATTAAAAATAGAATTCTCTCTATAATGGTCAAGTTCCTCAACCCAAGAAAATCCATTTTCAATAAGCCTACCTGCTCCACTTCTTTCATAGGCCACTGCGTTAAATATATATCATCATGGCCACTCTGGATCGGTACTACGTCTACAAGTGGACTTGGTGAAAGTACTACACCAGCTGCATGAGTGGAAGCATTTCTCGGTAATCCTTCTAATCCAAGAGCGACTTGGAACCATTTTTTTCGGATTTCTTCTGTTTGTATAAACTCTCTTAACTTTTGTGATTGCTCATAAGCCTCTTTTAAAGTAATGCCAGGCTTGGATGGAATAAAGGATGAGATAGCTTCTAATGTAGAAGATTCAAACCCAAACACCCTTGCCACTTCACGCGCCACAGCTTTAGCTGAAAGAGTACCGAAAGTGATTATTTGGGACACATGTTGTTTGCCATACTTTTCAACGACGTATTGTATAACTTCCATTCTTTTTGAATCGGCAAAATCAATATCAATATCTGGCAAAGTAATACGTTCCGGATTTAAAAACCGTTCAAACAAAAGACCGTATTCAAGTGGATCTACATCTGTAATACTAAGAGAATAAGCTACAAGGGAACTTGCAGAAGATCCTCGTCCTGGTCCTGTTAATATTCCAGCCTGTTTTGCAAACTTCATAAAATCCTGCACGATTAGAAAATAATCATCATACTTCATTTGACTTATAACGTTAAGTTCATACTGTAGACGCTCCACATATTCGGTCGTTACGTTTTGTACTCGTTTTGTTAAACCCTCTTCGCAAAGTTGTCGTAAATGGTCTTTTGCCAATACGTTTGGAGGTAGAGGGAATTTCGGCATATGGTGGGTAGGTTGTTCGAATGATAAGTGACAGCTTTCTAGCATTTTTTTTGTATTGTCAAGCCAATTTGGAACATCTGAAAACCAATTCAGCCACTCCTCGTTTGAAAGTATGTGATAAGAATTAGTGGAAGGTTTTAAACGATTCATGTCAGACATTTTGAGGGATTGATCCATTGCATTTAAAACTTCGAATGCAAAAGAATCCTCTTTTTCTATATAGCGACTCATATGATAAGTAGTTATAGGAATAGAAAGTTCATCTGCAATCGATATTATTTCATGTTCGTTTTCCTTGATTACTCCATTTGGTCTCTCTATACCTACAAAAAGAAAAGAAGGAAGAAATACTTTAGCTAATTCAGCTAAAACTTCTTTCGAATATTGCTGTTCACTGTAATAGACTGCAATTATTCCTTCTTTATAAGCTATTAGCCATTTAAGTGGTAGTTCGGAAAGTTCTCTTGTTTCTAGGCTACTTGTAATCTTCAAAAGATTTTCATAACCTCTGTTGTTTTTTGCGTATAAAATGATAGAACATATTTGAGTTTCTAATTGGACCTTGATCGTTAGTCCTATCACCGGGTGAATTTGTTGTTTATTTAATTCATGCCAAAAAGGCAACATGCCATACAATTTACTATTTGTAATAGCGGCTGCCTTCGCATTATTCTTTTTCAACTTTTGAATTAGTTGGTCCAGTTGTATTGTACTTTTCAGCATATCCGCTGATGTTACAATTTGTGGATATACTGTTTCCATATAAGACACCTCTGTTTACAACATTTTTAAATCCTTAATGACAACATCTGCTTCATCCCACGACTTTACGGAAGCTCCTGAAGCTAGTGGATGTCCTCCACCACCATATTTTTTGGCTATTTCGTTAATAATCGGACCTTTTGAGCGAAGGCGAACACGAATTTCTTTTTCATCCTCGATAAAAAATACCCAACATCTCATACCTTTTACGTCCGCTAAAGCACTTACCAATAGAGATGCTTCCGATTCTGCAACATTGTATTTTTGTAAAATTTCTCTTGTTAATTTAACAAAACCTACACCATTTTCATCCATGCTAAAGTTTTCATATACATAGCCTTTTAAATGAAGTAAGTTGCGTTCAACCTCATACATACCATTGAACAGTTCAGTACGATCAAAGCCATGAGAAAGCAATTGTCCTGCATATTTCATTGTTTGGAGTGTTGTACTTTGGAACATAAATCTTCCTGTGTCACCAACAATTCCAGCAAATAATAATCTTGCAATACTTGCATCCAACTTCCAGCTTCTATATTCCTTCGCTTCTTCAAATAATTCACAAATCATTTCACTTACAGAGCTCGCGCTTGTGTTAACCCAGAGTAAATCTCCATAAGCATCATCATTTGGGTGATGATCTATTTTTATCAAATAACTACCTAGCTTATAACGATCATCATCTATTCTTTCTGTATTTGCCGTGTCTGTAACAATAATAAGAGCATCTTGAAAGTCTTCATCTAAAACTTTATCTGGTCGAGCTAAAAAGTCTAAAGTATTTTCATGAATTCCAGTAGCAAATACTTTTTTATTTGGATAGTTTAATGAAATGAGTTCTTTTAATCCTATTTGAGATCCATATGCATCCGGATCGGGACGTACATGTCGATGTATTATTATTTTGTCATAGCGTTCGATTGTGTCTATGATTTGTCTTTTCATTTCAAGTTCCCTCACTTCATCAGATTTACTATTCGCATTTTCACAAATTTCCCTATACAATAATGAAAGCTTAACTTTTATTGGGGGTCCATTATGATACTTAATTTTATCTTTATACTAGCCATCGTTGTTTCATTTGTTTGGTATTTTTATTTTAAAACGAAACAATTTCGCACCACTTTACCTATTCGAAAAAAATGGTTTGCCGCGAAAGCATCTATTTGTTTGGGAGCATTTATACTTTTTTTTGGTTTAAATTTTCTTATCGTGTTCCCATCAACTCTTACATATGTAATCTCCGCAATTTTTATCCTTCTGGGAGGATATTTTATGTATCATAATTATAAAGTATCCAAGCATTATGGACAATTCGTTCAAGAGGAATTAGATTTAAATAAATAACATATTCAATTGGAAATGATGCAGCTATAAAGCTGCATCATTTTTTCATCGTTCGAGCATTTGATAAGTAACCATTGCTTTTCCGACTAACTGTTTCTCATTAAATACTTCTATGTCCATTTTTGCTACTTTACGGCTCATTTCTAATACTTTAGCATGGATTCGTAAAATACTTTCTATCTGGATAGGCTTCGTATAGTAAATCGTCATATTTTCTACAACGCTTTCTCCTCGTTTTCGAATTTTCAAGGTTTGGGCCCCTGTTTCTGTCAATAATATAGAGAATGCGCCATATGACATAGCACCATAATGGTTCGTCATCTGCGGAGTTACTATAAACTCAAAAATGTATTCTTCAGCAGAAATTAGTTTAATTTGCTGCTTTACAATATCGTCTATTGTTTCTCCGTTTTGAGGCTGTCGTGAAGCCGCTTGTAATGCTTTCAGTACATCCTGTCTACTAATGACACCTTTTAAGGAATTGTTATCACCTACTACAGGTAACAAGTCTATTCCTTCCCAAATCATGCGATGACTTGCTGAAGCGACGCTAGTTTTAAGTGTGATGGATATCGGATTTCTCGTCATTACTTTGTCGATTAGCTCTAGACTATCTTTACCAATTACATCTCTCGCCGTAACAATCCCGACCAGCTTGTTCGATTTATCAACTACTGGGAATCCTCCATGTGTCGTCAATTGGTTTAATTCATGGTAACGATTTATTAAATCATTTGTACGAAGAAAAGATGTATCTTTTAAAGGAACATAAATATCTTCAATTAAAAGCACGTCTTTTTTAATCAGTTGATCATCAATTGCCCGATTGATCATCGTAGCAACTGTAAAAGTATCATAGCTTGTTGATATTACTGGCAACTCCAAATCGTCCGCTAGTTTTTTTGTTCTATCAGAAACATCAAATCCACCGGTTACAAGTACTGCTGCTCCAGCTCGCAATCCTGATTCATGTACTTGAAGACGATTTCCCACAATTAACAAGTTACTCGGTTCTACATAACGCATCATGTCTTCTAATTGCATAGCCCCTATAACAAACTTATTTAGTGTTTTGTAAAGACCAGATTTCCCACCCAATACTTGTCCATCTACTATATTTACTACTTCAGCATAAGTTAATCTTTCAAAATGCTCTTTTTTCTTTAGTTCAATTCGAATCGTTCCAACTCGTTCAATTGTACTAACTAACCTTCTATTTTCTGCTTCTTTTATCGCACGGTATGCTGTTCCTTCACTTACCGTTAAATCTTTCGCTATTTGTCTAACAGATATTTTATCCCCAACAGGAAGTTTTTCTATATACGCTAAAATTTGCTCATGTTTTGTTGTCATGTAGTCACATCCAAACGATTGTTATACGCTTATTGTACCACATTATATATATTATCTAGCTATGTTACAGTCTAACCATTTCACCTGCTTGAAGTATTTGTACTTCTGCTGTTGACACTAATTCCTTAAAATGATTTGGGTCTTGTTTTATAGGTGGGAAAGTATTGTAATGTATCGGGACAACTACCTTTGGCTTTAATAGTTCAGTAGCATAGGCAGCGTCTTTAGGACCCATAGTAAAATTATCACCTATTGGTAAAAATGCTACGTCAATATTATTTCTCTGCCCAATTAGTTGCATATCTCCGAACAGGGCTGTATCACCTGCATGGTAGATGGTCTTACCTTCTGTGGTAAATAATATTCCAGCTGGCATACCAGTGTAAATTGTTCCATCTTCATTTGAAGTAAAAGAAGAACTATGGAATGCTTGTGTAAACTTTACTTGTCCAAAATCAAATTCATATGCCCCACCTAAACCCATTTCATGTGTATTTAAACCCTTTGTACTTAGATATGCAGCAAGCTCAAAAGGCGCTACAACAAGTGCATTAGACTGCTTTGCAATTTCAATAGTGTCTCCGACATGATCATTATGTCCATGTGACAATAAAATTACATCTGGCTTTTCCTCAGAGGCCGTTAAATCAGTTAAAACATTTCCGGTGATAAAAGGATCGATTAAAATCGTGTGCGTATTTGTTTTAATTTTTACTACAGAATGTCCATGATAACTAATTTGCATAAGTAATCCGCTCCTTTTGGTTAATTTTCTCTCTGTATTTCATTCAACGTAGATGCCAGAAATCCTTTATTCTGATATCCTTAACTTATAAATATTAAAAGAGGTGCCATGATGAAACAAGTAGAAAGAATTCAAAGTTTTTTAAAGTCTAATAATATTGACGCTGCATTTATAACGACTCCAGATAATGTTTTTTATTTTACTGGATTTAGAAGCAATCCGCATGAACGTTTGCTTGGTGTTTTAATTTTTAAGGATGCTGCACCATTTATCATTTGTCCGCAAATGGAAGTTCCAGATGCTTTGGCAACTGGTTGGACTGGTGATATTGTTGGCCACCAAGATACGGAAAATGCTTGGGATATCGTAGTTCAAACCATTCAAAACAAAGTTGGCGTTATCAACTCATTGGCAATTGAAAAAGCACATTTAACTGTCGAACGCCAAGAAGCTATACTAGAGAGAATACCTGCGATTCAAATTTCAAGAATCGATGAGGCGATCAATAAATTACGTGTTATTAAAACAGAAGATGAATTGGTAAATATGAGAAAAGCTGCTGAGCTTGCTGATTTTGCAATTGAAGTAGGTTGCAAAGAAATTGCTGAAGGAAAAACAGAGCTAGAAATTTTAAATGCTATAGAAAATGCAGTAAAAGAAAAAGGCGGATATCAAATGTCCTTTGATACGATGGTATTAAGTGGACCTAAAACGGCTTCTCCACATGGTAATCCTGGTGATCGTAAAATACAAAAAGGTGACTTTATCCTATTTGATTTAGGCGTTGTTTATAATGGCTACTGCTCAGATATTACTAGAACTGTATCATTTGGTGAACCAACAGAGGAAAAACGTGAAGTTTATGAGACTGTACGCCGTGCAGAAGAGGCTGCAGTAAATGCAGTCAAACCTGGAGTAACTGCTATGGAGCTTGATAAAATTGCTCGTGACGTAATTACAGATGCTGGATACGGAGAGTATTTTACGCATCGTTTAGGACACGGTCTAGGAATTTCAGTACATGAATTTCCATCTATCACTGGTGTAAATGAGATGGAACTAGAAACTGGCATGGTATTCACTATTGAGCCAGGAATATACCATCCGGATATAACAGGTGTACGTATTGAAGATGATGTGGTCGTTACAGAAAATGGTGTTGAGGTACTTACAAAATTCCCGAAAGAATTGATAGTGCTATAAAAGCATCCACACGGGTGCTATCAGAGACTGTAGACAAACTCGAAAAAACGAGTGGTCTACAGTCTTTTAATTTTATAAAAGATATAATATATTGTTTTACCGAGGCTTACAGCTTAGTAGGAGCAATAGTACGGAAGATAAAATGATGAAAAAATGCTATATGGTCAGAAAACTTTTTATGTGGACAATAAAATTTTTATACGGACAGAAATTCATTTATCCGGACACAAAGTTCATCTATCCGGTCAGAAATAACTTTATACGGTCAGAAACAAAGATGGCCCCGTTGATTTCTGTTCCAGGCGGACGCTTTTCGCCGGCATGGCTTCAGCCGCTTCCTTCGCTCCGCTCAGTCTAGGGTCTTCAGCTCATGCACCTGACGCTTCGCTTTCGGTGCAGAAAACATTTGCTCTTCCGGCTGGAGTCGCCGCCTTCCACTCCAATCAACTATTATCCGTTTTTAAATTAGAAAACCCTCATGCCCTTAATAGAGCAAGTTTTTATCACTTACATTTTTTCAATTAGTATTTTTTAGAAAATCGTTGAATAAGGCGACGCTCCTGAGGGAATAGCGTTAGCCGAAGAC